>JBFXBD010000009.1:0-136646 GCA_050183625.1 Gammaproteobacteria bacterium
ATCAGCATCTTCGCCGACCAGGGCCTGTTCGAAGACGCCAACGCCCTGGTGGCCGAGTACGTGCGCAACCGGATCCGCGCCACGGTGAAGGATCCGGCCGTGGCCGACGCGCTTTGCCCGAAGGACCACCCCTTCGGTACCAAGCGCCCCTGCCTGGACAGCGGTTACTACGAGACCTACAACCGCCCCAACGTGCGGCTCGTGGATCTGAAAAGGACACCGATCGCCTCGATCACCGAGACCGGCATCGACATCGACGACGGCCGGGGCGGCGAATCGATGGCCTTCGATGCCATCGTCTACGCGACCGGCTTCGACGCCATGACCGGCGCGCTGGTGGCGGTGGACATCACCGGCCGCGACGGCAGGACGCTTAAGGCCGAGTGGGCCGAGGGCACGCGCAACTACCTGGGGCTGATGCTGAGCGGCTTCCCCAACTTCTTCACGATCACCGGCCCGGGCAGCCCATCGGTGCTGGCGAACATGATGGTGGCGATCGAGCAGCACGTGGACTGGATAGGCGCCTGCCTCGAGGATCTGCGCGCCCAGGGCGCCACCCGCATCGAACCCACCCGCGGTGCCGAGGCGGCCTGGATGCAGCACTGCGACGACTGCGCCGCGATCACCCTGCACCTGCGTGCCGACAGCTGGTACGTCGGCGCCAACGTGCCCGGCAAGCACCGCGGCCTGATGCCCTACATCGGCGGCGTGGACGCCTACCGCCGCGCCTGCGACGAGGTGGTGGAGCGTGGCTACCTGGGCTTCGAACGCAGGGGTGCCGGCCTGCCGGGCGGAAGGATCGTCAATGACGGCGCGGTGCGCAGGCTGCAGCCTGATGTACTCCGGGTGCTGGAATTGATGGCGGCGCTGAACCTGCCCACCTTCGACAGCCTGCCGGTGAATGCAGGCCGCGGCATGCTCGCGCAGATGAACGCGCGGCGCCCGCCCGGGCCGGCGGTCGGCGAGATCCGCGACGGCACCCTGCCCGGCGCGGCTGGTTCACTGGACTACCGGCTGTACCGCCCGGCCACGCCGGGGCCGCATCCCGTGGTGCTGTACTTCCACGGCGGCGGCTGGGTGCTGGGCAGCCACGACTCGGATGATCCGATGCTGCGCGATCTGTGCGTGCGCAGCAACGCGCTGATCGTCTCGGCCGGCTACCGGCACGCGCCCGAGGCGCGGTTTCCGGCCGCAGTAGACGATGCACTGTGCGCCGCGCGCTGGGTGGGCGAGCATGCGGAAGCGCTGGGCGGCATTGCCGGTCAACTGGTGCTCGCCGGCTGGAGCGCCGGCGGCAATTTGGTTGCCGTCACCTGCCAGCGCCTGCGCGACGAGGGCGGGCCGGCGGTGTGCGGACAGGTGCTGTTGACGCCGGTGACCGATGGCCGCTTCGATACCCGCTCTTACCAGGACAACGCCGACGGCTACGTGCTCACCGCCGCGCTGATGCGCTGGTTCTGGGATCACTACTGCGATCCGGCCGACCGCGGCGATCCACGCGCTTCTCCGCTGCGCGCGGCCACGCTGGCGGGCCTGCCGCCGGCGATGGTGGTGACGGCCGAGTTCGATCCGCTGCGCGACGAGGGCCTGGCCTACGCCGAGGCCCTGCGCGCGGCCGGCGTGCCGGTGCACTCGCTCAGTGCTCGCGGCCACACCCACCTGTCGCTGACGATGGTCGACGTGGTGGTCTCGGGCGAGCCGGTGCGCGCGGCGATGGCGCAGGCCGTTCGCGGGTTCTTCGATTGACGATGAGCGCCCATTGTCTTTACCTCTGCAGCGGGCCGACAATCCAGGCCTGAACATCGGGCTCGGATTGGAAGCGGCAATGGAACTGAAGGACGTGCCGGCGATCGTCACCGGCGGGGGCACGGGCATCGGCGCGGCGGTGGCGCAGTCGCTGGTGGAGGCCGGCGCGAAGGTAACCATCCTCGGCCGGCGGCGCGAGGTTATCGAGGCGACGGCGCGCAGGATCGGGGCGCTGGGCCTGTCCTGCGACGTCAGCCAGACGGCGAGCGTGGACGGCGCGATCGAGACGGCGCGCAAGGCGCACGGGCCGGCGCGCATCCTCGTCAACAGCGCGAACGCGGTCGGGCTGGTGCCGACGCTGGAGAAGGACGGCACGCCGACGCCTCCGGAGCCGTTCCTGGAGGCGCTGCACACCACGCTGTTCGGTACGTTCTACGTCACCCAGCGCGCCGCGGCTTCGCTGATCAGGCACTCGCCGCAGCCCGATGCGGTCGGCGGCGTGGTGGTGAACCTGTCCTCGATCGCGGCCGCGGACAGCGCGCCGGGCAGTTCCGGCTACGTCGCGGCCAAGGCCGGCATCGATGCCCTGACCCTTTCACTGGCGCGGGACTTCGGCCGCTGGCGGATCCGGGTGGTGACGCTCTCGGTCGGTACGGTGGAGACCGAGACCGAGCAGCGCCTGCCGCCGCCGGTGCAGAAGTTCCTGCTGAGTCTCATCCCGGCGCGCGACCGCATCGGCAATCCGCAGGAGGTCGCGGATCTGGTCCTGCACGTGTGCCGCAACGAACTTCTCAATGGCTGCGTGATCCGCTGCGATGCGGGTGCGCGCATCGCCTTCACCCGCAGGATCTGACGTCGGCGTTGGGTATAGCGTCGGCCGCGTCGGCGGGAGCCGTGCGCGAATCGCCCCGGAAAGAGGTACGGATGTTCGACGAATACAAGCAGGTCCTGCGCTGGAACGCGATTGGCCTGGCGCGCGACGGCGCGACGTTCACCGCGCGGATGAGCGAGCTGATCGCCGCGGACGACAAGCTGCTCGGCTTCGCCGTGTCGGCCCTCAAGACCGGGCAGCCGCCGAACTTCATGCTGCTGTCGGCCGTGCAGTACCTGCTGGCGCAGGACCGATCCTCCAAGCTATCGCGCGTACATCCGTTCGTCACCGGGCGCCCGATCGCGGCGGACGAGATCTTCCCCGAGTTCAAGGCGTACTGCCTGCGGTATGCGGATCGGATCAAGCCGCTGCTCGCCGGCCGCAGCACACAGTACACCACGCCCAACCGCTGCGCGCTGCTGGCGCCGTGCGTGGCGTGGGTCGCCGAGCGCGCGGGCGAGCCGATCGCGCTGGTGGATGTCGGCTGCGCGCTCGGCCTGAACCTGCTGCTTGACTGCTACGGCTACGACTACGGCGCCCGCGGCCGGGTGGACAATCCGCGCTCGTCGATCGTGCTGCCCTGCCAAGTGAGCGAGTCGTCGGAGGCGCTGCCGATGCGGCTGCCGGAGATCGGTTCGCGGCTGGGCCTGGACCTGCACATCTACGACATGAACGATCCTGACGAACGGCGCTGGCAGATGGCGAACCTGTTCGCGGACTGGCCGCACGAGCAGGCGTTGATTCAATCCGCGCTTGCGCTGCGGGACGAGATCCGGCCGACGCTGGTGCAGGGCGATGCGCTGGAGCTGCTCGAGCAGCACCTGGCGCCGATCGCCGGCCCGCTTTGCGTCATGCACTGCAATTTTCTCTACCAGCTTTCGCCGGCGCAGCGCGATCGGCTCGATGCCGTCCTGCGTGACGTGAGCCGCAAGCGCCCGGTGCACCGCGTCGGCGTCGACGCCATCGGCCTGAAGCTCGACCCCGCCGAAGCCGCGCGCCGGCTCCTGGATCCGGACACGCCGTCCTTCGACATCACCTACACCGCCTACGACGGCGGCGATGCCCAGGCCCGCATCCTCGGCTACTGCGACTCCTGGGGCCGCAAGCTCGACTGGCACCCCACCGCCTGACCCTTTTTGGGGGGTCAGGGGTTGACGGCTGCGGCGTAGCGGCGCAGCGCGGCGATCTGGGAGTCGACGCCGATCGGCTCCACGCCCATGGTGCGGATGCACACGTAGTCGGCGCCGAACGAGCGCCAGGTGTCGACGTGGGTGGCCCATTTGTCCGGGCCGGCGGCGTAGTTGAGGATGGCTTCGATGCCGAACGCGGCCGGGTCGCGCCCTTCGGCAGCGGCGTAGTCGCGCACGCGGCGCGCGGATTCGAGCGAGCGCGGGCCGCCCTGCTCGAAGATCATCCCGTCGGCCAGGCGCGCGGCGCGGCGCAGGACGCGGTCGTGGCCGCCGCCGATCCAGATCGGGATGCGGCGCCCGGGCAGCGGCAGCAGGCCGGCGCGGTCGATGCGGTGGAAGCGCCCGGCGAAGTCCAGCACCGGCTCGGACCACAGCCGGCGCAGCAGCGGGATCTGCTCCTCGTACAGCGCGCCGCGCGTCCGCCAGTCCACGCCCAGCGCTTCGTACTCGACCGGGTTCCAGCCGCTGCCGATCCCCAGGCGCAGCCGGCCGCGCGAGAGCAGATCCACCTCGGCGGCCTGCTTGGCCACCAGCACTGCCTGCCGCTGCGGCAGGATGAGTACGCCGACGCACAGTTCGATGCGCTCGGTGAGCGCCGCCAGGAAGCCGAAGGTGACGAACGGCTCGTGGAATGGCGTGCGGTCGTCGTACGGTCCGGTGAGCGGCGGGTTGCGTCCGGCGTGCACCGCGCCGAGCACGTGGTCGTTGATGCGGATGTGGCTGTAGCCCAGGGCCTCGGCCGCCTGCGCGAAGTCGCGGATGGCGATCGGATCGTTGCCGATGTCGGTATGTGGAAAGGTGCAGCCAATCTTCATCGCCGGGTATCCGGTGCGTATGGGAGGCCGCAGGATAACCTGCCGCGTGCCGCTCAGGCGCCTTCGTAGCGCTTCTCCAGCGCCTTGTAGCGGTCGTGGTCGACGAGCTGCTGGCGCTGGTCGAAGGGGAGGATCGCCTCCTCGATGCCGGTCAGCGAGCCGCGCGCGTGCAGGTGCGCGAGCGTGCGCTTCATGGCCAGCATGGCGGACTGCAGCGCCGCGTTCGCGTACAGGATGCCGGCGAAGCCGATGGCGCCGAGCTCTTCGCGCGGCAGCATCGGCGTCTTGCCGCCGAAGACGATGTTGCAGATGTGCGTGCCAGGCACCTCGCGCGGGATGCGGCGCAGTTCGTCCACGGACTGCGGCGCTTCGACGAACAGCAGGTCGGCACCGGCCTCCTTGTAGGCCGCGATCCGATCGAGCGCCGCGTCCATGCCCTCGACCGCGCGCGCGTCGGTGCGCGCCAGGATCAGGAACCCGGCGTCGCGGCGCGCGTCCACGGCGGCCTTCACCTTCTGCACCGCCTGCGCCTTGGGGATGACCGCCTTGCCTTCGAAATGCCCGCAGCGCTTGGGGAACACCTGGTCCTCGATCTGGATGGCATTGGCGCCCGCGCGTTCGTACAGGCGTACCGTGCGGTACATGTTCAGCGCGTTGCCGAAGCCGGTATCGCCGTCGGCGATGATCGGCACCCGCACCGCCTCGCGCATCGCCGCCAGGTGGGCGACGACCTCGGTGGCGGTGGTCAGGCCGATGTCCGGGGCGCCGAGGAAGGCGTTGGCGACGCCCGCGCCGGTCAGGTACACCACCGGGAATCCGGCCAGCTCGGCGATGCGCGCGGCGAGCGCGTCGGCAGCGCCGGGGATGACCACGCCGGCGCCGGGGGTAAGCAGCGTGCGCAGGTCGGTGGGGGTGTCGTTCGTCATCGTGGCGGTCTCCTGGGCTGGGGCGATGCGCGGTCCGCGGCAGCGGGCCGGAGCGTCGTTGACGCTCGCCGGTCGCCGATGCCAGAATGGTCTTACCATTATAACGGCGCGGCAGCGCACGGGTGAATCCACGATGGTCAAGCGCTATCCCGCGATCGAGCTGGTCGCCAGGCACGGCCGCACCGGCGCCCTCGTACTCGGGCTGCTGAGCGCGGCCGGCGCGATCGGCGGCTTCCTGATGACCCATGCCCCGGGCCGCCTGATCGGCGGCCTGCTGAGCGCGGCGGTCCTGTACGGGCTGCTGCGCGTGGGCGCCGAGCTGGTCGAGGTGATCGCCGAGACGTTGTTGCCGCGCTAGGCCGGCCGGAACGCCGGCGGCGGAACTGCCGCGTACCGCGCGGCGAACTTTCGCCGGATGCCGGCATCGGCACCTGCCGCGCGCGGCAGCCGGCCGCTACGCCCCGGTTCGGCCAGCCCACCCTGCCGGCACGAATCGCCGCAGAAGCATCGATGGAGAATCGCAACCCATGAAACTGTTCAGGTTCGACGGCGGCCGCATCGGCGTGCAGCAAGACGGCATCGCCCGCGACATCACCGCGGCGCTCGGCGTGGATCCGGCTTCCTGGCCGCCGGTACAGATGGTGCAGCTCATCGCCGACTTCGAGCGCCGCATGCGCGGCGTGCTGGAGCACCCGCAGTCCACGCCGATCGATCTTACCCGCGTGCGCCTGGAAGTACCGATTGCCTGGCCGAACAAGCTGCTGGCGTTTCCGGCCAACTACCAGCTCCACCGCGAGGAGATGAAGTCGTCCAATCGCGCGGACGTGAACGGCTTCTTCCTCAAGGCCAATTCGTCGCTCTCGGGCCCGAACGATCCGATCGTCCTGCCGGATCTGCCCGGCCGCGAGATCCACCACGAGTGCGAGCTCGGCATCGTCATCGGCCGCGGTGGCCGCCGCATCACGCGCGAGGCCGCGCTCTCGCACATCTTCGGCTACGCCTGCCTGATCGACATGGTGGTGCGCGGCAACGAGGAGCGGGTGATGCGCAAGTCCTGGGACACGTTCTGTCCGTTCGGGCCCTGGATCGTCACCGCGGACGAGATCCCGGACCCGGCCAACGTCCAGGCCAGGCTGTGGGTGAACGGCGAGCTGCGCCAGGATGCGAACACGCGCGATCTCATCCTCGACATCCCCGGCATGATCGAGCTCGCCTCGCGGGTGGCCACGCTCTACCCGGGCGACATCATCGCCACCGGCACGCCTTCCGGCGTCGGTCCGGTGAAGCCGGGCGACAAGGTCAGGATCGCCATCGAAGGCGTGGGCGAAATGAATCTCGTCGCGCGCGGGGAGCCGGGCTGATGGACCTGGGCATCGCGGGCCATGTCGCCATCGTCACCGGCGCCGGCAATGGCATCGGCAAGGCCACCGCGCGGGTGCTGGCGCAGGAGGGATGCCGTGTCGCCGTGCTGGACAAGGACCCCGCGGCCGCGAACGCAGTGGCCGCGCAACTCGCCGCGCAGGGCGCGGACGCCTTCGCCGTGGAGGCCGACGTCGCCAGCCGCGCCAGCATGAGCGCGGCGATCGATGCGGTGCTTGGCCGCTTCGGCCGGCTCGAAATCCTGGTGAATAACGCCGGCTTCTCGCGCGACCGGCCGTTCCTTGAAATGACCGACGCCGACTGGGACGCGGTGATGGACGTGTGCCTGAAGGGCGTGTTCATCTGCACCCAGCTTGCGCTGCCGGCGATGCTCGATCGCGGCTACGGGCGCGTGGTCAACATCGCCTCGCGCGCGCACCTGGGCGGGGAGCCGAACAAGACCAACTACAGCGCCGCCAAGGGCGGCGTGGTGAGCTTCACCAAGGCCCTGTCGCTGGAAGTCGGCCGCCGCGGCGTCACCGTGAACGCGGTCGCGCCCGGCTTCACGCGCACCGAGCGCCTGCTGTCGCTGCCGCACTTCACCGATATCGAAGCGCGCGCCAAGGCCTCGATCCACGTCGATCGCGGCGGCGAGCCCGAGGACATGGCGCGCACGGTCGCATTCCTGGCCGCGGCGGATTCCGGCTTCATCACCGGCGAGGTGGTGTACGTCACCGGCGGCCGCTACGGCTGAGACGGAGAATCACGATGAACGCACCGGATCACGCGGCGGCGCTCGCCGCCACCGCGAGCATGGAGGACCTCTACCGGGCCCTCGTTCCTACCGGCATGGGGCCGGGGTGGAACAAGCCGGAACCTTCGCTGTGGCCGGCGCCGCGCGCGAACTTCCGCCCGGTGCACTGGTCGTACGCCACGGCGCATGCCGCGCTCGACGCCGCCGGCCGCTTCGTCAGCACCGAGCTGGCCGAGCGCCGCAACCTCATCCTCTTCAACCCAGTGCCGGGCAACACCTACGCCACGGTGCGCACGCTGATCGCCGCCTACCAGATGGTGATGCCGCACGAGACCGCGCGCAGCCACCGGCACACGCCGAACGCGCTGCGGCTGGTGGTGGACGCAGCGCCAGGCGCGTACACGGTGGTGGACGGGCGCAAGATCCCGATGGCGCCCGGGGACGTGCTGCTGACGCCGAACTGGGCTTGGCACGGGCACTCGAACGAGAGCGACGCACGCGCCTATTGGATCGACTTCCTGGACGTGCCCACGGTGCATTTCCTGGAGCCGATGTTCTTCGAGACCTACCACGAGCGCATCGAGCGCACCGACATCGTCGATGCGGCTTCGCCGTTCCGCTTCGCCTTCGCGGACGTGCGAAAGCGGCTCGAGTCCGCCGCGCCCGCCCGGCCCGGCTGGCGCAGCGTGGAGCTCGGCCCGCCGCGCATGGACACGATCGGCCTGCACGTGGGCCGGCTGGAGGCGGGCGCGCGCCTGCAGGCCGGCCGCACCACGGCCAACTCGATCTACGCCGTGATCGAGGGCGGCGGCACGAGCGACATCGACGGCAGCGTGTTCCATTGGGCGCGCGGGGATGTGTTCGCCGTGCCGGCCTGGCGCCCGGCGGTGCACGAGAGCCGCGCCGGCGCCACGCTCCTGCGCGTCACGGACGAGCCGCTGATGCGCATGTTGCACTGGCTGCGCGAAGAGCCGGAGGGCGGCGAATGACGCGTGTTCCGGTACTGGTGGCCGGCGGCGGGCCGGTGGGACTGGCGCTCGCCGGCGATCTCGGCTGGCGCGGCACGCGCTGCATGCTGGTCGACAAGGGCGACGGCTCCATCTTCCAGCCCAAGATGGACATGATCGGCGTGCGCACCATGGAGTTCTGCCGCCGCTGGGGTATCGTCGAGGAGGTCGAGAACGCCGGCTACAACCGCGACTATCCGCAGGACTACGCCTGGGTCTCGGCGCTGCACGGCGGCTACGAGTTCGGCCGCGAGCCGTTCCCGAGCAACCGCCTGGAGGAAAAGCCGCCGCAGAGCCCGCAGAAGCGCGAGCGCTGCCCGCAGCACTTCTTCGACCCGGTGCTGACGCGGTTCGCGCGCCGCTCCGGCCTGTGCGAGCTGCGCTACCGGACCGAGCTGGTCGACTTCGTGGAACACGAGGACCGCGTGGTGGCCACCGTGGTCGACATCGTCTCCGGCGCGCGCAGCGAGATCGAGTGCGACTATCTCATCGGCTGCGACGGCGGCTCCAGCACGGTACGCGAGCGGCTCGGGCTGCCGATGACCGGCAGCCCGGTGCTGACCTACACCACCAACGCCATCATCCGCTGCGACGGCCTGGAGCAGTACCACGACAAGAAGCCCGGCTACCGCTACATCTTCATCGGCCCGGACGGCACCTGGGCGACGATTGTCGCCATCAACGGCCGGAACTGGTGGCGCATGTCGATCGTGGGCGATGCGACCATGCGCACGCTCACCGAGGACGACCTGCGCGCGGCGTTCGTGCGTGCGGTGGGCCGCGAAGTGCCGTTCGAGATCCTGTCGGTCATGCCCTGGGTGCGGCGCCAGCTCGTTGCCGATCGCTACGGCACCCGGCGCGTGTTCATCGGCGGCGATGCCGCGCACCTGACCTCGCCCACGGGCGGGTTCGGGATGAACATGGGCATCCAGGACGCGGTCGATCTCGGCTGGAAGCTGGACGCCTGCGTGCGCGGCTGGGGCGGCCCGGCGCTGCTGGAATCCTACGGCATCGAACGCCAGCCGGTGGCGGTGCGCAACGTCAACGAGGCCACCGGCAACCTGAACCGAATGTTGAAGCCGCGCGACGAGAAACCCTCACGGGAAGTGTTCGAGCCGGGGCCGGCGGGCGACGCCGCGCGGCGCGCCTTCGGCGATGCCTACACGGCGATGATGAAGCGCGAGTGGTTCACGATCGGCATCCACCTGGGCTACCGCTACGAGGGGTCGCCGGTGATCGTGCCGGACGGCACCCCCGAGCCGCCGGACACGGTCTCCACCTACGACCAGACCGCGCGCCCCGGCCACCGTGCACCGCACGTGTGGATCGGCGGGAACCGCTCCACGCTGGACCTGTTCGGCCGCGGCTTCGTGCTGCTGCGCCTGGATCCGGGTGCCGACGCCGGGCCGCTCGTGAGCGCGGCCAAGGCCGCTGGCATGCCGTTGCGATTGATCGATCTCGACGCCGCCGCCGTGCGTGCCGCCTACGAGCGCAAGCTGGTACTGGTGCGGCCGGACGACCACGTCGCCTGGCGCGGGGATGCGCCGCCGGCGGATCCGGCGCGCGTGATCGACATCGTGCGCGGGGCGGGCGCGCGCGGGTGAGTCACGCAGCGGCGGCCGATGTGATCGTGGTCGGCGCGGGCCTCGCGGGGCATTGCGCGGCGCTGGCCGCTGCCGAAGGGGGCGCCGAAGTCGTGCTGGTCGAAAAGACCGCCCGCACCGGCGGCAGCTCGCGCATGAGCGCGGGGTCGTTCGCGTTCGCCGGCACTGACCTGCAACGTGCGGCAGGCATCCACGACAGCCCGGAATCGCTCGTCGCCGAATTGACCAGGGTCTCCGGCGGCCGTGCCGATCCGGCCCTGGTAGGGCTCTACGTCGAACGCCAGGCCGACACGTTCGAATGGCTGGGCGCGCACGGCGTGAAGTTCCACCCGATCACCCTCAGTTCCAACACCTCGGTGCCGCGCACCCATCCCACCGATCCGAACCAGCTCATCGAGGCGCTGCACGCCCGTGCAACCGGCCACCCGCGGATCCGCTACCGGTCCGGAACGGCGTTGACCGGCCTGTTGCCCCACGTTGGGCGCGCCGGGGTGAACGGCGCGATGCTGCGTACCGGACGGGCCGACAGTGAACTGGCGGCCTCGCGCGGCGTGGTGCTGGCCTGCGGCGGGTTCACGCGCAATCGCGCGCTGGTGCAGCGCCACGCGCCGGATCTGGTCCAGGCGCAGGCCTGGGGCGGGGTGGGCAACACCGGCGACGCGCTCACGCTCGCCGGTGCGCGCGGCGCCGCGCTCGTGGACATGGAATTCGTCACCGGCACCTTCGGCGTGGCGATCAACCACTACCCGGATCTGCGCGTGGACGCGGACGACTCGCTCTGGCTGCGCATGGCCATGTACCGCGGCGGCATCGCGGTGAACCGCAACGCCGATCGCTTCGCGGACGAGTCGCAGTCCTACAAGGTGCTCGCCGGTGGCTGCCTCGCGCAGCCCGACGCGGTGGCGTTCCAGATCTTCGACCAGTCGATCATGGACACCTCGGTCGAGAACCCATCCGTGAACGATCTGCGGGGTGCATACGCGCGCGGCCTGGTTCGCCGCGCGGATTCGATCGAGGCGCTGGCCACAAGCGTCGGGCTCGATCCCGCGCGCCTGGTCGCGACGGTCGAGCGCTACAACCGCGGCGTCGCCGCGGGCCGCGATCCGGACTTCGGCCGCGCGACGCTGGCGGCGGGCTACGGCAAGCCGGTGCCGATCGCGTCGCCGCCGTTCTACGCGCTGCCGTGCACGACGGCGCTGCTGTCGACGTACTGCGGCTTGAGGGTCGATGCGCGCATGCGGGTGTTGACGCAGGGCGGCGCGCCTATCGACGGCCTGTACGCCGCCGGCGAGGCGGTCGGAGGTTTTCACGGCGCCGGCTACATGAGCGGCACGGCGCTCGGCAAGGCCGCCATCTTCGGCCGCGTGGCCGGGGAACAGGCGGCGGGGAATCGCACATGAACGCACATATGAAGGACGAACAGCCGGCGTCGGCAGTCGCGCCCGCCCTGTTGGATCGGGTCGCGGAATTCTCCGCGGGCATCCGCCTGCAGGCCGTTCCCGCGGCGGTCCGCCGCCAGGGGGTGCTCAATATCCTGGACACGATTGGCTGCATCGCGTCGGGCGCACGGCTGCCGGAGTCGCAGCAACTGCTCGCCGCCGAGCGCGCGCGCGGCGGACCGGCAGAAGCGAGCGTGCTCGGCGCGGGCACGCGCCTGCCGGTGGAGGCCGCCACGCGCGTGAATGCCTACATGGGCGACGTATTCGAGCTCAACGATCTCATCGGCGGCCATGCCTCCATCGCCACGGTGACGCCGGCCCTGGCGCTCGCGCAGGCGCTGGGCGCGCCGGGCGCGCGGCTGGTCGAGGCGGTGATTGCGGGCGTGGAGGTCGTGTGCCGCGTGCACGGCGGGTTCTACGCGCACCAGAAGCCGTTCACCGAGACCGCGATGGTGCAGGTCACCGTGGCCTCGGCCATCGGCGCCGCGGCCGCGGCGGCGAAGATGCACGGGTTCGACGTGGAGCGTACCCGGCAGGCGCTGGCGATCGCCGGCGCCCTGGCAAGCTGGGGCCCGGCCGAGATGGTGTTCGGCGAGGGCAATTCGATGAAGCCGATCCTGTTCGGCGGCTGGCCGGGCGCGGTGGGACTGATGGCGGCGAACTATGCCGGCGCGGGCCTGACCGGCGCGATGCGGCTGCTGGAGAGCCCGATCGGATACTACGCCACCGTGGCCCGCGGCTACGACGAGAAGATCGTGCTGGATTTCGACCACTGGCGGCTGGCCGAGCCGCGCCGCAAGCTGCACGCCTGCTGCGGCTACACGCATAGCGCCATCGACGCGGTCGCCGGTTTACGGCGTGCCGGCACGCTCGCGGGCGGCGGCAAGGTCCGCGTGCACCTGCCGGCCTACATCTTCCCGGCGGTGGTGAAGAACGGCCGCGCGCCGACCACGCCGAACGAGGCGAGGTTCAATATCGAGTATTGCCTGGCGCACGCGGCCGTGGATGCGGACGTCATCCTGCCGGATCACAGCATCGCCTGCGAAGCGCACCTGAAGCGGCCCGAGATCACGGCCGCGATGGGCCGCTTCGAGGCCGTGGTGGATCCGGCCTACGGTCACTATCGCCACAGCCGCGTCGAGGTGATGGACGCCTCCGGCGCGGTGATCGAGCGCCTGGCGAACGACGCCCCGCGCGGCAGCGAGTGGAACCCGATGACGGACGACGAGGTGCGCGCAAAGTTCCGGCGCCTGGCCGAGCCGATCATGGACGGCGCCCGCATCGATGCCTGGCTGGCGCGCGTGGATGCGCTGGAGCGCGCGCCGGACTGCGGCTGGCTGCTCGAATCCTTCGACTGACGAAACAATTCGGAGAGACCCAACGCATGGATCTGGAAATTGCTGGACACGTCGCGGTCGTCACCGGCGGTGGGCGCGGGCTGGGTGCCGACATCGCGCTTGCGCTCGGCGAGGAGCGCTGCAAGGTGGTGGTCTGGGATCGCGACGACTCGGCGCAGGAATGCGCCGAACGCATCCGCGCCGCCGGTGGCCAGGCCTGGGGCGTGGCCGCGGACGTCACCGATCCTGCAATCGTGCAGCGTACGGTGGAGGGCATCCTGGCGCAGCACGGCAGCATCGAGATCCTGGTGAACTGCGCCGGTTTCTCGCGCGATGCGCCGATCACGACCATGACCGACCAGCAGTGGCGCGAGGTGATCGACGTGAACCTGAATGCGCCGTTCTACGTCAGCCGCGCCGTGGTGCCGGCGATGCTCGCCAGGCGCTACGGACGCATCGTCAACATCTCCTCGCGCGCCCGCGACGGCGACGCGAACAAGGCCAACTACTCGGCCGCGAAGGCCGGCGTGGTGGGGCTGACGATGGCGCTGGCCCTGGAACTGGGCAAGAGCGGCATCACCGTCAATGCGATCGCGCCCGGCTTCTGCGAGACCGAACGCACCCGCGGCATCACCTATTTCAAGGAGCTGAAGGAACGCGCGCTGGAGCGCACGCCGACCGAGCGCCTTGGCAATGGCAGGGACATCGCCGACGGGCTGCTGTACCTGGTCGGCAGGCGCTCCGGCTACATCACCGGCGAGGTATTGCAGATCGCCGGCGGGCGCTGGCGCTGAGATCCGACGGCAGCCAATTCCCTGGAGGTATCGCCATGTCCAATCAAGCATTCGCCGCCGAGCCGCTCACCGAGCACCTGGGCGTGCGCCTGTCCGGGCTGGAGTTCGAGAAGGTAGCCGACGAGCCCTTCTTCATCGACTTCGTGAAGAAGCAGCTTGCCGAGCGCCTGCTGGTGTTCATTCCCGGCCAGACGATCGACCCGGGCACCGCGGTGCGCTTCGCGTCCCGGTTCGGGCCGCTGGTGGACATCAAGCGCGCCGGCAACGTCGCCCATCACGTGCCCGGGCACGAGTGGATCAAGGTGATCTCCAACGGCGTCGCATCCGACGGCATCGCCTACGGGGACGGCAACGCCTCGGCGCAGATCTGGCACAGCGACTCGACGCCGTGGGAGGCGCCGGTCGGGACGATCGCGTTCTACTGCCGGCAGACGCCCACGCCGCCGCCGCGGACGTACTTCAAGAACATGATCGCGGTCTATGCGGCACTGCCGGCGGCGACGCGCGACCGGATCGACCGTGTGCGCGTGATCCATCACTTCTACCCGCGCCAGATCGAGGTGAAGATCGCGGCTGAAGGTCCGTCCATGCCGCTGGAGGATCGGAAGATCGGCTTTGCCCATCCGCTGGTGCGCCGCCACCTGCCCAGCGGCAGGCCGATGCTCTACCTGCCGACGCGGCGCGACAGCGTCGTGGTCGGCATGGACGAGGCCGAGGGCCGTGCGCTGCTGGAGGAGTTGTGGGACTTCACCAACCGGGTGGACTTCGAATTCGGCGTCGGGCTGACGCCCGACGACTTCGTGATCTGGGACAACAGCGCCACCGTGCACCGCCGCGACGGCTGGGACGAGCGCGACACCCGCATCATGTGGCACATCTCCCTGGAGGGCGAGGTGCCCACGCCGATGTATCCGTCCCGCACGGTGAATACGATTGGCCTCAGCGCCGACGAGGCGCGGGATCTGCACCGCAAGGCCGCCGCCGTCTCGGACTACTGACGGCGGTTCGATGAGCGCGTCCACGCAGTTCGACCTCATCGTCCTGGGCGGCGGGCTCGCCGGCCATTGTGCGGCGCTGGAGGCCGCCGGGCGCGGTGCCCGGGTGCTGCTGGCCGAGAAGATGGATCGCCACGGCGGCAGCACCGTGTACAGCAGCGGCTCGTTCGCCTTCGCCGGCACCGCCGCGCAGCGCGACAAGGGCATCCAGGACGACGACGCGCGGCTGCGCGCGGACATCGAGAAGGCCGCCGGCGGGCGCTGCGATCCCGCGTTGGTACAGCTTTTCCTGGACCGCCAGATCGACACCTACGAATGGCTCCAGGCCCAGGGCGTGGTGTTCGAGCCGATCGCGCTCAGCTCCAACCAGGGTGTGCCGCGCTCGCACCCGGTGGATCCGCATCGCTGCATGGACGCGCTGCACGCGCGCGTGCGCGCGCATCCGGGCATCCAGTGGCGTGCCGGCAGCGCCGCGGTGGATCTCCTCGACGGTCCCGCCGGCGTAAGCGGCGTGCGCTTGCGTGACTCCCGCGGCGAGGCCGAGGTCCGCGCGCGGTGTGGCGTGGTGCTCGCATGCGGCGGGTTCGCGCGCGATCCGTCGCTGGTCGGCAAGTTCGCCCCGCACCTGGAGCAGGCGCTGGTGATCGGCGGTGCGGGCAACGTCGGCGACGGCCTGCGCATGGCCTGGAAGCGCGGCGCGGACCTGCGCGACGTGGCCTTCATCAACGGCACCTTCGGCATTTCGCTCAACCGCTACCCGGACACGCGCGTGCTGCCCGAGGACGACGCCGTGCTGCGCCTGGCAATCTACAAGGGCGCGATCGCGGTGAACCGCCTCGGCCGGCGCTTCGCGAACGAGTCGATCTCCTACAAGTCCCTGGGCGAACTGTGCCTGGCCCAGCCCGGCGGCATCGGCTTCCAGGTCTTCGACGCGAAGATCATGGCGCAGTCCGCCCCGGCACCGAATTCCAACGATCTGGCCGATGCGTTCGCGCGCGGCCTCGTGCGCAGCGGCCCGACCCCGCGCGCGATCGCCGACGCCGTCGGTATTCCGGCCGATGCGCTCGAAGCCACGCTGGCAGCCTACAACGCCGGCATCGACACCGGCATGGAGCCGGAGTTCGGCCGCGCCACCCTGGGCAAGGACTGGGGCAGGCCGACCCGCATCGACACCGCGCCGTTCTACATCTACCCCTGCACGACGGCCATCCTGGGCACGTACTGCGGGATCCGGGTCGACGCCTCGATGCGGGTGATCGACGTCTACGGCGCGGCGATCCCGGGGCTGTTCGCCGCGGGCGAGATCGTCGGCGGCTTCCACGGCGCCGGGTACATGAGCGGGACGGCGCTGTCGAAGGCGGCGATCTTCGGGCGGGTGGCGGGGTTCAACGCGACGAGAGGCGGATAGCGGCCAATCCGCCGGTACGGACGGTCGCCATGGTTGCGCTCGGGGATCTGGTGCGAATTCCGCCGGGGTGGCATCCTGGTAGCCCCTGCCGCCGGTCCGGCGTACACCAAGCCGACGGGTGGATTTCAGCTCGAAAGACCGGGCACCTTGAGCGACACGCACCGCAGAATTCTCGAATTGTTACTCGCAAGCGACGTTCGAGTATCCGAGCATGGGTATGATGAACTTGCGGACGACGCAATCGCGGTCCAGGCCGTGCTCGACGGTGCGCCATTGTCGAGGGTCATCGAGGACTATCCGGGCTATCCGAAGGGCCCATCCGTACTGGTTTTGCAGTTCGACGAAGCGATGCGACCCATTCACGTGGTGTGGGGAATTCCCAGAGGCTTCGATCGCCCCGCAGTATTGGTTACCGCGTATCGTCCTGACCCTGCACGGTGGAATCACGAGTTTACGGAGCGACGCAAATGACGATCCGACGAAAAGCGAAATTGATCCAGGAGGGGCGCTACGTGGCGGAGGTCGATGTGGACATCATGGAAGACGAAACCTCCTGGTCGCCGTACCTTTCGGTTGCAGATGCCAACCGGTTGGATTTGGTTCGGGCGGCATTGCGCTGCGGTGACATCGAGACGGCGTCTGCACACGCGCGGGTTTACACGCTGCAACCTGTGGCGGCTTCTCACTGATGCAATGCTGTCGTCAATCCCAGTTCGAGCACCGCGGAAATGGATCGCATCGCGACCGGCTGGGTGACCCTCCGTGTCCGACAATGAAATGATTCGATTGTCAGCGCACGTCTGATGCTGAGCAACAAGGTCATCACAACGTTCGGGGAACTTACCTGCTTGGTTCAGGAGTTTCGCCGGGACGGCGCGTGGGTTTTTCGTGGCGTTCGTGAGTCGACTTACGAACTCGTTCCGAAGATTGGCCGGCCTGAGGCTCGAAAGCTAAAGGGAACGGGAGAAAATCTACCGTATGACAGGGTCGCAGAAGAAACACTCACGCTGCACTTTATTAGATCTGCGGCGCCTTACGTAAGTCACGTCCCTCGCACTCGCCTCGAGTGGTTGGCTCTCGCACAGCACCACGGAATGTTTACCCGACTTCTCGACTGGAGCGAGAGCTTACTGGTCGCGGCGTATTTCGCCGTGGAGGATGCGAGAAATCTGAAATCCAATCCAGTCATCTACTGCATTCGGGACGTTCCGACGGCTTGCGATATTCTTCATGACGAGATCGAAAAACTCGACGACGTCGTACTTTACTATCCGCCACACATCAGTCCGCGAATTCCTGCGCAGTCTGCACTGTTCACCGTCCACAAGAGGCCGAACGTTCCATTCCGACCGCAGAATATGTTCACGATTGAGATCGCAGAAAGCCCATTGACGATCAAACTTGATCTGAACGCGTGCGGCATTCACAAGGAGTCGCTGTTTCCGGATATCAACGGCTTGGCCGAGCATCAATCATGGCTGTACAAGTGGGGCGAACACAAGCTGATTACGAGACCGGCCAGCAATGGGAGCGAGCGGTGACCAGGCACCCTGCGATGGGAATTTCTCAATGATAGTGCCGGTCCGCCGCCTGAACGCGAGTGATCCGCGCGAATGCATCGAAGCCTGGAGCCGGGCGCATCAAATGCGAAGCGGAGATCGACGGCGGTCCAAGAAATGAGTGATCCCAACACGATTGTGCCGGCGCCCCCCCGCATCTGGCCCCGCACCGACCTCACCGATCTGCTTACGCTGCATCCGGTCTCGGACCGGGTCTTCATCAACACCTGGTACGAACCCAACAGCAGCGGCTTCCTGTTCGGCGGCCAGCTTCTGGCGCAGGTGCTGGTGGCGGCGGCGATGACGGTGCCGGATCGGGAGCCGAACGCGCTGCACGTGTTCTTCGTGCGGCCCGCTTCCGGCAAGGTGCCGGTGCGCTACGAGGTGGACCTCACCCGCGACGGCGGGCAGTTCTCCACCCGCACCGTGTTCGCGCGCCAGGGCGGGCAGGTGCTGTGCCAGGCGATGGTGTCGTTCCAGACCGCGGCGTCCGGGTTCGAGCACCAGGAGGCGGTTGCGCCGCCGGTGCCGCCGCCGGAGTCCACGCGGACCATCCGCCGGATCGTCGCCGATCTGAACCTTTCCATCGACGAGGCGCGCTACGAGCGGTTCCTGAGCGATCACGTCATGGAGGCGCGCTACCCGGAGCCCGAGGACCTGCTGCTGCGCCTGGCGGATGCATCGCGCATGACGACTTGGTTCCGGCCGCGGACGCCGATCGCGCCGCACGCCGGCTTTCACGCCGCCGCGCTCGCCTACGCCACGGACTGGATCTGCCCGTATACCGCGGCGATGCGGCACGTGCGCTCGGTGGCCGGCGGGGAGCTGTTTCCGAGCAGCCTGAATCACGCGGTCTGGTTCCACCGGCCGGTGCGGTTCGACGACTGGCTGCTGCTCGCCACGGACAGCCCGATCGCCGGCGGCGGCCGCGGCCACACGCGCGGGCAGGTGTTCACGCGCGAGGGCGTGCTCGTCGCCTCGATGGCGCAGGAGAGCCTGATGCAGCGGCAGATGCCAGGCGTGCGGGGATGACGGCGTTCAGTCGCCGCGCCAACCTTCGAAGGGCGTCTTCAGCCGTGCGATCTCCTGGATGAGATCCGGCGGCATGTCCCCCGGTTGCGCGGAGTTCGCGCTCGCGTAGATCGTGTCCGTGCGCCCGGCGGCGTGGCGTTCGATCTCCGCCTTGATCCGATCGTGCCGCGCTGAAATCACGAACAGGTCCAGCACGTCGTCGCTCACCTCGCCGGCGAGGCGGTCCCAGGCGTTCTCGCGCGTCAGGCGGTTGAGCTTCAGGCCCAGGTCCAGCAGGCCGTGCCGTTCCAGCACCGGGTGGTAGGCCGGCGTGGATGCGTAGAAGCCGATGCGTCCGCGCACCCACTCGCGCCGGGCATGCACGGCGGCATCGTCCGGCCCGGTGGCGATGAAGCCGCCGCCGGAGATCTCGAACGTGCTGCGATCGCGGCCGGATCGCGCCAGGCCCGCGCCCAGTTCCGGCAGCACCACTTCGTCGAAGTACCTGCGGGTGCAGAACGGGTGCAGGCGTACGCCGTCGGCGACTTCTCCGGCCACGCGCAGCATCGCCGGGCCGACCGCCGCCACGGTGACCGGCGGCACGCGCAGTCCCTGGCTTTCGGGCACGAAGTGCGGCGTCATGAGCGTGAACCGGTAGTGCTCGCCCTGGAACTGCAGCTTCTCGCCGTAGCGCCAGCAGCGCCAGATGGCCCGCAGGGCCTGCACGTACTCGCGAATGCGCGGCGCAGGCGCGGACCAGGGCACCGAGAAGCGCCGTTCGTTGTGGGCCTTCACCTGCGTGCCCAGGCCGAGCACGAAGCGGCCGCGGCTGGCCTCGTTCAGATCCCAGCCCATCTGGGCCACCGTCATCGGCGAGCGCGGGAAGGCGATCGCCACCGAGGTGCACAGCTCGATGCGTTGCGTGTTCACCGCGGCGATCGCCAGCGGCAGGAACGGGTCGTGCTTGTTTTCCAGGGTGGTGAGCACGGTGTAGCCGTCGCGCTCGGCGGCGGCCGCGGCGGCGGCGACCTTGCGCAGGTCGTCCTGCAGCACGGTGGTGGCGATGCGCATGCGGTGCTGCCCCCGGGGCGATTCGGTACTGGATTGTAGCGGGTGCATCCGGCGGGCGACAAAGCGCCGGCATCGGATCGATTGACGCCCTCGCACGGCAGGCCGTACGGTAGCCGCCAAGGCGTCGCAATGGCCGGCTTGTGCGGGCGAGGGCGGCGCATCACGCGCGGAGCAGTGATCTTGATCGACAGCATCATCTACCTGAACGAGCAGCACGGGATGCTGCGCACGCAGTTGCGGCGCTTCATCGATGCCGAGGTGCGCCCGCGTGCGGACGCATGGGAGCGCGACGGTATGACGCCGCGCGCGGTGCTGCGCGAGATGGGCCGGCTCGGCTTCCTGGGCATGCGCTACCCGGAGCAGTACGGCGGATCCGGCCTGGATACGCTGGCGAGCGTGCTGCTCGCGGAGGAACTCGGCCGCTCGACCTACGGCGGTTTCGCGATCACCGTGCTGGTGCACACGGACATGGCCGCGCCGCACCTGGCGAACGCCGGTACGCCGGCGCAGATGCAGCGCTGGATGCCGCGCATCGTCTCCGGCGAGACCATCGCCGCGATCGGGATCACCGAGCCGGACGGCGGCTCGGATGTCGCCGCCCTGCGCACCCGCGCCGTGCGCGACGGCGGCGACTGGGTGTTGAACGGCACGAAGATGTTCATCACCAACGGCGTGCACGCGGATCTGTACATGGTTGCGGCACGCACCGATCCGTCCGTGAAGGGCTCGCGCGGGATCTCCATGTTCGTCATCGAGGCCGGCACGCCGGGGTTCACGGTCGGCCGTTCCCTGGACAAGATGGGCTGGCGCAGTTCGGACACCGCCGAGCTGGTGTTCCAGGACTGCCGGGTGCCGGCCGCGCACATGCTCGGCGAGGAACACAAGGGTTTCTACGCCGTGATGCGCAACTTCCAGAACGAGCGCCTGGTGCTGGGCGGGCTGGCGATGGGCGAGGCGCAGCAGGCGATCGATCTCACCGTGGCGTACGTGCGCGAGCGCAAGGCCTTCGGCGCCACGCTCTGGGACAAGCAGGCGATCCGCCAGCGGCTGGCGATGCGGCAGGCCGAGGTCGCCGCGGCGCGCCAGCTCCTGTATCACACCGCCTGGCTGGATGCGCAGGGCCTGGATTGCATCCAGGAAGTGTCGATGGCCAAGGCGCTATGCTGCGAGCTGGTCAACCGGGTGCTGTACGACTGCCAGCAGTTCCACGGCGGCGCCGGCTACCTGCGCGGCTCGGCCATCGAGCGCATGGTGCGCGACGCGCGCGTCGAGGCCATCGGCGGCGGTGCCACCGAGGTCATGCTCGAGGAAGTGGCCAAGCGCATGTAGCCGCGTACGCGCCGGCGGATCCATCGATCCGCGGTCCGGTCGAGGGAACCGCCGGCGTCGAGTCGATCAGCGGATGGCCCCCTTGGCGCGCAGGGCGGCGATCCGGCCGGCGTCGTAGCCGAGCCAGCCGAGGATCGAGTCGGTGTGCTCGCCCAGGGCGGGCGCGAGCTTGTGCGGCACCGGGGTGCAGTGGCTCACCCGTACCAGGCGCGACAGCTCGCGCACGGTGCCGTGCCTGGGGTGCGGGACCGCGCCGACGCGGCGGCTGGCCTGGTTCTTCGCATCGCGCATGAACTCGATGTTGTTGTAGGGCTTGGGCACCATCGCCGGCGCCCCCGCGGCGCGCAGCGCGGCAAGCCAGTCGTCGGTCCCGCGGGTCGCGAAGGCGTTCTCGAGCTGATCGGCGAGCGCGTCCGCATTTTCCTGGCGCGCCGCGGCGCTGGCGAATTGCGGATTGCCGAGGATGGGCACGCCGGTGGCGTGGGTGAGCGCTTCGAGCTCCGGATCGCGCAGCGCCACGACGCAGATCCAGCCGTCGGCGGTTTCGTAGAGGCGATCCAGCGGGCCGAGGCCGCGCTGCAGCGGATCCAGGCGTTCGGCGTTGAGCACGGTGCCGTCGGGCTGGCGTACCACGTGCGCCATGTGCGACATGGTGGCGTTCACCTGCGGGTTCTCGATGTAGTCGCCCTCGCCCGTGCGCTCGCGCTGAAGCAGGCCGATGAGCGCCGCGATCGCGCCGACCAGGCCATTGCCCGGATCCTCGTTGCCCAGCGGGAAGATCGGCGGGTTGAACTGTCCGCCGCACTCGTAGCTCACGCCGGCATAGCCCGACAGCAGCGGCGCGAAGCTCTGCCGGTCCTTGTCCGGGCCGGAGGAGCCCCAGCCGGGCGCGTACATGTACAGGCCGCGCGCATTGGCCTTGCGCTGGTCCCCGGCGCCCATGCCCAGGCGCTCGGCCGCGCCCGGGCGCATGTTGTGGTGACTGACGTCGGCCCATTCGAGCAGGCGCGCGCGCGCCTGCTGCAGGTCGGCCTCCTTGAGGTTGGCCGCGATCGCGCGCTTGCCGGCCTGCGCGGAGCGGAACGGACGATCCAGGCCGCGCAGCAGGTCGCCATAGGTGGGCTCGAGCTTGATGACGTCGGCCCCCAGATCGGCGAGCAGGCGCGAGGAGTAGGGGCCGGCGTAGTAGGCGCCGAGATCGAGGATCTTCAGGCCGTCGAGCAGCGGCCTGTCCGCGGCGCCGGGGCCGGCCGGTGCGGCGGCAGCGCTCTTCGCGACGGCTTTTCCGGCCTCGGCCAGCACCTCGGCGGTGTGCTGGCCCGGGCGCGGCGCCGGGCGCGCGATGGCGTGCGGCGAGTTCGGGAATTTCGCCGCCGGGGCGACCTGCTCCAGCGGGCCGAGTTCGGGATCAGCGAGCGTCATCACCATCTGGTTGTGGCGCGGCTGCGGTTCGTCGAACACCTGTCCCGGGCGCAGTTCGGGGATGACGCAGACGTCGGCTTCCAGCAGCAGCTTGACCCAGTGGTCGCGCGGCTGGGAGAGGAAGATCTCCGGGATCTCCTCGTTCATGACCCGGGCCTCCTCGGGCGTCAGCGGTACGCCGACGTCCAGCCCGTCCTTGCTCGGGATGATCTTGTCCTGGAGATTCAAGGCCTGGATGAGGCGGGTGAAGCCGCCGACCGCGGCGGTGTGCACGCCTACGTACTCGTCGTCCGCGCAGCGGTAGGTGCGCGCGACCAGCCGCGTCTGCCCGGCCTGCGACGGCGGGCGCGCAACGGCGTCGTCCGTGTCGCCCCACATCATGGAGAGGTAGGCGAGCGCACCATCGACCAGGGAGGTCTCCACGCGCCGGCCGATGTTATCGTCGCGCCGGCGGTAGAGCGCGCCCAACGCGCCGATCAGCGCCATGTAGGCGGCGCCGATCGAGGCGAACGGCAGGCCTTCGTAGATCGGCCCGGTGCGGTGGCCGGGCTGCTCGCCCATGGTGCCGACGTGGGCGTGGACCAGTGCCTCGTAGCCCGGCAGATCGGGATGCGGCGCGTCCGGCCCGAAGCCGGAGATCGCGGCATAGACCAGGTGCGGCAGGCGTGCGTGGACGGCCTCGTAGCCCAGGCCCAGACGCTCGGCCACGCCCGGACGCCAGCTCTGCACGAACAGATCCGCGCCGGCCAGCAGGCCGAACAACTGCTCGCGGCCGGATTCGGATTTCAGATCCAACTCGATGCTGCGCTTGCCGCGGTTGAACACCGCGTACTCAATCTTCAGCGCCTCGCGGAACGGATCCCCGCCCGGCGGCTCGACCCAGATGACATCCGCGCCGTAGTCGGCCAGCAGGCCCGTGGCCCGTGTGCCGGCCATGCCGCGCGAACAGTCGATGACGCGAAGACCCGAGAGAGGACCTGCCATGCCGGACTCCAATAGCCGTTGGGAATGCGGGCGCAGAATACTATCTGCCGCCGGCAGGGCAAAGCGCGGAAATCCCGGCCTGTGCGCGTGCCGGTGCGCGTGTTCGGGGCCGTCGCCGGGCGTGAACTTGTGACCGCCGTCGCGGCGGTGCGACACTGCGGGCGTCGCCCGTGCGCAAGTCGCGGGCGTGGAGCCGAACCGTGCGCCTTCCGACTGCCCTCACGCCCGCCGATCTCGCGCCGATGGCGCTGCAATCGCTGGCCGACGGCCTGGATTCGGGCGCGCGGCACTGGCTGCTGGTCGATCTCGACGCGCCGGGCCCCGATGCCGGCGAAGCCGCGGCGCTGGCCGCATGGCTGCAGCGCCAGCCGTGCCCCGTGATCGGCGTGGGGGCCGGGGATGCGCCCCTGGCGGCGGGCGTGGATGCCGTCGCGCAGGATCGGGATCTCGACCGGATCCTGGCGAATATCGAGCGCTGCCCGCGGGCCGCGGCGGTGCTCGTGCAACTGCTCAGGGCGACGGAATCCCTGCCCGTGCCCGAGGCGCTGACCGTGGAATCGCTCGCCTACGCGGCACTGCAGGGCGGGTCGGAGTTCGCGCGCTGGCTCGGCGCGGCCGTGCGCCGTCCGCCGCCGCCGGAGGCCGGCCCGCCGGTGCTGCTGGTGCGCGCGGGCAACGGGCTCGAGATCGTCCTGAACCGGCCGGCGGCGCGCAACGCGATCGGCGTGGAGATCCGCGATGCGCTCTGCGAGGCGTTCGAACTCGTGCTGATGGACGAGGACATCGTCCGCGCGCACGTGCGCGGCAACGGCGCGTGTTTCAGTGTCGGCGGCGAGCTGGCCGAATTCGGGCAGGCGCCGGATCCCGCGCAGGCCCACGCAATCCGGATGCTGAGGCTGCCGGCGCGCCTGGTCGCCCGCGCGCCGGAGCGCTTCGAGTTCCATCTGCACGGAGCGTGCATCGGCGCCGGCATCGAGCTGCCGTCGTTCGGCGCGCGCGTGGTCGCCGCGCGGCGCAGTTTCTTCCAATTGCCGGAGCTGTCGATGGGGCTCATTCCCGGCGCCGGCGGCTGCGTGGGCATCGCGCGCCGGACCGGCCGCCGGCGCACCGCCTGGATGGTGCTGAGCGGCCGGCGGGTCGACGCGCGGACCGCGCTAGCCTGGGGGCTGGTCGACGCGCTCGTGGATTAGCTCGCCGGCGGCGATCGTCGCGCGGATCAGATCGGCGTCGAGCGATGCGCGCGCCTGCTGCCAGGGCGCGCGCAGCAGGCACAGGTCCGCGCGCAGGCCGGCCGCGATCCGCGCCGGTCGCCCGGGTGCTTCGGGCGGCGAGGTGAACAGGGCCAGCGCCTGCTCGGGGCTGAGTACCTCGCCAGCACCGATGCGGGCACCGCCCGGTGTCCGGCGCGTCACGGCGGCGCGCATGGCCCGCCACGGGTCCGGTTCACCGAACGGTGCGTCCGTGCCGCCAGCGAGTGCGATGCCCGCGTCCAGGAACGCGCGCGCGCGGTACAGCCAGGGTTGGTCATCGCCGTCGACATCCGTCAGGTACGCGTCGCCGCGCTCGGCGATGAAGTTAGGTTGCGTGACCACGATCAGCCCGAGCGCGGCGATCCGCTCGACCAGTTCCGGCGGCGCAATCGAAGCATGTTCGATCCGGTCGCCGGCCAGGACGCGCGCTTCCTCCAATGCAGCGAGCGTGTACACCAGCTCGGTGCGGGTCACGCAATGCACCGCCACCGGTCGTCCGCGCGCGTGGCTCGCGCGGATGATGCCCAGGGTGGTTTCGAACGACGGCAGCTCGGCTTCGCGCAGGTGGATCTTGGTCGGCCCGGCGCTGACCGCGCCGGCGGACGCCGGAAAGTGCATGCCCGGCGTGCCGGCGGCCAGCACGCGCTGGTGCAGCGCGCCGCGCGCCTGTTCGGTGTGCAGCCAGGCCACGGTGGCGTCGTCGTTGCGCGCGCCCATATCGGTGACCGCGGTGACTCCGCGGGCGGCCAGGAGGCTGCTGACGCGGTCCAGTGCCGGCGGCGCGGCATCCACGCGTGTGCGCAGCAGGTGATCGCCCCCGAAAAGCCGCCCGTCCGCGGGCACGGGCTGATCGGGCGCGGGGCGCAATCCGTCGAGCGCGGCCGAGTTCAGGATCCAGAGCTGGCCGCTGCGGTGCTGGATCCGCACCGGCACGTCCGGCACATGGCGGTCGAGCCACGCGCGGTCCAGATCGCCGGCCACCGATTCGTGGTAGCCGACGCCGCGGATCGCGCCGCCCCTGGCCCGCGCCAGCCGCAGCGCCTGCGCGAGCCCGGCGGCATCGCGCACCTGCGGCGGCCCGCAGCGCAGCGAATCGAGGGCCGCGGCGAGCGCCGCCAGGTGCAGGTGGTGATCGCACAGCCCGGGCAACAGCGCGCCGCCCGCGGCGTCGATCACGCGCTCGCCCGCCTGCGCCTGCAAGACGCCGATGGCGGAGATCGACTGCGCATGGATCCGCACGTCGACCGTGTGGCCCGGCGAAAGCTCGGCGCGCAGGATCAGCACCCGGCACCCCAGCGTGCGAACACGGCCTCCGTGTCCGCGCCCAGGTCCCGTACCGGCGCTCGGATCGTTCTCGCCGCCAGGGTCCACGGCTGCCGGCGCCTGGCATGCCAGCGCGCGAATTCGCCCAGCGTGCGCCGACGATCCGCACGCAGTTCATCGAACAGGCAATGCGCGGCGACATCGCGCAGGGCAAGTGCGACGAGGCGGCTGCCGCCGGCGCGCCAGCCGGCCAACGCTTCGATGGCCGCGGTCATGCCGGTGAGCGGGTCGGCGATCGCGTCGCCGGCGAACCGGTACAGCCCCGTGGCTTCGCGCATCGCCGCGGACAGGCCGGCATCGACGCCGGCATCGTCGCCGAAGCCGACCCGTGTGCCCTGTGGATCCTCGCGCCCGTAGGCGGTGATGCTGATCCAGGTGAGATCGGCGCGCGCCGCAATCAGCGTCTCGGGCCGGATCCCAAGCTGGTGCAGCGCGCGCGGGCGCGAGCCTTCAATCACGATGTCGGCGCGGTCGATCAGCGCACGCAGCCTCGCCACGCCGGGTTCGGTCGCGAGATCCAGCGCGACGCAGGACTTGCCCTGGTTCAGCAGGCCGTAGAACCGCGCATTGCCGAACCGCGCGCCGTCCGGCCGGCGCATGGACTCCACCTTGACCACGTCGGCCCCGGCGCAATGCAGCAGGTGCCCGCACAGCGGCCCGGCCCAGAGCGCGGACAGATCCAGGACGCGCGCGGCGCGCGTGGGTAAGGAGCGAGCCGGGGCGGCAGGCTGGCCGAGGGTGACGACGAACGGTGCGCACGGTTGCGCGGGTGGTGGGTTCGCTGCCGCGACCGGCAGGCCGAGGTCGAGTGCGCGATCCAGCAGGTGCTGCGCCGGCCGCCGGGCGATGAGTGCGCCGACGCGGCGCCAGTCGCCGGCATCGATACCTTCGCGTTCCAGCCACGCGGGCATCAATTCCCAGTCGGCCGCGCGCGCCAGGTTCACGGCAAGGATCCGATCGCGGCTGCGCAGCAGGCGGCATGTGCCGCCGGCCGAACGGTTGCGCACGGGGATGAAGCCGCACAGCGCCGCACGCTCGGCGAGCAGCGCGCGGCCGGGGGCGGAGGGCAGATCCGCGCCCGGGGCGGCGGCGCGCAGGCGTTCGAGCAGCCGATCGGCGCTGCCGCCCAACGGGACCGGACAATCGGCCCCGCCGGCGACCGCGCTCACGGTGCGGGCCCGCGCGCCTACGCGAACAGCGTCTTGACTTCCCGGCGCAGCAGCTTACCCATTTCGTTGTAGGGCAGGCCCTTGACGAAGCGCACCTGCTCGGGCACGCGGGAAGAACGCAGCTTGTCGCGCACGAGATGCTGAAGCTCGGAGATCTTGACCTCGGTATCGGGCTTGAGCACCACCGCCGCGGCGACCGTCTCGCCCCATTCCTCGGACGGAATGCCGACCGCGCAGGCATCGGCTACCAGCGGGTGGGTGAGCAGGACGTCCTCGATCTCGCCCGGGGAGATGTTCTCCGCACCGCGGATGATGACGTCGTCCGCGCGGCCGGAGAGGTAGAGGTAGCCGTGCTCGTCGACGAAGCCCGCGTCGCGGGTCGGGAACCAGCCGTCGTCGCGGATCGCGCGCCGCTCGAGGTACTCGCCGGAAACCTGCGGCCCGCGGACGTAGATCTCGCCGGCCTCGTTCGCGCCGAGCGCGCGGCCGTCGTCGTCGCGCACCTCCAGTTCCACCGAGGGCAGCGGCTTGCCCACCGAGGACAGCCGGCGCCGCACCGCGGGATCCCCGCTCTGGAAGGCTTCGCGGTGATCCTGCGGGCCGAGCAGGCAGATGGTGGAGCTGGTTTCGGTCAGGCCGTAGGCGTTGGTGAAGTCGACCTGCGGGAACATCGCCAGCGCGCGTTCGATCGTGTGCTGGGGCATCTTGCCGCCGCCGTAGGCAATCGCCTTGAGCGCCGGAAGGTGCGGCCTGGCTTCGATGGTGTCGAGATGATCGATGATGCGCGAGAGCATGGTCGGCACGACGAAGGCGTTGGTCACGGCATCGTGCTCGCAGTGCTCCAGCCAGGAGGCGGCGCCGAAGTCCGGAAGCTGGACGATGCGACGGCAGGCGTAGATCGAACTGAGCACCGCCGAGATGCCGGCGATGTGGTAGGGCGGCACGGACACCAGCGTGGCCTCGGCCTCGTCCGCGGCCATGAACTCCACCGAGCCCAGGATGTAGGACACCAGGTGCTCGTGGCGCAGGATCGCGGCCTTGGGCTTGCCGGTGGTGCCGCTGGTGAACAGTTGCACCGCCACGGCGGTGGGATCCTCGGCGGGCTCGGCGCCGTCGGGCGTGCCGCCCAGCGTCTGCTCCAGGAACGCGGCGCGCCTGATCACCGTGCCGACGCCTCGCGGCGCGTACGCTTCGTGGTTCCTGTCGTCGGCGACCATGTACACGGGCGTTACCCGCTCGATCAGGGCGTCGAGTTCCTCGCGCGTCAGGCGGTAGTTCAGCGGCACGTAGGCCACGCCCGCCATGGCGGCGCCGAACAGCGCGATCGGCACCGCCGGGCTGCTCACGTCCAGCACCGACACGTACTGGCAGCCGCTCGCACGGAACAGGCCGGCCGCCACCTGCGCCGCCTGGAATATCTGGCCGTACGTGTAGTGGTGGCGCGCGTGCGTGAGCGCGTTGCGATCCGGCGCCGACTCCGCCGCCATCTGCAGCAGCATCGCGATGTTCATGCGCGGTACCGGTGATCAGTCGGACGAGGGAAGGGGCTTGGCTTCCTTGAGCTGCAGCTCGACGCCGTCGGCCGCCAGCGCGCCGTTGCCGGCCTTCACGCACAGCACCTCCAGCGACTGGTCGGCGTTCACGTAGCGCTTGCCGACCTTGCAGCCCTCGCCGCCGGCCGCCAGCGCCGCGCCCGCGGGCGCCGATTCGCCCGGCGCCAGCATCGGGCTGCCGCCGCAGGTCAGCGCGGAGACCGCGCCCGGCTTGACGATCATGACTTCCGCGGTGCACACCGCGCTCTTCAACTTCAACCCAGCCTTGAGTTGTGCCATTGCAGCTTCTCCTGGAACGTTGTCATCGCCGGCGTGAAGCCGGGCATCCGTCGCGCGGAATCAGCCGAGGCCGCCGCGCGCCCTGAGGGATTCGATCTCTTCCCACTCCAGACCGCAGTCGAGCAGGATCGCCTCGGTGTCCTGGCCGAGCTCGGGTGCCGGCCCGGCCGGCGCGGTCGGTGTTTCGTCGAAATGCATCGCGGTCGACACCAGGCGGAATTCGTTGCCGTCGTTGCCGGTGACCGCGGGCAGGAACCCGTTGGCGTGCACCTGCGGGTGATCGTGCAGTTCGTGCGCCTTGAGCGCCGGCGCCCACACGCCGCTGAAACCCTGGAAGCGCGCCTGCCATTGCGCCAGCGTCCGGCTGCCGAAGATCCGGTCGAGCTCGGCGACGCAGGCTTCGCGGTTCTCGTAGCGGACCTTGGCATCCGCATAGCGTGCATCGGCGACCAGATCCGGGCGTTCCATCACCGCGCACAGCTCGGCCCAGAAGCGGTCCGCCTGCAGCAGCACGAGATAGATCCAGCGGCCGTCGGCGGTCTTGTACCAGTTGGTGATCGGATTGCCGGGCGAGGTGCGGATGACCTGGTTCGGCTTTTCGACGTAGGGCGCGCTGACGATGTCCGGCGCCATCGACCACATGCCCACGTTCATGAGCGAAACGTCGACGATCGAGGGCTCGCCAGTGCGCTCGCGCTTGAACAGCGCCACTGCGATCGCCCCGGCGATGGTGTTGCCGCCCTGCAGGTCGTAGAACGCCGGCGGCATCGGCGGCGGGCCTTCCGGGTCGCGATCCAGCCGCGCCGAAAACCCCGAGCTGGCCCAGGCCGCGGCGAGATCGTAGCCGCCGACGTCGCGCATCGGGCCGGTGCTGCCCCAGCCGCTGCCGCGCACGTAGATGATCTTCGGGTTGGCCCCGCGGATGTCCTCGACGTCGATGCGGAGCTTCTTTCGCAGCGCCGGCAGGTAGCTGGTCAGGAAAACGTCTGCCGAGGCGGCGAGCTTGAGCAGCACCTCGCGGCCGGCCTCGGTCTGCAGGTCGACGGTGATGCTGCGCTTGCCGCGGTTGGGGATTTCATTGAAGGGGTTCGGGCCGCGCGGGTCGATGTTGAGCATGTTGCGCAGGCCGCGCTGCGGGTCCCCGGTGGGCGGCTCGACCTTGATGACGTCCGCGCCCATGTCGGCGAGCATGGCGCCAGCCACCGGGACGAAGGTCCAGGCAGCGACCTCGACCACGCGAATACCCTGCATCGGTTTGCTCATGCTGGCCCCTGGCTGGAGTTCGACGACCAAGGCGCGCCGCGGCGGCGGCGCGCGAGCCGGCAAGTGTACACGATGGTTTCCGCCGGTTGCAGACCGGTCCGGATCCGCGGCCCGGGGCCGGGTTTCGCCGCCGCGGGGCGCCCGGTTATAGTGCCGCGCTCGCGCCGCGCACCCCGCGCCGGCGATCGCGGAGCCACCGACGTGCCTGGATTCCTCGCCCCCTACCGCGTCCTGGATCTCACCGACGAGCGCGGCCTGCTGGCCGGCCACATGTTCGCGCAACTGGGTGCCGACGTGCTGCAGGTCGAGCCGCCCGGCGGGTCGCCCGCGCGTGCGATCGGGCCGTTCGCGCCGGACGCGCCGACCTCCTCGTTGTTCTGGTCGGCCTACGCCGCGGGCAAGCGTGGCATGGTGCTGGACGCCTCCGCCGACAGCGGCCGCGCCCTGCTGCGGAGGCTCATCGAACGCGCCGATTTCCTGATCGAATCCGCGGATCGTCCTCAGCGCCTGGCCTGGGATCTGGAACCGGCGCGCACGCTGGAGGTGAACCCCGCGCTGGTGCACGTGACCGTCTCGGCGTTCGGCATCGACGGGCCCAAGGCCGGCTACGCCGCCACCGACCTCACCGTCTGGGCCGCTGGCGGCCCGCTGCTGCCCAGTCGCGACGGTACCCGCCCGCCGGTGCGGATCACCGTCCCGCAGGCCTGGTCCAACGCCGCGGCGGATGCCGCGGGCGGCGCCCTGATCGCGCATTTCGCGCGCGTGGACAGCGGTCTGGGACAGCACGTGGACGTATCGGCGCAGCAGAGTGCCGCCCTGTGCACGCTGGGCCAGTCGCTCGCGGCACCGTTCGGCCACGCCGGGTTCTCGATTACCGCCGCGGCCTCCGTGGAGGCGAAGAAGGGGCGGAAGAAGGAACTGGATTTGAGCGGCAGCGGCGCCCGAACCCGACGATCGAAATGGCAGGTGCGCGACGGCCTGGTCGAGATGCACATCGGCATCGGCCCGGCGAGCGGCCGGTTCTCCAACAATCTGTTCCGCTGGATGCACGCCGAGGGTGCCTGCGAGGACGACATCGCCGCCTGGGACTGGATCGCGTTGCCGCAGCGGATCCTGAGCGAGGAGATCGGCGAGGACGATCTGGACCGCGCGCGCGATGCGGTGGCGCGCTTCTTCGCCCGCTTCACCAAGGAGGAACTGCTCCTGAAATCGATGGAGCACCGGTTCCTGTGCGCGCCGATCGCCACCACCCGTGACCTGCTCGACAGCCGCCAGCTTCGTGCGCGCGGTTATTTTCAGACCGTCGTCGAACCGTCCGGCGCGCAGCGTACGCTACCCGGCAACTTCGCCGCCGGGGTGGTCGACGGTTTCGTGCCGCTGGCGCCCGCGCCGGCGCCGGGCCAGCACACCGACGCGGTGCTGCGCGAATGGCTGGGCGAAACCGACGCCGGCATCGCCACGCTGCGCGCCGCCGGAGCCGTGGCATGAGCGCCGCGCTCGCCGGCCTGCGCGTGCTGGACCTCGCCTGGGTCGTCGCCGGCCCGGTGATCGGCCGTGCACTGGCCGACTTCGGTGCCGACGTGCTGCGCGTGGAGTCCAGCCGCCGCATCGAGACCGCGCGCATGATGGGGCCGTTCCCGGACGGCAAGCTCGATCCGCAGAAGTCCGGGCTGTACGAGACCTGCAACGCCGGCAAGTACGGCATGACGCTGGACCTGTCGCGCGAGGAAGGCCGTGAAGTCGTCCGCGACCTGGTGCGCACGTGGGCGGACGTGGTAATCGAAGCCTTCGCGCCCGGCCAGATGCAGGAATGGGGGCTGGGGTACGAGGCGCTGCGCGCGCTGCGGCCCGACCTCGTCATGCTCAGCACCTCGCTGATGGGGCAGTCCGGGCCCTGGTCGAGACTGGCCGGCTACGGCAATGTCGGCGCCGCGATCGCAGGCTACCAGGCGATCGTCGGCTGGCCGGACGCGCTGCCGATCGGCCCGTTTGGTCCCTACACCGATTTCGTCGGCCCGCGCTACTCGCTGGTGACGCTGCTCGCGGCGCTGGATCACCGCCGCCGGACCGGTCGCGGCGGCTGGATCGACGTGTCGCAGGCGGAGGCGGGCATCCAGTTCCTCGCGCCGCAGATCGCCGACTGCGCTGCTACCGGCACCGTGGTCGAGCCGCGCGGCAACCGCGATCCGCAGATGGCGCCGCACGGCGTGTTCCCGTGCCGGCCGCAACCGCCGAACACGGAGGGCTGGGTGGCGATCGCGGTACGCAGCGATCGCGAGTGGCAGCGCCTGGCGGGCCTCGTCGGTGGCGCGTCGCTGGCGGCGGATCCGCGTTTCGCGCGCCTGGAGGATCGCCAGGAACGCGAGGACGAACTCGAAGCGCTCGTGCAGAACTGGACCCGGGAGCGCACCCCGGGCGAGGTCGAGCGCGCACTGCAGGCGATCGGCGTGCCGGCGCACAACCTGGCGTCCTCCGCGGACATGGTCGCCGATCCGCAACTGCAGCACCGGCGGCATTTCGTGGAACTGCCGCACGAGCTCATGGGCAGGACGACGGTCGAGAACGCCCGCTACCGCCTCTCGTGGACGCCGGCCGTGCAGGCGCGTCCCGCCCCGCATTTCGGCCGCGACAACCGCTGGGTGCTGCAGACGCTGCTCGGCTACGACGACGCCCGCATCCAGGCCCTCGCCGACGCCGGCGTCCTCTCCTGACCCAAAAAGGGGACATTCATCATTTTCTCGGAAATGATGAATGTCCCCTTTTTGGGGGATCAGGCGGCGTGTGCGCGGGCGTCGACCTGGGCCTGAAGGTTGGCGCGCTTGAACAGGCGCGCGGCGTTGCCGCCCAGGACCGCGACGAACTCGTCGCGAGTCACGTCGGGGTACTCGGCCATCATCTTGTTCACCACCTCGCGCGAGAACGGGAAGGTGCCTTCCGAGTGCGGGTAGTCGGTGGCGAACAGCAGCGCGCCGATCCCCACGCCCCGGCGTGAGGTCAAGGCGCCGATGTCGTTCTGCAGCGCGCAGTGGACCTGATCGCGGACGATCTGGCTCGGCACCCGGCTCAGCTTGGGTGTGATCGCCGGGAAGTGGCCGTGATAGACCTCGTCCATGCGTTCCGCCAGCCCCCACAGCCAGCCGGCGCTGTGCTCGGCGAACAGGATCTGGGCCCGCGGATTGCGGTCCAGCACACCGCCGGCCACGAGCTGGGTGATGACGTCGACGGCGTCGTTCATCTGCCGGGTGTAGTTGTACAGCGCGCCGCCGGGGTTGCCCATCGCGCGGATGTTGATGTTGCCGATGCCGGTGTGGAACACCAGCGGGATGTCGTTCGCGGCCGCGAAGGCGAAGATCGGATCCCACTCGGGGCGGTTGTAGTTGTTCAGTCCCTCCCACAGGCAGAACGCCGCGTAGCCCTTGGCGGCGGTGCGTTTGCACTCGGCCAGCGCCATCTCCAGGTCGATGCACGGGATCATCGCCGCCGGCACGAGCCGATCGCGCGCCGGCGCGCAGTAGTCCCAGGCCCAGTCGTTGTAGATTTCGCAGGCCACGCGCTGCGCGTCCGGATCGGTGATGCGTGGCAGCATCAGCCCCAGGGACGGGAACACGAGTTCGGCGTCGACGCCATCGCGGTCCATGTCCGCCATCCGCAATTGCAGGTCGCGCGCGCCGCGGCGGGTGGTGTCCACCGCGCAATCGCTGACGAAGTTCTGCTGGCCGTCGGTGCAGGAGCGGTCCGCGGCCTGGCGGGCGAATTCCTCGTCGGTGATGCCGGTCCGGTGGGTGGGGAAGTTCGCCAGGATCTTCAGCACGACCCGGCTGCCGACCTTGGTCTGGCGCATGCCGTTGGTGACTTCGGAGCTGATCGCGTGTTCCGCCAGCGGGCCGGTCATGCGCGAGGTGAACAGGTCGGGCGGTTCGGCGATGTGGGCGTCGCAACTGAAAACGAAGGGGCGTGTAGTCATACGAGTCGTCCGCAGGTGGGTTGAACTTGCCGGGATCCGCGTACCCGCAACCGAAGCCGCGGGCTGCCGGGATGATGCGCATACAGTTAACGGTTTCATTTGACCTCCATCAAGTCCGGGCCGGGTTGGGCAAGCCGGGCGGCGGATCGACGCGCGCGCGCCCATCCGCTAGGCTTGCCAGCCGGGACACCGAACGCGGAGGAATCGGCGGATGAACGGTTTTCAGGGCAAGGTCGCCGTCGTCACCGGCGCGGCGGCGGGCATCGGCGCGGCGACCGCGGCGGCGTTCGCGCACACGGGCGCACGGGTGGTGGTCGCCGACATCGACGGTGCCGGCGCCGAGGCACGGGCGAAGGCGATCCATGACGCGGGCGGCAGCGCGATCGGCGTGGGCGTGGACATCGGGGACGAGACGGCGGTGCGCGCCATGATCGAGCGCGCGGTCGAAGCCTTCGGCGGCGTCGACTTCCTGCACAACAACGCCAGCGCCATGGACATCACGCCGCGCGACGTCGGTGTCGCCGGCATGGAGCGCGAGGTCTGGGATCGCACGCTGCAGGTGAACCTGACCGGCAGCATGCTGTGCAGCAAGTACGCCCTGCCGCACATGATCGCGCGCGGTGGCGGCGCGATCGTGTTCACCTCCTCGAACCAGGCCCTGCTTGGCGATACCGGCCAGACGGCCTACGCGGCGACCAAGTATGCGCTGATCGCGCTCATGCGCTCGATCGCCACCCAGCACGGCCGGCACTGGATCCGCGCCAACGTGATCTGCCCGGGCCTCATCATGACCGATCGGCTCAAGGCGAAGCTGAACGCGGCGGCGCAGGAACGGCTCATCCGCCATCACCTGCTGCCGCGCACCGGCACCCCGGAGGACATCGCCAACACGGTGGTGTTCCTGTGCTCGGACCAGGCCTCGTTCATCACCGGCCAGGTGCTGAGCGTGGACGGCGGTGCCATCGCGCACCAGCCCAGCTACGCCGACGGCGGCAACATCAAGCGCGAGTGAACGACGGTTCGGAGGGTCGGGGCGATCCGCCGGGCGGCGCGGAGCGGCACACGCCCGCCGCGTAGATCAGTCGACAAAGGTGAATTATGCTCTGTGTACGCCCGACCCGTTTTCGCGGTCCGTCCCGTCTTTCAGGGGTGAATCCCAAGGCAGAGTACGGTCGATGACCAGAGCATCCTTGTTCTTCGCCTGCCTGCTGCTCGGCGCCTGCGGCTCGGATTCGGCGTGCACGGGCCCGCGGCCGCGGGCAGGGTGCACGGCGTCACGCTCACGCTCGATCCGACGGATCCGGCACCCACCGAACTCAAGGCAGTGCTGCTGATGCCGCCGGATCCCGGCGCCACGCTGGCCTCGATCTCCGTCTCGGGATCCGAGGCCGTGTTCGAGTCCCTCACGCCGGAACCCACGAAAACGGCGGGAAGGATCCGCCGGGACATGGCGGGGGTCTTCGAGTCCCCGCCGTACGGTTTCGAGGCCGAGTTCGCCATGGCCGCCGCATTGCCGTGAGCAGCCGCATCGCCCGCCTGTTCCTGCTGGGAGTATTCGCCATGAACGCCTCCGCCGCCGAGACCGGCACGGTGTCCGGCACGCTCACCATCGGCGAGCAGAGCCACCGCCTGGCGCACGTCCTCGTAATCCCGCAACCCGGCACGGCCGGCGCGCTTTGGATCTACCTGACCGATGTCGCGCTGCCACCGGCGACCGCGCGCGATCCGGCGAAGCTGAGCACCGCGGTGGGCACGGGTGCGCTGCACGGCTTGCGCCTGGCGGTCGATCCGGAGGATCCGAGGCAGCCGGTGAAGGGTACGTTGTTCCTGCCGGTCCCGGACGGATACCGGAGCATGCCGGAATTCTGGGAGCCCGAATCCGACGCTGGCGCGGAGACCTCGCCGCCGTGGCTGACGGTGGCAGGCGCGCAGGTCAGCGGCAACCTGCAGTTCGGCCTGCAGGCCGGGATGCTGTCCTCCGGGAACCGCGAGTTCGCGGACACCCCGGACTGGTTCCTGGAGGTGGAGTTCGCGGCGGCCGTCACCGCCGGCGGCGAGGGTGGCAAGGCAAACGCCGAGGCGCGTCTGCTGGCGCAGCAGTCGCCACAGGCCGAGGTGCTGCTCGCCTACGAGGATGCCTTGCTGCGGCAGGGCATTGACGCCGCGGTGCCCTACATGACCGCGGAGAAGCTTGCGGACATGAGGTCCCTGGTGGAGCAGTTCGGCGCCGACGGCTTCAGGCAATTCCAGGAGCACCGCCGCGCCGGCACGCCGCAGGGCGAGGCGCGCCGAGGGCAGATCGAGACGCTGGTCGTGGATGAAGGGCGGGCCGTGCTCACCCTGCGCACCGGGCCACACGAGATCGACGAGGTGCGCCTGGCGTTGACGAAGGGCGCCTGGAAGATCGACCGGTGAATCGGAGCCACCCGCGCTCGCGGGTACCGACGCCGGCGGGACAGGCCACTCCCGGGGGGTAGCCCGCCGCGACGGCCAGGTGCCATACCGTGCACGATTCCGACGCCTCGTACGCGCTTGCCGGCCACCTGAAGCGGCTGCTGCTGGCGGCGCTCGTCGCGCCGGCCGTGTGGATGCTGGCCGGTCTCGCGCAATTTGCGCTCGAGACGATCGATCAGTCGGGATGGATGCGGCACCCCGCGACCATCACCAGCACGGCATTCGGCAATCTCGTCGAGATCGAGATCGACGGCGCGATAGCCGCCGCGATACCCGGCCATGCCGAGCCGGAGGCGCAAACGCCGCGGGAGCGGGATCATCGCTTGATCCTGGTTCCCCGCACCGCGGGGGCGTGGCACCGCCACGGTACCCGAATCACGCTGCTGCAGGATCCGCACAACCCGGCGCGGGTACGCGTCCAGAGCCATCCCGCGACGGCAATCGTGACGGCGAGCTACACGATTGGGATCCTCGTCCTCGGGTTCGTCGCCCGGCGGCTGTTGCGCGCGCCCTGGGGCAGGGACGTCATCTGGCGGGACGGACGCTGGCTGCCGGCCGCGGGCAATCCCGTTCCCGGTGCACGCGCGAACGGTACCGGCGTCCGGCGCTATCCGCCGTCGACCGCGCGCTGGGGATGGTTCTGGCCGGCGTGTTCAGGGCTCGGCACGTTCGCCGTCGGGATGTGGGCGCCGTGGCGCGAGGATCCGGCTGCGCGTATCACAGGTATCGCGCTGCTGGTCTTCACGGTGCTGGCGCTCTTGAGCTGGCTGCAATGGCTGACGCGCCGCGTGCACTACGACGCGGTCGGTGTCGCCGATATCTCGTTCTTCGGTGCCCGCCGCATGGCCTGGCGTGACGTCGGCAGCTATGCACGCGTGGACATTCACAAGCAGGCGCGCCGGCGTACGCGCTTGGCTGAGCGCCGGGATTCGATCCACATGCACCGGTTCTCCGATCTGCGCGGACATCCGGTACTCGAACTGAGCGACGACCTGGGCAACGAAATGCAGATCGGCGAATTCATCGAGTCGACGGCGACGGATCGTGCCGCCAACCTGGCGCGCATCCAGGTACTCGCCTGATCGAGGTGATGCAAGTGCCCGGAGATTTCAATGCGGTCCGCGTGGCTTTTGCCGCCGGAGACGTCGACGCCGTGCTCGACGCGCTGTGCGCGCTCGTCGCGCACGGTGATCGGGATCTCGACGATCCCGGATTCGACGTGCTTTCTCTGTCGCCATCGATCGTGTTCGGCGCGACCGAGGCGGGATTGTCGCGTGCATTGGACATCACACGACAACTGGTCGAGCGGAACAAGCGGTCCGGACTCGCCTGGCAGATGTACGCCGCCGCGCTGGAGGCCGCCGGCAGGTGGCCGGATGCCAGCGCGGTGCACGCGAACAGCGCCCAATTCGGTTCTGGTGTTTTCGAAAACCACCTGCGCCGCGCGCTCGATCGCCTGATCGCCGCGACACAGGCAGCGGGGCTGGCGGTATCGCCGGAACTCAGCTCGATCGCGGACGATGACGCGCAGGCCGCCCGCACCGCGTTCGCCGGCACGCAGCAGGTGCCTGCGTCGGCGCTGGTGGTGCGCGCGGCACGACTCGCGTACCCGGGCCGGAACCGCTTCGCCGTAATCGGCTTCCGCCTCGGCGAATGCGTGGCCTGGCAGGCACTGGTATTCGAGCGCAATCTGAACAGTTCCACCGTGTGCGGGGTGCGCTGTCGCACCGACGTCGGCGAACTCGCGGAGTTCCACGGGCGCACGGAACTCGCGGATTTCCTCGACGCGAGGGCAGCAGCGCGGCTCGATCAGCGCGAAATCGGCGTCATCGATGCGACGCTGGCGATACTCGCTGGCTGCGAAGAGGCCGTTCCGATAGCCACACGCTGGAACCTGGTGATGCCGATTCACGGCCCCTACGTCCCTCCCGGCCCCGCCGCATTGCACGTGCAGGAAATCGCCGGCCTCGCTGATCTCACGATCAAGTGCACGGCGCGTGCACGCGGTGTTGAAATTCGCACGCCGGGCGCCGGGTTGCGTTGCCCGCCGGAGACGGTCGAGGTCGTCGACCGGGCACGATTCCAGGCGCTGCTGCCGGTAATCGTAGATCGGGTTGATCGGGCGGTGCGGGCACGCGACGCCTTCTTCGCACGCGAACTCGGTGCGTATGCCTTGCTGGCCAGCCTCGAATCGGGCGTGGCGCAGGCAGGCCACGGCGGCGCGCTGCGGCGATCGTTCCACGCGGGTGCCTACCCGGAAAGCTGGCCTGCAGGGAATCTCACCAGCGACGCCTGGCAAGTCGCGGCGTTCAATGAAACGGATGCCGGCTGCAGCGTGGCGGTCGGCCACATCGAGCCCTTCGTTCCCGCCTCGCGCGCGGCATTCGACGCGCGCCTTCCGGAACTGGTGGCGGAGGTCGTACGCATCATCGCGATCCCGGCGCCGCTCAGCATCCACGATCGCGGCAGGCTGCGCGTGACCGTGCCGTTCGCCGGCTTTGCGGCGGGCGAAATCGTCAGCGTCGAGGACGTGAGCGCCGATCGTGAGGAGCGCCTGCACGTCGTCCTGTGGTCGGAAGGCCGCGGTCGGGTGGTACTGAGCGAAGGCAGCGACGGCTGCGATCCGCCGTTCTTCTCCAACCTGGAACATTACGTCGAACGCGCGCGTTGATCCGGCAGCCGCGACACGTTCCTCGCCGGTTTCCGACCGACGCCGGCGAGCGCCCCGGTCGCCCGGCGGACCGCACGATCCGCCGGCCCGGCCGGCGAACGTCATGCCTCCGAAGTCAGTCGACGATCCGGCGCGCACGCAGATCGGCGATGCGGGCATCGTCGTAGCCGAGTTCGCGCAGCACCCGTTCGGTCGCTTCGCCCGCGAGATGGCCGCCGGGGGCCTGGGTCGCCGAGCGCGAGAACCGCACCGCGGGCGCCATGCGTGGGTGATCCTCGAACACCGGGTGCCAGGCTTGCGCGAGGTAGCCGCCGGCGCGGCCGAACCAGTCGCTCATCAGGATCTCCTCGATCGGCGCGGTGGTGACCGCCACGCAGCCGACATCCGCCGCGAGCAGATCGCGTTCCCAGTCGTCCTTGCCCCGCTGCACGAAAACGGCGGCGAGAGCCTGCGTCAGCGCCGTGTCGTTGCGCTGCCGATCCGCTTCCTGCGCGAAGCGCGGATCGGCGCCGAGGTCCACCCACGGCCGCAGCGCCAAACACAGGCGTGGCCACTCGCGCGCTCGCGGCGCGGCCAGGAATACCCAGCCGTCGGCGGCGTCGTAGATGTGATAGCGCGCGCTGGCGCCGCGCATGTCCGGGCCCGGATCGAGTTCCTGCGCGCGCCCGGGCCCGTCGATGACGTGATCGGCGAGAGCGTGCGCGGCGGTGAGCAGCATCGAGGTGTGCATCTGCTGGCCGCCATGCCCGCGTGCGCGGGCGTACAGTCCCAGCAGCAGCGCGCTCGCCACCGCCAGCGCCGAGATGCCGTCGGCCTGTGCGTTGGTGGTGGTACCCGCGCCGGCGAGGCGAATGTGACCGTCGCGCAATTCTTCGATGGACAGGCCCGGCCGCTCGGGCACCCGCCCGCCGAGATTGGCCTTGGCGATGCCACCCGCCGCCGCGGCGGTGGGTGCGAACGCGGGCCGATGGCCGTTCGGCGGCCCCGGACCGTAGCCGGCCGCGCTCAGATACACGAAATCCGGATTGATCCGGCGCAGGCTGTCGGCGTCCACGCCGATGCGCGCGGCGACGCCGGCACGAAAGCCCTGCAGCACGCCATCCGCGCGCCGCGCAAGTGCGTGCACGATCGCCAGACCCTCGGGTGTATTGATGTCCACGCGGATGCAGTCCTTGCCCTGCATGACCTTGGCTCCGGCGGACTCCGGGAACGGCATGAGGGTGCGGATCGGATCGCCCTGGAGGGACTCGATCTTGATCACCCGGGCTCCCAGGTCGGTGAGCAGCGTGGTGCCGTAGGGCGCCGCGTACTGCACTGCCATTTCCAGCAGCGTGATGCCGGCGAGCGGCAGGCCCGATGGCGCTGCGCCGGCGGGCGCGGGCGCAGGAGTGGGGCGATGGAGCGCGAGGGTATCGTCATGCTCTCCGAGACGCGGCGCGGAGCGGCCGATGGCCGCGGGCGTGCCCTCCATGCGCACCAGCGGCCCGGGTTGGCGAATGCGGCCGCGCTCCCCGTCGACGACATCCACGACATGGCCGTCGTGCACGAGCTGCGGATGAGCGAGCACCTGCGGCCCGCCGCGGAACTGCTCCGCGTACACGTTCGGATCGCTGTCGAAGATCGCCTGCCACTCCGCGAGGGTCTTGCCGTTCGCCGCCACCAGCATCCGCTCCCACAGCTCGCGGCGACGATTGGCATCCTCGAACACCGGGATCCCCTGCCAGGCGGGATCGGTGAACGTCCAGTCCAGGCCGAGCGCACGCATCTGCGCCTTGAACAGGTGCGGTGCCACCTGCGCGAACTGCAGCCAGTGGCCGTCCTTGGTCAGGGCGATGAGCAGCATGTACCACATCGGGCTGGTGGGGATGCCGTCGTCGTCGATCACGGAAACCTGCCGGAAGGCCTCCGGCCAGCGCTGGCCGACGAGGTACATGAACCACGCCCAGGTATCCAGGGTGGCGAAACCCTGCACCAGGTTCGCTTCCACCCACTGGCCGTGGCCGCTGCGCTCGCGCTCCAGGAGCGCGGCGAGCACGCCGTGCAGTGCGGTCTGCGAGGCGCCGAACGAACACCAGGGCATCGCGACGAACGGCGGCCGCGGACCCGGCAGCATCTTCCTGAATACCGCGTTCACGCCGAGTTTGGCCGCCACCAGCCCCTCGTATCCGGGCGCGTTCGCATACGGTCCACTGCGCCCGAAGCCCGTGATCGAGGCGTGGATCAGGCGCGGGTTCAATCGCTGCAAGGTCTGGAAATCCAGCCCCAGCCGTGCGGCGACGCCGGGGCGCCAGGTCTCGATGAACACATCCGCTCCGGCGGCGAGTTCGCGCACGCGATCGCGGCCGGCACCGGTGCGCGGATCGGCGACGACGCTCTTCTTGCCGCGCGCGAGGAACGGGAACGAAGGCCGTGCGCGCAGCGCGCTGCCACCAGGGGGCTCGATCCAGATCACCTCGGCGCCGAAATCGGCGAGCAGGTGGCTGACCTGTGCGCCGACGCGATCCTGGGACAGATCCACGACGCGCAGGCCATCGAGCGCCGGTCGGGCGTCCGGCGCGGCGGACGCGATGCTCACGCGCTGCGTCTCCCGGTCCGCCGGCATCAACCGGGCTGGTAGTTGCCGGCGATGTAGCCGCCGTCGACGGCAATCGTTGCGCCATTGACATAGCCGGCATAGTCGGACAGCAGCCACGCCGCCGCCTGCGCGACTTCCTCGGAGGTGCCGGCGCGGCACATCGGCGCGATGCTCCGCATCTGCTCCTCCATGCCCTTGTAGTACCCCTGCACGCGCTCGGCGGTGAGGATGAGGCCGGTGGCGAGCATGTTGGTGCGGATGTTGGCGTGACCGTAGGCGGCTGCCATGGAACGCGTCATGCCCACGATCGCCGCCTGCGAGGAACTCGGCGCCGGATAGCGGCTCGGCGCGCGATCCGCGACGCAGGAGCCGTTGTTGACGATGGAGCCCCGGCCATTGCGCAGCATGTGCGGGATGGCGTGTTTGCTGCACAGGAATGTACCGTCGATCTTCACGTCGTGGATCGCCTTCCACTCGGCCAGCGAGATGTCCGCCAGCCCGCCGTGCTCCACCGGATCGCGCCCGGCGTTGTTGAACAGGCCGTCCAGCTTGCCGAAGCGTGCCACCGTCTGCTCGATGAACGCCGCGACGCTGTCCTCGCGCGTGACGTCCAGCGCCAGGCCGATGGCCTCGCCTCCGGCCGCGTTGATCCGCGTGGCCGCGGCGGCGACGGCCTCAGCGCGCCGGGCGCCGAGCGCGACGCGTGCGCCGGCACGGGCGAACCCCAGGGCGGACACCAGGCCGATGCCCTGGCTCGCGCCGGTGACGATGATGACCTTGCCGGCCAGGAACCCGGCCGGCGCGACGGTGGCGTACTCATCCAGCATGGTTCACTCCCCTACATTGGAGGCGGTGCTTGCGCTTGCGCCCGGGTCATGCAGGCCGCTTCGGCGGCAACGGGATCCCGGGTGTGCGCAGTTCGATCGAGTGCAGGCCTACCCAGGATACGAAGTACAGCGTTTTCCAGTCCGGCCCGCCAAAGCAGAGATTGTTGGTCTGCGTGTCGCCGTGCACGACGATGCCCAGGTGCCTGGCGTGGCGGTCGAATATCCACAGCCCGCCCGCGCCGCCGCAGTAGACGTTGCCGGCCCGGTCCACCTTCATGCCGTCGGGCTTGCCCTCGCGTGGCCCCAGTGGCAGCCGGGCCCAGATCCGCGACGACCCGGCGTCGATCGAGCCGTCTTCGCGTACGTCGTAGGCGCGGATATGCGGCCCCCAGTCCTTTCCCGGCGGACCGTAGGTCTCGTTGACGAACAGGGTCCTCTCGTCGTGGCTGAAGGCCAGGCCATTGCAGACCAGGTAGTCGGCGCCGATGAGTGCCAGCGTCCCACGGGCGGGGCTGAAGTGATAGACGCCTGCATGCGGCTGTTCGCGTGTATCCCCGGCGCCGAAATCCCACCACGGATCGGTGAAGAAGAGGTCGCCGTCGGAACGCACCACGACGTCGTTCGGGTGGTTCAGGCGCCGGCCCTGGAAGCGGTCGACCAGCACCGTGCGCGTGCCGTCGCGCTCGCGGCGGCTGATGCAGCGCCCCGCGTGCTCCGCCTGGACGATGCGGCCCTCGCAGTCCAGGGTCGCGCCGTTGGCGTGCCCGGTCGGGGCATGGGCAACGGTGATGCGCTCCGTGGCCGGGTCGAAGCGCAGCCGGCGATCGTTGCCGATGTCGCTGAAGAACAGGCAGCGCTCCGCGGCGCTCCAGAACGTGCCTTCGAGCGAGGCCGCGTAGAGATGATGCGGCCCGCCGCCCAGATCCTCGAAGAATCCGCCGTGGCCGTGGTTTCGGATCCGGGTGCCGGGCGCGATGATCGCATCGAGCGCCGGGTCGAGCCGTTCGATCCGTTGCTCGTAGTGGAGCGGATGGCCACGCGCAATGTGGACCGCGGGCGTGGCCGTCGCGCGGTGCGGCGGCACGGCCTGCGTCGGCAGGGCGCCAACTCCGCTGGAGGTCACCACGAACAACGTCCTGCCGTCGTCGCCGCCAAAGGCGAGGCCGTTGATGCGCGTGCCCGGCACGCGGATCACGCCCAGGGCCACGCCGTCCGGCGCGAATACCCAGATGCCTCCGGGACCGCCCGCATATACATTGCCGGCGCCGTCGAGACAGATCCCGTGCGGGACGCTGCGGCTGGCGCCGGTCATCGGCGCGAATGGCCGCCCCGGCCCGAGACGCCCGGCCAGCAGCGGGAAGGCGACCACGCACCGCGCCGTCTGGTCGTTGACGTACAGGGTGCGGCCGTTCGCCGAAAGCGCCAGCCCGCCGGGCGCGGCGATGTCGCAATCCAGCCGTGCGATCGACGACAGGTCCGCTTCGACCCGATACACGCCCGGGCGGTCCATGGATCCGGGCGGGGCGGGCGGAAACGCGCGCCGCGGGTCGGTGAAATACACGGTTCCATCGGCGGCCACGGCCACGTCGTCCGGGCCGGCGAGTGGCCGGCCGTCGCAGGTGTCGGCGACCAGCGTGACCGTTCCATCCGCTTCCCGGCGCGTGACGCGGCTGCCGTCCCACTCGCAGGCGACGAAACGGCCCTGCGGATCGCGTGCCGTGCCGGTCGCGCCGCCGGTCGCCTCGTGCAGCACCCGGACATCGCCACCGGGCGTCCAGGTCAGCCGGCGCCGGTGGCCGACATCGTTGAACGCCAGCGTTCCCATCTCCTGGATCCACACCGGGCCGTCCAGGCCGCGGCCCCAGCCGGCGCTGTCGCCGCCCGCGATGTCCATGCCGGCGGGCATGGCCCGAAACCGGGCGCGCGGCGCGAGGAGATCGCCGATCCGTGGATCGATGACGTCGACTATTGCGGGTTCTTCGGCGGTTTGCATCGTAGCGGCTCGTCAGGCTGCCGGAATCCCGTGCTCGAAAAAAAGCCCCGCCGGAGCGGGGCTGGGACCATCACGCAGGCGACGCGCCGGCGTTAGAACCTGTACTTGAGCGTCGCGCCGAACGTGCGCGGCTCGGTGTAGTTCGCGGTGCCGTACTGGTAGACCAGGCCGTTGATGAAGCTGAGCGTGGACTGCTTGGCGCGCTCGTCGAACAGGTTGCGCGACCACAGGGTGAGGCTGTAGCGGTCGTCCAGCGTGCTGAAGGTGAAGTTCAGGTTCATCAGGCCGAAGGCGTCGGTGTAGTCGTTGTCCACCCAGCTCTGCGCCTGGGCCAGGTTGAAGTCGCCGCCGAACACCAGCAGTGCCGGCCGCGACTGCGACTGGTACACGATCTCGGCCGCGTTCTGCGAGTCGGAACGGAATTCGTCGATCCAGGTGTAGGTCGCCGTCGCGGCGAGCTTGAGTGGTGTCTGGAACAGGTTGAGTTCGTCGTTGTAGTTGAGCGCCAGGGTCCATTGCATGTCGGGGACGCGGACGATGTCCGGCAGGCGCGCATCGGGTACCGGGGCCACGACGCCGAGCTCATAGTTGAAGGACTCGAGCGAATTGATTTGCGTGTCGACCCACGAGAACGAGCCCTGGGCCGACCAGCGGTCGGTGAGGGTCACGAACAGTTCGGTCTCCAGGCCGAGTGCGTCGGCGTCGCCGGCGTTCTTCACGTTCGTGCCCGGCACCACGCTGCCGGGTGCCGGCTGCGACAGCACGGTGAACTGCTTGTCCGAGGTCTCGTTGTAGAACAGCGCGGTGTTCCAGCGCGCGCGGCCGTCGAGGAACTCCCACTTCACGCCGGCTTCGTACTCGATGATGTCTTCCGGCAGGAAGGTGATCTGGCCGTCCCGGTCGTTGATGCCGCGGCCGTTGAAGCCGCCGGAGCGGTAGCCGGTGCTGATCTTGACGTAGCCCAGCAGGCCCGGGGTGAACTTGTGGTCGGCGCTCACCATCCAGTCGAACGAACTGAAGGTGTCGCGCAGGCGGCGTATGTTGCTGACCGGTGCCCCCGTGAACGGCACCGTGGCCACCAGGTTCGCGCGGTAGGTGTCGAAATCGAACGTCGGCGGGTTGTTGCGCACGCCGATCGCCGCCAGGGGCGCGATCGGGTTGACGATCGACAGCGTGGTGCCCGAGTCCCCGAAGACGAACGAGGACTTGTTGTCGAAGCTGAAGCGCACGCCGGCGGTGAAGTTCGTATCGTCGGTGAACTTGAACGTGCCCTGGGAATACAGGCCCCAGGAGTCGGTGTTCAGCGAGACCCAGTTGCCGCCCGCGGCAGCGAAGGCGTTCGCCCTGATCGCCGCGCGCAGATCGGTGCCGATGCTGGAGTCGTAGTAGGAGGCGTCTTCCTTCAGGTAGGTGGCGCCGCTGGTGAGCGTCAGCCGGTCGTCGAACAGTTCCGTGATCCACTGCAGCTCGCCGGACCACTGCTTGCCGCCGGTGCGGCCGAAGGAACCGTGGCGGCGGATGTTGTAGCCGGTGGTGTTGGCGATGCCCTGCGGCGTGGCCGGAGTGACGGCGCCGCGCAGCAGCGCCGGCGGCGCGGCGAGATCGCCGCCGTCGTAGTCGGCTTCGTTGTAGGTCCGGTAGCGCCGGTAGCCGGCGATGGCCTTGAGCTGGCCCCAGCCGCCCAGGTCCTGGGTGAGGTTCAGCGTGAAGGTGTCGGTCTTGGTGTAGGAGATCGGATCGAACGTCAGGGCGACCGTGTCCGCGTCCGGATCGTCCGGCACCAGCACGCCGCCGATCCAGGTCTGGTGGCGGACCGGGCCGTCCATCTTGGCCTCGAAGCGGTCGTACTGGGCGACGATTTTCGTCACGTCCGAGGGCTGGAACAGCACCTTGACGCGCGAGGTATTGCGCCAGGAGCCGCCGATATCAGAAGTCGTGGTGCGGTTGAAAGGTGGCAGCGAATAGGCCGGGAATGGGATCGCGCTGCCGTTCGGCCGGCGCACCGCGGCGTCCGCGGCGCTCTGGCGGAACGAGGTGTAGATCGGATCGTTCGGGTTCAGCGGGACGTTCTCGGCATAGTCGGCGCGATCGCGGGTCTGGTGCGCGACGCGCACGGCGAAGGTGTCGCCCAGCGGCAGGTTCAGCACCACCTGGCCGCCGAGGTCGTCGGTGCCGCCGGTGAAGCTCACCGAGCCGGAGAACTTGTCGAGTTCCGGATCGTTCGAGGTGATGAGCAGCGCGCCGGCGGTGGAGTTGCGTCCGAACAAGGTGCCCTGCGGGCCCTTGACCACCTGGATCTGCTTCATGTCGAGGATGTCCGCGCCGATGCCGAACGGGCGGGCCATGTACAGGCCGTCGACGTATACGCCGACCGACGGATCGTCGGTGATGAGCTGGCTGTTCTGGACGCTGCCGCGCATCGACAGCGCCGGGGCGAGCGGGTTGAAGTTGCCGGTGGGCATCACGAATCCAGGCGTGAGCGCGGTGGCGGCGCTGATGTCCGGCGCGACCGCCCGTTCGATCGCCTCGGCGGCGAGCGCGGTGACCGCGACCGGGACGTCCTGGACCGACTCCTCGCGCTTGCGCGCGGTGACGACGACTTCCTCCAGGCCGGGCGACACCGCCGGATAGCCGGTGGCCAGGCCGGAAATGACACCCGCGAGCAGCAGACGACCTGCGCGACGATCCATTGGACTCCCCCTCGTGCGGAAAACTGTGAACGTGTGGCCGGCCGAACACGCGCCCGGGCGGAACGGCGCGGATCGAGCGACGAAACAGCTAACGATTTTCGCGGCCGAGTATAGGTAGCGCGTTCCGGAGCGTCAACGGCAGCTGGATGCTGCGCTGCGTCAGGCCAGTGCCGACGGCGGCGACCACTGCATCCAGCGCGCGTAGGCGTGGCAGCGGCCGACGTGCTCGCGCAGGATCTCCTCGCCGCCGCGGTAGCACATGGTATGGATGTCGGCCGGGATCTCCTCTCCACGGGCATAGATCGCGTAGCGCTCGGCGTAGGTCATTCCGGGCCTGGTCTCGACCGAGATCCGGTGCACGGTGCGGGCCCGGCTGAGATCGCGGATCATGGCTTCGAGCGCCTCGCGCAACGGCGTGGGCCACTGGTAGAGCGTGTTCATGTGTACCAGGCAGAGCGGATCCGGCGCCTCGGCCGCCAGATCCGGGAGCAGCCGGATGACGTCCCCCTCCAGGATCCGCACCGGCGTGCGGGCACAATGCTCCAGCGCTGCGCCGAGGTTGCGGATCATGTCGGCCCACTCGGGGTACAGCGAGGCCTGCATCCAGCGCCGCGCCGCGGCGTCCGCCGCGTCGACCCGATGCAGATCGATGCCGGCACGCCACGCCACGGCCGGGATGCGTGCCGGCACCTGCGGCGCCTGGCCGCGGAATTCCATGCCGATCCGAACCGGTCCGCGCGGATCGCCGAGCACGCCGCCGGCGCCGAAGTCGTAGGTCCAGGCATCGAAGCGCAGGTTGATGCCGACGCTCGGGCCGATCTCGATCACCGACAGCGGCGCGCCGGCGCGCCTGGCGACGCGGTCCATCGGCAGCAGCAGCGTGAAGCCGCGTTCGACCGTGGTGGCCTGCAGCGCGCCGTCGGACACCAGCGCGGCCAGTTCGGCCGCATGCGCGAGGCAAAAGCGGCGGAAGTCCGGCCAGGCGTCTACCGGCGGTTTCGCCCCTTCGGCCAGGGTGGGGAAGTAGGCCGCCAACGGATCCTCCGGGCGTGCCATCAGCAGGTAGTGCACCGCGGTCAGGAACAACTGCACCACCGGCTGCGTGGCCGGCGCCTGCGCCACCAGGCCGAGGATTTCGTCGTCTTCGACGATGCGCTGGTTCAGCGCGACGTACAGATCGGCGTGGAACTGGCGCAGGCTGTGGACGTAGGTCCGGCAATGCTCGCGCGCCGCGGCGAGGCGCTCGGGGGAAACGCTGGGCACGGGGCTGTTCATGGGCTGGCCTCGGAGGCGGCGGCGGCCGGCGAGTATAGGAAACGCATTCGCGCCGCGGCAACCCGTGCTGCCATCTCGAGGCGCGGCCAGGCCGGCTTCGCCGGACCATTCGCGTCCGCCGGAGCGTTTCCAATAGAATGCCCCGCCAGGGACGGTGCGAGTTCGCCCGCCGGCAATTGCATCGGAGCACGCCAGCCGACATGGCCAAGACCGCCAGGCCGAAGCCCGGGGCGAAGCGCAGCGCCGCAGCGCTGGAAGCCGTGCGCGCGCTGCGCGAGGAGATATTCGCGCGCAAGGATGGCGATTACCTGGGCTCGGAGGACGAGCTGCTGGCCCGCCTCGGCATCAGCCGGCCCACCTTCCGCCAGGCGGCGCGGTTGCTGGAACACGAGCAGCTCGTCGTCATCAAGCGTGGAATCTACGGCGGTTTCTATGTGCGCCAGCCGACCGCGCGTACCGTCGCTCACGCCGCATCGACGCTGCTGCGCTTCGAGAAGACGACGCTGCTCGACATGCTCAAGGCCGCGGTGCCGCTCTACGAGTATTCCATCCGCCTGGCCGCGCAGTGCCAGGACCCGGCGCTGATCGGGCGGATGCGTGCGCTGATGGGCGCGATGCGCGGCGACGACGGTGCATCGATCACGCCCGAGCGGATGCTGCGCCTGGATCGCGAGTTCTCCGAGCTGGTGTCGGCGATGGCGGGAAACCCGCCGCTGCGCCTGTTCCTGGCCGTCCTGTACGACTTCGGCGTGTCGGAGACCACGGTGCGCATCTTCCACCACCATCCCGAGCGCATCGATCCGTGGCGCAAGGCGCGCCTCCAGGTGGCCGAGGCGCTGCTGGCCGGCAACGGCAGGCTGGCGGTACGGCGTTCGCGCGCGTCGGTGCGCACCGTGTCGCAATGGGCGCTGGACGACATCGGCATGAAGGGCCTGCGCCGCGAGTTCAGCGACGACGAGGGTGCGCCGGCGCCGGCGCCGGCGCCGCGCCGCACCGCACCGCCCGCCGGTAGCCGCCGCGCATGAGGCACGATTCCCGCGCCGGAGGCGCCGCGTCGCCTGCGGCCCCCAGTACAGGGCCGGGTGCGAACGCGCACGGTGCCATCTGGGGCTCGCTCGCGTACCGGCGCCTGTTTCTCGGCATGCTGGCGCTGTCTTACCTCGTCAACTTCATGGACCGGCAGGTGCTGTCGATCCTGATCGAGCCGATCAAGGCCGAATTGCACCTGGCCGACTGGCAGCTCGGCACGCTCGGCGGCATCGCCTTCGCGCTGTTCTACGTGACGCTGGGGTTGCCGATCGCCAAGCTCTCGGATCGATACAACCGCGTCAACATCATCGCCATCGCCCTGACGGTCTGGAGCCTGGCCACCGCCGCATGCGGCTTGGCGGCGGGGTTCTTCCACCTGCTGCTGGCGCGGATTGGAGTCGCCGTGGGCGAGTCCGCGGGCACGCCACCCGCATACTCGCTGATCGCCGATCTGTACGAACCCCGGCGGCGCGCCGGCGCCACCGGGGTGTTCGTGGCCGCGCCCGCGGTCGGCACGGCCTGCGGGCTGCTGTTCGGCGGCTGGCTCGGGGCGAATTTCGGCTGGCGCACCGCGTTCATCGTGGTCGCCATCCCCGGGCTCCTGCTCGCCGTGGCGATGAAACTGGTGCTGCGCGAGCCGCCGCGAGGGTTCGCCGAGGGCCGGCCGGCCGACGGCGAAGCTTCCAGGGTCGGCGCCGTCGCCAGGCTGCTGGCAACACGGCCGTCGTTTCCCGCGATGGCGCTGGCGGCGGGAATTGCCTCCTTCAGCGGATATGCGATGCACCTGTGGCTGCCGAGCTTCTTCATCCGCTCGCACGGCATGCCGGTCGAGCAGGCCGGCGCCTGGCTCGCGCTCATGCACCTCGCCGCGGGCGTTTTCGGCGGCGTGGCCGGCGGCCAGGTCGCCGACCGGCTCGGCCGGCGCGATCCGCGCTGGTGGATGCTCGTTCCCTGCGTCGCGATGCTGATCGCCGTGCCGCTGGCCTTCCTGGCGTTCTCGACCGATTCGCGAACGGTCGCGATGATCGCTACCACCGGACTGCTGGTGATGTACGGAAGCTGGGCGGGGCCGGTGTACGCCGCGGCACAGGGTCTGGTCGGGTTGCGCATGCGGGCGGTGACGATCTCGCTGCTGCTGTTCGTCATCAACCTGATCGGGCTCGGACTCGGGCCGCCGCTGGTGGGTTGGGCCAGCGATCTGCTCCAGCAACGCGCGGGCGCCGACTCGCTGCGCCTGGCGCTGCTCGGCACCGCGCCGCTGTTCGCGCTGTCCGCGGCGTTGTATTTCCTCGCCTCGCGCACGCTGCAGCGCGACCTGGACGCCGCGCCGGCTTGACGCCGTTAAAACCGATAACTATATTGAGCCCGCGTTCAGCCGGTCCTCGGCTGCACCGAATGCCCGCACATCCAGGCGTCAGGTCGCGGCCAAAATCATGATGTTGCGCGCTGTCGCCCGCGGTCCACAGGAGATGCCATGAGCCATTTCATCTTCAGCGCCGACGGCCACGTCGTCGAGCCGAACGACCTGTTTCTCAGGGGCTTGCCCGAGGGCTTGCGCAAGTGGGCGCTGCACGCCGAGATGGGCGAGGATTTCATCGGCACGAAGATTGGTGATCGCTTCGTGCACCGCACCCGCCGCAGCAGCAACCCGGATTCGGATCTGGGCCAGAAGCGCCAGGGGCCGCGCGACCTGGACCTGCGGCTGAAGGATCTGGCACTCGACGGCGTGGACGCCGAAATCTGCTTCCCGTCGCTGGCGCTGTTCGGCTACGGCGTGGAGAACCCCGAAGCCGAGCTCGGCACGGCGCAGATCTATAACGACTGGTGCCACAAGATGTTCACCGGCCGCCGGGACGTATTCGTGCCCTGCGGCGTGCTCCCGGTGCGCGATTTCGACAACACCGTGGCAGAGCTGAAGCGCGCCGCGGCCATGGGCTACACGGCAGCGATGCTGCCGACCACCGTGCCCGCGGGGGTGCCGGCCTACAACCAGGAGGTCTGGGACCCGGTGTTCCACCTCGCGGGCGAACTCGGCATCGTGCTCATCTTCCACACCGGCACGGGGCTGGAGTCCGTCATCATCGAGCGCGGTCCCGGGGGCGCGGTGATCAACTACACCCACCAGATGAACGACGGCGCACGCACGGTCATGCAACTGGTCGCCGGGGGCGTGCTGGATCGCAACCCCAGGGCCCGGATCGCCGTCATCGAAGCCGGTGCGAGCTGGCTGGCGGCGGTGGCCGAGCGCATGGATGAGGTCTACCACGGCCACCGCTGGTTCGTGAAGCCCAAGCTCAGCCTGCTGCCGAGCGAAATCGTGCGCCGGCAGGTGCATTGCTCCTTCCAGCACGACCGCGCCTGCATCATGTCGCGCAGCGTGACCGGGCACCAGGCACTCCTGTGGGGCGCGGACTCTCCGCACATGGAAGGCACCTTCCCGCACTCGCGCGAGGTGATTGGCGGGTTGTTCGAGGGCATCGACATCAGCGAGCAGGAGAAGGCCGACATCCTGGGGGGCACCGCCGCGCGGTTGTTCCGCCTGCAGCGCCCGGAGTTCACCCGCGCCGCGTGAACGCCCGTCAGGGCGGCCCCGGTTCGCGCCCGGTGAATATCGGGCATCGCGCACCGGCAAGTGCGGCGCCCGCGGTGTCCGCACGGTGCCGGTGAGCGTGTAGACTTCGAGCATGCAAGAAAAATGGTTTGTCGCCCGGCCGCCGCTGCCGGAGGATCGGCCGCTGCATCCACGCCACGGCATTCACGCCCCGACCGGGGGCACGCCGCCACGTGCGCCCGGCTCGGTGCGGCGTACGAGCACGGTGGACGCAATCCGTCCGCGCGGCGTGAACGGCGAACTGGTGCTCGTCGGTCGCGCGCGCGACCTGGTTACGCCGATCGACGGCGCGGCCTTCGTTCACGCCGAGGCTGCGGTGCGCGCCGAGGTCGATTTCATGAACGGCCGCGCGCTGACGCGGATCGATGCCGATCCCGCGCTGCCGGGGGCCGATGCGCTGCTCGGCGTACCCTGTTCGACCGGTTTTCGCGCCGCCGTCGACGGCATCGTTCCGCAGGGGAGCGAACGGCTCTCGCCCCTGTACCTGCTGCTGGACGATTTGCCCGCCGCGTCGCTGGTGTCGGGCCACGCGGTGATATACGCCGGCATGTTCCCGGTCCAGGAACAGGCGCAGCGCCTGCAACAGCCGGACCTGTGCTCGGGATGGCGCACCGGCGGCACGATCCTGGCCGACATCGACTCGACCGGGCTGTCCCCCGTGGTCACCGGCCCGCTCGCGCCGTCGCTGCTGAACGCGCGGGATCCGCTCGCCTGGCACACATTCGGCCCGCTTCCGGCGAACTCCATGCGCCGCTCGCGCCGGATGGACGTCGCTCGCACGGAAGCGATCGAGGTCGACATGCTGTTTCGCGACAGCCATTTTTCATTCGCGGGCGTGGAAACCGTGATTCACGAGTACACGGTCCACGCGCGGCTGGAACCCGGGTCGCTGCGGATCATCGACATCGCGGCCGAGCCGCGCGCGCTGCCTTTCGTGGAATGCCCGGAGGCGGCGGCGAGCGCGAAGCGGCTGGCAGGGGAATTGGTCGCCGGCCTGAGGCCGCGCATACGCGCCGAGTTCCTGGGACCATCGACCTGCACCCATCTGAATGACACCCTGCGCTCGCTGGAGGATGTCCGGGCGCTCGCGGCGCTGCTGGGCTGAGCGGCGCGGGACCTCATCACGCACGAACGGACCGAGAGCATCGATGCCTGAACAACTCCCACCCGCGCCGCGCCGTCCGGCCGGTCATTCGCCATTGCGCCGGCCGAATTCGGTGCGGCGCACCTCGTCGATCGACATGTGCTGGCCGCAGGGCATGGGCAAGCCCGCCCGCTTCGCCGGCCGCGCGCGCGACGTCTACACCGGGCCGGACGGCGGTGCACCGATCCCGATAGCCGAGGACGCGCTGGAAGCCGACGTCGCGCCCGACCGCACCGTGCTGGCGATCGAAACCCGACCCGCGCGCGCGCAGGCCGCGGGCCTGGTCGGTGCGCGCGGCGGCGACTATCTGCGCAAGGTGCTGAACGAGAGGCTGCCGGCCGAGCGCGAAGCCGGCACTGCGCTGTACCTGTTGATCGACGATCTGTCCGGCGCGAGCCTCGTCTCCGGCTGGGCATGGTCGCGCTGGACCGATCGCTGGATGCAGCGCGCGCACGAATACAAGTCGGCGGACGAGGAACGCGCCGCGCGCCGCTCGCGCATGGAAAGCGTCTGCATCGGCTTCCGTCCCGGATCCAGTGCGCTCACGGATCTCCATGGCGCGGATCAGAATCACGCGCCCGTGCTGCCGTTGCCCAATCCGGACGACCCGCAGGGCTGGCACGCCTTCACCGAGAACGAAGGCGTGTCGATGCGGCGCGCGCGTCGCATCGACCAGTGGCGCGACGGCGCCATGGTGCGGATCGACGCCACCTTCCAGGACAGCGCCAGCGTGCCCGAGGGCGGACGGGTGGCCATCCACGAGTATCTTCTCGACGTACGCGTCGACGCCGCGACCATGACCGTCGCCAGCGTGACGCCGGACCCGCGGATCCTGCCCTATCGCGAATGTCCGTCGGCCGTCGGCAATGTCGGCCGGCTGGTAGGCACGCCCGTGCGCGACCTGCGCAATACGGTACTCGTCGAACTGCGCCGCGTCCTGGGCTGCACGCACCTGAACGACGCCCTGCGCGCGCTCGCCGAGGTGCCCCTGCTGCTGGCACACCTGGATCGCCTCGGCCCCGCGGCCTGAGTGCAGGCGCGGGGCTTGCCATCGCACGATGCGGTTTCGGCGGGCACTCGGATAGAATCGGCGCACCGGCCGCTCGCGCCGGCGCCAGGAGACATGCCGATGAACGCCACGCAGAAATTCGATTCCCGCCCGTTCCGGGATGCGCTCGGCGCATTCACCACCGGCGTCACCATCGTCACCACGCGCGATGCGGATGGCCGCGACATCGGCCTGACCGCGAACAGCTTCAATTCGGTATCGCTCGACCCGCCGCTGGTGCTGTGGAGCCTGGCGAAGTCCTCGCTCAGCCTGGCGGCCTTCAAGACCGCCGAGTACTTCGCCGTGCATGTGTTGGCCGCGGATCAGGAACGGGTCTCGAATCTGTTCGCCACGCGCGGCGCGGACAAGTTCGCCGGCCTTGCGATCGAACGCGGCCACGGCGGCGTCCCCCTTCTGGACGGGTGCGCGGCGCGCTTCGAGTGCCGCACGGCGTTCCAGTACGACGGCGGCGATCATGAAATCTTCGTCGGCGAGGTCATCGCCTTCAATCACTACCAACGTCCCCCGCTGGTATTCCAGGCCGGGCGGTATGCCGTGGCCGTGAAGAAGCCGCCCGCGGCGCTGCCTCCGGAGCCGGAGCCGATCCGCCCCAACGGCAGCTTCGGAAAGGACTACCTCGGGTTTCTGGTCAGTATCGCGCATCACCAGTTGCGGACCCGGGTACGGCCGCGGCTGGCGGAAATGGGCATTACGGAGGACGACAACGCCGTGCTGACCACGCTGATGGTGCGCGACGGCCGCAGCGAGCGGGAACTGACGGCGCTGCTCGACTACATGGGGCGCGGTGTCGCCGGAGAGATGTTTGAAGCGCTGGCGGCCAGGGGCCTCATCCGCCGCGAGGCCGGCCCGGAGGGCGCGACCCTGTGGCTGACCGAGGCGGGGCGGCGCGCCGTGATCGAGATCGTCGCCATGACCAAGGCGATCGAGTCGCACGCCGAGAATTGCCTGGACTACGGCGAGATACAGCTTTTCAAGCAGCTCCTGCGCAAGATCATCCGCAGCACGGCGCCCGAGAACTATTCGCTCTGGGACCGCAAGGGCTGATCGATCCGTGTGCCGCGCCTGCGTCAGCCCGGAGCAACGAGATTGACCGGCGGCAGGTTCAGCGCCTCGGAACGCTCGATGTAGACCTGGCCGATTTCACCGTCCCACTCGCAGGGGCCGAAGTTCAGCACGTACATGAGGCCGGGGCCCTCCAGGTCCGTGCCCACGGCCAGCTTCTTCTGGAACGAGGTCAGGATCGAGCGCCGGGTGGTCATTTCCAGATTCAGCGCTCCGCCTGGCCAGCGCAGTCCGATCGGCAATCGCTCGCCGGACATCCGCAGGCGGGACAGGCGCGGCGCCGTCACCACCTCCGCGAAGTGGAACCGGCCCTCGCCGTCCACCACGCAGCCGCCCTCGAGGTTGATCGTGCCGTCCGGCTTCCAGTAGCGCGAGAATATCCAGGCCTTGCCGCTCGGGTACAGGCAACCGGCGATCACGTGCCCGCCCCACGGGTCGCCCGAAGGACCGCCGCGCGGACCGCGGGAGTGGTCGCGCCAGCCGGTGCCGTCGAACGGGATTTCCTCGCCGTCGACCAGCACCCGGCCGCGCGCTCGGTAGAGCTGTTCGTAGTGTTCCTTGGCCCAGTTCTGCGAGTGCATGCCGCCCTTGCCCAGGGCGCTCGTGGCCGCTGCATGGGCATCCCACACCGGCGTCGCGCAGTCGATGTCTAGTTCGATGACCAGCCGCCGGCGCAATCCGTCGGGTGCCATGCCGGCCTGCATCGCGATGTCGGATACGTATTGCGCGTAGCCGTCGAAGTCGACGCGCCAGCGTCGGAACGGCTCGATACACCTGAACGACAGGTTCGCACCCGCGGGCTTCATGGCCTGCTGGGGGCGATGATAGGCCCACATCGTCAACGTGCCCTCTGTGGGAAGGCAGCCGAGCACGCGGTCCTCCCACATGCCCCAGTCGTTCGGCATCGAGCCCAGGTGCAGCCAGAAGCCGATATCGGCCTTGGGATCGTAGAGCGCGAACAGCAGGTTCTCGGTCCAGTAGGGTTCGGTCGGTTCGACCGCCACCACCGCTTCCTTCCCGGGCGCCAGACCCGAGGACAGATCCCGATCAATCATCGATGGCAGCTCCTCATGCGTGCACGATTACTTATCCCAACCCACCCAGGGCGTGGTGAGTTCACCGGCCGGTGCCAGATCGAGCAGGCCGGCGAGCCACTGGATCCCGGTATTGTTGGTGAACATGTATTCCATCTCCGGCGTGTACATGCCGGCGCGCTGCAGCAGGGTGGGCAAGCGGATGAGAATGCTCGAAAGCCGGTAGGCGTTGAACACCGCGTGCCAGTGCAGATCACGCGTCTTGCGGCCGGAGATCGACTCGTAGAGTTCGACCGTTTCCCGGGGATTGCCGATGCCGTCCAGACGGGGCAGTCCACGGCACACCGTGAATGGTTGATCCATGATCTGCCACCACGCCAGGTCCACGTCCGGCCCGGCGAGCGAGACCATGTCCCAATCGAAGATGGCGGCGATGCGGGTGCCCTGGAACATGACGTTCTGCGGCCGCGCGTCCCCCCACGACAGGCCCGTGGGCGGGTCCTGCGGAAAATGATCGGCCAGCCAGGCACGGCCCGCTTCGACGATCCGGTGCCGGTCGCTGCCGCACCAGCGCGAGTAGTTCACCCAGTAGTTGTATTCCTGTTCGAGGCCGGTACGACCCAGGTGCGGTCGTTGCAGGAACGGCAGCCGGGCGGGATCCACCGCGTGGATACGCGCCATGACGTCGACCGTAGCGTGCCAGATCGCGCGCCGCTCCTCGGTGCTGATCTGCGTGACCCAGCCGTCGAGCTGGTAGGGCGGGTTGTCGGGCGGAACCCGGCCTTCGATGCGTTCCATGAGGAAGAACCGCTGGCCCAGAATACCGGTGTCGTGCTCGAAGGCGAGCACGCGCGGCACGGGAATGCCGGGCTCCTGGCCGAGCGCCTCGTACATCCGGTAGTGGACCAGGATGTCGGTATCCATGAACAGGTGCTCGGGGGTATCGACCCGGATGACGTAGCCAACGGGCCGTTCGGTGTCGTCGATGGCCTGCACGGTGTCGACCATCAACGTCTCATTGGCGACTCCGGCACCGGCTGGCGTGCGCACGTCGGTGACACGAAGGTCGCGCGCTGCCGGCAGGGTCCGTGCAAGCCAGCGCTCGACGACGGGCCTCACCGCGATGAGATCGCGCGCCTGGCCCCTGATCGGAATTTCCGCTTCGACCTTTCGGATCGACACCCGCGGCCCTTTCGCAACGTTGGTTGGCTGCGGGAAGTGTAACAGGGTGACTGCAATGCGATTATCCGTTCGCCCGGGTGCAGGACCGGCCCGTTCGCGGCGATAATTGGCAAATGACGCGCGAAATCCACGTACCGCCGATGGATCCGTCCGCCATCCCGCCGCCTGGCAGGGGCGCCTGGGCGGCCATGGGCGAGGAAAACCTGTTCAGGATGATCGAGGACTTCTACCTGGAACTGGACCGCTCGTCGCCGCCGCTTCGGGCGCTGTTTCCGGCCGACATGGTCGCGGCTTCGCGAAAATCGGCCGCGTTCTTCGCCGGCGTGCTCGGCGGCCCGCCGCTGTATCACCAGCATTACGGCAATCCGATGATGCGCGCGCGGCACATGAAGTTCGTCATCACGGGCGCGCTGCGCGATGAATGGCTGGCGTGTTTCGATCGCGTTCTCGCGCACGCGGTGGAGCGCTACGGATTTCCTGCTGACGAGTTGCCCGCGTTTCGCGACTTCCTGCGCGGCTTCTCGATGTGGATGGTCAACGCCCGCTGAGCCCGGCCACGGCACACGGCGCAAAAAAACGCGGACCCCCGGGGATCAGCCGGGGGTCCGCGCGCCGGCCGCCCGCCGCATGGCGTCAGGCGATCGGGGTGATGCTGGAGAACGCGGCGAAGGTCACCGCCGCGAGCACGATGGCCCAGCCGACCAGGACCGTCGTGTTGACCAGGTTCTCCAGGAACTCGTTGATGTTTTGCCCGTACATGTCGTTTCTCTCCTGTTATCGAGGTTTCAAGTAAGCGAGCTGACTTAGTCCTTGGGAAAAAATTTTTCCCCTCCGCCGGCTGGACTCCAGGGCACGCCCGCGTTGCCCAATCAACCGGTTGCCGGTCCCTGGCCTCAGGCCAGGCTGGCCAATCCAAGCTGGCTCGCCGACAGCAGCACGACGAACAGCCCGGCCAGGCCGACCAGGAGCGCCGCAAACGCGACGTTCTCCACACTGACATTGCTTCGACTCATTTCCCTCTCCTTTGTTGCATTGCGATTAGTAAGTTGCCTGACTGAACCTTGGGCAAAAAATTTTTTACCGGACGCTCTCGACCCACTTGATCATGCGATCGATGGACTGGCGGGCGACATTCGGATCCCGGTAGACCTTCGCCAAGGTCGCGATACCCTGCAATTCCGCGACCATCCGCATGGCCATCTCCTTCGGATCCCGGGCGCCCATCTCGGTGAACTGTGCAGCGACCCAGTCCACCTGGCGCTTGAGCAGAGTGTCTGCCTGCTCGGCGAGCCCACTGGGCATCTTGCCCAGTTCCAGGCACAGGGTGCCGATCGGGCAACCTTTCTCGGCGAGCGATTCAGCCTGTTGTTTCAATACGTTGAGTACCGCTACCAAGCGCCCCTTGGGGGTTGGCTCCGACAGGCAGGTGCGGAACATCTCGAAGGTTTCCGCGCCGCGCGCCGAAATGACCGCTGCAACCAGATCCGCCTTGCTCTTGAAGTAGTAGTACACGTTGCCCAGGGGTACACCTGACTCGGATGCGACATCCGCAAGGGTCGTCCGGTCAACGCCCTGGCGGTAGAACACCGCCTTGGCCGCGTTGATGAGACGATCACGCTTGTCACGCAGGACCACCATGGCTGGATGGACGCTCCTACTTAGTCAGTTGACTAAATATAGGCCGCGCCCCATGCGGGCGTCAAGGCCTGCCTGCGACCGGGCCCCGCGCTGCACGCCAGTCGCTCGCGACTCAGCCGATGCGTTCGTCGGCCTGGACGCCCTTGCGGTAGGTCGTATAGACCACCACCGGGATGTTCAGATCGCCCAGGTGCTGGTGCACGAGTGGCTCGACTTCGGTCCAGTCCAGGCCGCCGACGCCCGTGGCGATGCGAGGCAGCGCAAGGCTCGTGAGTTTCTCGCTTTCGGCAACCTGCCGCAGCGCGCGCAGTGCGTGATTGACGTGCGCGACCGTGGCGCGGCCCGGTTTCTCGCCATGGCCGTATGCGGCTTGCTGCGTCAGCAGGTTGATGATGATCCGACCGCCGGAACCCATCCAGCTCCACGCTTCGCCCGGCTTGACGTGCGTGGTCTGGCAGTAGTGCCGAAAATCCTTGTACAGGCTCGGCCAGGCTTCGCGCAACGCGAGAGCCAGCCCGGAGGAGAAATGATCGTTGGGCGCCACGCCGTGCGCGAGTGCCTGGGCACGGGTGAGCAGGATGTCTCCGGTGACTTCGTGGATCATGTATGTTCCTCGGCGGCGTGCGGTGCCGCTTTCGTTCGTGGCGATTATCCGGCGCGCACGCCCCCGGGCGTGGTGACCTGGATCAACCGCCGCCGTCGCCGGGCACCGCGGCGCGCAGACGATCGCGCGAAACACGCTCCATCAGGTAGCACAGGCAATCCTGGCGCACGACGCGCGTGTCCAACGTGATCATCGCCGGTATCGCCGCACGCCTGAGCAGCAGAGCATCGCCGCGGCGTTCGAAGAAATCCGCCGTCACGTCGGCGCCGTGCTCGTCGTGCGCCGCGAGCGCGACCGCGAGGCGCGTGCACGCGAACTCGAAGCCGGGGGGCAGTTCGCAAAAGTTCATGCGGTCGAAATCAGCCGGAAAAGACAGCGCCGCGCCCCGATCGCCGAAGGCCGGCTCGATGTCGCCGGCGACGGTGACGATGGCGGCCGTGTGGTAGAGATCGATCTCGCCTTCCGCGGGTGCGCTATCCGGCAGCTCCGACAGGTGCAGCGCCGCATCCAGGAACCCGTACGCGCGCTCGGCGTTCGCGGGCGTGCCCGGCTTGCCGCATTCCACGGCGATCGCGGGGCAGAACGGCGCGAAGGCGCCGGTCTGCGAACCGTGCAGGCCACGGAACCAGGTGACGATGCGGCCGAACAACGCCGCCAGCCGCAGGCTGCGGGCGTCGGGACTGACCACCACCGAGTAATGCGGATTCAGGCCGGTATTGTTGTGGATGTCGATGCTGGCGAAGCAGCCGCGTTCCCGCATCCGCTCCGTCACCGCGCACATCGCGCGATGCTCCGGGGTGTCCAGGTGCGAGCGGGTTCCGGGCCAGACGCGGTTGAAGTCCGGCTGCGCGTCCTCGCGGCGAAGACCGGCGCGCGCGGCGCGCACGTTGCCGATGAATACCGACAGCGCGCGCGGCAGGTGGCGGCCCTGCCAGTGCCGCAGCAACGCCTGCACCGCGACCAGCCCGGTGTCCTCGTTGCCGTGCAGCAGGGTCGAGATGAACAGGGGCGGCGTCCGTCGGCCGGGCAGGTGCAACAGTGTCGGACCGCCGAGCAGGCGCTCGAGATCGCGTGCCGACGCGTCGAGCAGGCCGGGGGGCACCCCGGTCGTTTCAGTCAACATGTCGTTCCCGCCGGATGACCCACGGCCGCCATCATACCGGCCACTCGTGAACCGGCATCCCGCTGCGCTGGCATTCGAGGTAGTCGGCGGTCAGCCGGAACAGGTCGCGGCTGTGGCGGTCGGCGTGCGCGAGCTGCCAGAGGGCACCGTTCTGACTGCAGCGCAGCCGGCCGCGAATGACGCCCAGGTAGCGATCGATCTCGTCCTCCCCCAGGCCAAGCGCACGCAAGCCTTCGCCTGCGCGCGGAACGAGTTCCTCGCGCAGCAGATCGGGCGCGGGGTACGAGCGCCCGTCGATCCAGGCGATGCGCGCATTCATTCCCGCGCGCGCGGACTCGTAGAAATTCTCGCGCGCGGTGACGAAGGCCACCTGTTCCTCGGGAGGTTGCGGCCGGGTCGCCAGCCAGTGCGTCGCGCCGAAGTACAGCGCGGCATTGGCGATCATGTCGATCACGCTCGGGCCGGCCGGCATGACCCGCTGCTCGATCCGCAGGTGCGGGCGGCCGGCGTCGTCGAAGCCCGGCAGCACGCGGATCCAGCGCCAGATCGTGCCGTTGTGCAGCCGCAGGTGGGCGAATCGCCCGGCCGGGGTCTCGGCGCACAACGGCAACAGCGGCTCGTAGTCGCGCAGATTGTCGCGAAACACGGCGGTCGGGTCGGCAGGCAGCCAGTCTTCGCCGAAGGTCACCCGGCCGCGGGTGCAGTGGATGCCGTCGCCGCAGTCGACGGCCTGTTCGAACAGCGGGATCCTGGTTTCGTGCCAGAGGGCGCGCCCGAACAGGAACGGCGAGTTCGCCGCCACGGCGACCAGCGGCGCCGCCAGCAGCGCCGAGGCGTTGTAGTAACGCGGCAGGGCGGCAGCCGGCGTCTGCAGATGCACCTGGAAGGAGGTGGTCGCGGCTTCGAGCATGACGTCGGCGTGGGTGAGCGCGAGCGACTCGATGCCGCCGATCGCCAGTGCAATCGGGCGGCCGCCGCGTGCAGCCAGCACCTGCCGGTTCAGTGCCGCGTAGCGCTTGAGATCGGAGATGTTGGCGAGCGAAAGATCCGCTTCGCGCACGGTGGGCAGGATGCCAATCGCGACGAGCGTGGCTTCCTCGTCGTGGGCGGCCTGCATGCTGCGCGCCCAGCGTGCCTGAAGTTCGCGCTCCATCCGCGCGAGCGCGCCAGCGCCCAGCGCCTGCGGCAGGCCGTTCAGCTCGATGTTGAACCGCGAGAGCTCCGGCACCACCAGCGGATCGCCCAGGCGGGCGAGCACCTCGGCATTGCGCGCTGCCGGGAAGAGATTTCGGTCCGTGAGCCACGCTTCGAGTTCGAACCCGCCGACGAAGCCGGCATCCGCGAACTCGCCGCGCGCGAATGCATCCGCCGCCAGGCGGGTCTCGCGCTCCAGCCGGGCGCGGAACCGCGCGTGGTCGCCCTGGGAGAACTCGATTCTGTCGATTTCCTGTCCCATCAGCCAGCTTGTCCGGTAACCGCAACGGCGTGCGTCCGCCGCGCAAGGGTCATTTGTAACCGTGCCCCCGGCACCGGCGTTGTCCGGGATCAATCGTGCGCGCGGTCCGCGGACCGGGCACAATGACGCCGCGCCCGCGGCGGGCGCGGCGATCCCAGGACGGCATGAGCACGCTATACCCCGATCGGCGAACTCGCGCGCTCATCAAGGTCGCCACGTGCATGGCGACCGTCATGCAGGTGATGAACATCAGCCTGGTGAATATCGCCTTGCCGCACATGCAGGCCGAGCTGGGCGCCACGCCGGACGAGATCAGCTGGGCGCTGACCAGCTACCTCATCGCCACGGCGATCTTCATACCGACCACCGGCTACCTCGCCGACCGCTTCGGCTCCCGGCAGGTGCTGATCTGGGGCAGCATCGTCTTCACCGCGATTTCGGTCCTGTGCGGGTTGTCCACGCACCTGGGCGAGTTCGTATTCCTGCGCCTGCTGCAGGGTATCGCCGGTGCGCCGCTGGTGCCCGTGGCCCAGCTCGTCATGATCGAGAACCATCCGCCGGAAGAGCAGACCCGCGCGCTCGCGTACTGGTCCACCGCTTCCATGGTCGTGCCCGTGTTCGGGCCGACCGTCGGCGCGTGGCTGACGGACGCGCTGAACTGGCGCTGGTGCTTCCATCTGTGCGTGCCGCTCGGCGTGCTCACCGTGCTGCTCACCGCCCACGCCGTGCCGCAGGCCCGCACCCGGCGCCGCCCGATGGACTGGACCGGGTTCGGGTTCATGATGCTGGCGGTCGGCGGGTTGCAGTACGCGCTGGATCGGGGCAATCGCGTGGACTGGTTCGACGCAGGCGAAATCCGCATCGCCGTGCTGCTGGCCGCGGCCGGATTCGCGGCCTTCGTGCTGCATTCGCGCCGCAGCCGCGTGCGGCCCATCTTCAGCCTGACGCTGCTGCGCGATCGCAACCTGCTCGCCGCCTCGGTGATGATGTCGGTGTTCGCCATCACGCTGTTCGGAACGATGGTGGTCCAGCCCATGCTGCTGGTGACCCTGCTGCACTACCCGCCGATGACCGCGGGCGTGCTGATGGCGGTGCGCGCGATCTGTACGGCGGCCACGATGCTGGCCGCGCCCAACATCATGGCGGGCCTGGGCATCCGGGGAACGCTGATCACGGGCACGGCGCTGGTGAGCGCGGGCACCTGGGGGATGGCGTCGATGTCGCTCGACGTCGACGCCGTGGGGTTCGCGCTGCCCACGGTCCTGCATGGCCTGGGCCTGGGCATGCTGTTCCTGCCGGCCACCACCATCGCCTTCGTGACGCTCGCTGCGGAGCAGCGATCGGACGCATCCGGTCTCTACAACCTGTTCCGGTCGCTCGGACAGTCGCTGGGCATTTCCCTGAACGTCATGCTGCTCACGCGCATGACCCAGACGAGCTGGAACCAGCTTTCCGGGCACGTGGACCGGTTCAATCCGGCATTGGGTGCGTACGCCGGGCAACTCGGCCTGCGGCCGGACGATCCCGCCACGCTCGGCGTGGTTGCCGCGGAACTCGGCCGGCAGGCGACGATGGTCGCGATGCTGGACGTGTTCGTGTTCCTGACCTGGTTCGGCCTGGTGACGTTGCCGCTGGTGCTCTTGATCCGCGCCGAGACGGGCAAGCCGGCCCCGGCCCGCGGCGGTTGACGCGCGCGGGCCGGGGGGAGCCCCGTGGCCGGGATCAGCCGCCGAGCCTGCCTTTCATCAGCTCGTTGACGAGCTGCGGGTTGGCCTTGCCGCCGGATTTCTTCAGCACCTGTCCGACCAGGAATCCGAGCACCTTGGTCTTGCCGGCGCGGAACTGCTCGACCTGATCAGGATTGTCCTGGATCACCTGCGCGATCAGTGCCTCGATTGCCGAGCTGTCGCTGACCTGGCGCAGGCCGTCGCGCTCGATGATCGCATCGGCCTCCCCCTCGCCGCGCCACATCGCCTCGAACACCTGCTTGGCGATGCGCCCGGAGATCGTGCCGTCGGCGATGCGCCGCAGCAGCGCGCCGAGCGCGGTCGCGGCGATCGGTGACCGCCCGATGGGCAGGTCGGCGCGGTTCAGCGCACCGCCGATCTCGGTGAGGACCCAGTTCGCCGCGAGCTTGCCGTCGCCCGCGGCGCCGGCAGCGGCTTCGAAGTAATCCGCCAGTTCCCGGCTCGCGGCGAGTTGCGCCGCATCGGCCTCGGGAAGCCGGTATTGCGTGGCGAAGCGCGTGCGCTTGGCCTGCGGCAGTTCCGGCAGCGACGCGCGCACCGCCTCGACGAAGCCGGGCTCCACCACGACCGGGAGCAGATCCGGATCCGGGAAGTAGCGGTAGTCGTTCGCCTCTTCCTTGCTGCGCAACGGCCGGGTCTCGTTGCGGTCCGGGTCGTACAGGCGCGTTTCCTGCGCCACGCGGCCGCCGCTCTCGATCAGTTCAATCTGGCGCTCGACCTCGAAGTCGATCGCCCGTTCCAGGAACCGGAACGAGTTCAGGTTCTTGATCTCGGTGCGGGTTCCCAGGCGTTCGTCGCCGGCCCGGCGCACCGAGACGTTGGCGTCGCACCTGAACGACCCCTCCTGCATGTTGCCGTCGCAGATCTCCAGGTACCGCACCAGCGTGTGCACCGTACGCGCGTAGGCTACCGCCTCGCGTGCCGAGCGCATGTCCGGCGCCGAGACGATTTCCACCAGCGGGGTCCCGGCACGATTCAGATCGATGCCGGTCATGCCGTGGAAGTCCTCGTGCAGGGACTTGCCGGCGTCCTCCTCCAGGTGCGCGCGGATCACGTGCACGGATCTGCGCGTGCCGTCGTCCAGTTCGATCTCGACGTCGCCGTCCGCGACGATCGGCACCTGGTACTGGCTGATCTGGTAGCCCTTGGGCAGGTCCGGGTAGAAATAGTTCTTGCGTTCGAACATCGAGCGCGGCGAGATGCGCGCCCCGATCGCCAGGCCGAACGCGACGGCCATGCGCACAGCCTCGGCGTTGATGACCGGCAACACGCCGGGCAGGCCGAGATCCACCGCGCAGGCCTGGGTGTTGGGCTCGGCACCGTAGCGCGTCGCGGCGCCGGAGAAGATCTTGCTGCGCGTGGCCAGTTGCGCGTGGATCTCCAGGCCGATCACGGTCTCCCAGGTCATGGCGCCGCTCCCGCAGCCTGCGGGGGCATCCGCCGGTGCCAGTCGGTGTGCTGCTGGTAGCGGTGCGCGGCCGCCAGCAGCCTGCCTTCGGTGAAATATCCGCCGATGAGTTGCATGCCGACCGGGAGATCGGCGCTGAAGCCGGCCGGAATCGACAGCGCCGGCAGGCCGGCGAGGTTGACCGCAATGGTGTAGACGTCCGACATGTACATCGAGACCGGGTCGCCGGTACGCTCGCCGACCCTGAACGCGACCGTGGGCGATACCGGACCGGCGATCAGGTCCACCTCGCCGAGCACACGCAGGAAATCGTCGCGCACCAGGCGCCGGATCCGCTGCGCCTTGAGGTAGTAAGCGTCGAAGTAGCCGGCCGACAGCGCGTAGGTGCCGATCATGATGCGGCGCTTGACCTCGGCGCCGAAACCCTCGCCGCGGGTCCGGCGGTACATGTCGGCGAGGTCGCGCGGCTCGGCGCACCGATAGCCGAACTTGACACCGTCGTAGCGCGACAGGTTCGACGAGCACTCCGCGGGGGCGATGACGTAGTACGCCGGGATCGACAGGTGGGTGTACGGCAGCGAGACCTCGGTAAGCCGTGCGCCGAGTCGTTCCAGTGTGCCGAGCGCTTCCTGCACCACTGATCCGACGCCCGCATCCAGGCCGGCGCCGAAGTATTCGCGCGGCACGCCGATCCGCAGACCCTGCAGCGGTGCCTCCAGCATGGCGCGGTAGTCCTCGGCCGGACGCTCGGCGCTGGTCGAGTCGCGTCGATCGAAGCCGGCCATCGCACCGAGCATCAGTGCCAGGTCCTCGGCGCTTGCCGCCATCGGCCCGCCCTGGTCCAGGCTGGAGGCGTAGGCGATCATGCCCCAGCGGGACACGCGCCCGTAGGTGGGTTTGAGCCCGCTGATGCCGCACAGGGCCGCCGGCTGCCGGATCGAGCCGCCGGTGTCGGTGCCGGTCGCCGCCGGGACCAGCCGCGCGGCCACGGCGGCGGCCGATCCGCCCGAGGAACCGCCCGGCACGCGGGCGCGGTCCCAGGGGTTGCGCACCGGGCCGTAGAAGCTGGTCTCGTTCGACGAGCCCATGGCGAACTCGTCCATGTTGGTCTTGCCGATCATCACCATGCCGGCGGCACGCAGGCGCTCGACGATGGTGGCGTCGTACGGGGCGATGAAATTGTCGAGCATGCGCGAGCCGCACGCGGTCCGCACGCCCTGGGTGCAGAAGATGTCCTTGTTGGCATAAGGCAGGCCGGTGAGCGGACCGGCCTGGCCGGCGGCGATCCGGGCGTCGGCCGCGGCAGCTTCGGCGAGCGCGCTGTCGGCGCACACGGTGACGAAGCTGTTGAGCCCGGCGTCGCCGGAGGCGATCCGGTCGAGCGTGCGGCGCGTCAGTTCCACGCTGGACAGTTCGCGCCGGGCGAGCGCGGCGCCGAGTTCCGCAAGGGTTTCAGCGGCCATGGCGCGAGTACCTTGGCCGGCGCGTCGGGACGGGGATCATTCGATGACCTTGGGGACCAGGAACAGGTGCGCTTCGACCTGCGGCGCGACCGCCATGAGGGCGTCGCGCCGGTCGGGCTCGCTGACCGCATCGGCACGCAGGCGCGCGTGCATTTCCAGGGGGTGTGCCAGCGGCTCCGCGCCGGCGGTGTCGACCGCGTTCATCTGCTCGACCAGCCCGAGGATGGCAGCCAGGTCGGCGGTCACGGCGTCGAGCTCGGCGTCGTCCATGGCGATATGCGCCAGCCCTGCCACGCGGGCCACCTCGGATCGTTGCAATGCCACGTTGAACCTCTTGGATTTTTTTCGGCAAAACCGCAATTTAGCGCGGACAATCGGCTTGCCGGACGCCGATCCCGCTGCTAGATTATGACATTGCATTGCCGGTGCGGTCAGCCGTACGGGCGCGAACACGAACGGCGGCCGCGCGCGGCCGCGATTTCACCCCACGCCATGCCGAGGTGGTTGTCACGGTGCGCCAGGGCCCAACGCCCGGGCGCTCGGCGGATGCACCCATCTCCAGCCGGCAGTTCAATTCGGACGGAATTTCGACACGCATGTTTTCCAGCCTTCGTGGATTGTTTTCCAACGACCTGTCGATCGACCTCGGCACCGCAAACACACTCATTTACGCCCGCGGCAAGGGCATCGTCCTGAACGAACCCTCGGTGGTGGCGATCCGCCAGGGTCGCGATTCGAGCTACAAGCAGATCGCCGCCGTCGGCGCCGAAGCCAAGCGCATGCTCGGCCGCACGCCCGAGCACATCCAGGCGGTGCGCCCGCTGAAGGACGGCGTGATCGCCGATTTCACCATCACCGAGAAGATGCTGCAGCACTTCATCCACAAGGTGCACGGGGACCGCTGGTTGAAGCCCAGCCCGCGGGTGCTGGTCTGCGTGCCGTGCGGCTCGACCCAGGTCGAGCGACGCGCGATCCGCGAGTCCGCCGAAGGCGCGGGTGCACGCGAGGTGCATCTCATCCAGGAGCCGATGGCGGCGGCGATCGGCGCCGGCATGCCGGTGAGCGATGCGAGCGGCTCGATGGTGCTCGACATCGGCGGCGGCACGAGCGAAGTCGCGGTGATTTCGCTCAACGGCATCGTGTACGCGGACTCGGTCCGCATCGGCGGAGACCGCTTCGACGATGCCATCATCCAGTACGTGCGCCGCAACTACGGCAGCCTCATCGGCGAGGCGACCGCCGAGCGCATCAAGCTCGAGATCGGCTGCGCCTATCCCGGCAACGAGGTGCGCGAAATCGAGATCAAGGGCCGCAACCTGGCCGAAGGCCTCCCGCGCACGTTCACCCTCAACAGCAACGAGATCCTGGAAGCGTTGCAGGAGCCGCTCACCGGCATCGTCAGCGCGGTGCGCTCGGCGCTGGAGAAGACGCCGCCCGAGCTCGGCTCGGACGTGGCCGATCGTGGCATGGTGCTCACCGGCGGCGGTGCGTTGTTGCGCGATCTGGACCGCCTGCTCATGGAAGAGACCGGCCTGCCGGTGATCATCGCCGACGATCCGCTGACCTGCGTCGCGCGCGGCGGCGGCCGGGTGCTGGAGATGATCGAGGAGCACGGCCCGGAGGTCCTGGCGCTGGAATGACGCCCCCGCGCGGGCGAGGAGCAAAGCGATGAAGCCTCTGTTTCTCAATGGCCCGTCGCTCAACGTCCGGCTGGCGACCACGCTCGCGCTGTCGCTGGTGCTGATCGTCCTCGACGTGCGCCTGGGTTACCTGGAGTCGCTGCGTTCGCTGCTTTCCATCGTCGTGTATCCGGTGCAGTACGTCGTCAACCTGCCGGTCGCGGCAGGCAACCGCCTGGCCGAGACTTTCGCCACCCAGAACAAGCTGTCCCAGGAGAACGCGCGGCTGCGCGAGGAAAACCTGCTGCTGCAATCGCGGTTTCAGCGCTTTGCGGCGCTGGAGGCCGAGAACGAGCGCCTGCGGCGGCTGCTGGAATCGTCGATCCAGGTCGGCGAACGGGTGCTGGTGGCGGAGTTGCTCGCGGTCCAGACGCAGTCGGCGTCGCGCCAGGTCATCCTGAACAAGGGCACGTCGCATGGCGTGTTCGTCGGCCAGCCCGTAGTCGACGCCTCCGGGGTGATGGGCCAGATCGTGCACGTCGGTCCGCTGACCAGCACCGCGATGCTGATCACGGACGCCAATCACGCCCTGCCTGTGGAGGTGAACCGCAGCGGCCTGCGGGTCATCGCCGCGGGAACCGGCGCCGAGGATGTCATCGAGCTGAGCTACGTGCCCACCAATGCCGACATCCGCGAAGGCGATCTCATCGTCACTTCCGGCATGGGCGGGCGGTTTCCGCGCGGCTACCCGGTGGCACAGGTTTCCGCGGTGGCGATCGACCCCGGCCAGCCGTTCGCGCGCGTCACGGCGCGGCCGACCGCGCGCCTGTCGCAGTCGCACGAGGTGCTGCTGGTCTGGCCGCAGCACATGACCCACGTCGCCAGCCGCGGCGGCGCCGCCCGATTGCGCTAGTCGATGGAGCGACCGCACGCCCAGTGGGTGATCACGCTCAGTTTCGTGGTCGCGTTCATGCTCACCGCATTGCCGCTGCCCAGCTGGGCTTCGGCCTGGCGTCCGGCCTGGGTGGCAATGGTCCTGGTGTACTGGTGCATCGCGCTGCCACAGCGCGTGGGCGTGGTGATTGCCTGGGTGGTAGGGCTGTTCCTGGATGTACTCACCGGTGCGCTGCTCGGCCAGCACGCGGCGGGCCTGGCCATCGTGGCCTGGGTCGCCGTGCGACTGCACCTTCGGATCCGGGTGTTTCCGCTCGGGCAGCAGGCGCTCGTGGTCGGCTTGATGCTGGCCGTATACCTGGCGGTGATGGCGCTGGTAGGGCGCCTGACCTCGGTGACGCAGTCCCACGGCAACCCCCTGCTCGCGCTGCCGGCGAGCATGCTGTTGTGGCCGTGGCTGTTCATCCTGCTGCGCGACCTGCGCCGGCGATTCCAGGTCACGTGATCGCGCGCCCGGCAGCCGGCGCCGCGCGGCGTGCCCCGTCCGGGCTCCGGTAGCGCGCGATGGCGGCACCGATCACGCTGAACGACGTCGGCCGCCAGGTCGCCGCGTTCCGCAACCGGACCCGCATCGCCGCGGTGGCGATGGGGCTGGCAATGCTGACGGTCCTGGGCGGGCTGTTCCGGCTGCAGGTCCTGCAGTACGACCACTTCCGCACCCTGTCGCAGGACAATCGCGTCAAGCTGGTGCCGATCGCGCCCACGCGCGGGCTCATCTTCAGCCGCGACGGCACCATCCTGGCCGAGAACCAGCCGAGCTTCAGCCTGGACGTCACCCCCGAGCAGGTCCACGACCTGGAGCAGACGATCCTCGACCTGCGCAAGGTCATTGCACTGACCGACGAGGATGTTGAACGCTTCCGGCGCGAACTCGGCAGGAAGCGTCGCTTCGACAGCGTCACCCTGCGCTCGCGGCTGACACCCGAGGAGGTGGCGAGGTTTTCGCTCGACCGGCACCGCTTTCCAGGCGTTCAGGTGGCGGCGGAACTGTCGCGCCACTACCCCCAGGGCGAGCTGTTCGCGCACGTGGTCGGCTACGTCGGTCGCATCGACGAGAACGAACTCAAGGTGATCGATGCGTCGAACTACAGTGCCACGCGCCACATCGGCAAGATCGGGGTCGAACAGACCTACGAAGCGTTGCTGCACGGCCAGGTTGGATACCAGCAGGTCGAAGTGAACGCGCTCGGGCGCGTCATCCGCGTCCTGGATCGCACCGCACCGACGCCGGGCAAGGACCTTTACCTCGCGCTCGACTACGGCCTGCAGGTCGAAGCCACTGCGGCGCTCGCCGGACGGCGCGGCGCGGTGGTGGCCATGGACCCCGAAACCGGCGGGGTGCTGGCGATGGTGAGCACGCCGGCGTTCGACCCGAACCTGTTCGTCGACGGCATCGCCCGGTCGAACTACGACGCGCTTCGCGACTCGCCCGACCGACCGCTGGTGAACCGCGCGTTGCAGGGCGTGTATCCGCCCGGTTCCACCGTCAAGCCGCTGGTGGGCCTGGCCGGGCTGCATTACGGGCTGCGCACGTCCGGGTCCGCGACCTACTGCCCGGGGTTCTACCAGCTCCCCGGCAGCTCGCACCAGTATCGCGACTGGCGCAGATCCGGGCACGGCAGCGTCGATCTGAAGCATGCCATCGGCCAGTCCTGCGATGTCTACTTCTACCGCCTGGCGCAGGATCTGGGCATCACCCGCCTCAACGCCTTCCTGACCCGCTTTGCGCTCGGCCGCAGGACCGGCATCGATCTGTCGGGCGAGCGCGAGGGCCTGGTTCCGTCGGCGCCTTGGAAGCGCAAGGCGCGAAAGCTGCCGTGGTACCTGGGCGAGACGTTGATCGCCGGGATCGGCCAGGGGTTCATGCTCGCCACGCCGGTGCAGCTCGCGACCATGACCGCTGCCATCGGCCGGCGCGGCGTGGTGGTCACGCCGCACGTCGCGGCGCAGATCGAAGATCCGGTCACGCACGTGGCCGACGACGTGCAGGTGCATGAGATCGATTCCGGCATCGGCGTTTCCGCGGCCCACTGGGACGAGGTGATCGAAGGCATGCACGAGGTGGTGCAGGGGCCGACCGGCACCGCGCGGCAGGTCGGTGCCGGAGCCGCGTACGGGTTCGCGGGCAAGACCGGCACTTCGCAGTTGTTCTCCATCAAGCAGAACCAGCGCCTGAAGGACGAGGAGATCGATGAGCGGCTGCGCGACCACGCCCTGTTCGTATCGTTCGCGCCCGTCGAGGAGCCGGAGATCGCGATCGCGGTGATGGTCGAGAACGGCGGTGGCGGCAGCAAGGCCGCGGCGCCGATCGCGCGCCGGATCATGGACCGGTTCTTCGCCGGGCGGGCCGCAGGCACGCAGGCGCCTGCGACGTCCGGTGCGCCGCCCGCGCAGGGTACTCCCGCACTGGAGGCGGACGCCGTACCCGCCGGCGCCGCGGTTGCCGCGCCGGAATCCTCAGCCGCGCCGGCGATGCAACCTGCGCCGCCATCGCCTGCGCCCGCGCAAGGTGCCGGCGAAGAGAACGAGGGGGACTGAATGCTGCCGAAGATCAAGTTGCGCATCGACCCGTGGCTGCTGTTGTGCACCGCGTTGCTGTGCGGTGTCGGCCTGCTCATCCTGCACAGCGCGACCGGCCAGGATCCGGACGCCCTGCTGCGGCAGGGCGCGCGCGTGCTGGTTGGCCTGGGGGTGATGTTCGCGGTCGCGCAGATCCCACCGGTGCAGATCGAGCGCTTCGCGCCATGGCTGTACGCGGCGGGTGTCGTGCTGCTGCTGCTCGTGCTGGCGATCGGCGACATCGGCCGCGGGGCCAGGCGCTGGCTCGACATCGGAGTGATGCGGTTCCAGCCCTCGGAGATGATGAAGCTGGCGGTGCCGCTGTGCGTGGCCGCGTTCCTGGCCTCGCGGCACAATCCCCCGCGGCTGCCGGACGTGCTGATATCCCTGGCGATGGTGCTGATCCCGGTCGGGCTGGTCGCCAAGCAGCCCGATCTCGGCACCTCCCTGCTGATCGCCGCTTCCGGCGCCTTCGTGGTGTATTTCGCCGAGGTCGCATGGAAGTACATCGCGGTCGCCGCCGGCACCGCGATCGCGGGCCTGCCGCTGCTGTGGTTCGTCATGCACGACTACCAGCGCCAGCGCGTATTGACGATGCTGGATCCGGAACGCGATCCACTCGGAACCGGATATCACATCATTCAGTCCAAGATCGCGGTGGGCTCGGGAGGCCTGTATGGCAAGGGCTGGCTGAACGGTACGCAGTCGCGCCTGGAGTTCATCCCGGAACGTACCACGGACTTCATCTTCGCGGTCCTCTGCGAGGAATTCGGCTTCGCCGGCGTGCTGGCGTTGTTCGCGCTGTACGCGGTCATCATCGCCCGCGGCTTCTATATCGCGGCGAACGCGCAGGACATCTTCGGGCGGCTGGTGGCGGGCAGCCTGACGCTCACGTTCTTCATCTATCTGTTCGTGAACACCAGCATGGTCATCGGGCAGCTTCCGGTGGTCGGCGTGCCGCTGCCCCTGGTGAGCTATGGCGGCACGTCGATGGTGACTCTGTTTGCCGGTTTCGGTATTCTGGTCAGCATTCATACCCACCGCAGGATGCTCTCCGGCGCGTGATGGACGTGAACGATCGCCGGGCCGCGGGCAGCGGCGGATCGCCGCCCTGAGTGCCCCCGATCCGATGCCGCAGTTCTTCGACATGCCGCTCGCCGCCGCGCTGATCTGGGCATCGGTCCTGGCCGTCGTGGCGCCCGCCCACGGCGAGGATCGCCTCACGGCCGCCGAGATGTCGACCTTTGCTCGCGACTTCGGTTCCCGCGAGGGGTTCGACCCCGAAACCCTGCATTCGATCCTGTCCGCGGCAAGGATCCAGCCGCAGATCCTCGCCGCCATCGCCAGGCCTGCCGAGGCCAAGCCGTGGTGGCAGTACCGCTCGATTTTCATCAACGACGTACGCATCGCCGCCGGCGTGTCCTTCTGGCGCGAGCACCGCGAGGCACTCGCGCGCGCCGAGGCGCAGTACGGAGTCCCGGCGCAGGTCATCGTCGCGGTAATCGGCGTGGAGACGCTCTTCGGCAGGAACGCCGGTCGTCATCGCGTGCTGGATGCATTGGCCACCCTGGGCTTCCGCTATCCGCCGCGGGCCGCGTTCTTCCGGCGTGAACTCGAGCATTTCCTGCTCCTGGCGCGCGATCAGGGCGTGGATGCGCAATCGCTGCTCGGTTCCTATGCGGGCGCGATGGGGCTGCCCCAGTTCATGCCCAGCAGCTACCGCAGCTACGCGGTGGACTTCGACGCGGATTCCCGCATCGACATCTGGTCCGATCCGGACGACGCCATCGGCAGCGTCGGCAATTACCTCGCCCGCCATGGCTGGCGCCGCGAGGCGCCGATCGCGGCCGTCGCGCGATTGACCGCGCCCGAGGCCGCGGCGCTCGCCAGCCGCAGGCTCGAAGCGACCGAATCCATCTCCAGGCTGCGTGCGGCCGGGGTCGAATCCGCCGACGGCCTGGCCATCGCGCCGGATTCGCGCGCCAGCCTGCTCGAATATGCGTTGGAATCCGGCCAGGAGTACTGGCTGGGCTTCGACAACTTCTTCGTGATTACGCGCTACAATCGCAGCACTTTGTACGCGCTGGCGGTGTTCCAGCTCGCCGAGCGGATCAAGACGGACTTCCACGCCCAGTGACCCAGCGCGCGCAAGCGCCGATAGGCCGGCATCGCGGCCAATGGTACCGGCTCGCATGGCTGGCCGTGGTGCTTTCGACGAGCGGTTGCGGAATGTTGCCGGGACGCGGGTCCGCACCGCGGCCGGTGGACCTGGGTTCAATCGAGGAACCTGCGCCGCGTTCCGAGCCTCTGAGCCGTTACGGCAACCCGGAGAGCTACAAGATCGATGGCAGGGTCTACTACCCCCTCAAGAGCGCCAAGGGGTTCGTCGAGCGCGGGATCGCCTCCTGGTACGGGCCGGATTTCCACGGCAAGCGGACCTCCAGCGGCGAAGGCTACGACATGTACCGCATGACCGCCGCGCATCGCATCCTGCCGCTGCCGACGTTCGTCGAGGTCAGGAACCTCCAGAACGGCCGTCGCGCAATCGTGCGCGTGAACGACCGCGGCCCCTTCAAGGACAACCGCGTCATCGATCTGTCCTATGTCGCTGCACTGAAACTCGGCATCGTCGGACCGGGTACCGGGCTGGTCGAAGTGCGTGCAATCGACGCCGCACGCCCGATGCTGGAGACCGTCGAACCGGGGTCGGTGCCGCCACCGCCCGGCGGTGCGCCAGGGCCCGCTCCGTCCACCGAGCCGGGCGCGATGCCGGTACAGTTCTGGCTCCAGGTCGGCGCGTTCCGGGATCTCGCCAACGCCGAGCGCGCCCTCGGGCGCGTCCGCAGGGTCGTGAACGGATCGGTCGCAATCGCCAGCGCCGATGTCCAGGGGGTGCGTGTGCACCGGGTCCGGGTCGGCCCACTCACCGACATCGACGAATCCGATCGCATCGTCGCGGCGCTCGAACGCGACGGCTGGCAGGGCATTACCGTCGTCACGAACTGAATCGACAGGCGCCTCGGGCGACGTCTGCATCGCCCGGGGCCCCGCACGGAAACCATGAAAATCAAAGCCGCCATCGTCCTGTTCCTTCTCACGCTGCTGTCGACTGCATCGCACGCCGCCGGTCCGCCCATTCCGGCACCGCCCGCGATAGACGCGCGCGCCTACGTCCTGCTCGATTACCAGACCGGCGCCATCCTCGCGCAACAGAACATGGACGAGCGCCTGGAACCGGCCAGCCTGACCAAGATCATGACGATCTACACGGTCGCCGCCGAGTTGAAGGGCGGCCATGCCAGTCTCGACGACGAGGTTCTCGTCAGCGAGAACGCCTGGCGCACGCAGGGCTCGCGCATGTTCATAGAAGTCGGCAAGCGCGTACGCCTGGAAGACTTGATGAAGGGCGATATCATCCAGTCCGGCAATGACGCCAGCGTGGCGATGGCCGAGCACGTTTCGGGCTCGGAGCAGGTGTTCGCCGAACTCATGAATCAAAATGCCAAGTCCCTTGGCATGAACGGCACCCATTTCACCAACAGCACCGGCCTGCCCGATCCGGAGCACTACACCACTGCACACGATCTGGCACGGTTGTCGACGGCGCTGATCCGCAATTATCCGGACGTCTACAAGTGGTTCGCGTTCAAGGAATTCGTCTGGAACGGCATCCGCCAGCAGAATCGCAACCGGCTGCTGTTCAGCGACGCGAGTGTCGACGGCATCAAGACCGGATTCACGGACAACGCGGGCTACTGCCTGGCGGCGTCCGCCGTGCGCGACGGGCGGCGCCTGATCGCGGTGGTGATGGGGACGCCGGAGCAGAAGGTGCGTGCTGCGGCAGCCGCGGCGCTGCTGGGCTACGGCTTCAAGTTCACCGAGACCCGGCGTCTTTACGCCGCGCGCGAACCGGTCACGCGGGTGAAGGTCTGGAAGGGCGCGGTCGATACGCTGGGCCTGGGTGTCGCGGCCGATGCGGTGGTGACCGTCGGGCGCGGACGGATCCAGGACCTGGACGCGCACGTGGACGTGCAGTCCCCGGTGCTCGCGCCGGTGGCCGCAGGCCAGGCCCTGGGCACGCTCACGGTCAAGCTCGATGGCCAGGAGATCATCAAGCGGCCACTGGTCGCGGTCGAAACCGTCGAGCAGTCCGGGTTGTTCGGCCGCCTGGCGGACACCGTGCGGCTCTGGTTCGAGTAGGGCGCTTGCGATGAGCCTGGTCTATCTCAACGGCGAATTTCTCGAACGCGGCCAGGCGCGCGTGCCGGTGCTCGATCGGGGCTTCGTGTTCGGCGACGGCGTCTACGAGGTCATTCCCGTCTATGCCGGCATGCCGTTCCGCTTTGCCGAGCACCTGCGCAGGTTGGGGCGCAGCCTGGACGCCGTCGGCATCGGCTTCGATCCGCCCGGCCCGGACTGGGACGAGATCGTCACCACGCTGATACAGGCCAACGGCGGCGGCGATCAGAGCGTGTACCTGCAGGTGACCCGGGGCGTGGCCGAACGCGACCATGTGCTCGCTGAGGCGATCGCGCCCACGGTGCTGGTCATGACCAAGCCGCTCGCGCCGCCTGCGCCGCTGCCGGTGGCGACGATCACCCGGGATGATTTTCGCTGGCAGCGCTGCGACATCAAGGCGATCGCGCTGCTGGGCAACGTCCTGGCGCGCCGGGAAGCTGCCGCCGCGGGAGCCTACGAGGCGATATTCCTGCGCGATGGATTGCTGACCGAAGGCGCGGCGTCCAACGTGTTCGTCGTCAGCGACGGCACGGTCCGGACGCCGCCGGTGTCGAACCATCTGCTCGCCGGCATCACCCGCGATCTGGTGCTCGAACTGCTGCGTGGCGCGTCCATCCCGGTGCAGGAAGCGGCCGTGACGCGCGCAAGCCTGGAGGGAGCACAGGAGATCTGGCTGACCAGTTCCACGCGCGAGATCCTGCCGGTATCGCACCTGGACGGCCGCCAGGTCGGTGGCGGCGCCCCGGGCCCGCTGTGGAGCCGGGCGAACGCGCTGTACCAGGATTGCAAGCGTGCGTTCGTGGCTCGCGGGCAGGCGGTCGGTACCAACCGGGTGCCCGGGCCGTGAACGCCGCACGCTTTGCCGGCGCGGCCTGCGTGGCCGCCATCCTCGGCAACACGCCGCAGGGCGCCATCGGCGCCGGGCCGGAGATGGCGCGCACCGAATTGCCGGTGCGGGATGCGGCAGCGTTCGTGATCGATGCCTTCGAGCCGGGCCACGGGCCGGAAGTGATTGTCGCCTCCGGCAGCGAGGTCGTCCGCCTGTCGCGGTCCGACGCCGGTGAATGGCTCCGCACGCCGATCGCGAGCGGGCTGGCAGGCATCGCGGCGGTCGCCACCGGCGACTTCGACGGCGATGGCCGCCTCGATGTCGCGGCGGCCGCGAAGCGGTCGATTCAGTTGTTGCTTCAGCAGTCGGACGCAGGTTTTCGCCAGGTACCGCTGCCGCGGATCGAAGGCGAGGTCGCCGTGCTCGCGAGCGGCGACCTGAATCGCGACGGACGCACCGATCTGTGCGCGGCCGGGTCGCGTTCGCAGTGCTGGCTGAGCGCTGCCGGGCCCGACGGGAGTGCTTTCGAGGTTCGTGCAATCGATACCGATTCGAGCGATGTAAGGCTCGCCGACCTCGATGGGGACGGCGCGCTGGACATCGCCGTCGCGACCGCCCAAGGCGTTCGGATCCGGGCCGGCGACGGCAAGGGCGGCCTGGGTCCGGTCGCCGCGATCGCGGTCCGCGACGCGCGTGGGCTCGCCGCCGCCGATTTCGACAACGACGGCGATGCGGATCTCGTGGTCCGCCGCGGCGAGACGGGCTGGGGCGTGCTGCGAAACGAGGGTGGCATGCGTTTTACGCAGGCGGCGCAAGGCGACGGTGCGCTCGCGCAGCCGGTGGACCTCGACGCCGACGGCCATCTGGACATCGCCGCGATCCAGGGGCGTGCCCTGACAGTGGCGGCCGGCGACGGCCGCGGCGGCTTCGCGCCCGCCCGCGCGCTCGGCCCGGCAGCCGGTGCGCGCTCCGTGCAATGGGCGGATGTAGATCGCGACGGCGGCATCGACGCGATCGTGCAGGATGGCGCAGGCGTGCTGGGGATGATGCGCGCCGCGCCGGGCCGCAATGCCTGGCTCGGCGTGGAGCTGCGGGCGGCGCGCCTGGACGATGCCCGCCGCGCCGCCGTGGTGGCCATGCGCAAGGACGGTTCGCAAGTCAGCCGCACCGCCGATGGCCGCCCCGGTGTGTTCATCGGCCTGGGCGGCCTGGCGCAGGTCGACGTGCTGGTAGCCTATTGGCCCGGCGGCCGGACGACCCAGCTGAAGCCGCAGAGCTATCGCACCTACCTGACGTTGAGCGAGCCGGATCTGGCGCGTCCGCCGGTGGGCAACCGGACCGTGGGCGTGCCCAGGCGCACCTATATCGACAACCAGTACGAGTGTCGGCCGTTGCCGTCCGATCCGCGTCTTTGATGGCGCGTCCGCCCGTGGAAATCTTCAAGGAGTTCACCATCGAGGCAGCACATCGGCTGCCCAATCTGCCGGCCGGGCACAAATGCCATCGTCTGCACGGGCATTCGTTCCGGATCGCGATATACGTGTCGGGGACCATCGACGCGCACACCGGCTGGGTGATGGATTTCGCCGATGTCGGCCAGGCGTTCGCGCCGCTGTTCGAACGCCTCGATCATCGGTATCTCAACGAGGTCGACGGGCTGGAGAACCCAACCAGTGAAATCCTGGCGCGCTGGATCTGGAATGAACTCGCGCCGCGCCTGCCGGGCCTGGCGCGCGTGGTGGTGCGCGAGACGTGCACCGCCGGCGCGGTCTACGCAGGCGACTGACGCACCCGCGCCGACCGCCTCAGGGTTTCAGGCCGCTGCCGCGGTCGAGCAGCCAAAGCGCCCACGCGCCGAGCGCGATGGTGAATGCCGCAATGACCGCCAGGGAGGTCCACACGCCGACGTCCGATACTCCCAGCATCCCGTAGCGGAACGCGTTGACCATGTACAGCACCGGGTTGGCGCGCGAGACGTGCTGCCAGAAGGTCGGCAGCAGGTCAATCGAATAGAACACCCCGCCAAGGTAGGTGAGCGGCGTCAGCACGAAGGTCGGAACGATCGAGACGTCGTCGAACTTGCGCGCGAAGATCGCGTTGATGAAACCCGCCACGGAGAACAACGTCGCGGTCGCCACGACCGTGACGGCGATCAGCACCGGATGGTGCATGTGCAGGTCGGTGAACAGCCGCGCCACCGCGGTGACCACGACCCCCACCGCCACGCCGCGCAGTACGCCGCCGGTCACGTAGCCCGCCAGCAGTACCCAGTTCGGGATCGGCGCAACCAGCATCTCCTCGACGAACTTCTGGAATTTCGAGCCGAAGAACGAAGACACGACGTTGCCGTAGGAATTGGTGATCACCGACATCATGATGATCCCAGGGGCGATGTACTGGATGTAGGGGAATCCGTGCATGGTGCCCACGCGCGATCCGATGAGCCCGCCGAAGATGACGAAGTACAGCGCCATCGAAATCGCCGGCGGCACGATGGTCTGCATCCAGATGCGGGTGAAGCGGTTGACCTCCTTGATGACGATCGTCTGGTAGGCGACGCGGTACAGGGACACGTTCACGACGCGACCTCCCGGGTCGCCACCTCGCCCGCGCCCTCGCCGACCAGTCGTACGAACAGTTCCTCCAGGCGATTGGCTTTGTTGCGCATGCTGCGCACGGCGATCCCGGCGCTGGAAAGTTGCGCGAACAGGCCGTTGACGTCGCGACCAGCGTCCACTTCGACTTCGATGGTGTGCGCATCGATCCGCCGCGCCAGGTAGCCCGCGAGCGGCGGCGGCGCCTCGATCTCCGCGGCGAGATCCAGCACGAAGGTCTCCACGTGCAGCTTGGCGAGCAGCGCGCGCATCGAGGTGTTCTCCACGATCCGGCCGCGGTCGATGATGGCGATATTGCGGCAGAGCGTTTCGGCCTCCTCCAGGTAGTGCGTGGTCAGGATGATGGTGGTGCCGGTGCGGTTGATCTCCTGCATGAAGGCCCACATCGCCCGCCGCGTTTCGATGTCCACGCCGGCGGTGGGTTCGTCCAGGATGAGCAGTCGCGGCTCGTGCAACAGGGCCCGCGCCGTCAGCAACTTGCGCTTCATGCCGCCGGACAGGGTACGGGCGGCGTCGTGGCGCCGGTCCCAGAGCCCGAGCCTGCCCAGGCAGATCTCGGCGCGGGCCATTGCCTGCGTGCGCGGGATGCCGTAGAAACCGGCCTGGTTCAGCACGATCTCCAGCACCGACTCGAACTGCGAGAAGTTGATCTCCTGCGGAACCAGGCCGATGCAGGACTTGACCTGCACCGGGGCGCGGTCCAGGTCGTGGCCGAATACCGTGACCGTGCCGCCGGTCTTCCTCACCAGCGAGGTGACGATGCCGATGGTCGTGGACTTGCCCGCGCCGTTCGGGCCGAGCAGGGCGAGGAAATCGCCTTCCCGAACCGTGAGATCGATGCCGTGCAGGGCGTGCTGGCCATTGCCGTAGATCTTGGTCAGGTGGGCGATTTCGAGCGCCTGCATCGTGCGGTTCGGCCGGGGTTGCAAGCGCCGGATCTTACTATACTGGTCTGCGACTTCGTGACGGACCTTCGCGCATGACCCATACGCTGCTGCTGATGCGCCACGCCAAGAGTGATCGCGACGCCGGCGCGCCGAACGACTTCGAGCGCCCGCTCGCGGCGCGCGGCCTGCGTGATGCTCCACGCATGGGTGCCTGGCTCGCCGGGCGCGGCGTGAGACCGGACCTGGTCCTGTGTTCGCCGGCGCGACGGGCGCGCGATACGCTGCTGCTCATGCTGGCGGCGATGCCGGGCGTGCCGCCGCCGATCCGCTGGGAGCCCGGAATCTACGAGGCCGCGGTGCCGGACCTTTGCCGGGTGCTGGCCTCGGCGCCGGAGGAGGATCGCAGCGTGATGCTGGTCGGGCACAATCCCGGCCTGGAGGACCTGCTGCGCTTCCTGGTGAGCGGGCCACTGCCGGTGGAGCCGTCGGGCAAGGCGTTGCCGACCGCGGCGATCGCGGCCGTGGAAATCTCAGGACGGTGGAAGGCGCTGCGTGCGGGCAGGGGCGCGTGCGTGTGGATGGTGCAGCCCGGGGATCTGGATCGCGCGCCCTACCAAAGATGAACCAGGCGGCCGAGCGGCCAGGCGATCGTGGGCACCGCGACCGCGAATACGAGCCAATTCAGGTTGCGGTCCTCCAGCCAGCCCGTGTAGTGCAGGATCACGACCACGATCGCCAGCACGTACGAGCTCGAAAAGATCAAATCTTCGATGTCTATGGCCATCGGCTACTCCCCATCCCCATTCTCAAGCCGATTGAACGTCTATATGCGCATAGGATAACCGAAAAGGCCGCGCGCCGTCGGGTTCGGCGCGCGGTCGCCTGCGGACGCCGGGCACGCTCGCGGGCGCACGCGCGATTGACAGCCCCGATCGGACCTCGTACGGTCTGGCGAGTCGCGGCGCCTTCGAGCCGTCCCGCGGCCGCGGCGCACGCATGGCGCGCCGCCTGGGCCCGGTCTCCCCGCAGGTACATGCCGATCGTCGCCGGCCCGCGACGGTCGGTGGTGGCACGGTATGTCAGCCTCCTCGAACGAATCTCTCCTCGTCTTCCCCTGCGATTTTCCGATCAAGGCCATGGGCGCCGCGGCGCAGGACTTCGTGGACGTCGTGGTCGGCATCATGCGCAACCACGTGCCTGCCGAGGACATCGGCAGCGTCGAAGTGCGCGACAGCCGCGGCGGGCGGTACCTGTCGGTCACGGTGACGATCCGCGCCCGCAGCCGCCCGCAGCTCGATGCGATCTACCGCGAGCTGTCCGCGCACGCGCGCATCCTGATGGCGCTATGACCGCGGTCGTGCGCGAACTGGGCCTGCGCGGGTACGAGCCTGTCTGGCAGGAAATGCGCGATTTCACCGAGCGCCGCGGTCCGGCGGACGCCGATGAACTGTGGCTCGTCGAGCATCCGCCGGTCTTCACCCTGGGCCTGAACGGCCGGCGCGAAAACGTCCTGGCGCCCGGCGACATTCCCGTGCTGCAGGTGGATCGCGGCGGGCAGGTGACCTACCACGGACCGGGCCAGGCGGTGATGTACGTCCTGCTGGACCTGCATCGGCTGCGATGGCCGGTTCACCATCTGGTGGCGATGTTGGAACAGTCCGTGATCGACGCGGTGGGCACGGCCGGCGTGCGGGCGCAACGCCGGCCCGGCGCGCCGGGCGTGTACGTGGGCGGCCGCAAGCTCGCCGCGCTCGGGCTGCGCGTGCGGCGCGGTTGCAGCTATCACGGCCTGGCGTTGAACGTCGACCTGGATCTGGCGCCGTTCCTGGGTATCAATCCCTGCGGGTACGCGGGCATGGAGGTCACGCGGCTGGAGGACCTGGGCGTATCCGGAGGCGTCGCGCATTGGCACCGGGTCCTGGCCGATCGGTTCCAGGAGTTGCTGCGCACGGCCCGGCCGGCGCGCCATCCGGAGCTGGCACGGTAGCGCCGGCGTGGAAGTCCTGCTCAATTACGCCGCCGGGTCGCTGCTGCTGCCGCCGGGATCCAGCCTGGTCCTGCTCGTGCTGGCATGGGCGATGCGCAGGCGGCTGCCGCGCGCGGCGCGCGCGCTGGCGGTCCTGGCCGTCGGAACCCTGTGGTTGCTCGCCACGCCGTATTTCGCCGGCGTGCTGCAGGCTTCGATCGCCGGCGCGCCGGCGCTGGACCCGCGTGCGCTTCGGGATGCGCAGGCTATCGTGGTGCTCGGTGGCGGCAGGGTCAGCGGCGCGCCGGAATACGGCGGCCGGGACGTGGTCTCGCGGCGCACCATGGTGCGGCTCCAGTACGCGGTGCTGCTCCAGCGGCAATCGAACCTGCCGGTGGCGGTGAGTGGCGGGTCGGTGTTCGACCAGGCCGTCTCGGAGGCCGAATTGATGCGCACGGCACTCGAGGACTGGTTCCGGGTACCGGTGCGCTGGCTCGAGCCGCGCTCGCGCAACACGGCTCAGAACGCGATGTTCACCCATGCGCTGCTCGCCGGGCAGGGGATCCGCCGCATCGTGCTCGTCACCGAGGGATTGCACATGCGGCGCGCGGCATGGTCGTTCCGCCGCGCGGGCTTCGAGGTGATTGCCGCGCCGACGCTGATCGCGACCGAGTTCCCCCCGCGCGGACCATTGATGCTGATGCCGGATGCGAACGCCCTGCGTACCAGCAGCGACGTGCTGCACGAGTGGATTGGCCTGGCCTGGTACCGCGTCCGCTACTGGCGCGCGGGTTGAGTCAGGCGTCGTCCGCGGGCACGCGTATCGCTTCGACGGTCGCGTCGATCTCGCCGCGCGCCAGACGTACGTTCAGCCGATCTCCCGGCCCGGCAGCCGTGGCGTCGCGCAGGATGCGCCGGTCATCCCGGCGGCGCACGATTGCGTACCCGCGACCGAGCGTGGCCAGTGGGCTGATGGCATCGAGCGCGCGCGCGATCTGATCCACGGCCGCGTGCCGGCGCAGCAGCCGCTCGCGCATCGTGCCGTCGAGCGCCGCGCGCAACGCCGCCAGGCGTTGCAGGTCGATCGCGATCCTTGGCGCCGGGCTCGCGCGGCGCAGATGCGCCTGCAATTGCGCGAGCGACCCGGCCAGGTCGCGCTGTCGCGAGCGCAGCGCGAAGCGCAGGCGCCCATTCAAATCGTCCAATCGCTGGGCGAGTTGCTCCAGTCGCCGCCCGGGGTGGACCAGGCGCGGCTCCAGGCCGGCGAGCGCGATGCGCGCGGTGCCGAGCCGGTCGACGATGCCGCGCACCAGGCGGGTCCTGAGCACGCGGATCCGCTGCATCAGTTCGCGCGCATCCTGGCTGACCAGTTCCGCCGCGGCCGATGGGGTCGGCGCACGTACGTCGGCGGCGAAATCGGCGATCGTGAAGTCGATTTCATGGCCGACGCCGGTGACGATCGGGATCGGGCTGGCGACGATCGCGCGCGCCAGGCGCTCGTCGTTGAAGGCCCATAAGTCCTCCAGCGAACCGCCGCCACGCGCCAGGATGAGCACGTCGCACTCCGAACGCCGCGCTGCACGCCCGAGCATCGCCGTGATCTTCTCGGCTGCGCCGGCACCCTGCACCGGCACGGGGTAGACGATGATCGGCAGGCCCGGCTGGCGCCGCCGCAGCACCGAGACGATGTCGCGGATGGCCGCGCCGGTGGGCGAGGTCACGACGCCCACGGTGCCGGCGAACTGCGGCAGCGGCCGCTTGCGTGCGGCATCGAACAGCCCTTCCGCGGCGAGGCTGCGCTTCAACTGCTCGTAGGCCATGCGCAGCGCGCCTTCGCCGGCCGGTTCCACGTACTCGACGATGAGCTGAAACTCCCCGCGCGGCTCGTACAGGCTCGCACGGCCGCGCACCAGCACGTGCATGCCGTCTGCTGGAACGAACCCCATCAGCACGTTGCGGGCGCGAAACATGGCGCAGCGAATCTGTGCCTGCGCGTCCTTGAGCGAGAAGTACATGTGGCCCGAGGCGGGCCGCGAAAGATTGGAGATCTCGCCTTCCAGCCACAGGATCGGGAACCTGCGCTCGACCAGCGTCCGCACCTCGCGGTTCAGTCGCGACGGGGTGTAGACGTCGCGACCGCCGCCGTCGGTGGAGACGGGCGGACGCGATGGCGGCCGGGTCAGGGGCATGGTTCGGATTATCGCACGCGCGCTCGCGCCTGACGGCCGCGCGGCCAATCCGATATAATCGAGGGCCCACTCCGGACCGGGCACACGGCCAATGCGGATCGCCGGCGACGCGCTCACCTTCGACGACGTGCTCCTCGTTCCCGCCTATTCGGCGGTGCTTCCGCGCGAGGTGCGCCTGAAGACCCGCCTGACGCGTGGCATCGCCTTGAATATCCCGCTGGTATCGGCGGCGATGGATACGGTCACCGAGTCCAGGCTCGCCATCGTGCTGGCCCAGGAAGGCGGGATTGGCATCGTCCACAAGAACCTCACCCCGCAGGCGCAGGCCGCCGAGGTCGCCCGGGTGAAGAACTTCGAAGCCGGGGTGATCCAGAACCCGATTACCGTCACCCCGGAGACCACCATCCGCGCCGTGCTCGATCTCACCCGCGCCAAGAACATCTCCGGCGTGCCGGTGGTGGACCGGGGTGAACTGGTCGGCATCGTGACCAGCCGGGACCTGCGTTTCGAGACCGGCTTCGGCGATCCGGTGAGCAGGATCATGACGCCCAAGCAGCGCCTGGTCACCGTGCAGGAGGGCGCCAGCCGCGAACAGGTGGTCGCGCTGCTGCACAAGCACCGCATCGAGAAGGTGCTGGTGGTGGATGATAAGTTCCACCTGCGCGGCCTCATTACCGTCAAGGACATCCAGAAGGCCAAGGAGTACCCCAACGCCAGCAAGGATTCCCACGAGCGGTTGCGCGTGGGCGCGGCGGTCGGCGTCGGGCCAGGTACCCGCGAGCGGGTTGCGGCGCTCGTGGCGGCCGCGGTCGACGTGATCGTCGTCGATACGGCGCACGGGCATTCCCGCGGCGTGCTCGACACGGTGCGATGGATCAAGGCGGAATACCCCGACATGCAGGTCATCGGCGGCAACATCGCCACCGCGGACGCGGCGCGTGCGCTGGCCGAGGCCGGCGTGGACGGCGTCAAGGTCGGCATCGGCCCAGGGTCGATCTGTACCACCCGCATCGTCACCGGCATCGGCGTGCCGCAGATCACCGCGGTGAGCAATGTCGTCACCGGGCTGGAGGGCACCGACGTGCCGGTGATCGCCGACGGCGGCATCCGCTATTCAGGTGATCTCGCCAAGGCGCTGGCGGCCGGCGCGCACGTGGCGATGATCGGCAGCCTGTTCGCCGGCACCGAGGAGGCGCCCGGCGAAGTCGAGCTTTACCAGGGCCGGTCGTACAAGTCCTACCGCGGCATGGGATCGCTCGGCGCGATGGCGCAGGCGCACGGCTCGGCGGATCGCTACTTCCAGGAAGCCGGCGAGATCGAAAAGCTGGTGCCCGAGGGCATCGAGGGGCGTGTGCCGTACAAGGGGCCGATGGCGGCGATCATCCACCAGATGGTCGGCGGCCTGCGCGCGGCGCTGGGCTACACCGGCTGCGCCAGCCTGGACGAATTCCGCACCCGTGCCGAGTTCGTGCGCATCAGTTTCGCGGGCGTGCGCGAGAGCCACGTGCACGACGTGACCATCACCAAGGAAGCCCCGAATTACCGCCTGGACTGATCGGCGCCGGCCTGCCGCTGCGCGCGCCGTTCCGGCGGCGAGCGGCGCCTACCGCGGCAGCGACCCATGACCGACATCCACTCCGACCGGATCCTCATCCTCGACTTCGGCGCGCAGTACACCCAGCTCATCGCGCGCCGCGTGCGCGAAGCCGGCGTGTACTGCGAAATCTACGCCTACGACGCGCCCGTCGATGCGATCGCCGCCTTCGCCGCGCGCGGGATCATCCTCTCGGGCGGTCCGGAGTCGGTGCACGCCTCGCCCGACGTGCGCGCGCCGGAGCTGATCTGGTCGATGGGCGTGCCGGTGCTCGGGATCTGCTACGGCATGCAGACCATGGCGGCCCAGCTCGGCGGGCGGGTCGAGCCGGCCGGGGTGCGCGAGTTCGGCTACGCCGAGGTGCGTGCACGCGGGCATTCGCGGTTGTTCCGTGACATCCAGGACCGCAGCAACGACCAGGGCCACGGCCTGCTCGACGTGTGGATGAGCCACGGCGATCACGTCACCGCGATGCCGCCGGGCTTCAAGCTCATCGGGTCCACGGCGAGCTGCCCGATCGCGGCGATGGCGGACGAGGATCGGCGCTTCTACGCCATCCAGTTCCATCCCGAGGTCACCCACACGCACCAGGGCGCGGCGATCCTCGCGCGCTTCGTGCACGACATCTGCGGCTGCGGCGCGGCCTGGACGGCCGCGAACATCGTCGACGACGCCATCGCGCGCATGCGCACGCAGATCGGCGCGGACGAGGTGTTGCTCGGGTTGTCCGGCGGGGTGGATTCGTCGGTGGTCGCGGCGCTGCTGCACCAGGCGGTCGGCGCACAGCTCACCTGCGTGTTCGTCGACAACGGCCTGCTGCGGCTGGACGAGGGCGACCAGGTCATGGACACCTTCGCCCGCCACATGGGCGTGCGCGTGATCCGGGTGGACGCACAGGCGCGTTTCCTCGCCGCACTCGCCGGCGTGGAAGACCCGGAGGCCAAGCGCAAGATCATCGGCCGGGTGTTCGTCGAGGTGTTCGAGCAGGAGGCCGCCAGGCTGTCGAACGTGAAATGGCTGGCGCAGGGCACGATTTACCCGGACGTGATCGAGTCCGCCGGCGCGCGCACCGGCAAGGCGCACGTGATCAAGTCGCATCACAACGTCGGCGGCCTGCCCGAGCACATGCACCTGAAGCTGGTCGAGCCGCTGCGCGAACTGTTCAAGGACGAGGTTCGCAACATCGGCGAGGCGCTCGGCCTTCCGCACGAAATGCTCTATCGCCATCCCTTTCCGGGCCCCGGCCTGGGCGTGCGGATCCTGGGCGCGGTGCGCAAGGACTTCGCCGATACGCTGCGGCTGGCGGACGCGATCTTCATCGACGAACTGCGCCGCCACGATCTCTACGACAAGGTCAGCCAGGCGTTCGCGGTATTCCTGCCGGTGAAGTCGGTGGGGGTCAAGGGCGACGGCCGCGCGCACGAGCACGTGATCGCGCTGCGCGCGGTGCAGACCGTGGACTTCATGACCGCGCACTGGGCGCACCTGCCGTACGACTTCCTGGACCACGTCTCGCGCCGCATCATCAACGAGATCCCGCGCGTCTCGCGCGTGGTCTACGACATCTCCGGCAAGCCGCCGGCGACGATTGAGTGGGAATAATCCCGCCCGCGCGCAATGCGAACGGTGCGTCGAGCGCCCGGTTCCGCATCGGCGGCACGGAGGTTCGCTGCAGGCAACACGAAGGGGTCATGCGATGAATTCCAAGACCGGCCGTAACGCCCCCTGTCCGTGCGGCAGCGGCAGGAAGTTCAAGGCCTGCCACGGGCGCGAGGACGAAGTCGCCGTCGATACGCCGGCAGCGGCGGTGGAACGCGCGGTGAAGTGGATGCTGGATCGGCACCACGACGCATACATGGACGCGATCGAAGCGATGGCCTACGACGTGCTCTGGCCTGACGACGGCCCGGCGCCGGAGGATGCCGACGAGGACGCAATCACGCGCCTGTTCGCCAACCTGGACGAGTGGATGGTCGCTCACGGGGAGGTCGAACTGTCCGATCGCATCCGCAACGTCAACGAACTCGTGCTTTCGCACCGCGGTCCCGCGCTCACCCCCGTGCAGCGGCACCTGGTCGCCGCGCTGCGGACCAGTCCCCTGCGGCCGTACCGGGTCTCGAAGATCAGGACGGGCGAAGGCGTGACGCTCCAGGACGCACTCGATCCGGGTGCGGAGCCGGTCTTCGTGCACACCCGGATCGTCCCGGAGCATTCGCTGCGGGGCGGGATCGTCGGTTGCCGGGTCATGGAGGTCGATGGCCGGCGCGTGGCCGGCGAGGCGCTCTATGGCTTTCCCGCGGACACCGTCGAGGCCGTCCTGGGCACGCTGCGTTTCGTCGCCCGCATGAACGTCTACCCGTCCCGCCTGAATCCGGAAATCGAGATCGCCATCGCCGGCGGTTGGTTGCGGCTGCAGGTGCTGCGACCGGAGCCGGGGGAGTTCCTGGACGACGCGACCGGCGAGCCGACCGTCTACGTGACCGACCGGTACGAGATCGTCGACCCCGCGCGGCTGCGCGCGGCGATCGATGCCTGCCCGGATCTACGCTCCGATACCGTTGGCGGGTGGTACCGCGCCCGGTCCGTGGAGGCGCCGGAGACCTTCGTCTGCGCGCACCTGCAACCCGGCGAAGCCGCCGGTGAGTTCGAATTGTTCTACCGCACGCGGCGCATGGCCGAGGAGGGGCGGGTATGGTTCGAGGCGCTGGCCGGGGAGGCCGTCACGCATCTCGGCAGGGACGTGAACGAACCGCGCGGCCCGGTGCCGGAGCCGCTGGAAGACTGAGCGCCGCCCGCAGGCGGCCACGGCAGACCCTCGTTGCGTGCCCAGGATGGCGGGATCCGCCGTGGGGTCCGATCCGGGCCGGTGCCGCGTGGCCGCCGGCGCGAATCGTCGAGCCCGTCCTCGAATCCGGGTGCTGCCTCAGCCCAGCACCAGCCAGGCGGCGACGCCGGCGATCGCCGCGGCTGCCACGCCGATGGCGATCCACAAACCGGTCCTGGACCCTGCCGCCGGCGCGGCCGGTTCCGGGGTTCGTGCCGCCGGTGCGTATTCCTCTTCCTCCTCCGGCTCCTCGTAGGGTTGCGGGGCCGGTTCGACGGTCTCGGCCGCCTCGTGGATTGCTTCCGGGCGTGGGCGGAACTGGCTCGGCGCCGCGATCCGCGTGGCGTCGTCGGCATCCATGTCGAGATCGTGGGCGGCCGCTGCCGGTTGCGCCGGGGCAGCCGTGGCGGCCGGCGCGGCATGCGCCGGGACCGGGGCCGCGGCCGCTTCGCCGGTGATGTCGAAGTCGACATCGTCGCCCGCTTCGCGCGCGGCCACGGTTTCCGGCAGTATGGCGGTGCTGTCGAACTTGTCGTCCACGCCCGTATCGGGTGCTGCGTCGCCACCGCCGAAGACGTCGAAATCCACCTCCTTCGCGCCGGCCTTGGCAGCAGCCGGAGGCGGCTGGTCGCCGCCCGTGATGTCGAAGAAGTCGTCCTGTTGCGCCATGGCCGGGAATCCTCGTCGCTGACCGGTATTCGCCACGCATTTCGCGCGGCCGCGCCGCCGGCCGAACGGCCGGGGCGGACTGAGCGCAGCGCCGTCGCCGCCGCGCCGCACTGCGCCAATGATGCGTTTGTCGGCCGAAGCGCGCAAGAACTGCAGTCACAAATTCCGGTGCGGTGCCTGCCGCGGTACAGTCCCCGGTATCGCAGTCGCGCCCGCCGCGGCTCTCGGAGGCAGGCATGTGGAATTCAGGGGCCCGGGTACTCGGACTGGTGCTGGCGCTGGTCGTGCCGGTGGCGCCTGCGGCCGGGCGCACCATGGAGGGCCGGGTCGTGAAGGTGATCGATGGCGACAGTTTCGTCATGCGCGTCGGCGGGCAGGAGGTCGAGGTGCGGCTGGCACAGATCGATGCGCCGGAGTTCCAGCAGCCCTACGGCCCGCAGGCGCGGCAGGCCCTGGCGCGAATCGTGGCCGGCCGGCGGGTGCAGGGGCAGGTTCGGGACCGGGACCGCTACGGCCGCCATGTGGTGGAACTGACCATCGATGGGCGCGATGTCGAGCAGGAACTGGTCGCGGCCGGCGCGGCCTGGGTCTATGACCGATACGCGCGCGATCCCCGGTTGAAGGCGCTCGAAGCCGAGGCGCGTGCCGGCCGGCGTGGACTGTGGGGGCAGCCGGACGCGGCCATCGAGCCGCCCTGGCACTGGCGCGAACGTGAACGTGCCGCGCGCGGCGCGACGGCGCCCGCCGGCCCGGTGATCGCCAACCGGCGCAGCGGCGTTTACCATCTCCCGGGTTGCCCCGGCTTTACCGCGACCGGTCCGGGCAACCGCCAATCGTTCGACTCCGAAGCCCAGGCACGTGCAGCAGGCTATCGCCGCGCCCGTAATTGCCCATGATCCCGCACCTGCCCACGAAACGGCCACGCGCCTTGATCCGGTGCCAGGCACCGGCGGATGCGCCGGTCGTCCACCCGCCCGGCGCCGGTGGGGTGCGCACACGGTATTTGCCCAAGGTGCCAGGCACCGGAAAAAGTCGGGTGCCTGGCACCTTGTGTGGGGCGGGGCGGGGTGTCGTGCGATGAGCGAAGTGCCGGTCGATGACACGGACGAGCGCTGGATCGAGCACGCGATCATGCTCGCCGGGCGCGCACGCGCCGCGGGCGAGGTACCGGTGGGAGCCGTGCTGCTGCGCGATGGCGCGGTCATCGGCGAGGGCTGGAACCGGCCGATTGGCAGCCACGATGCGACCGCGCACGCCGAGATCGTCGCCCTGCGCGACGCCGGCCGGCGCTGCGACAACTACCGCCTGCCGGGCTCGGTGCTGTACGTCACCCTGGAACCGTGTGCGATGTGCGCCGGTGCGATCCTGCATGCGCGCGTCGCGCGCGTGGTATTCGGCGCGTGGGATCCCAAGGCCGGCGCGGCGGGCAGCGTTTTCGATCTGCTCGGCACGCAGCGCCTGAATCACCGCGTCTCATTCACGGGCGGCGTGCAGGCGGCCCGGTGTGCCGAACTGCTGCAGCAGTTCTTCCGCGAACGGCGGGCCTGTTGAACGATGGCGCATCCCGACCGACGCCCTCGCACACCGGATCTCGCCAGGCAGGTCGGAGATCTGCTCCAGGCCGGTGCGCTGCGGATGGCCAGCGCCGAATCCTGCACCGGCGGCTGGATTGCGAAGCGCATGACCGACATCGAGGGCAGTTCGCGGTGGTTCGATCGTGGGTTCGTCACCTATTCCAATGAGGCCAAGCACGAGGTGCTCGGCGTGCGCGAGCAGACCCTGGCGCGCCATGGCGCGGTGAGCCGCGAGACGGTCGAGGAGATGGCGGCCGGCGCGCTTGCACGCAGCCGCGCGGACATCGCCGTCGCGGTGACCGGCATTGCCGGCCCCGGCGGAGGCAGCGCGGACAAGCCGGTCGGCACGGTTTGGATCGCCTGGGCGCGGCGCGGACAGGCGGTGCAGGCCGAAGCCAGGCGTTTCGGCGGCGATCGGGAGAACGTCCGCCGCGCCGCGGTGCACGCGGCGCTCGTCGGCCTGGCCCATCGCCTGCGATCGTGATTTCCGCGCCCGCATTGCCCGGCGCATGAACACGGCGAACGGTGCCGTGAAAGCGCGGCGCCTGTTCTTCGCGCTGTGGCCCGACGACGCGGTCCGGATCCGCATCGCCGCCGTGCAGCGCGACCTGCGCACGCCGCATTGCCGGCCGGTGCCGGTGCCCAATCTGCACCTCACCCTCGCGTTCCTGGGCGGCCAGCCGGAAGTCGTGCGCATGGAGGTCGAGCGTGTCGCGGCGGCGGTGCGCGTGCCCGCGTTCACTGTCGTACTCGACAGTGCCGGTTACTGGCCGGGCCCCGGGATCCAGTGGCTTGCCCCGGCCACGCCGTGCGCCGCGCTGCTGCACATGCACGGCGCGCTCGCGAGCGCGCTGCGCGCAGCGGGGGTCGAACCCGATGCGCGACCGTACGCACCGCACGTCACCCTCGCCCGGCGTGCGCGCGGCCCTGTGGCGGCAACGGGCTTCGAACCGGTGATCTGGCCGGTGCAGCGCTTCGCGCTGATCGAATCGTTCAGCGGGCCGGCGGGCTCACGATATGAGCCCCTGGCGTGTTGGGATCTGCTCCGATGCCCGCCGACTCCGCCCGCGGTTTATGTGCAATAATCGGCGCCGCCCCGGGGCGGCGGGCAGCACCGCAGTTCCGCATCCGCGCGGGCACGCTCGCGCGGCCGCGGGATGTGGCCGGCACGCGGCGGTCCGCACCGGCCATCGGTTCCCGCACCTTCAGGGGTCAATCCAGATGAATCAAGCAAAGGACGGACAAAATGGACGATAACCGTAAGAAAGCGCTAGGAGCGGCGCTCAGTCAGATCGAAAAGCAGTTCGGCTCGGGTTCGATCATGCGCATGGGCGACAAGGTCGCCGAGAAGGTCGACGTGGTCTCCTCCGGTTCACTCGGGCTGGACATCGCGCTCGGCGTCGGGGGGCTGCCGCGCGGCCGCGTCGTGGAGATCTACGGCCCGGAGTCCTCCGGCAAGACGACGCTGGCGCTGCAGACCATCGCCGAGATGCAGAAACTGGGCGGAACCGCCGCCTTCATCGACGCCGAGCACGCGCTCGACGTGCAATATGCCGAGAAGCTCGGCGTGAAGGTCGGCGACCTGCTGGTGTCGCAGCCGGACACGGGCGAACAGGCCCTGGAAATCGTCGACATGCTCGTGCGTTCCGGCGCGGTGGACGTCGTGGTGATCGACTCGGTCGCGGCGCTCACGCCGAAGGCCGAGATCGAGGGTGAAATGGGCGACAGTCACGTCGGTCTGCACGCGCGCCTGATGTCGCAGGCGCTGCGCAAGCTCACCGGCAACATCAAGCGCGCCAACACGCTGGTCATCTTCATCAACCAGATCCGGATGAAGATCGGCGTGATGTTCGGCAACCCCGAGACCACCACCGGCGGCAACGCGCTGAAGTTCTACGCCTCGGTGCGCCTGGACATCCGCCGCATCGGCTCGATCAAGCGCGGCGAGGAAGTGGTCGGCAGCGAGACCCGGGTCAAGGTGGTGAAGAACAAGGTCGCGCCCCCGTTCCGCCAGGCCACCTTCGATGTCCTCTACGGCGAGGGCGTCTCCCGCGAGGGGGAAATCCTCGACCTCGGCGCGGAAGCGGGCGTGGTGGAGAAGAGTGGCGCGTGGTACTCATGGAAGGGCGATCGAATCGGCCAGGGCAAGGACAACGCCCGGTTGTATCTGCGCGACCATCCGGACATGGCCGGCGCGATCGAGGCGGAAATACGCAAGCAGTCCCTGCCCGCCAACATCGAGGTGGAACAGCCCGAGGAGGCCGAGGCCTGATCCGCGCGGGAACGCCCGCCCGCCCCCGGCAGCCATGCCGGGGGCGGGTAGGCGCGGCGCGGCCGGCCGGCGCGGCGAATGCAGACACGAATCGCGGATGTTCCGGCCCGGGCGGTCGCGATCGATCTCCTCGCGCGGCGCGAGCACAGTCGCGCGGAACTGGCGCGCAAGCTGCAGGCACGCGGAATTGCGGCCGCGGAAATCGAGGCCGCGCTCGCGGATCTGGCTGCGGAAGGGCTTCAGAGCGACGATCGCTTTGCCGAAATCCTGGTCGAAAGCCGTGCCGCACGCGGCTATGGCCCGGTACGTATCGCCCACGAACTGCGCGAGCATGGCGTCGCCGCGGATCCGGCGCGCGCAGCCATGGAGCGTGATCCTGAATTCTGGAACGATCGTGCGGCCGAAGCCAGGCGCAAGCGCTTCGGCCCGGCGCTGCCCGACGGCACGCCGGCGCGGGCGAAACAGGCACGGTTCCTCGAATACCGCGGCTTCACCGCGGCGCAGGTGCGCGCCGCGCTCCGGCAAAGGGACCCGGGCTGAACCGCCGGCGCCCGGCCGGCCTCCGCCGGCCGACGGATCCACCCTCTCATCATCGATTGCAGACATACCATGAAAACCAGCGCCGAGCTTCGCCAGGCCTTCCTGCAGTTCTTCAAGTCCCATGACCATGAGATCGTCGCGTCCAGCCCGCTGGTGCCGGCGCACGATCCGACGCTGCTGTTCACGAACGCGGGCATGGTCCAGTTCAAGGATGCGTTTCTCGGGCTGACCGAGCGCGAGCGTCCGCGCGCGGCGTCCTCGCAGCGTTGCGTTCGCGCCGGGGGCAAGCACAACGACCTGGAGAACGTCGGCTACACCGCGCGCCACCACACCTTCTTCGAGATGCTGGGCAACTTCAGCTTCGGCGACTACTTCAAGCCCGAGGCAATCCGGTTTGCCTGGGACTTCCTGACCGGCACGCTGAAGATCCCGCCCGAGCGGCTCTGGGTCACGGTCTACAAGGACGACGACGAGGCGGCGCGGATCTGGGCGCAGGAGATCGGCGTGCCGGCAGGGCGGATCACCCGCTGCGGCGAGGCGAGCAATTTCTGGGCGATGGGCGATACCGGGCCCTGCGGCCCCTGTACCGAGATCTTCTACGACCACGGCCCGCACGTGCCGGGCGGCCCGCCCGGCAGCCCTGACGAGGATGGCGACCGTTACGTCGAGATCTGGAACCTGGTCTTCATGCAGTTCGAGCGCTCCGCGGACGGTGCGATGAAGAAGATGCCACGCCACGGCGTCGACACCGGCATGGGCCTGGAGCGCATATCAGCCGTGGTCCAGGGCGTGCACAGCAACTACGACACCGATCTGTTCCGCAACCTGATCGGCGCTGTTCGAGACCTGGCCGGCGGAGGCGAACTGGAGCGAAGCTCGCTGCAGGTGATTGCCGACCACATCCGCTCCTGTGCCTTTCTGGTCACCGATGGCGTTCTCCCGTCCAACGAAGGCCGCGGCTACGTGCTGCGTCGGATCATCCGCCGCGCGGTGCGCCACGGCCGCAAGCTGGGATTCGACGGTCCCTTCTTCCACCGCCTGGTCGCGCCGCTGGAGCGCGAGATGGGCGCCGCCTATCCGGAACTTACCGCCGCCCGGGCAGAGGTCGAGCGCGCGCTGAAGACGGAGGAGGAACGCTTCGGCGAGACCCTCGCCCAGGGCCTGGAGATATTCGAGCGCACGATCGCCGGCATGAGCGGCCGGCAGATGGCCGGCGATGTCGTGTTCCAGCTCTACGACACCTTCGGCTTTCCGGTCGACCTCACCGCCGACATCGCCCGCGAGCGCGGCTTGACGCTCGACATGGCCGGCTTCGAGCGCGCGATGGAAGCGCAGCGCGAGCGTGCGCGCGCCGCGAGCCATTTCGGTGCCGCCGACCAGGGACAGGCGTTGCCGGCCGCCGATGTCACGCGGCTGTCGCACGGCTTCGAGTTCACCGGTTATACCGGAATCGACTCCGAGGCGCGCGTCACCGGCCTGTATCGAGACGGTGCCGCGGTCGATTCGCTCGCGGCCGGGCAGTCCGGCGTGCTGGTCCTGGACCGCACCCCGTTCTACGCCGAGTCCGGCGGCCAGGTTGGCGACCGCGGTACGATCGGCTGCGATGCCGGTGAGTTCGTCGTCGAGGACACGCGCAAGCAGGGCGGCCTGCACGTGCATGTCGGCCGCGTCGCGCGCGGAAGCATCGCCACCGGGACCCAGGTCAGGGCCGGGGTCGATCCGTCCCTGCGCGATCCGACCCGCGCCAACCATTCCGCGACCCATCTGCTGCATGCGGCGCTGCGTCAGGTGCTCGGTCCGCACGTGGCGCAGAAGGGCTCGCTGGTCGCCCCGGATCGCCTGCGCTTCGATTTTTCCCATCCCGAGCCGGTGACGCGCGAGCAGATTGCCCGCATCGAAGACATCGTCAACGCCGAGATCCGCCGCAACAACGAGGTCCAGACCCGTCTCATGGGCATCAAGGACGCCCTCAAGAGCGGCGCCATGGCGCTGTTCGGCGAAAAGTACGACGACGAGGTCCGCGTCCTGTCGATGGGCGATTTCTCGGTCGAGCTTTGCGGTGGTACGCACGTGCGGCGCACCGGCGACATCGGCCTGTTCAAGATCGTCACTGAAGCCGGCGTCGCCTCGGGCGTACGCCGCATCGAAGCCCTGACCGCGGGCGGCGCGCTCGCGTGGACCACCGAGCTCGAGGGCCGTCTGCGAACCGTCGCCGATCTCGTCAAGGGTTCGCGCGAGGCCGTGGTCGAGAAGGTCGAGCAGCTCCTGGATCGCAACCGGCGCCTGGAGAAGGAACTCGACGAGATCAAGACCAGGATGAGCCGTTCGCGCAGTTCGGATCTCGCCTCCTCGGCGGTCAGCGTCGGCGACATCCGCGTGCTCGCCGCGCGGCTGGAGGGTGCCGATGCGGCGGCACTGCGCGCAGCCGCGGATCAGCTCAAGGACAAGCTCGGCACGGCGGCCGTGGTGCTGGCGACCGTGGAGGACGGCAAGGTCCGTCTCGTTGCGGCTGCCACCAAGGATGTCGCCGGGCGGGTGCCGGCGGGCGAACTGGTCAACCACGTCGCACGCCAGGTCGGCGGCAAGGGCGGTGGCCGGCCCGACATGGCCCAGGCCGGCGGTACCGATCCGGGCGCCCTAGACGTTGCACTGGACTCCGTGGTGCCGTGGGTGCAGTCGCGCCTGGGTTGAGGTCGCGGCACCTGGAAAAATTCCGAGTCGCTGTTGCGGGTCCATGGCGGGCCCGCAACAGTCGCGCAGACGCGTGGCCTGCATCAACCCACGCGCAATGATCCTTTCACCGATGGCGCGCCGGGCCGCCTCGCAACGCGCGCGTGCGTTCGTGTAATATTCCGCGCTCTTTTTTTACGCGCCCGCGAGCGCATTCCTCGGAGCACCGACTTGGCTCTCATCGTCCAGAAATACGGCGGCACGTCGGTCGGCACGCCCGAACGCATCGGCGCGGTGGCGGACCGGGTCATCCGGGCACGCAAGGCCGGTCATGACGTGGTCGTCGTCGTGTCGGCGATGTCGGGCGAGACCGATCGCCTGCTCGGCCTGTCGCGTCAGGTTGCCGAGCGGCCCGAAGGCCGCGAGGTGGACGTGCTGCTCGCCACCGGCGAGCAGGTCACCATCGCCCTGACCGCCATGGCGCTGCAGGCACGCGGCTGCCCGGCGCGCTCCTACACCGGTTCACAGGTCCACATCCGCACCGACAGCGCGCACACCAAGGCGCGCATCATGGCTATCGATCGCGAGCGGATCATGGCCGACCTCGGCGCCGGCCGGGTGGTGGTCGTGGCGGGTTTCCAGGGCGCGGACGAGCACGGCAACATCACCACGCTCGGCCGCGGCGGTTCCGATACCACCGCCGTCGCGCTGGCGGCGGCACTGCCCGCGGACGAGTGCCAGATCTATACCGACGTAGACGGCGTCTACACCACGGATCCGCGCATCGTTCCTCAGGCGCGCAAGCTCGACCGGGTGACCTACGAGGAAATGCTCGAGATGGCCAGCCTGGGCGCCAAGGTGCTGCAGATTCGCTCGGTCGAATTCGGCCAGAAGTACAACGTGCGCCTGCGCGTGCTGTCCTCGTTCGATGAGGGCGAGGGCACGCTCATCACGAACGAGGAACAGAACATGGAAGAGGTCGTCATCTCCGGCGTCACGTTGAACCGCAACGAGGCCAAGCTCACGCTGCTCGGCGTGCCGGACAAGCCGGGCATCGCCAGTGCGATCCTCGGCCCGATCGCGGACGCCAACGTCGAGGTCGACATGATCGTCCAGAACGTCGGCGCCGACGGTACCACCGAGTTCACCTTCACCGTGAACCGCACCGACTACGCCAACGCGCTGGACATCCTGCGCAAGGCGGCCAGCGCCATGCAGGCGCGCGGCGTGGACGGTTCGGACAAGATCGCGAAGATTTCCCTGGTCGGCGTCGGCATGCGCTCGCATGCCGGGATCGCGGCGAAGATGTTCCGGGCGCTCGCGCAGGAAGGGATCAACATCCAGATGATCTCCACCTCCGAGATCAAGATCTCGGTGGTCGTCGACGAAAAATACGGTGAGCTGGCGGTACGCACGCTGCACAGCACGTTCGGCCTGGACCAGATCAGGTCCGGCTGAAGCGCGCCGTTTTGTCCAAAATCGATACCGCGATTCGACGCGGCGGTTGTTCCCGTGCTGGTGGGTAGCGGCTGCAATAAAAACTTACGTGCATTTCGGGAAATTTGCCTTATGCTGTCAACGGGGGGCTGTAGAAGTAGACAACGGAGGTGTGGCGATGTTGATTTTGACCAGGCGCGTTGGTGAGTCGCTAGTCATCGGTGACAAGATCAACGTCACGGTGTTGGGTGTGAAAGGCAATCAGGTCCGCCTAGGAGTGAATGCCCCCAAGGACGTGACCGTGCATCGCGAGGAGATTTACCAGCGTATTCAGCAGGAAAAGGCTGATCCGCAGGCCCATGCGCATGTCGAGACCGAAGGCAGTATCCCGGGGGAGCACCGCTGACGGCGCTTTACCTTCCCAGGGTGGTTGGCTATCCTGCGATTCGGTCCGAAAAGGCCGGTCCGGCGCAGGCGTGGCCGGTCGACCAGAAATTCCTATCCGGAGAGATGGCCGAGTGGTCGAAGGCGCTCCCCTGCTAAGGGAGTATGGGCCTTTAAAGCCCATCGAGGGTTCGAATCCCTCTCTCTCCGCCAGGTTCTTCGCCCAGCAGTGCCGAAGTTCGGTGCGGTCTTGAAATCGACTCGGCGCGGCGTCGCACACCGCTCGGCGTTACGCAGTATTGCGCCGTTGCTGTGCGCGTGGCTTCTTGTTTTTCAGAACGTCGCCGGAACGGTTGCGCCGCTGCTATGCGGCGCACCGCCGGATTGCGCGTCGCAGGCCGTGGACGGCGCACGGCACCAGCACGATCCCGACGGCGGCACCGGTGGCCATGCGGCCGGCGTGAAATGCTGCGGTCTTTGCGTGGCGTGCGGGCCAGTTGCAGGCGCCGTCGATCCGGGCGTGGTCTTGCGGCCGGCCATTGCTTCAGCCAGTTTGCTCCCGTCGTTGATTCCCTTCGCTTCCGTCGATCCACGGCCCGACTTGCGGCCTCCGATTGCGTAACCGTCCTGCAACGGGTTTCGCGGCGCACGGCGCCCCTCGTTCGATGATCGGAGAAGCGATATGCAAGCCAGGAGATTCCTGCTGCCGTTGGCGGCCGCGCTCGCGGCTGGCTGCGCGGCGGTTCCGGCAGAGCGCGGCGTTCCCGCGGTGCGGGCGTTGGTCGAGGCGCGCGGCCGGCCGGCGCCGGCCGCAACCGGGGCCGATGTCGAAGCACTGACCGACACCTTGCTCCGGCGCCCGCTCGGCGCCGACGATGCGGTGACGGTCGCGCTGCTGCGCAATCCGCGCATCAAGGCCGGGTACGCGCACCTGGGGATCGCGGCAGCGGAGATCTACGACGCCGGTCGCATGGGCAATCCCGTGCTCGCCGCGAGCTGGAACTCCAGCAGCCGTGGCGGCGATGCCGTTCGACGCACCTTCGGCCTGACGCAGAGCGTCGTCGATCTGGTGATGCTCGGCGCGCGCACGCGCCTGGCGCGCGACGGTTTCGAGCGCACGCAGCGCGAGGTCGCGGCGGCAGTTCTGGATCTGGCGGCCGAGGCCGAGGCCGCCTGGTTCGCCTTTGCCGGGGCCGGGCAGATGGCACGGATGCGTGAAGTGATGGCGCGCGGCGCGCAGGCCGCGGCCGAACTCGGGCGCCGGTTTCACGCCGCCGGCAATCTGGCTGATCTGGAACTGTTGCTGCAGGAAGCGGCAGCGGTGCAGGCACAGCTGGATTCGACGCGGGCGCAGGCCGCGGAAGCGGACGCGCGCGCCGCGCTGGCGCGGGCCATGGGTGTGGCGCCAGGGACGCACTGGACGATCGAACCGGCGCTGCCCCTGCCGCCGCCGGTCGAGGACGCGCCCGAGGTCCTCGCGGCGCTGGCGCTGGAGAGCAGGCTGGATCTCGCCGCCGCGGCGCGCGATGTACAGTTGCTCGCGCAGGCACTGGACACCACGCGGCGATACCGTCTGCTCGGCGTGGTCGAGGTCGGCATCGAGCGCGAACGGGAGACGGACGGCACCCGCCTGACGGGGCCGTCGATCCGACTCGGCCTGCCGGTCTTCAACCAGGGCCACGGCGCCGTGGAGCGCGCCCGCGCGCGGCTGGAAGCGGCGCAGGCCGAACACGATCGGCTGGATCTGCAGATGCGTACGAACGTCGCCGCCGCGAGCGCGCGCGTCCACGCGCAGCGCGCGATCGCCGAACAATACCGGGCATCGCTGGTACCGCTGCGCGAGCGGATCGTGCAGCGCTCCGTGGAGCTGCAGAACTACATGCTCATCGGCCAGTTCGAACTGCTGCAGGCCAAGGGCCAGGAGTATGCGGCGTACGCGGGCTACCTGGAGGCGCTGCGCGACTACTGGCTCGCGCGGGTCGATCTCGCGCGCGAGGTCGGCGCCCGTCTTCCGAGCCAGGACGATGTCGGACCCGGTAGCGCCGAGGCGGTGCGACTGCCGCAGAGCGTGCCTGAGCAGGACCACCATGCCCACGGAGCCGGCGGCGACCACGCTCCCGCCGCGAACGGTGAGCATGTTCACCCGGGAGCCGAATGATGACGATCTCGCGCCGCAATCTGCTCGCGCTGCTCGGCCTGGGCAGCGCATCGGCCCTCACGCAGGCCGCGGCCCCCCAAGGGCCGCAAGCGATGTCCGCTCCAATCGCGCAAGCACCCCCGTATGTGCCGGTGCGCACCCTGAACGGCTGGACGTTGCCCTGGCGAATGAAGGACGGGGTGAAGGAGTTTCACCTCGTCGCCGAGGCGATCGAGCACGAGTTCGCGCCTGGATGCAGTGCGCACTGCCTCGGATACAACGGCACCACGCCCGGGCCGACCATCGAGGCGGTGGAAGGCGATCGGGTCCGGATCTACGTCACGAACCGGCTCGGGGAGCCGACCAGCATCCACTGGCACGGCATCATCCTGCCCAGCGGCATGGACGGGGTCGCGGGGCTCAGCCAGCCACACATCGGCCCCGGCGAGACCTTCGCCTACGAGTTCACGCTGGTGCAGCACGGCACGCACATGTATCACCCGCACGCGGATGAGCTGGTGCAACTTGCCTCGGGGATGATGGGCCTGTTCGTCATCCATCCGCGCACGCCGCAGGCCACGCCGGTGGATCGCGACTTTGCGTTCCTGATGCACAACTGGGCGCTCGAACCCGGTCGGGCGCGGCCCGATCCGTCCGTGATGCAGGCGTTCGACCTGTGGACCTTCAACAGCAAGGTCTTTCCCGCGATCGAGCCGCTCGTGGCCGCCAGCGGCGAGCGCGTGCGGATCCGCGTCGGCAATCTTTCGATGTGGAACCACCCGCTGCACCTGCACGGCGTGGAGTTCCTGGTGACCGGATCCGACGGCGGGCGCTGGCCCCAGGCGCAATGGCGGCGCGAAGTCACGGAGGTGGTGGGCGTGGGGCAGGTCCGCGACATCGAGTTCACCGCCGTGCCGGGGGACTGGGCCCTGCACTGCCACATGGCCCATCACACGATGAACGCGATGGGGCACGGTGTTCCCAACACGCTCGGCGTCGATCAGACCGGAGTCGAGGCGGAGATCCGGCGCATGATCCCCGGCTACTGGGCGATGGGAAAGGAGGGCATGTCCGAACATGCCCGGCACGTGGCGATGGGATTGCGCGGTCCTGAGAACACGCTGCCGATGATGACCGGCAAGGGTCCTTTCGGGCCGCTGGAGATGGGCGGCATGTTCACGGTGGTCAAGGTGCGCGACGATATCGCGCGCGGGGATTATCGCGACCCGGGCTGGTACCGCCATCCGCGCGGCACGGTCGCTGCCCGGGTCAGCACCGACCCGCGATTCGGTGCGCCCGTACGTCGCGGGAAACACCCTTGAGCGCGGCCAGGATGACGCGGATCCGAACGGCCTGATAATGCCGGCCCGTGCCGGCCGAGCGTGATGGCGGCCGCGCGCGACGCGCAAATGGAGATCCAATCATGACCACCGAACCTGCTCATGACTGCTGCGCCGGCGGGACCGGGCGTCCGGTTTCGGGCGGCGAGGCCAGGCGAAACGACGGCTCGCCGGCCGGGATCGGGGCGAACGAAGCCACGGTCGCAATCGATCCGGTCTGCGGCATGCGCGTGCGCGACGACTCTACGCACCGGCATACGCACGAAGGCACCGAGTACCGCTTCTGCTGCGACGGTTGCCTGGGTCTGTTTGCGGCCGACCCCGGGCGCTACCTGAAGCCGTCCGCGCCGTCGCCCGCTGGCGCGCAGGCCCTGGTCGACCCCGTGTGCGGCATGACCGTGGCCAGGACCTCGCCGCACCGCCACGCATTCGCCGGCACCGTCCATTATTTCTGCTCGGCCGGGTGCAGGACGAAGTTCGCCACCGACCCGCAGCGCTACCTGGGCGAGCGCGAACCGGCGCCGGACGCGCCGCCAGGGACGATCTACATCTGCCCGATGCATCCGGAGGTTCGCCAGGAAGGGCCGGGCACCTGCCCCAAATGCGGCATGGCCCTGGAGGCGGAAGTTCCGGATCCCGGCGCCGACGGCGACCATCCCGAACTGCGGGACTTCCAGCGCCGGCTGTTGTGGACGCTGCCGTTGACGATTGCGACCGTGCTGCTGGCCATGGCCGGCCACCGCCTGGGTGCGATCCCGGCGGGGTTGCACAACTGGATCGAGCTGGCGCTCAGCGCGCCTGTGGTGTTGTGGGCCGGCGCGCCGTTCTTCGTCCGCTGGGCCCAGTCGATCGGCGCACGCAGCCCGAACATGTGGACACTGATCGGCACCGGCACCGGGGCTGCGTTCCTCTACAGCGTCGTCGCCACGTTCATGCCCTGGGTGTTCCCGGCGGCGTTCGCCGAGCACGGCCGGGTCTATGTCTACTTCGAGGCCGCCTCGGTCATCGTCTCGCTGACCCTGCTCGGCCAGGTGCTGGAACTGCGTGCCCGCGACCGCACCGCCTCGGCGATCCGCGCGTTGCTCGGCCTGTCCGCGAAGACCGCCCGGCGGATCGCGCCGGATGGCAGCGAGTCGGATATCGACCTGGCTCAGGTTCAGGTCGGCGATCGATTGCGGATCCGTCCGGGCGAGAAGGTTCCGGTGGACGGCGCGGTGCTGGAAGGCGAAAGCACGGTCGACGAATCGATGTTGACCGGAGAGCCGATGCCGGTTGGCAAGCGCGCGGGCGACAGCGTGATCGGCGCCACGATCAACGGTACCGGTGGCCTGGTGATCCGTGCCGAACGCGTCGGGGCACAGACGGTACTGGCGCAGATCGTCCAGATGGTCGCACAGGCTCAGCGTTCGCGGGCGCCGATGCAGCGGCTGGCGGATTCGGTCGCCGGCGGGTTCGTGCTCGCCGTCGTCGCCGTGGCCGTCGCTACCCTGTTCGGATGGGGCATGCTCGGTGGCGAGCGCGGTTGGGTCCACGGGCTGGTCAATGCCGTGTCGGTGCTCATCATCGCCTGCCCCTGTGCACTCGGGTTGGCTACGCCCATGTCGATCATGGTCGCCACCGGTCGTGCCGCCGCGCGTGGAGTGCTGTTCCGCGACGCGGCGGCCATCGAGCGACTGCACCGCGTGAACGTGATGGTGGTCGACAAGACCGGCACGCTCACCGCCGGTCGGCCCGTGCTGCAGGCAGTGACGACGGCGGGGGAATGGAGCCAGGACGATGTGCTGCGCCATGCTGCCAGCGTGGAGCAGGGCAGCGAACACCCGCTGGCGGCCGCCATCGCCGCCGCCGCGCGCGCGCGCGGGCTGCAATTGCAGAACGTCGAAGGGTTCGCGTCCATCACCGGCACCGGCGCGCTCGGCACCATCGCGGGCCGGCGCGTAGCAATCGGCAGCGAAGCGCTGATGCGGGATGAAGGCGTCGATATCGAAACGCTCACCGCTGCCGCGGCCGCCATGCGCAGCGATGGCGCGACCGTGGTCTTCCTCGCGGTCGATCGCAAGGCAGCCGGGTTCCTGGCACTCGCCGATCCGGTGAAGGACGGTGCGCCGGAGGCGCTCGCGTTGCTGCGCGCCGCTGGCGTCCGGGTGGTGATGGCGACCGGCGATGCCCCTGCCACCGCGAGCCGTGTCGCTGCGCAACTGGGGATCGAGGAATTCCACGCCGGGGTTGCACCGCGGGACAAGCTGGATCTCGTGGAACGCCTGCAGGCAGCCGGTGGCATCGTCGCCATGGCGGGCGATGGCATCAATGACGCCCCTGCGCTCGCACGGGCCGACGTCGGCATCGCCATGGGGACCGGTACCGACGTCGCCATGCACAGCGCACAGGTGACGCTGGTCAAAGGCGATCTGCGCGGGCTCGCGCGCGCGCGTACGCTGAGCGCGGCGGCGGTACGCAACATGCGCCAGAACCTGGCGTTCGCCTTCCTTTACAACGCAGTGGGCGTGCCGCTTGCCGCCGGCCTGTTCTATCCGTTCACCGGCTGGCTGCTTTCGCCGATGATCGCCGCGGCTGCGATGAGCCTGAGTTCGGTTTCAGTGGTCGGCAACGCGTTGCGGCTGGCCGGTAGCGATCGTGCGTGAACGCCGCCGCCGGGCGGCTCGGCGGCGAGCAGGACTGCCGCCTCAAGAATCGAAGCCGGCTGCCCGATAGCGTGTGTGCTGTACCTTCGCTCTGCATCGGCCGCCGGGTGCCCTCCAAACGCACCCGGCGGTCACCCATCCATTCACGCGCTGCGTAGCATCCGGCACGTGCGTCAACTGCCGCTGCGCCACATCGAATCGGCAAGCCTGTAGGTCGGCTCGCCGTCCGCGAGCAGGCCGCGGTCGCGCTGGTAGGCGCGGATCGCGTTGCGGGTGCGCGTGCCGGCGCGGCCGTCGACCGGACCGGCGTCGTAACCCAGGCTGTTCAGGCGCTGCTGGATCCAGGCCACGGTCTGCGGCGACGATGTGCCGCTACCGGAACCGGAAACCGCGCGACGCCAGGGTGGATCGCCCAGGTTCAACTGCTGGTGGCCGGTCACCACGCCCGTCAGGCCGCCGGCCGCGGCGCCGATGGCGGCGGCGCCGGCGACCGGTGCGCCTGCTATCGCACCGATGGCCGCGCCCGCGCCGGCACCCAGGCCGGCGCCGCTCAGGCCGCGGTCGATCGGATTGGTTCCGCAGCCGGACAAGCCCGCGACCGCTGCGGCAAAGATCAATGCCCGCTCGTTCATGGCGTCTCTCCATTGCTGTTCGAGGTCGTACCCCGTTGGACGCCTGCGTCGCCCGTACGTTGAGTGAAATCGTTCACATTCCGACACAATCACTTATCCACGTGCCTGGCACCGGAAAAGGTTCCGGTGCCAGGCACGTGGATAAGCAAGGTTGATGCGGTGCGCGAAGCGCTTCGGTGCCTGGCACCGGCGGGCGTCGCGTCAAGTCGGGATCAGTCAGTGCGGGAGACGTGGCAGTGCAGGCACTTGAGGTAGTCGGCTTCGGGGATGACCGGATGCAAGGGGTGATCCGGCGGCAACGTGCCCTGGTGGATGATCCGCAGGTTCACGTGCTCCTGTTGCGCGCTCTGCCGCAACAGGTTGCGGAAATCGTCGCGCGTGAGGTGGCTCGAGCATGAGGCCGTCACCAGCAGTCCCTGCGCGCCGATCAGTTTCAACGCCGCCCGATGCAGGCCGAGGTAGCCCATCAATCCGGACTTCACGTCCTTGCGCCGCTTGATGAAAGCGGGTGGATCGAGGATGACCACGTCGAACGTGCGCCCCTGCTCGCGCAGCGCATGCAGGGCTGCGAGTGCATCATCCTGGATGGTCTCGACCACCGCGTCGTGGCCGTTGCGCAGGGCGTTGGCCCGGAGCCTGGCGATGGCACCGGCCGAACGATCGATGCAGGCCACCGAGGCCGCGCCCATGCGCGCCGCGCGCAGACCCCAGGCACCGACATAGCTGAATACGTCCAGCACCCTGCGGCCGCGAACGTGCTCCGGACCGATCGCGAGTCGATTGCAGCGTTGATCGAAGAACCAGCCCGTCTTCTGACCTGCCAGCAGGGGCACCTCGAATTCCACGCCACCTTCCTGGATCACGAACATGTCCGGTGCATTGCCGTACGCGGCCTCGATGTACTCCGGCAGCCCCTCCAGCGCGCGAATGGACACATCGTTGCGCAACAGGATCGATTCGGGCGCCAGCACGCTTTCGAGCGCGGAGACGATGGCATCGCGCAACCTCTCCATGCCGGCGGTGGTGATCTGAACCACCAGGTGCGGCCCGTATCGGTCCACCGTGAGCCCGGGCAGCGCGTCGCCTTCCGCGTACACCAGCCGATACTCCGGCCGATCGAACATCCGCTCGCGCAACGCGAGCGCCGCCCGGACTCGACGTTCGATGAGCGCGGCATCCAGGCACGCGCGTGGATCGCGGCTGAGCAGGCGCGCGCAGATGAGCGTGCCGGGATTGACGTAACCGGCACCGAGCGGCTGCCCGTTCGCCGCCACGACCGTGACCGGAACTCCGGGCTCGAAGGAGGTCAAGGGGGAACGCGCGATGTCGACCTCGTTGCTGAACACCCACGGGTGGCCGGTGCGCAGACGGCGGTCTTCGCCGCGTTTCAGGAATAGGGGTGGGGCTGTCACGCGGCGCTCCTCCGGTGGGAGTGGGCGGTGATTATAATGGCCGACCCGCATGACGACGCCAGCCTCCGCGATGCCCACGACCAGCCAAGCCGACCGCGGCTGGCGTGCGTCGTTGTGGAATCGCAATCCGTTGCTGTTCCGCGGCCTTGGGCTCACCGCGGTACTCGCGCTCGGCGATACGCTCGCCGGCGCGATGCTGGCCGCCGCCACCGTCGGCGCCAGTGCCGTGTTCGCGACCGGTTTGACCGCGATCGCACGCCGGCTGGTTCCGCCATCGATGCGCCGCGTCGTGCTCGCCCTGGGCGCCGCCACCGCGGCGGCGGCGGTGGACCGGCTGGTCGCGCTCGCGGCCTGGCCGATTCACGCGCAGGCCGGCATCTACCTGCAGGTGATCGCCGCGAGCGCGTTCGTGTTCGATTGCGCGGATCGCCGCTGCGAAGGCGTCCGCGAAGCCCTGGGCAGCACCGTCCGCGACACCACCGGTCTGTCGTGCGCCGCGGCACTCGTCGGGGCCGCGCGCGAGATCGCCGGGCACGGCAGCCTGGCCGGTATCGCGATCGCCGGCGACGGCCTCGCCGCCCTGAACGAGCCGTTCGGCGCGTTGCTCGCGCTGGCACTGGCGGCGGCGCTGCGCAACGCCCTGGACGCACGCCGCCCATGAACGAAGCGGCACGGCAGGCGTTCTTCGAGCGCCTTCGCACGAGCAACCCCGAGCCCGCTTCAGAGCTGAATTTCCGCAACCCTTTCGAACTCCTGATCGCCGTCATCCTCTCCGCGCAGGCGACCGATGCCAGTGTCAATCGGGTCACCCCGGCGCTGTTCGCGGCCGCGCCCGACGCGCCGGCACTCGCCGCCCTGGGCGAGCGGCGCGCGCGCGGAATCATCAAGACCATCGGCCTTTTCAACACCAAGGCCCGCAACATCGTGCGCACCGCGCAGTTGCTGGTCGAGCGCCACGGCGGGCGGGTACCGGCGGATCGTTCGCAACTCGAGGCGCTGCCAGGCGTCGGGCGCAAGACCGCGAACGTGATCCTGAACGTCGCCTTCGGACAGCCGACGATTGCTGTCGACACGCATATTTTCCGCGTCTCCAATCGTACCGGTCTCGCACCCGGCGCAACGCCTCTCGCGGTGGAGCAGGGCCTGATCGCGGCGGTGCCGGAGCCGTTCAAGAACGATGCGCATCACTGGCTGATCCTGCACGGTCGTTACGTCTGTACGGCGCGCAAGCCCCGCTGCGGCGAATGTGTCGTGCGTGATCTATGCGCATGGGACGGCCGCGAGGGTCCGCGCCCTGCGTCCGGCAAGGCGAAGGGGCGCGGAACTCAACGCACGAAGAAGCCAAAGGCGCCACGAAGGTCCACGCGCGCCGTACCGGGGGAGAGGGATCGACGATGAGTTCGACGACGCAGGCGCAGGGGGCCGGATTCACGCCGTGGTACCACGGCTGGAACGTGATCGGGACGACGCTGTTGTTCCAGGCGGCTTCGGTAGGTACGGTCACGTTCTGCTTCACGTTCTGGGTGGCGCCCTGGATGAGTGAATTCGGCGTGTCGCGCGCGGCACTGCTGAGCGTGCTCTTCGCGCAGCAGATCGCCTCCGGATTCGCGTATCCGATTGTCGGCTGGGCAATCAGCAGGGTGCCGATCCGGTGGGTCGTCGCATCCGGGATGCTCGCACTGGCTCTGGGGCTTTGCCTGGCGGCGAACGCGACCCAGTATTGGCACATCATGGTGATCTTCACCTTCGTCATGTCGATGGTGACCGGTCTGGCCGGCGCGGTGCCGGCGCAGGCACTGGCCACCAACTGGTTCGACAAGAACCGCGGCTTCGCGATTGGACTGACGACCCTGGGTACCTCGATTGGCGGCGTGATCATGCCGCCGCTGGCGGCGTTCCTCATCGCCGAGCTCGGTTGGCGGCACGCCGCCTATGCCATCGCCGCCATCACCACGATCGCGGTGGTGCCGGTGGTGATGCTCGTGGTGCGCAATGCGCCGGTCGCGGCTGCTTCGCCCGCGGCGGCTGGTGCCGGCCACAAGCCTGCCGCTGGCGGCGGTTGGACGGCGGCTGACGTTCTGCGCCAGAGTGCGTTCTGGATCCTTATCGTGGCGATGCTGCCGGCAATGACGGCCAACAACTCCCTCATTGCGAACCTGGCGCCGTTCGCGACCGATCTGGAAATTCCGGCGCAGCGTGCCGCGCTGCTGCTGTCCTGCCTGAACCTGGCGATGATCGCGGGCAAGCTGATGTTCGGCACGCTTGCCGACCGCGTCGAGCACCGGATGCTGCTCGGTGGTGCACTGGGCCTGTTCGCGGTGGCGCTGGTATTGGTGGCGAACGCTGCCGACTACGGCGAACTGCTGGTGGTATTCGCGATCCTGGGACTGGCGGCCGGTGGAATGCTCCCGCTGCTGGGTGCCATCCTGGCGCGCAGCTTCGGGCCGCAGTCCTTCGGCCTCGTGCTGGGATTGGCGATGCTCAGCATACGGCCGGTCGCCTTCGGCGGGCCGCTCGCGGGCCACGTGCGGGATCGCTTCGGCAGCTACGACATGTTCTTCTATGCCGCGACGATCGTCATCCTGGCCTGCATGGTGCCGCTGCTATGGTTCAGGGCGCCACGCGCCCGCGCATGATCTGCGAGCGCCGCATGGGAACGGCACGTCCAGGGATCCTCGGCCTGCCCACGCGACTGCACGCCGTTGGTGCGACGGCCCGCGGCCGCGCTCTCGGGCTGCGATTTACGAACCGTTGCATGCCAGGGATGGGAGGCTCTAAGCCATTGAATCTGATTTGAATGTGCGGTTGAATGCCATTCAGGCCGCGGATCGGGCCGGCATTGGCCGCAAACTTGCACGGGGGTATCAGGCAGTACGGGCCCACCGGTCCGCGAAGCATCGAGGTGAATCCATGAAACGCCTTGCCGCCGCATTCCTGCTCGGTACGTCCGCGACGACTCATGCCGCCGGGTTCCACGATCTGTCAGGTTGCCACTGGTTCAATCAGGTGGTGCGCGAGCTCTCCACGCACGACGACGCATACCGCAGGGATCTGCTCGCGCAGCTTCACCGCATGCACGGCCGCAGCGAGCTGAACGCGCGGGAATTCGCGATTGCGCTCACCGCGGTGAACTACTACGAACGCCTGGAGCCCGCCGAGCGAGGCGACGCACCGGCGCGCGCGGAAGGAATGTGCCCGGTGCCGGGGACGCTGATTTCCAGCCGCTCCGCGCCGGCGGATGCCGGCGGCGGTTCCTGATCCGGCGCCCGCGGGCCCCGGCGCGGCTTCGCGCACGCGCGCGTCGTTAGTGCTTGCGCGTCGAAATATCCAGCGGCGCGTACAACGGACAGTAGCCGATCGCGCTCGTGCCCAGGAAGATGACTGCCAGTACCGCGAGCACCGTCGCGACCGCACCGCTCACGACGCCGCCGAAATACAGCCCGGCGATGACGATCGCGGCCACCACGCGCACCGCCCGGTCGACGGTACCCATGTTCGGCTTCAAGGCCATGAGAACTCTCCTGTTCATTGCGTAAACCGGTGGAGCAGCCAGCCCACCCCCGCCGCCAGCGAGATGCACAGCACGCACGCCAGCGCCACGCGCACCCAGAGCGGCTGGTTCCACTTGGACATCGGGAATTCTAGCGGCAGGTCCGGTTGCGCGATTGCGCGCGATCAATCCCGCGCGGGTGGCCCCTTCAACTCGACCGTGTTGCCCTCGGGGTCGCGCAGGTAGATCGACGGGCCGACGCCCTGCGCGCCATAGCGCGATGCAACCTCTCCGGCAGCGATGCCGAACCTGGAGAGGTGTGCTCGGATCGTCGCCTCGTGGAATGGTTCGACGCGCAGGCAGAAGTGATCCAGATTGCGCCCCTCGGGACCAGGCGCAGCGCCGCCGGCGCGCCCGGCAGGGCTGGCTACCGGGACGAGATCGATGAGCGCGCAGCCGGCCCGTAGCTGGATGAGGCCGATATCGTCCAGGCGCCGTTCGACCGTGCAACCCAGAGCCCCGCAGTAGAATGCCAGCATGCGCGCGGGATCGGACACGCGAAGCACGAGGTGGTCCAGGCCCATGATCGCAAAGCCGGTGGTATCCGCGACGGCTGGCATGGGCCCGATGATAGCAGACGCGGCGGAGACGGGCGGATGAGGGAATTCCTGGACGATATCGAAGTCGGCATGCGCGCGGTGACTCCCGGGCGCACCATCACCGAAGCCGACATCGTCAACTTCGCCGGCCTGAGCGGGGATTACCATCCGTTGCACACCGACGCCGCCTATGCGGCCGCAACGCGCTACGGGCAGCGGATTGCCCATGGCCATCTCGTGCTGGCGGTCGGCAGCGCCCTGTTGCTGCGCCCCGGCGTTGAATCGCCGATTCCGAAGTCCTTCATCGCCGCCTACGGCATGGATCGGGTCCGCTTTCCGCATCCGGTGCGGATTGGGGATACGATTCACCTGGAAACCGAAGTGGTCGCGATCGAGATCCGGGATGCAGCGAGCGGTGTGCTCGTGCGCGAGAGCCGGATCCTCAACCAGCACGGCGACCTGTGCTGCGTGTTCACCAGCCGCGCGCTGTGCGGCCGCAGGCCCTGACGTGCGAAGCGGCATTCATCGGCGTCGGATTCAAGCCTGCCCGAACCCGGCCGCTATGCACAGCGTTCCCCGCACCCGGTCGACGGATCGAGATGAGCACAGCGAGAACGGCCGGCCGCCGGCCGCGACAGGCGCCCGCGCTGGAGTCCGCACAGTGGTCCGCGCGCCAGCGATTCGGCATGGTGGTGATCGCCGTGACGTCCGCATGGCTGGGTTGGATGGGACTCACCGGTTTCTGGGAGGGCCGCACGCTGGCGCGCTGGCGCGAAGTGACCGCCACGGTCATCGAGTCCGGCGTCCACGGTGGCGGCCGCAGCGGCCGCTCCGCGCACGTAAGCTACCTGTACCGTGTCGACGGGGCGACCTACGAGTCGTCGCGGCTGGATTTGAATGTGTTCTCCAACGGCGACCTGGGCGGCGCCGAGGACATCGTGGCGCGCTTCCCGGTCGGCGCGGACGTAACCGCATGGTATGACCCCAGGAACCCCGGGCGAGCGACCCTGGTTCGCGACCCCGCCGTCGGCGCCAATTCCCTGCTGGCGATCGTGAGCTTCGCGATCAGCGGCGTCTGCATCTGGGGGCGCTTCTTCAAGCGTGCCGCCTGATCGGTGCGTTGACGCGAGGTTGGCGGCGTATCCGACGTACGGATAGCCGCGCAGCTCGCGCCGCGGATCGAACCTGCCCGCATCCACGCTCTGCATTCGCAAGCCGTCGCGGATGATGCCTCGTGCCATGGCCCGGGCGACGATGGATTCGTGCTGCAGGGACTCACGTGCCCAGAGCGCGACGATGTCCCAGAACCGGCAGGACTCGACCAAGTGCGACGGATCCATGTCGTGACTGCGCCGGTTCCGGGGGCAGGCGCAGCCCGCGAATCAACGCCGGCCCTGGCCGGCGACCCGGCAGCACGAAGCGCGAATCGCCGACCGGGCCGGTAGCATCCCGGATTTCGATCCCTCAGCCGATGCCGCCGCGGACGGCGTCGGCGACGGCGGTACCGTCGAAGAACTTCGGATTCACGGCGGTCAACATCCGGGCGACGTTGCCGAAGGTGAAATCGCGAAAATCGCCGGTGCCGATGTGGCCGTCCTCGACCAGCTCCCAGGCCTCGGGCAGCACGCCGCGCAGGTCGGGGACGTCCCAGTGGCCGATGTCGGAGGCGAACATCGCGTTCATGCGCAGCCTGAAGGGCAGCATTTCCGGCTTGAAGGCCAGGGCGTTCATCGGGTCGTCGGCTTCGCAGCCGAAGTAGAACTGATCGCGGAACACCGCGACGATGTCGTCGGCGGACTGGATCCGCGACTCGGCGAAGTCGTCGTACTTGCTCGGGTCGGGCGGCGGCGTGCCCTTGTACATGCCGGCGACTTGAACGTACTGCTCGCGCGCGGTCGCGGACATCTGCGACGGTCCGTAGGCGTCGAACAGTTCATTGCACAGCGCCACGTCGAAATGGCGCGGGTCGAACATCTGGATCGCGTCCTTGTTGCGTTTGTCGTAGTGGCCGTGAATGTCGCTGTACAGTTGCGCCGCCCAGCCGACGCCGCCTTCCAGGAACGAGAAACGCAGGTTCGGGAAGCGCTTCGGCACGCCGCCCATGAAGAGCGATCTACATGCGGCCTCCTGGGCGGCGGCGAAGTTGCCCAGGTGGTTGTAGACGTAGTTCTTCTTCGAGAACCGGCTGCCCCAGCCGTAGCCGATGGCGTGGAACGCCGGGACCACGCCCAGCTCCACGCACTTGGCCCAGAGTGGATCGTAGTCGTAGAGGCTGTCGTGGCCGAGGGTGTCGAGCCAGTCCTGTGCGGTGCCGTCCGGCCGGTGCGTGCGCGGGATCACTGCGCTCATCACCGCGCACTTCAGGCCCAGCGTGCGCACCGCGTACTCGAGTTCCTCGATCGCTTCCTGCGGCGTGTAGGTCGGGATCACCGCCACTGGAGTCATCCGATCCTTGAATTCGCCCAGCAGGCGCGCGTAGTAGGTGTTGAGCGCCCGGGTTCCCATCCGTCGCATCTCCTCCTGCGGATAGCCCATGACGGTCAGGCCGCTGGTGGGGTAGAGCAGGGCGAAGTCCATGCCCATCTCGTCCATGCGCGCGCGCATCAGGCGCGGCAGGGTGACGGTCATGCGGTCCAGGGTGTTTTCCTCCGGCAGGCCCCAGAACACCCGTGCCGCGGTGAATGCCGGCACTTCCGGGTGGTGCCGGCTGCGCATGTAGTCCCGGTACTCCCTGCCCTTGGCCTGGCCGAACATCTCGCCGACGATCTCATAGACCATCGGCATGATTTCTATGAGATGCCCATCGGCATCGATGATTGGGTGGTCGAGGCGGGCGCGGATGGCGGCGACATCCTGCGGGATCGGGAACGAGCGAATCGCTGACATGACCTGATACCTGTGGCGGAGTGTGGGCCGGATTGACCGGGAGGTCAGGGAACCTACACCGCCCCCCTTCGCAGCGCAAGCGCGCCACCCCGAAACGGGGTCGGAGTGATTTTCCGCGCCGCGGCCGGCCCGCCCGGCCCGGTGCCGAAAACCCGTATACTTCCCCCATGTCCACCCCCGCCTGGACTGCCTCACGCGCTCGCCCGTGCCCCGCCCCGGTGGCCGGTCGATGAGCGTCACCGATCTGCCCGAGTTCCTGGGCGACGCCTCCGGACCCGACGGGCTGGACCTGCAGGCCCATCTGTTCGCCGACATGGCCCAGGGCTTCGCCGCCACCCTGGAACTGAGCGTCACGCTCGAAAACGCCATTGAACGGTTCATGACCCACCTGGACGCCGAGGCCGCGTCCATCTTCCTGCTGGACCCGGATGAATCGACTCTCGTCTGCCGCGCCTGCGCGGGCCCGGTGGATATCCGCGGATTGCGGCTGGATGCCCGGCAGGGCATCGTCGGCAAGACCATGCGCGAGCGCAGCGCGCAGATGGTGCGCGACGTGCGCCTGGACCCGGATTTCGCCGCCTCGGTGGACGCCGGCACGGGGTTCGTCACCCGATCGATCCTGTGTGCGCCGCTGGTCGTGCGGCACCAGTGCATCGGTGCCCTGGAACTCATCAACAAGCGATCCGGAGACGGCCTGTTCAGCAATCGGGACCGGCACCTGGTCAATGCGATAGCCGCATCCGCGGCGCTGGCCATCCACAACGCCCGCATGGCCGCGCAACTCGTGGAGCAGGAGCGCGTGCGCAAGGAACTGGAACTGGCGCGGGAGATCCAGTTGAGCTTCCTGCCGGCGCCGCAGGCCCCGGATTTCCCGATCGTCGGCCGCAACATCCCCGCGCAGGCGGTTTCCGGGGACTTCTTCGACTTCCTGGAGTTGCCGGACGGCCGGATCTACTTCAGCCTCGGCGATGTCTCGGGCAAGGGCATGAACGCCGCCCTGCTCATGGCCCGCACCAGCAGCCTGATGCGGCTGCTGGCCAAGCGCACCGAGGATCCCGGGCGCCTGCTGGCCGAGGTCAACGACGAACTCTGCGAGACGGCCACCCGCGGCATGTTCGTCACCCTGGTGTGCGGCTTCGTCGAGCCGGCGGCCGGGCGGGTGCTGATCGCCAATGCCGGCCACCAGCCCTCGTTGCTGCGGCGGCCGGACGGCGCCTACGTGGAGCTTCCGGCCTCGGCACCGCCGCTCGCCGTGATCCCCGAGGTGCAGTTCGAGGTGGATTCGATCGATCTGCACGGCGGCGTGCTGTACCTGTTCAGCGACGGGGTGACCGAGTCCTACGTTCGGGTCGGGGAACGGCTGAACGTGGACGGACTGCGCCGGGCGATCGACGCGGCCGACGAACTGCCACTCGGCGCGCGCCTGGACCGGATCCTGGACTCGGTCCAGCGGCCCGGGTTCGAACAGCACGACGACATCACGCTGCTGCTCGTGGGGGCCGGGCGGTGATGGCCAGCCCGGGGACCCCGGCCCTGGCGCTGTGCTTCTGCGCCGATCCGGCTGAACTCAAGACGGTGCGCGACAAGGTTCGCGACGTTCTGGTCCAGGCCGGGGCCGACGCCAAGACCGCGGCCGACGTGGTCATCGCCGTCAACGAAGCCTGCATGAACATCATCCAGCACGCCTACAAGGGCGATTGCTCAGGTGAAATCAGTCTCAGGATCCACAATAATGGCGGGCAAATAGAAATAGAATTGCAGGATCGCGCGGCGCCGGTGGACTGCAGTTCCATCAAGCCGCGGCCGATAGAAGAGCTGCGTCCCGGGGGGCTCGGCACGTATTTCATCCAGGAGATCATGGACGACTGCGTCTATGGCAATCTCCAGGACGGTGCCGGCAATTTCCTGCGCATGACGAAACGCGTCGGGCCCCCGGCCCGCCAGCGTCGATCCTGAGGGAACCGGCCCATGGCATACAACGTACGCGACGTGAGCGGATTTGCGGTCGTCGAGCTGACCGGCGACGTGGACCTGTCCTGCTCGCCGGATGCGCGCGCCACCATCCTCAATTGCCTGAAGGGCAAGCGCAACGTCCTCGTCGACCTGGGCGCCGTCACCTACATCGACAGTTCCGGTGTGGCCAGCCTGGTCGAGGGCTACCAGACGGCCAAGAAGTCCAAGCTGAAGTTCGGCCTGGTCGGCGTCAGCGAAGCCGCGCTGTCCGTGCTCCAGCTCGCCAGGCTCGACAAGGTCTTCCCGATCCACGCGTCGGTCGAAGATCGCCTCCGGCAGGATGTCTGAGGCGGCCGTTCCGGCGCTGCGGTCGGCGGTGGAGCGGCTCGGCCGGGCCACCGTCGACTTCATCGAGGAGTTCGGCTACTTCCTGGCGCTCACCGTCGAGAGCCTGTACTGGATATTCGCCGGGCCGTTCATCCGCCAGCCGGTGCGGCTGGCGGCCGCGTTCGAGCAGATGGCGGCCATCGGTGTCGCCGCCATTCCGATCGTCTTCATTCTCTCGTTTTCCGTCGGGGTGATGCTCGCCATCCAGGGCATTCATACGCTCGAGACCTTCGGCGCGGAGGGACAGGTGGTGCTGGGCATCGCCCTGTCGGTGGCGCGCGAATTCGCGCCGCTCATCACCGGGGTGCTGGTGGCCGGCCGTTCCGGTTCGGCGCTCGCGGCGCGCATCGGCACGATGCAGGTGTCGCAGGAGATCGATGCATTGCGGGTGATGGGCATCAACCCGGTGCGTTACCTCGTCGCGCCGGTCATGGTGGCCATGCTGGTGATGATGCCTACGCTCACCTTCCTGGCGGATCTCGCCGGGTTCTTCGGCGGGGCGGTGTTCTGCAACCTGGAACTCGGCCTGGGCTACGACGCCTACAGGGTGCAGACGGTCGACATCCTGGAGGTCGAGGACGTCATGCAGGGGCTGATCAAGAGCCTCGTGTTCGCCGTCATCATCACGCTGGTAGGGGTGGCGAATGGATTCTCGGTCACCGGCGGTGCCGAAGGGGTCGGCCGTGCCACCACGCGCTCGGTGGTGATGTCGATCTCCTACATCGTCATCGCCGACATGATCTTCACCTACTTCCTCAACCGCTGATGGCCGGCAACGGAACAGGCCAGCCGGCGATCGAGGTGCGCAACCTCGTCACGCACTACGGCACGCGCAAGATCCTGGACGATGTCGACATGACCGTCCGGGAGGGCGAGATCATGATCATCATGGGCGGCAGCGGCTCGGGCAAGAGCACATTGCTGCGTCACCTGCTCGGGCTGAACACGCCCACCTCCGGCACCATCCGGCTCCTGGGCCTGGACATCACCCATGCCTCAGCGCGCGAATTGCACGAACTGCGCAAGAACATGGGCGTGGCATTCCAGGGCGGGGCGCTGTTCTCGTCGATGACCGTTGGCGAGAACGTGCAACTTCCGCTGCGTGAGCACACCGAACTGGACGAGCAGACCATGGCCATCATGGCGCGCCTGAAGCTCGAGGTCGTGAATCTCGGCGGGTTCGAGAACCTGATGCCGGCGCAGCTCTCGGGCGGCATGATCAAGCGTGCCGCGCTCGCGCGGGCAATCGTGATGGACCCCAAGCTGCTGTTCTTCGACGAACCCTCCGCGGGCCTGGACCCGGTGGTGTCGGCCGAGCTGGACGATCTCATCCTCAAGCTGCGCGAGGCCATGAAGATGACGATCGTCGTCGTCACGCACGAGCTGGAGAGCGCGTTCAAGATCGCCGATCGGATCACCGTTCTCGATGGCGGCAGGATCCTGGTGACCGGGACGGTGGACGAGGTGCGCAATTCGCAGAACCACCGCGTGCAGGACCTGCTGAACCGCCGTGCGCGCAACGAGGAAATCGATGCCGATGCCTACCTGCATCGGCTCACCGAAGGCATACTGGACTTCGAATGACGGGGGCGGACGGCGCGAATGCGGCGCGATAATCTCAACTATTTGCAGGTAGGCCTGTTCGTGCTCGGTCTGGGCGCGTTGCTGCTGGTGCTCTTGTATCAGATCACCGGCAGCACGGGGCCGACCGACACCTACCACACCTTCTACCGCAACGTCGCGGGCATCAAGTACGGCACCGCGGTGTTCTACGAGGGTTATCAGGTCGGACAGGTCGAGGACGTCACCCCCGACCGCGCCGGCGGAGCGCTGCGCTACCGGGTGGACTTCAGCGTCGAGAAGGGCTGGCACATTCCGGTGGACTCCGTGGCCAAGATCCTCTCGGCCGGGCTGCTCGCCGCGGTGTCGATCGACATCGCCGATGGGAAGAGCACGGACGTCCTCGAGCCCGGCGCGGAGGTCAAGGGGCAGGATCAGGTCAACATCTTCGCGGCGTTGAACGACATCGCCGCCACCTTCGACGGGCTCTCCGAAGGTGATCTGCGCCCGTTCCTGCGCAATCTGAACACCCGCCTGAACGAGCTGGCATCGGAGTACAAGGGCTTGTCCGCCGAGGAACTGCGGCCATTGGTACGTTCGCTGAAGACCAAGGTGGACGATCCGGAACTGTTCGGCGACGTCAAGGACATGGCCGCGCGCCTGAACGACTCCTCCCGCCGCCTGCAGAACATGCTCTCGGACGAGAACCAGGCCCACTTCTCGGCCATCCTCAGGCACGTCGACGACAGTTCCGCCGACCTGCGCGAGCTGTTGAAGGGCATCGAGCAGACCCGCACCGAGCTGAACTCGGTGCTGAAGAACCTCGATCAGATGACCTCCGAAAACAAGGCCCCGCTCGCGGCGTCGGTGAAGGACCTGCGGGCGACCATGCGCGAGGTGTCCTCGCACATCGACAACATCATCTACCACCTGGAAGGCAGCGCCCAGAACATGCACGAATTCACGCGCCAGATCCGCGAGAACCCGAGCCTGCTCATCGGTGGCAAGCCGCAGCCCGAGAAGGCCCGGCCGTGATGCGCCGGGCCGCATTGATGCTGACTTTCGCCGCCGTGGCCGCCTGCTCGCGCGTCGAACCGGTGCCGGTGGATCGCTTCTACCGCCTGACCCAGCCGCAAGTCCAGGCCGGAGCGGCCCTGACGGCCGGAACGTTGCGGGTGGAATCCTTCGACAGCGACGGCCTGCACGATGGCCGCGCCATCCTGTACAGCGAGGATGCAGCCGGCCGCGAACTGAAGATGCATCATTACCGCTTCTGGGCGGACAGCCCGCCGCGCATGCTGCACCGGCAAATGATCGAATTCCTGCGCGCCGCCGGCGCTGCCGGCCGGGTTTCCGGCGAACCCTCCGCCGATGCGGATCTGGTCGTGCACGGTCGAGTCCTGCGCTTCGAGACGAACGCCGCGGGGTCGGCCCAGGTGGCGTTGGAACTCGGCCTGGACGTAGCCGACGCGAACCGGTTCACCAGGACCTACAGTGCCGAAGTCGAGGCGGGACGCAGTGACACGGCGATGGCAGAGGCCTTCGATCGCGCCGTCGCGCAGATCTTCGAGGCTTTCCTGGCCGACGCCGCGGGTGCGGTGGGCGGGCGCTGATCGCGCTCTGGTAGAATCGCGCCGCTCCGCCAGCATGCGGCGGACCGCGCATCCGGAAGGGAAGTGACGCGGATGTCTACATCAGCCGGTCCCGCAGCGATGCTCCTGGAAAAGGTGCGTCGTCATGCCATCCGTATCGCCCTCGGGCTCGCCGTCCTGGCATTCTTTCTCCTCGATACCGCCGGCTGGGTGGAGTGGCCGTTCATCGATCAGATGGAGAACCTTGCCTACGACACCCGCCTGGCGGTCTCCGGCAAGGCCGGCATCGACGAGCGGATCGTCATCGTCGACATCGACGAACGCAGCCTGACGGCCGAGGGACGTTGGCCCTGGCCGCGCAACAAGGTGGCCGCGCTGGTGGAAAAGCTGTTCGGCACCTACCGTGCGGGACTGGTCGGGTTCGACGTGGTCTTCGCCGAGCCGGACCGCAGTTCGGGCCTGAACGTGCTCGAATCGCTCGCCCAGGGCGAGTTGGCCGCGGACCAGGGATTCCAAACCCGCTTCGAATCGCTTCGGGACCAACTCGACTACGACCGCATCTTCGCCGCGACGCTGGCGAAGTACCCGGTGGTGCTCGGCTACTATTTCAACGTCGCCGGCCCCGGCGGCACGGCGGAGAAGATCGCATCGCTGCCGCCGCCCACGCTCGCCCCGGGCGTGTTCGCGGGCAAGAACATCCAGTTTCACAAGTTCGGCGGCTACGGCGGCAACCTGGAGATCCTGCAGAAGAACGCGCTCGCCGCCGGCCACTTCGTGCCGGAGACCGATGCGGACGGCATCGTGCGCAGGGTGCCGCTGCTGGTGGAGTACCAGGGTGCCTATTACGAAGCCCTGTCCCTGGCGATGGCACGCCTGGCCATCGACGCGAAGGAAGTCGTGCCGAAGTTCGAGCCGGTGCCCTGGGGCGCCAAGCGCAGTTATTCCGGCCTGGAGTGGCTGGCGATCGGCGACCGGCGCATTCCGGTGGACGAGCGCGTGCAGGCGCTGGTGCCCTATCGCGGTCCGCAGGGTTCGTTCCCCTACGTCTCCGCCACCGATGTGTTGCAGGGCAAGGTGGACGCAAGCCGGTTGCAGGGCAAGGTGGTGCTCGTGGGCACCAGCGCCCCGGGGCTGAACGACCTGCGGGCGACGCCGGTGGGCAAGGTCTACGCCGGCGTGGAGATCCACGCCAACCTGATCGCCGGGATCCTCGACCGACAGATCAAGGAGAAGCCGGCCTACACCATCGGCGCGGAGTTCGTGCTGCTGGCGGGCGTCGGGCTGGTGATGGCGCTGGTACTGCCCATGCTCAGCCCGCTCATGGCCACGCTCGCGACGGCCGCCGTGCTCCTGGGCTCGGTGGGCATGAATCTTCTGGTATGGACCTCCGCGAACCTGGTTTTGCCGATCGCCTCCGGCGTCATCATGATCGGGCTGATGTTCCTGCTGAACATGTCCTACGGCTACTTCGTCGAGACCCGCGGCAAGCAGAAGCTCGCCAGCAAGTTCGGCCAGTACGTGCCGCCGGAACTCGTCGACGAGATGAGCCTGGACCCTGAGTCCTACGCCAAGTCCGCCGAGAGCCGCACGCTCACCGTGCTGTTCTCCGATGTGCGCGGCTTCACCACGATTTCCGAGGGGCTGGGGCCGGTGGAACTTTCCGACCTCATGAACGCCTATCTCACGCCGATGACGCGCGTGATCCACGACTTCCGCGGCACCATCGACAAGTACATGGGTGACGCCATCATGGCGTTCTGGGGCGCGCCGCTGGAGGATCCGGACCACGCCCGGCACGCTCTGCAGGCGGCGTTGCAGATGATCGCCCGTCTCGAGGAACTCAACCGGGAGTTTCAGCAGCGCAACTGGCCGCCCCTGCACATCGGCATCGGCATCAACACCGGCGAGATGATGGTCGGGGACATGGGCTCGGAGTTCCGCCAGGCCTACACCGTCATGGGCGATGCGGTGAACCTGGGCTCGCGCCTGGAAGGGCAGACCAAGACCTACGGCGTTTCAATCATCGTCAGCGAGACCACGCGCGCCGCCGTGCCGGAATACACCTACCGGGAACTGGACCGGGTGCGGGTCAAGGGCAAGGACGAGCCGGTGACGATCTACGAGCCGCTATGTACGCCCGACGCGCTGACCAAGGCGATGAAGGACGAACTGGCACTCTACAGGCAGACGTTGAAGGCCTACCGTGCCCAGGAGTGGGATCAGGCCGAGATCCAGTTCATCAACCTGCAGCGGATGTCGGCCTCGCCCGCGCTGTATCGGATGTACGTCGACCGGATCGGCCACTTCCGCAGCAACCCGCCCGGTCCGCATTGGGACGGCGTGTTCACTCACACCACGAAGTGATCGCCCTCAGCGCGTCAGGGTGAACTCCATCTTGATGCCGGCGAGTTCAATCACGTCCCCGCTGCGCATCGCATAGGCCTGCGGGCCAATCGGCTTGCCGTTGACGATCGGGAAGTTGTCGTTCCTGCCGTCGCCCTCGATGTGGGTGAGAAAATACCCCTGGGGACGGCGCGAGATGACGGCCACCTGAACCCCGGGCTTGCCGAGCGTGATGAGCGCCTTGGTCAGTTCGAGCTCCTTGCCGGCGATCGGTCCGTTCAGGACGTGGAGCTTGCCGAGCGGCATGCCCGGGCCGGCAGGTGCGGCGTGCGCCGGGCCGTGGTGCGCCGCAGGCGCGGCCGCCGGCCGGACCGGGGCCTTCACCGCCTGTACGCCGGCGTTCTCCGCGGCCTTTGCGGCCGCCACCGCCGCGCTCGCGGAGCCCGGGCGGATGATCATGGTCTTTTCGAAATCCTCGTCGTCGGCGGTGGCGTGCTCGTTCAGGTACTTCAGCTCGTGCTTGCCGACGCCGATCACGTCGCCGTTCTTCAGCGCGTGCTTCTTGATCAGCTTGCCGTTGACGTAGGTGCCGTTGGTACTGCCGAGATCCTCGAGAAAGGAGTCATCGAGGATTGTGATGATGAGCGCGTGCTTACCACTGACCGCCAGATTGTCTATCTGGATGTCGTTGTCGGGCTTGCGCCCGATCGTGGTCCGTTCCTTGGTGAGTTCCCACTCGCCCTGGACGGCGCCATTCAAGCTGAGCACTAGCTTAGCCATTCGAAGATCCCAGGTTTGCCAGTTAGTTAAACCAGTCGGTGAACTTCTCGTACCAATGACGCTTCGTCGTGACCGGGGTACGCGGACGTACCAGGATCACCGAGATGTTGTCCTTACCGCCATTCGCGTTCGCCAGCCGAATCAGCTCGGCGCCGGCAGAGGCAAGATTAGCACTATATTTTCCTAGAGTTAAGCGAATTTCTTCATCAGTTACCATATCATTGAGGCCATCCGAGCACAGCAGGTAGATGTCGCCTGCCTGGATGGTGTCCTCGCGCACGTCCACCTGAACGTCCGGCTCGATGCCCAGTGCCCGCGTGACAAGATTCTTGGGCGTGTTCTGGGCCGCTTCCTCGGGCGTATAGAACCCCCGATCGATGAGTTCCTGGATGAGCGAGTGGTCTGATGTAAGCTGTTGAAAACTATCGCCCCTCATGCGGTAAAGGCGTGAATCGCCGACGTGCGCGATGGTGACCTTGTCGCCGTGGAAGAGGGTCGAGACGACGGTCGTGCCCATGCCCTGGCATTGCGGCTCGGTCTCGGCGGTGTGGTGAACGGCGCGGTTGGCAGCCATGACCGCCTGTTGAACGAGGTGAGCGGTCGGCGTCAGGCCATCCGGACCGACGTTATGCGAGTCCCGGCCGCCACGGATCTTTTTCAGGCCGTCGCGAACGTCGACCAGGATCTGCATCACGGCGATCGCGCTGGCGACCTCGCCGGCCTTGTAGCCGCCCATGCCGTCGGCCAGCACGGCCAGGCCCAGGCCCGCATCGGTGACGCAGCTATCCTCGTTGTGCGGCCGCTTGCGGCCGGTATCGGAGAGGTTGACGATTTCGAGCGTGGTACCGGTGCCCATAGGACGCCCGCCGGATTCAGGCCGCGGTCGCCGGCTGTCTGGCGCAGTTCTGCAGGTCGCGCGCCAGTTCCGCCCCACTCTGGTAGCGCTTGGTGACGTCCTTTTCCAGCGCCTTGTCGATGATCGCCGCCAGGCACGGCTTGGTCTTGGCGAGCTCGGGCTTGACCGAATTCAGCTCCGGGTGGCGTTCGTTGGCGATCTTGTACATCAGCGTCGCCATCGAATCCCCGGAGAACGGCAAGCGCCCGGTCACCATCTGGTAGAGGGTGACGCCGAGCGAGAACAGGTCCGAGCGGCCATCGACGTGCTTGCCCGAGAGCTGCTCAGGCGACATATAGGACGGCGTGCCCAGCACCATGCCGGTCTTGGTCTTGCTCGAATCGGTGATGCGGGCGATGCCGAAGTCGGTGAGCTTCACGTTCTTGGTCTTGGGGTCGAACATGATGTTCGCTGGCTTGATGTCGCGATGGACCACGTTCTGCTTGTGCGCGTAGTCCAGCGCCAGCGCGGCCTTGTAGATGATGCCCATCACCAGCGGCAGCGGCAGCAGGTTGTCCTGCTTCACGTGCGCGGTGAGGTCGTGGCCCTCCAGGAACTCCATGGCGATGTAGCACAGGTCGTGTTCCTCGCCGACGTCGTAGATCGCCACGCAGTTGGGGTGGTTCAGGCGCCCCGCCGTTTCCGCCTCGCGGAAGAACCGTTCCTTGACGCTGGCGAGCTCGTCGGCCTCGAATTCCTGCGACAGCGCCATGGTCTTGATCGCGACCACCCGGTTGATTTTCGGATCCCGGCCCAGGTAAACCACGCCCATCGCGCCCTTGCCCAGCTCCTTTTCGACCTGATAGCGGCCGAGCATGGGCTTCTCGAGCTGGCCATCGGCGTTCAGGATCATCGTGCCACCGGCGGTCGCGCGGCCCGGTCCGCCGAAGATGACCGTCTCCTCGGCCATCTTCGCGCGCTTCATCTTCTCGTCGAGATCGCGGTACTTGGGGTTGTGCGTGGCCATGTACTGGTAGACCTGGCTCGCCTTGTTGAACTGCCGCTTGCGCTCGAAGTCGCTGGCCAGCGACATCAGCGTGTCCATCATCGAATCGTCCAGCGGCACGCGTCGGAAGCGTTCGAAGGCCATGTCGAGCTGGCCTTGCTGCTGGAAGGCCAGGCCCACGTCGCGGTTGCCCATCGCGGACTCGATGTCCGCCCGACGCTTGCCGACCTCGGTGGCCAGGAAGCGTTTGGTGGTGATCAACAGGTGGCCGATGAACAGCAGCGACGCCGTGGTGGCAGTCTGCAACCACAGGAGCTGGGATTTCATCAGCACCAGCTCCAACAGGAGCAGGAAAATTACCAGCCCCGCCGAAACCGCGGCGGCCACACCCGCCTTGAGCCGCGGCAGAACCGCGATCAGATAGGCGGCAGCGGAGATGAAGATCAGGAATTCGACCAGCCCCGCCCAGGACGGCGCCACGAAGAAATGCTGATTCAGGATGCTCGCCACGGTGTGCGCCATGATCAGCACCGGTGCAGCCTGCTCGCCGAGCGGAGTGACGAACTGATCGCCCAGGCCGAAGGCAGTGGGGCCGATGAGGACGATCTTGTCCTTGTAGTTCGAGGCCGGGATCTTGTCTTCCTTCACGTCGTAGAAGGAGTCGACGGTGAAGACCTTCTTGTCGCCTTCGCCTTGGTAGAAGAAGGTCTTCATCCGCAGCAGCGGATCAGTCTTGATGAGCAGCTTGCCGAGCTCGACGCTGTCGCCGTCGTTGATCTTGATGTCCTCGACGCCGAGGTTCAGGTACGAGGCCGCAATCATCAGCGCCTCGGACGGGTAGGCCATGTTGTAGTGGCCGATGAGCAACGCCTCCTCGCGGATTGCGCCGTCCGCCGGGTCCGGCACCGCGGTGAGATGGCCGATCGCCTTGGCCGGCGTGCCGAGCGGCGGTATCGGCGGCAGTGCCCTGTCCGTCGGGATGCGTGGGGTGTCGTCGGAGACCTCGCGCGCGAAGCGCGTGACGTAATCGGGCAGGGGCGCATCCGGCTTGCCGACCGGTTCGCCGATCATGAACAGCATCGGCAACACCACGTTCTTCGCCCGCTCGATGCTGGTGGACAGGCGCGCGTCGCCGTCGAGCTCGAAGTCGGCCTTGGCGAGCTTCTCGGCGAATGCCGGATCCTCGCCACCGTGGGAGTAGTCCTCCCGCAGCTCGCGGATCCATTTCAGGCCCGGGTCCAGCTGGGGCTCGGTGAAGAAGACGGTGTAGCCGATCACCTTGGCGCCCGCCTTGGTGAGCTTTTCGATCATGTCGCCGTGGATCTCGCGCGACCACGGCCAGCGGCCGATGTTGGTGATGGACTGGTCGTCGATTGCGATCACCGCCACCGGCGCCTTCTCGGCGGAATCTCGGTTGGTGATCCTCACGCCCAGGTCGTAGACGTCCCGCTCCAGTCCCGCCAGCAGCGAACTGCCCGAGTACCAGGCCACCAGGAAGAAGATGGAGATGACGAGCGCGGCGAACCCATCGGTTTTCCAAAAGCCGTTTTTCATCGTCGGGACCCCGGGAATGTCGGCCGGATACTACAACGAATCCTGAAAAATGGATAGGCGAACAAGGGCTTACACCAAAGCGTTTGGAACCGGCCTGAAGGTGGGGGCGCTGGATTCGTCGCAGCGGCCGGCGGGACGTCTCAACGACACCATTTGTTTACGTCGGCCCCGGCCCTGGCCTGGGCGGCCGCGCGCTCGTCGTTGCTGAATATCCGGCGCTCGCCCTTGTCGTCGTACTCGTACAGGAATCCGGCGTCCTGTGCGTCACGCAGCCGTTGCTGCGCTATCCGGCAATTGCGCTGTCCTTCGGCGCGCTTCTTCCCGGCCTCGGCCGCCTTGGCCTTTTTTTCGGCCTTTTCCTCCGCGAATGCGTTCAGCAGCCGATCGCGCTTTTCGCGCCGCGCGGCCTCGTCTGGTACCGGCGTATCCACGGGTGCGCCTGATCGGATCGAGAGCGGCGCGGCATTGCCCGCGCCGGGCCTGTCTCCGTAGTGCACCTTGCCTTGAGCATCGACCCACTTGTATACGCCCGCGCCGGCGCAGGCGCCGCAGTACAGCAGCAGGGCGCCGGCCAGAGCCGGGAGCGTAGCGGTGAGCCTGTCGTCCTTGGGGCCGCGCGCGGTCATATCAGCGCCAGTGTAGTCAATTCCGATTTTTCGGCGCGAGTGCGCGAAGATTGAGTTCCACGCACGATCATGCACGTCGCGCGCCGCGATGACCGGGTCTGGCGCCCGAATCGGTGCGGGAGGGCATCCTGAATTCGCTCAGCAACTGGCGCGTTCGCTCGCCGAGTCCCGTTCGCACCCCGGAGAACGGCAACAACCAAATGATTTTATTGAGAAATGGCTGTCGCCCGGCGGCTTCGCCGAAGTTGGACGCAGGCGCCGGGCATTGCTAGGTTGGGATCGCACCGCAGGGATGCGGAACGCCGGGCAGGGCCCTCGCCCCGGCGGCGTCAGGGATGACGCGCGGTCCGCTGATCGACAGGGAACGTCGATCCGCGGCGGAAAAGGCGGTCATGTGACCGCCTTTTCTTTTTCGTGCCGCCCGTGGGATCAGCGCTCGAGCAGGTCGCGCTTGCCGGGCCGGCCCTTCCATTCGTCGGCGTCGGCCGGAGGGGATTTCATCTCGCTGATCCCCGGCCAGGCCCTGGACAGTTCCGCGTTCAGGGCGATGAATGCCTGCTGCGACTCCGGGACGTCGTCTTCGGACATGATCGCCTCGACCGGGCACTCCGGCTCGCAGAGCGTGCAATCGATGCACTCGTCCGGGTCGATGACGAGCATGTTCGGGCCTTCGTGGAAACAATCCACCGGACACACCTCGACACAATCGGTGTATTTGCAGCGGATGCAGTTCTCGGTGATCACGAAAGCCATGCGCGCAGTACCTGGAATGGAAACGGACGGGAGGGCGATTATAGCCGAAGAATCCCGGTATTCATGCCGGATCCGCGCCGGCCTGCGGCTCAGCGGCCGAGCAGGGAACGCAGCCGGTACAGCGCGTCCAGCGCGGCGCGCGGCGTGAGCGAATCGGGTTCCAGCGCGTCGAGCGCCGCCAGCGCCGGATGCGGGGGCACGAACAGGTCCGGTTGCGGGGACTGCGCGATGGTGGCGATGCTGTGCCGGGCTTCGACCTCATGCAGGAAGGCCCGCGCCTCGGCGAGTACGTGCGCCGGGATCCCGGCAAGCTTCGCCACCTGCACGCCGAAGCTCTGGTTGGCGGCGCCGTCGCGCACCTGGTGCAGGAAGACGATGCCCTCGCCGGTGTCGATTGCGTCCATGCGCACGTTCGCCACCCGCGGGTGACGCTCGGCGAGCGCGGTCAGTTCGAAGAAATGGGTGGCGAACAAGGTGAATGCACCGACCCGCGCGGCCAGATCGGTCGCCACGGCCCAGGCCAGCGCGAGGCCGTCGAAGGTGCTGGTGCCGCGGCCGATCTCGTCCATCAGCACCAGGCTCGCGGGGCTGGCGTTGTGCAGGATGTTCGCGGTCTCGGTCATCTCGACCATGAAGGTCGACCGGCCGCTGGCGAGTTCGTCGCTCGCACCGATGCGGGTGAAGATCCGATCCAGCGGGCCGATGCTCGCGGCACGGGCCGGGACGTAGCTTCCGGCGCAGGCCAGGATGGCGATCAGTGCCGTCTGGCGCATGTAGGTGGACTTCCCGCCCATGTTCGGCCCGGTGATGATGAGCATGCGACGGTCGTCGTCCAGCGCCAGATCGTTGGGTACGAACCCCCCGGCGGCGGCACGCTCGACGATCGGATGACGACCGGCCGCGATCGACAACGCGGGTGTGTCGAGCAGTGTCGGGGCGCTGAAGTCCAGGACCTCGGCGCGCTCGGCGAAGGCCGCCAGCACGTCGGTTTCGGCGCAGGCGGCAGCGGTGCGCTGCAGCGATTCCAACGCCGCGCCGGCGGCGTCCAGCAGGCCCTCGTAAAGCACCCGCTCGCGCGCCAGAGCGCGTTCGGCGGCGCCGAGGATCCGATCCTCGTAGGTCTTGAGCTCCGGGGTGATGTAGCGTTCCACGCCCTTGAGCGTCTGCCGGCGCATGTAGTCCGCGGGCACCGCCTGGCTGTGTGCACGCGTCACTTCGATGTAATAGCCCTGCACGCGGTTGTACCCGACCTTGAGGTTGCCGATGCCGGTCCGCACGCGTTCACGGGCTTCCATCTCGACCAGGAAGCCGGCTGAACCGTCGCGCAACCCGCGCAGTTCGTCGAGCTCGGGGTCGAACCCGGGCGCGATCACGCCACCGTCGCGCGCGCCCAGGGGCGGGCGCTCGACCACGGCGCGGGCGAGCAGTTCGCGCAATTCGGGATGCTCGTCCAGGGCGCCGTGCAGTTGCGCGGCGAGCGGGGTGTCGACGGTCCCGAGCGCCGCGCGCAGCGCCGGCAACGCAGCCAGTGCGGTACGAAGCTGCGACAGGTCGCGTGGGCGCGCGCTGCGCAGGGCGAGGCGGGCGACGATCCGCTCCACGTCGCCGATCGCGCGCAGGTGTTCGCGCAAGTCCGAATGCGCCCCGCACCCCAGGAACGCGCCGACGCAACCGTGCCGGGCACGCAGCCGGTCCCGGTCGCGCAGGGGTTCGTTCAGCCAGCGCCGCAGCAGCCGCCCGCCCATCGGCGTGGCAGTGCTGTCCATCAACGCAACCAGGCTGAAATCCCGCCGGCCGGCGCTGTCGGTGTTGATCTCCAGGTTGCGGCGCGTGGTCGCGTCCAGCACGACGTAGTCGCCGGTCGTCTCCACCCGCGGCGGTTGCAGATGCGGGATGTCGCTCTGCTGCGTCTCGCGCACGTAGTCGAGAACGCAACCGGCTGCGCCGAGCGCCGCCGGCATCCGATCACAGCCGAATCCCTTCAGATCGGCGACACCGAAGCGTTCGCGCACCCGCCGCGCGCCGGTTCCGGGGTCGAAGCGCCAGGCCGGCAGCCGCACCGCGTGCCAGCGGCCGGCGGGGCTGACCGCGTCTTCGGCGATGAGCAGCTCGGCAGGCTGCAGCCGTTCCAGCTCCGCGCCCACGCCCTGTGCCGCATCGCGCTCCAGCAGCGCGAAGCGGCCGCTGGACAGGTCGAGCCAGGCCAGGCCGATGCGATCCGGCCCGGCTTGCACCGCGGCCAGCAGGTTGTCGCGGCGCTCCTCCAGCAGGGCCTCGTCGGTGACCGTACCCGGGGTGACGATGCGGGATACGCGCCGCTCGACCGGCCCCTTGGAAGTGCGCGGGTCGCCGACCTGTTCGCAGATCACCACCGATTCGCCCATTCGAACGAGCCGGGCGAGGTAGGTGTCCACCGCGTGCGCCGGCACGCCGGCCATCGGGATGGGCGCGCCGCCGGACTGGCCGCGGCTGGTGAGGACGATATCGAGCAGGCTCGCCGCCCGGCGTGCGTCGTCGAAGAACAGCTCGTAGAAATCCCCCATCCGGTAGAACAGCAGCTTGTCCGGATGCTGTGCCTTGGTGCGCAGGTAGTGCTCCATGGCGGGGGTATGGCGGGGCGCGGAGCCGGGCTGCACGGGCATGCTCCGATTCTACCGACGAAAAAAGGGGACATTCCACATTTCCCGGACGATGTGGAAGGTCCCCTCTGCGGGCACGCGTGGCTTCATCGTCCCGCGCCGGTATTGTGTCGGCTCATGGCGGATGCCATCCTCCGCGCCCCCGGGCCTGGCCGGGCTTGAAATCGGTCCGTATCGCCCCTATCTGCGCGTCGCGGCGCGCACCGGCATCGACGGTCGGGGACGTGCCGTACCGGTATGGATCCACGTAGATTGAGAGGAAAGTCATCGCCATGGTGTTGGAAGCGAAGAAGGAAACGCTGGGATTCCAGTCCGAGGTCCGCCAACTGCTCGATCTGGTCGTGCACTCGCTGTACGGCAACCGCGAAATCTTCCTGCGCGAGCTCATCTCCAACGCGGCCGACGCCGCGGACAAGCTGCGTTACCTGGCGATCGCCGACGAAAAGCTGCTCGAGGGCGATGCCGAGCTGAAAATCGAGGTCGACGTCAGCAAGACGCTCAAGACGATCACCATCCGCGACAACGGCATTGGCATGTCGCGCCAGGAGGTGATCGACCACATCGGAACGATTGCCCGATCCGGTACGCGGGAGTTCTTCAAGACCCTGACCGGCGACCAGAAGCACGATTCCCAGCTCATCGGCCAGTTCGGGGTGGGATTCTATTCGGCTTTCATCGTTGCGGAGCGGGTGACCCTGGTGACGCGCCGTGCCGGGCTGGCCGAGGACGATGGCGTGCGCTGGGAATCCGACGGCCTGGGCGAATACACCATCGAGACCGCGCGCAAGAAGGCCCGCGGCACCGAAATCATCCTGCACCTGCGGGAGGACGCGCTGGAGTTCCTGGAAATCCACCGCCTGCGCGGCATCATCAAGCGCTATTCGGACCACATCGCGCTGCCGATCAGCCTGCCGCGCGAAGAAGCCAGCGGCGGCTGGGAGACGGTGAACTCGGCGCGCGCCCTGTGGGCCCGGGCCAAGTCCGAGATCAAGCCGGAGGAGTACCAGGAGTTCTACAAGGATCTCGCCCACGATTTCCAGGAGCCGCTCGCCTGGACCCATAACAAGGTCGAGGGCAAGCTCGAGTACACGACGCTGTTCTACATTCCCGCGCACGCACCCTTCGACCTGTGGGATCCGGCGGCACGGCGGGATCTGAAGCTCTACATCCGCCGCGTCCTCATCATGGATGCGACCGAGGAACTGCTGCCGCGCTACCTGCGCTTCGTGCGCGGGGTGGTGGATTCCAACGATCTGCCATTGAACGTCTCGCGCGAGATCCTGCAGCAGACCAAGGCGGTGGACACGATCCGCGCCGCGTCGACCAAGCGTGTGCTGGGCCTGCTCGAGGAGATGGCGGCGGAACGGGCCGGAGACTACGCGAAGTTCTGGTCGGCGTTCGGCCGGGTGCTCAAGGAAGGCATCGTCGAGGATCCTGACAATCGCGAGCGCGTCGCCAAGCTGCTGCGCTTCTCGTCCACTCGCGAGGACAGGCGCGAGGCCGATGTCACCCTTGCGGACTATGTCGGCCGGATGCAGGACGGCCAGAAGTACATCTTCTACATCGTCGCCGAGAATTTCGAGACTGCCCGGGCCAGCCCGCACCTGGAAGTGTTCCGTGCCCGCGGCATCGAGGTGCTGCTGCTGTCGGATCCGATCGACGAATGGCTGGTGGACCACCTGCGGCAGTTCGACGGGCGCGATCTGCGCTCGGTCGCGCGTGGGGATCTCGATCTCGGCGAACCCGCCGACAAGGCCGCCGGCGAGGCCGTGGCGGACGCCGCCGTCGCGGCGCGCGTGAAAGCCGCGCTCGGCGATGCCGTGAAGGACGTGCGCATGAGCCGGCGCCTGACGACCTCGCCAGCCTGCCTGGTGGCAGACGAGCACGACATGGGTTCGAACATGCAACGCATCCTGAAGGCCGCCGGGCACGAGGTACCGGCCGGCCAGCCGATCCTGGAGTTGAACCCGAACCATCCGATGATCGCACGCGTGGGTGCCGCCGACGAGGAGCATTTCGCGGACTGGGCCCGGCTGCTGCTGGAGCAGGCGCAGATGAGCGAAGGCGGCCGGCCCGCGGATCCGGCTGAGTTCGTACAGCGCATGAATCGCCTGTTCCTGCACCTCATGCAGTGACGCCGCACGGTCCGCGCTCCCGGGAGGCGCGCGGACCGTGCGCTATACTTCCCGCGCCGCGGATCAGGCTGCGGATTGCGATTCGACGAACCAGCAGGTCCGGGCGCCGGGCGCCGCGGATGACGGGGGTATATCGAGCATGGAAGTGGCAGGCAGGTCGGCAGTGGTGGTGGGCGGCGCGTCGGGCATGGCCCGGGCGACCGCGGAACTGTTCGTGAAGAAGGGCGGGCGGGTTGCGATCCTGGATCAGGCCAAGTCCGCCGGCGCCGATGTCGCCGCGCAGTTGAACGGCCGGTTCTACCCCTGCGACGTCACCGATTTCGACGGCACGCAGGCGGCGCTCGAGCGGGCGATTGCGGATCTCGGCGGGGTCCACTTCTGCGCCAACACCGCCGGCGGCGGCGGGGCCTGGCGCACGCTCGGCAAGGATGGCCCGCATCCCCTGGACAAGTTCCGCTGGACGCTGGATCTGAACCTCGTCGGCAGCTTCAACATCGCGCGGCTGGCGGCCGATGCCATGGCGCGCAACGAACCCGACGAGAACGGTGAGCGCGGCGTCATCCTGATGACGGCCTCGATCGCGGCGTTCGAGGGCCAGATCGGCCAGGTGGCCTATACCGCCGCCAAGGCCGGCATCGCCGGAATGACCCTGACCATGGCGCGCGATCTGGGCAGCTTCGGCATCCGCGTCATGGCGATCGCCCCCAGCTTGTTCGAAACCGGTGCAACCAGGGGGGTACCCGCGGAGGCGGCGGCGAACCTGACCCGCGACGCGGCCTTCCCCAAGCGCATGGGCCGGCCGGAGGAGTACGGCCGCCTGGCACTGTCGATCTTCGAGAACCCGATGCTCAACGGCGGCACGATCCGCCTCGACGCCGGCCAGCGATTCGCGCCCCGCTGACGGGCGCAACAGGCGCCCGTGCCCGCGGCCCGCGCCGCCGGCACGGGAGTATTGCCGCGCGCGTGGATGCATTACCATGCGAGCGCATCTGCAGATCGAATCGCGCGGCCGGCGGTGCGGTGCGCGCAAGAAGGTCCAGGGACCGTGGTCGAAGGCGAACGCGATCAATTCAGGCTCATCCACGAGCTGACCGAGATTGGGATCGCCCTTTCGGCGGAACGCAATCACGACCGACTGCTGGAAATGATCCTCGGCCAGGCCGAGCGCATCACCAACGCCGACGGCGGCACGCTCTACTCCCACACCGAGGACCGCACTCTCAAGTTCGAGATCATGCACACCGAGTCGCTCGGGATCCGCATGGGCGGTACCAGCGGCACCGAAGTTCCGTTTGCGCCGCTGCCGCTCTACGACGCGCAGGGCAACCCGAATCACAAGATGGTGGCCGCCCACGCCGCCCTCACCCGCAGCACCGTCAACATCGCCGACGCTTATCGCAGCCGCGAGTTCGACTTCTCCGGCACGCGCAGCTTCGATCAGCGTACCGGCTATCGCTCGACCTCCTTCCTCACCGTGCCGATGATGAATCACGAAAACGATCTCATCGGCGTGTTGCAGTTGCTCAACGCCCGCAATCCAGTCTCCGGGCAGGTACAGCCGTTCAGCGCGCTGGATCAGAAGCTGGTGGAGTCGCTGGCCTCGCAGGCCGCGGTGGCGGTGACCAACAAGTCGCTGATCGACGCCCAGCGGGAGCTGTTCGACTCCTTCATCCAGCTCATCGCCGACGCGATCGACGAGAAGTCGCCATATACGGCCGGCCACTGCCGGCGCGTGCCGGTATTGACCACGCTGCTGGCGCAGGCGGTCTGCACCACCGAGGTCGGGCCGCTGGCCGGGTTCACGATGACCGAGGACGAGCGCTACGAACTCAATGTCGCCGCATGGCTGCATGACTGCGGCAAGATCACGACCCCGGAGTGGGTGGTGGACAAGTCCACCAAGCTCGAAACCATCTTCGATCGGGTCGAACTCGTCGACACCCGCTTCGAGGTCGCCAGGCGTGATGCGGAGATTGCCGCCCTGCGCCGGCTGCTCGAAGCCGCGGGTGTCGCCGACGTGGAGACCCGGCTCGCTGGCGACGCCGGGCTGGCCGCGCAGCTACAGGACCTGGATCGGGATCGCGATTTCATACGCCGATGCAACGTAGGCGGCGAGTTCATCACCGACGCCGACAAGGCACGGATTGCGCTGATTGCCGCTCGGCGGTGGCGCTGCCCGAGCGGGGAGATCGTGCCGCTGCTGACCGATGACGAGGTCTACAACCTGCACATCGGCCGCGGCACGCTCACCGCCGAGGAGCGCGACGTCATCGCCAACCACGTCACGGTGACCATCAAGATGCTGGAGTCGCTGCCGTACCCCCGGCACCTGAGGCGGGTGCCGGAGTACGCCGGCGGGCACCATGAACGCATGGACGGCAGCGGGTATCCGCGCGGATTGACCCGCGAGCGCATGTCGATCCCGGCGCGCATGGTCGCGATTGCCGACATCTTTGAGGCCCTGACGGCGCAGGATCGTCCCTACAAGAAGCCCATGCGGCTGTCCCAGGCGCTGACCATCCTTGGCCGCATGCGCCTGGACAATCACGTCGACGGCGATCTGTTCGACGTCTTCATCCGCGAGCAGGTCTACATGACCTACGCCCGGCAGTACCTGCGGCCGGAGCAGATCGACGAGGTCGACCTGGCCAGCATCCCGGGCTTCGCCCCGATCCGCATCGGCTGAGCCGCGCGCGGCTGCGGCGAACGCGCGGCATTCCCCGCTACAATACCGCCATGTCCGGCAATACCTTCGGCAGGTTGTTCACGCTCACGAGCTGTGGCGAGAGCCATGGGCCCGCCTACGCGGCCATCGTCGACGGCTGTCCGCCGGGGTTGCCGCTGTCCGAGGCGGACCTGCAGCGCGATCTGGACCGCCGCAAGCCCGGCACCTCGCGCCATACCACCCAGCGCCGCGAAGAGGACCGGGTGCGAATCCTGTCCGGGGTGTTCGAAGGCGTCACCACCGGAACGCCGATCGGGCTGCTCATCGAGAACACCGACCAGCGGTCCAAGGACTATTCCGACATCGCCGCCCGATTCCGCCCCGGGCATGCCGACTACACCTACCAGCAGAAATACGGCCTGCGCGATTATCGCGGCGGCGGCCGGGCGTCGGCGCGCGAGACCTGTGTGCGCGTGGCCGCGGGCGGCATCGCCAAGAAATTCCTGGCCGCGCGCTACGGGGTGCAGGTGCGCGGCTACCTGGCCCAGCTCGGCCCCATTCGACTGGCGTTTCGGGACTGGGAAGCGGTGGGGGCCAATCCGTTCTTCTGCCCGGATCCGGACCGGGTACCGGAGCTGGAATCCTTCATGGACGCGCTGCGCAAGGAAGGCAATTCCATCGGCGCGCGGATCAATGTCGTCGCCACCGGGGTGCCGCCGGGCTGGGGCGAGCCGGTGTTCGATCGCCTGGATGCCGACATCGCCGCGGCGATGATGGGCATCAATGCCGTCAAGGGGGTGGAGATAGGCGCCGGTTTCGCGGCGGTGGAGCAGAGGGGAACCGAGCACCGCGATGAAATGACGCCGGCCGGCTTCTTGAGCAATCAGTCGGGCGGCGTGCTGGGCGGAATCTCCAGCGGCCAGGACATCCTGGTCAGCATCGCCCTGAAGCCCACTTCCAGCCTGCGGCTGGCGGGGAAAAGCGTCGATCTCGACGGCACGGCCACGGAAGTCATCACCACCGGACGCCACGATCCCTGTGTGGGGATCCGCGCCACGCCGATCGCCGAGGCCATGCTTGCGCTGGTACTGGCCGACCACGCGCTTCGGCACCGGGCACAGAACGCCGATGTGCGCCCCCGCACACCGGTCATCCCGGCGACGCCGGGGCGCTGAGCCGTCAAAAAGCCGTCAGTAGACCTTCAGCACGCCCGGCGTGCCGTGTTCCATCTGTTCCTCGTCCAGGAACTCATCGATACCGGTCGAGGGCGGATTGCCGTCGTAGATGAGGAACGTTCGGCGCTGGCGGAACGCCTCGCGCACGAAGATGTACGGATCCAGCGCGGCCTGGTCCCGAACCCGGGTTGCCTCGAGCAGGTTGG
>JBFXBD010000010.1:0-127269 GCA_050183625.1 Gammaproteobacteria bacterium
GATGCTCATGCTCCGGCGCCGACCAGGGCGCCGCCGCGGTCAGCGGCAGCGATTCGATTTTGCGTTTGAGGATCGAGTCCACCGCGCGGTAGCTCAACGCACCCAGCGTCAGAGCGCGTGCACAGGCAGCCTCCAGGCGCTGGGCGCCATGGTCACGTCCCAGGCGCAGCAGCCCCAGGCAAGCGCGGTAGCCCTGCTCGGGATGCTTGCGCGTGTGCAGGATCTGACGCACGAGCTCGGCGCAGGCCGGGCCGATGGTGCCGCCCCAGCCGATGAGCCGCTGCGGGGACCACTGCAGGTGCGCACGGTGCGCGGCGGGCATGTGCTCGGGCACGGTGGTGTACTGGTGCGCCGCGTGCGAGCGCACATGCGCAGCCACGCGTCGGCCGCGGTGCAGGATCTCCACGGTCGCGGCGGTCGCACGCAGTTCGACCTGCTGCCCCACCAGCGCATGCGGGACGCTGTAGTAGTGGCGGTCCAGGACGATGTGGTAATCGATGTTCACGCGCGCTTGGTGATAGCGCGCCAGCTCGTAGCGCGTGGGCGGCAGGGGTTTCAGGGCCGGGCGGTCCAACTGCTCGAAGGCGCTGTGGCGCGAGCCCGGCAGGCGCTGGAACGGGCGGGTATTGAGCTCGACCAGCAGTTCGGCAATCGCGGTGTTGAGCGGCAGCAGGGCGTGGAAGCGTTCATTGCGCAACCGGGCCATGATCCAGCGCTCGACGATCTGCACGCCCACTTCCACCTTGGCCTTGTCGCGGGGAAGATGAGGCCTGGCCGGCAGGATGACGGTGCCGTAGTGCTGGGCGAAGTCCAGCAGCGTGGCCGACGCGCGCGGCTCATAGCGGTTGGGATCGGCGATGAGTGCGCGGGGGTTGTCCGGCACGATGAGCGCGGGCACGCCACCGATGAACTCCAAGGCGGCGCTCAGGCCATCGACCCAGTCGGCGAGCGTCTGGCGCGCCGTGGCGCAGGCGAAGGTGTAATTGGACGCGCCCAGCACCGCGACGAAGATCTGAGCGCGTTCACCGGCGTTGCCGTACGCGATCGTCGGACCGGCGTAGTCCACGAACAGCTTCTCCCCGCCATGGTGCACCTGACGCATCGAGCGCTTCAGGCTCTGCACGTACAGGTGATAGCGCTCGGAGAACTGCGTATAGCGATACACGCGCTGGCCCACGTGCGCGGCGGCGTATTCCTGCCAGAGCAACTGCAGCGTCACGCCCTTGCGCTTGAGCTCGGTGTGCACGTGTGCGTAATCGGGCATGACCCGATCTCCGCGCGGGGGCGAGGGCGGCTTCAGGCGCGTCCACAGCGCCTCCTGGCTCATGGCGGGGATCTCCTCCGGACGCAGCCCGGCGGCGTGCATCAAGGCCACGTACTTGGCCACCACCGCCTTGGAGATCGACAGGGCGGCGGCGATCTGGGAATGGGACAGTCCGCCGACGTACTTCAGGCGGAGCAGCTCTTTGACGTAGTGCATGGTCAGTGTCTTCCTGGGCATGACGCCTCCGGCTTTGTGGTCCAAAACCGACAAGCGTACCCAACAAAGGCACTTCGCCAGCCGCGGGCGCGGTGGCCGTTTCGGACATCGTGACCGGCATTTCGGACGGGGCCGAAAATCGGTCACGATGGGCCGAAACACCGGTCACGATGGACCGGAATGGGCGGTCACAATTTACCGAAATGGCCGGTCACGACCGGCCGAAATACGCACATATAACCCGACTCCCCCGGACCACGGCTCTGGCCCCCCCCTTAATGTGAAGATCAACACCCCAAGCCGTGAAGCGCCTCGCAGTCCGGAACGCTCACGTGCGCCTCGACCACGCAGGAAGCCATTGTCCGAGCGGAACCCCATCGCTTCAATCCAGCTTAATTCACATCGACTCGTCCAAAACACCCACGCGACCTCGCCGACCCTCCTGAAACGCCGTGGCTGGCGTTTCCATACCAGATTGGCTATTGTCGGGCGCGAGCGGGCCGACGCTGCTTGCGCCTGAGCGCACCCTGGAACCGCGCCGAGCGTCGGACCGGCGAATCTTCGATGAATCACGTGCCGACGCAATCGCCGCCACCGCTGAGAATCGCCTTGGCGCTTTCCCTTACCGCGCTGACGACGCTGGCTCAGGAACTGGCTCTCACCCGCGTGTTCGACGTCGTGCTGACGCCGAACATGGCATATATGGTGATCGCCTGCACTCTGTTCTCTTTCGGGCTCGGCGGCATCTGGTCGACGCTGCGTCCTCTGCCACAGACCGCCGATCCCAGCCGAGTGTTGGCGCGAATCACTGTCGCGCTCGCGGTGGCCACCCTCGCGCTTCGACCGGTGTTGAACGCGTTGCCGTTCGATTATGAGGCACTGCCGCGCCAGCCGTTGCTGCAGTTCGCATCCTTCACAGGGATGTATCTGGCGATGGTGGTACCGTTCTTTCTGTCGGGGCTGGTGTTCGCGATCGTGTTCTCCACCTACCCGCACGCCATCCAGCGCCTTTACTGTTGGGATCTCTCCGGCGCCGCGCTGGGCTGCGTCGCATTGATTCCACTATTGCCGCCAATCGGTCCAGGTGGCGTACTGATGTCGGCCGCGGCTCTGAATCTGGTCGCGGCCGCGCTGTTCGATGCCAGGCTGCGGTTCGCGATCCCAGCCGGCGCCGCCGCGATGGTGCTGGTAGCGCTTCCCATACTCCACGCACCCGCGTACTTCGACTTCACCGACCATCTTCACAAGCGTGGAGTTCTGGAAGCAAGAGAGCGCGGCTGGATCGAACTGAGTCGATGGGATCCCGTGTCGAAAATCGACGTCATCGACCTCGCGGCGGATCCGGTTTCAATTGCACGCGGGCCGCAGGCTCCAGCGCGAAAGCACGTAGCCTACGACGGCGGTACTCAGAGCACGCACATCTTCGCCTTCGACGGCGATTTCACGCGCCTTCGACGGGCGATCGAAGAGCGAACCGGCTCGGTTTTCGATCATTTCTGGCACCGTGGTGTGCTCCTATCGCACTACTTGAAGCGAGATACCGGCGAGCGCGCACTCGTCATTGGCGCTGCCGGTGGCCAGGAGACAAAGGCCGCACTGATGTACGGCGCCACCCATGTGGATGCCGTGGAGATGGTGTCCACCGTTGTAGATCTGGGCAGGAACACGTATTCCAGATTCAATGGCGGTATCTTCAACGATCCTCGTGTGGCTTTGGTGGCTGGCGAAGGGCGAGCATTTCTGCGAGCGAGCCGAAAATCCTGGGATGTCATCCAGATTCACAGCAACCATACCAGCTCCAGTATCGCCGCCGGGACCGGCGCCATGGCCCCTGACTACCTGCAAACCGCAGATGCCTACCGCGAGTACTTCACGCATCTCGCCCCTGGCGGCATCCTCCATATCAACCATCACATCTACCCGCGGATGATTACGACGGCCGCCTTGGCTTGGCGCCAGCTCGGTCGCACCGATTTCCAGCGCCACGTGCTCGTGTTCGAGTTCCAAGGCGTGCGCGACACCCTGCCGACGATGCTCGTCAAGACCACACCGTGGTCGGCGCCGGAGGTCGAGGCTGCAAACGAGTTCATGACCGCGCCCTGGACAACGCGCGAACGGGTCGACATCGGGTTGTTTTTCGAAGGCGGAGCCGATAACTACCAGGTCAGGATGGTGCAGAACCCGCTCGATCCCGCCGCGGGTTTCCTGCCCCCGGAGTTCTTCAGCGGTAGTTACTCCAGGGAACTCGCGAACCGCGTCGGGTTTCGCGCCTGGCCCACGACCGACGACCGCCCCTTTTTCGGATTCATTCGTACGGCCATGCGCCATATCGAGCCGGATCCGGAGCGTTACATAAATTTTTCGGTGGCTGACACGCTCAACTCCCAGCTCCGAGGCGGCGTGGTCGCGATGGACGTCGTACACCTGCAAATCACTGCAGCCGTGTCGCTTCTGTTCGCAATCGCGTTTGTTCTCGTGCCGTTGCGCTGGGCGCCCATCGGTAAGAGCAGATGGAGCCACCGCGCCGCGCTGGTGACGTACTTTGCCTGTCTCGGCTGTGGGTTCATCATCCTGGAACTCGTGTTCGTTCAGATATTCATGAAGCTGATAGGGGTTCCCCTTTACACTTACGCCGTGGTGATTTTCACGCTGCTCTTCGGTGCCGGCGTCGGAAGCGCCGCGTCCCGCTCCCTGGGCATTGGGCCGCACCGGCGGTGGCCGTTACCCTTTTTTGGAGCGATCGCGTGCGGTTTGGTGCTGCTTGCGCTGCACAGTGAGGTTTTCGAGATCTTTCTGGCCGCCCCGGCACTTGCGCGTGCCGCCGTGGCTGCGGCCATGATCTTTCCGCTTGGATTCTTCCTTGGCATGCCGTTTCCCCTCGGGATCCTCGCGATTGCGGGTCGCGAACAGGGCGCGATCACCTGGGCCTGGTCGCTGAACGGGTTGTTCACGGTAATCGGTTCGCTGGCGAGCGTCATTCTGGCGCTATGGTTCGGGTTCCACGCCACAGTTCTGGCGGCGCTGGCGATATACGCCGTTGCGGGAGTGGCTTTCTCGCGGTTGCGCGCGCCGTGACGCGACGCAGGTACGGTCGCGCAAACCGTCTGCGCGGCGCCGGAGCGGCGTAGTGAGAATCGCCTTCCTGGGTCTTAAGGGCATCCCGTTTCCGGCAGGTATCGAGAATTTCACCGAGGAGGTCGGCTGTCGCCTTGCCGCCCGCGGCCACGACGTTACCGTCTATGTACGTCCGTACGTATCTGTAGCAGCACAATACCGCGGAATGCGGATCATCCGGCTGCCTTCGATCAATACCAAGCACCTGGACGCGCTGACCCACACGTTCCTTGGTGCGTTGCATGTTCTGGGCACGCGGCCGGACGTGGTCCATATACATGCCCTCGGGCCGTCGGTTTTCGCGGTGCTTCCGCGCCTGGTGAGGATCGCAACCGTGGTGCAGGTGCACGGCCTGGACTGGGAACGGGAAAAATGGGGAGCGTTCGCGCGTACTTGCCTGCATACCGCCGAGTACCCAGCGGTGTATTTCCCCCACCGGACCATCGCAATCTCCAGGACGCTGCAGAATTACTTCTCGCGCCGCTACGGACGCGATGTCGACTACGTTCCCACCGGGGTCGCGCCCGGGAATGATGCAAAGCCGGAACTGATCCGCGACCTGGGCTTGGAGCCGGACAGCTACGTGCTGTTCCTGGGCAGGCTGGTACCCGAGAAGGGCTGCCATTATCTGCTCGAGGCGTGGAAGGACTTGGGAACGGCGAAAAAGCTCGTGATGGCCGGGCCCGCGAGTCACACCGAAGACTACGCCGATCTCCTGCGTCGGTCGTCCGGTGAGAACGTGATTTTCACAGGTGCGGTCGGCGGGCGCCTACTCGACGAACTCTACGCGAACGCCTACCTTTACGTACTGCCGTCCGATGTCGAAGGACTGCCACACTCGCTGCTGCACGCGCTCAGCTTCGGGAAGTGCGCCCTGGCGAGCGACATCGACGCCAACCGCGAGGCACTTGGTGATTGCGGAGTGACCTTCAGGAAAGGCGACGTGGCGGATCTACGCGAGCACCTGCGCGCGCTTCTCGCGGATCCGGAAGCAGTCCGGGCACTCGGCGCGCGTGGTCGGGAGAGGGCGCGGGAATATGATTGGGACAACGTCGTAGACCGGCTCGAGGCGGTGTACCGGCGCACCATGGCCAGCCGTTCGACAGGGTAGCTGCATATGCTCATCACGCGGACTCCATTGCGAGTCAGCTTCGCCGGCGGCGGTAGCGACTTCCCGGACTACTACCGGCGCCATGGCGGCGCGGTTTTGTCATCCGCGATCGACAAGTACATTCACGTGATTCTTCAGCCTCGCTTCGACGAGCGGATACGCATAGGCTATTCACGCACAGAACTCGTCGACCACATCGACGAACTTCAACACGAACTGGTCCGGGAGAGCATGCGCGCCGCAGGGATCGCCTCTGCCCTGGAGGTCTCGACCATGGCCGATGTACCGTCCACCGGGACAGGCCTCGGCTCCTCGAGCAGCGTCACGGTCGGGTTGTTGAATGGGATGTTCCAGTACAGGGGTGAGCCCCAATCCAGGCAGGCCTTGGCGAGCCGCGCCGCCGAGATAGAAATCGAAGTCCTGGGAAAGCCGATCGGCAAGCAGGACCAGTACATCGCGGCGTTCGGTGGGTTCGCCCGCATCACGTTTCATCCCGACGACCGTGTCGAAGTCCGGCCGGTGCTTCCGCCTCCAGAGGTCCTGCACAATCTCAATGACAGCCTGCTTCTGTTCTACAGTGGTCAGGGGCGCGACTCCGGCGCGGTGCTCGGCGAACAGAAGCGCCGTGTCGAAGCCAATGCCGCCGCACTCCGTGAGATGGTGGCTTTGGTGGAGCCGATGGAACAATGCCTGCTGAGCGGCGATCTGTCCGAGTTCGGACGCTGCCTGCACCAGGGATGGGAATTGAAGCGCCGCCTCGCCTCCCTCATCAGCAACGATCGAATCGATACGTTGTACGCGCGGGCTCGCAACGCCGGCGCGCTGGGGGGAAAGATTACCGGTGCGGGCGGCGGCGGTTTTCTCCTGCTGTTCTGCGAACGCGGAAGCCAGGCGTCCGTGCGCGCGGCTCTGCAGGGCCTGCGCGAACTGCCTTTTCGGCTCGAACCCGACGGCACAAAGGTCATCTTCAGTACCTGAAAGCGATATGAACGTGATGCGTGCGGCCAGGGTCTCATCCGGCTCCAGGTTCAGGGCCCATGGGTGGGGAGCCGAACCTGCGCACGCCGGGGCAGCGACAAGGAGCATCGTATGAAGTGCCTGGTTACCGGCGGGGCAGGTTTCATTGGTTCGCACGTCGTCGAGAAGTTGCTCGATGCCGGACACGAGGTCGTCGTCGTCGACAACCTGTCGACTGGAAAGAGAGCCAATCTCGACGCACGTGCCCGGTTCCACGAAATGGACATCCGCTCCGATCGCCTGCCGGATCTCATGGCGCATGAGCGCCCCCAAATAGTCAGTCACCACGCCGCGCAGATGGACGTGCGCAGGGCGGTGCGCGAGCCGGCGTTCGACGCGGACGTCAACGTGCTGGGGGCCCTGAACGTTCTCGACAGCGCCCATCGCTGTGGGGTGCGCAAACTGCTGTTTGCCTCCACCGGTGGAGCCGTCTATGGCGAACCACAGCGCCTTCCCGTCGACGAGGCTCACCCGATTGCCCCGATGTCGCCCTACGGGTTGACGAAATTCACTTTCGAACAATACCTCGGCCTTTATCGGCGCCTGTACGGGTTTTCCTATGTCGCACTGCGCTACCCGAATGTGTACGGCCCGCGCCAGGATCCACACGGCGAGGCGGGGGTCGTGGCGATATTTACCCGCCAGATGCTGGCCGGCGAGCAGCCTACGATATTCGGCGATGGGTCCAAGTCACGCGACTACGTGCACGTGTACGACGTCGCGGCGGCGACCACCCTTCTGGTGGAGGCCGGTGAACAGGCCGACGTCTTCAACCTAGGGTGGGGCCGGGAGGTTACGGATCGTATGATTTTCGACGCCGTGCGCGATGCGCTTGGGGCCAAGGTCGAACCGCGATACGCGCCAGTGCGCCCGGGTGAAGTATCGCGCATCGCCCTGGACGCATCGCGGATAAGGCTAGCACACGGCTGGAAGCCGACGATCGCGCTCGAAGACGGTATTGCCGCGACCGTACGCTGGTACGAGGCGCATCCCCTGTGACGCCACCTGCCGCCGTCGCGGCTAGCGCCGTCCGACGGCGCCGCCTGCTCGTCGCCAACAAGTACTTCTTCCGCAAGGGAGGCGTGGAAACGTACCTGTTCGATCTCGCGCGGGAACTCGAGCCACTCGGGTACGATGTGTCGTGGTTCTCGATGCAGCACGAGCGCAATGAACCGACGCCATATGCCCGCCATTTCGTCGAGCGTGTCGAGTACCACGAACACAATTCCCCAGGGGCAAGCGTGCGTTCGGCCCTGCGCATTTTGTACTCGCGTCACGCGCGGCAGAAATTCGAGCGTCTGCTGGACGAGGTCCAGCCGGATCTGGTTCACGCGCACAACATATACCACCAGCTTTCCCCGGCCATCCTGCCGCCGCTGAAGCGCCGCGGCATCCCGGTGGTGATGACTCTGCACGATCTCAAGCTCGCCTGTCCGAACTACAAGATGCGTACGGGAGGGCGGGTGTGCGAGCGCTGCCTGTCTGGCGCCTTCTACAACGCCGTCGTGCACCGCTGCGTGCAGGGTTCGCTCCCATGGAGCGCATTGTGCGCAGTAGAAGCCTATGCACACCGCTGGACCGGGGTCTACACCCGCAACGTAGACCTGTTCATTACCCCGAGCGAGTTCTATCGCCGCAAGATGATCGAGTCCGGGATTCCCGCCGATCGGCTGGTGACGTTGCCGAGCTTCGTGCACCCGCAGGATTACGCACCCCTCTACGGCAAGTCGGACTACTTCCTTTATCTGGGACGGCTCGCCGAGGAAAAGGGCCTCATGACCTTGGTGCACGCGGTGCGGGGCCTGCAGGGAGCGCGACTCAAGATCGTCGGCGAAGGTCCGATGGCCGCACCTATCGAGGCGCGACTGCGGGCCGAGGGAATCGATAACGTCGAACTGCTCGGCGCCAGGTACGGCCAGGAATTGATCGAGCTCGTTCGTGCGGCGCGATTCGTGGTCGTGCCTTCGGAATGGTACGAGAACTCCCCACGCTCGGCGATCGAAGCCATGGCCTGCGCGACGCCGGTGATTGGGGCGCGCATCGGCGGCATTCCGGACATCGTCGAGGACGGAGTCGACGGGCTGCTGTTCGAGCCGTTTTCGGCCGATGCGCTTCGGAACTGCATCGAGCGCCTGCTGGTGGACGATGCCGCAATCGAGCGCTATGGTCGCAACGCGCGCGCCAAGGTTGAGCGGCGCTATAGTACGCAGGCGCACCTTCGCGGCTTGCTCGGGATTTACGATCGCGTGCTGGCCGCGGCCCCGGCACGGTCATGAAGGCCTTTCTGCTCGCCGCCGGCCTGGGTACCCGGCTTCGCCCGCTCACCGAATCCGTGCCAAAGTGCCTCGTGCCGATCCGCGGCCGCCCGCTCCTGGACATCTGGCTCGGACTCTGCGCTCGGTACGGCGTTGCCGAGGTGCTGGTGAACGTGCATCACTTGCCGGAATGCGTGGCGTCGTTCCTGGCCCGATACGGTGGGCCGGTCCGGGTTCGCACGGTGTACGAGCCGGTCCTGCTCGGCAGCGCTGGCACGGTCTGGTCGCAGCGAAGCTTCGTCGCCGGCGAGCGCGACTTCCTGGTTCTGTATGCGGATAACCTTACCGAGGTCGACCTGCGGCGCATGGTCGAGTTCCATAGGGCACACGAGGCGTCTTTCACGATGGGGCTCGTGCCCACCGAAGTGCCGCGCGAGAAGGGCATCGTGGTCCTGGACCACGCAGGGCTCGTGGTCGAGTTCGCCGAGAAGCCTTCGCAGCCACGCTCGAACCTGTCCAACGCCGGTGTCTATGTCGCCGGTCCGGACCTGTTCGAAGTGATGGCGCCGCAGCCGCCACCATACGACTTCGGATTCGATGTGCTGCCCCGGCTGGTGGGCCGGATGCACGGGTATCCAATCGAGGAATACCTGCGTGATATCGGTACCCCCGAGTCACTGCGTCAGGCCGAGCGTGATTGGCCTGGGGCGCCGGGAACCGGTGGGGCGGTGGCGGGCTGATCCGGCAGGCACGAAAATGGTGAAGTCCAGCGCCAATCCGCAGCCCGGCGGTGGCCAATCGCGGAAACGGGCGCTATCCTTCGCAGCAACGCTGGAAACGACCTGATGGATGCACTCGCTGAACATCCGGCACTCGCGACCGTAGCAGGCTATCTCGAACGGCTGCAGGCGGCCATCGCGCGCCTGCAGCACGAGCAGATCGAGGCGATCGTCGATCGTCTTCTGGACGCCTGGCGGGAGGACCGCAAGGTATTCATATTCGGCAACGGCGGCAGCGCGGCTACGGCTTCGCATTTCGCCTGTGACCTCGGCAAGGGCACAATCCATCCCGGCACGAAGCGGTTCCGCGTGATCAGCCTTTCCGACGCGATTCCGACCATGACCGCCTGGGCCAACGACGCGGATTATTCCGAAGTGTTCGTCCAGCAACTGGCCAACCTGCTCGATCCGGGCGATCTCGTCATCGGCATCTCCGGAAGCGGCAATTCACCAAATGTACTCAAGGCGGTCGAGTATGGGCGCCGGCACGGCGCACATACCATTGCGCTGACCGGTTTCGCCGGAGGCAAGCTCAAAGACATCGCCGCTCAGAGCCTGATCGTGCCGGCTGAATGCATTCAGATCGTCGAGGACGTGCATATGGCGATCGAGCACACCGTATGCATGCGCCTGTACGGGCGCTTTCAGGCAGCGGCAGGCGCCTGAGATCGCTCAGGGCGCGGTCGCGTGTTCGCGCCCGGCGAAGTGCACCTCTGGATCACCGCGCTGGCCGGGCCGTCTGCAGCTGACTGGGAGCTTCTGGATCGAGGCGAACTGGAGCGGGCGCGCCGATTCGTTCATGCGCGTGATGGCGAGAACTTCGTCGCCCGCCGAGCGTGGTTGAGACGCCTGCTGGCTGCGCAGGCCGGCGTCGAACCGACTCGAATCGAGTACCATCCCTACGGCAACGACAAGCCGGTGCTGTCACCGCGGTGCAATCCGGGAGGGCTGCACTTCAACTACTCTCACACCGGGCAGCTGGCACTTTGCGCCATCACGACCGCAGGGCCCGTCGGCGTCGACATCGAACGTGTTCGTACGCTACCGGATCTGACCGACATGGCCGCGCGAAATTTCACTGCCAACGAGCGTACGACCGTGCTGTCGACCGACCGGGGCGTCGTGGAGGCGTTCTTCGATTGCTGGGCGCGCAAGGAGGCCTTCATCAAAGCGACCGGCGAGGGTATGTCTCGCGACCTTCTCGGGTTCGATGTCGGCATGACGCGGCCCGAGGGCGGAATGGTCCGCGAACGTTGCGGCGATGGCCAGCCGTGGTACGTATGCAGGCTCAATCCTGGACGCGGCGTCGCCGCGGCACTTTGTACCCGGCTGCCGGAGCCGCGGCTGTACTGGCATCGTCAGGTGGTGGGGGGGATCGAGTAAACGAGTCCAGCCATCCGGTGAACATTTCGACGATCTCGCGCTGCAGGGCGAGAGTCGTGAACGAATGGTCGCCGCGCTCGACGATCCGCACGTCGATCCTGCGATCCGGGTCGATTCCGCCGATTCGGTTCTCGATCGTCATGCCGAAGTACTGGCGCACACCTGTGTGCTCGCCGAACGCCAGCAGTACGCGCGTGCCGCGCGCGGCCAGGCCTTGCAGGCCCGCGAGTACCCGGGCGGGATCCTCGTCGAGGGGTACCTGCGCCCGGCGCGTCGTCGACTGCCATGCGCGCATGAGTACCCGCAGCACGCGCCGCGGATCGGTCCGCCCGCGCAGAAGTCGCAGCCAGCTGTGAGGGCGGAACAGCTTGTCCTTGAGGTAGCTGTGCGCGACCTTGCGGGTGGTCATTTCGTCCAGCAGATTATCGTTCGCGGTCGCGCGATCGCCCAGTAGTGCGTTGAGCAATACGACGCCGGCGACGCGACGATCGGCGCATGCCGCGCGGAAAGCGGTGTCGGTGCTGGCGCACATGCCGAACAGGATGAACTGATCGCATCCGGCATGGCGCGCCAGCGTGTCCAAGGCGTCGATGGCTTCCTGCACCACGGCCTTCTCTGCCGGAAGCTGGTCCGGACGCACACCGCTGTCCCCGATGCCGGAGTGGTCGAAGCGCAGCGCCGCGATGCCGCGGGCGGAAGCCATGCGTGCCAACTCGACGTAGAGCCTTCCCGGGCCGACGCGGTGAATCAGGCCGGCATCGAGGAAGACAATACCGGTGCGGCTGCGCTGCCCGGTGGTGATTCCCACCAGACAACGAGCGGGACCGAAGCGAAGGACCTGCTCAGCGCAGCTCATGTACCCGCGATCCATTCGGCGACGATCTGGATGAACGCGGTCGGTACTATGGCGACGTGCCCATCTCCGGTCCAGAGATCCGGCGCCTCCACCTCGCGTGCCTGCGCCTTCGCGCCGATCTCGGCGAGGCGGCGCGTGAGCGGCGCGGTCCCGGACTGCGCGCCGGTTGTGACTATCAGCGCGCGCGGTGCCGGCGGCGCCTCCAGTGTGCCGAGGTCGAGCACCTTCAGTTCGTGTACCAACTGCGCCGACAGCGCGTACCCGAGGATTTCGATCGGTTCCGCGTCGTGTGGCGACTGACGAGTGGAAAAGCGCCGCTGGTGCAGGCGAACCCCCTGGGCAAGGTAGTCCGCGCCGCGGAACACCGGATCCCAAAGTACCACCGACTCCAGGCCGCAGATTCCGGCGCCGCAAAGCGTGGCGAGACTCGCGCCGAGACGCAGACCGACCAGATGCAGCCGCGCGTGCGGTGCACGTGCGCGCAGGTAGCCGGTGGCAGCCGCCGCATCGGCGGCCCAGCGCTCGAGAGTGCCGGAGTCCTTTGCGCCGGCGGAATCGCCGCAACCGTACAGGTCGACGCGCAGCGCGGCGCAGCCCTGGCTGGCGAGGCGGATGGCCAACTGGCGCACGGTGCGGTGCGAGCTCACGTACTCGTGGCCGGCGGCGGGCAGGATGACCGCCGCGTCGCGTGCATCGGCCGACGGCGAGTGCAGGCAGCCGAACAGCGGCTCGCGAACGTCGCCGAAGAACAGTGGTTCCCCTATTCGAGAGTCCATGCGCTGTGGTTCGAGCGGGCGACGGGGAGGCGCTAGACGGTTCGTCGCGCCCAGAGCGCGGCGAACAGGCCGACCGACTCGAGTGCCACGATCTCCAGGCCCGGGACCAGGCACGACTCCGCGAGCTCCTCGGGGGTGAGCAGTTCGCGATAGCCGAAGTTCTCCAGATCCGGTGCCATGGCAGTCAGACGCCGGTTCACCTCGGAGTCGATCGGTACATACAAAAGAACGAGCGCCCCCGGCCGCGCCAGCTGCCGGTGGGCGTTGACGATGACCGACTTGTCCGGAAAATGTTCGACCAGGCCGATGCTGTATACGAGGTCGTAGGTACCGGCATGATCGGGATCGTGGCAGAGATCGATCACGTCGCCGATCACGAAGCGGCTCCCCGGGAGCTGAGCACTGAGGTAGGCTTGCGCGGCACTTTGTACGTCGACCACGGTGACCCGCGCACCCAGCCGGTCAATCAGGTTGCCGTCGAGCTTTTCGGACGACAGGCCGACGTCGAGCACGGCGGGCGCGGCCGACGCGGTCGGCAGGGCGAGCATCCCGCGCGTACGTTCGGCAGAGGCATCGAAGTCCTTGGAATGCCGCAATGCCTCACAGCGGAATTCCGAAGCCACATCCAGTTGATCGAGCCAGAAATCGTCGCGGGCGTCCTTGAAGCGGTAATACAGATCCCAGTCGAACTGGTTGCTGGTTGCGGCCGCATCGGCAAAACGACGCGGATCGAAGTACTTCGATTGCGGTCGGGTCAGGTACATCGATCGCCAGTTTCCTCGCCTCGGACCGATTGCCCGGGTTGCATTGCGGCGCGGCGTTCGTCCACCAGGCGCGCGAGCTGACCGAGACTCTGCAGCAGCAGCTCGCGCGGCGTGATTCGCACGCCCGTCGCCTTTCGCAGGCGGCCGACGACCTGGAGCGCGAGCATCGAGTTTCCGCCGAGGTCGAAGAAGTTGTCACCGGCACGTACGTCTGTCACCGGCAGCAGCGCACGCCACAGTTCCGCAATCACCGCCTCCGTGCCCGCGAGCGCCGGGTCCGCGGAGCTCGCGACCGGTCGCTCAGCCAACACCGCCAGCGCCAGGCGGTCGACTTTACCGTTGACGGTGAGCGGTAGCGCGTCGAGCACCATGACGGATGAGGGCACCATGTACTCGGGAAGGCGATCCGCCAGCAGCGCCCGCAATTCCTCCACCGGCGGTGCCGGCGGGCCGGCCGCGACGAAACCCGTCAGGCGCGCGTCGTCAGCACCGGGGTTGTGGCCCATCACCACCGCGTCGCGCACCGACGGATGCTGGCGGAGCACCGCTTCGATCTCGGCTGGCTCGACGCGAAAGCCGCGGATCTTGATCTGCGCATCCGCGCGGGCGACGAACTCAATGCGTCCACCGGGCAGCAGACGCGTCAGGTCGCCGCTGCGGTACGCGCGCCCAGCCAGTCCCGCGGCCGGCGCGGCAGCGAAGCGCTCCGCGGTGAGTTCGGGCCGGTTCAGGTAACCGCGCGCTACGCCGGAGCCTCCGATCAGGAGTTCTCCGGCAACGCCGGCAGGAACGGGGTTGCCGCGCGTGTCGACGATCGCGAGCTCGACGTTTGCGAGCGGCGCCCCGATCGGCACCGTTTCGGCGCGCGGCGCGTCCGGATCGACCCGGCCGCACGCGCAGCCGATCGTTGCTTCGGTAGGGCCGTAGTGGTTGAAGATGGCGCACTCGGGCGCCAACGCGAGTACTGCATCAACCAACGGCCAGCGCAACGTCTCGCCGCCGAGGATGAGAAGGCGACGCGGCAGGACGCGCGCACCGGCGGGCGAGGCCAGGAGCCCCGACAGGTGCGAGGGGACGATTTTGAGCCCGTCGACCGGGTGGCGATCGAAGTATTCGGCGAGCGTCTCCGCGTCCGCAGCCGCATCCTGCGAGATCACGTGCAGCGTTCCGCCGGTGGCCAATGCGCCGTAGACCGCGGTGTTGCCGAGGTCGGCGCCGAAGGTCGATACCAGAGCGAAGCTCGTCGGTTCGTGCAGCCCGAGTCGCTCCAGCAGGCCGTGGACGTAGTTGCGGACCTGTCGGTGCTCCACGACCACACCTTTCGGGGTGCCGGTCGAGCCGGAGGTGTAAAGCACGTACGCGGCGTTGTCGCCTGCGACGACCGCTGCGTCGGATGCTTCTTCGCCTTCGCCTTCGCCTTCGCCGCCGGCGTCGACGTCGATTACGCTACGACCGCCAGCGGCGATGGCTGCGCCGGCACCGCCACGGGTCACGACGACATTCGCACCGCAATCGTCGGCGATGTAGCGCTGGCGTGCCGCCGGCAGGGCGGGATCGATGGGGACGTAGGCACCGCCCGCCTTGAGAATTCCGAGCATGCCGACGATCAGCCCGCTACCGCGCTCCATGCACAGCGCAACGCGAACTTCGGGGCCGACACCGACACGCCGCAGCCGTGTCGCCAGGCGACCGGCGCGAAGTTCCAGGTCGCCATAGCTGACCTCGCCGGCATCGTCGGCGACCGCAGTCGCCGACGGCGTTGCGCGTGCGTGCAGCGCGACCATCTCGTGCAGAAGCGCCGGAGGTGGAGGTACCGGGGCCGGACGCAGGCTCGCCGCAGCGCGGGCGAGCTGTGCGTCGTCGGCGAGTCGCAATTCGCACAGCTTGGCTTCCGGGCGGGCCATCGCATCGAGAAGCAGTGCCTGGAAGGACTCCGCGTAGCACCCCGCTGCCGCATCGTCGAATGCCGCGGTGTCGTACAGGATCTCCACGACGAGGTCGGCGCCCGCCGGCGCGGCGAGGAGCTTGAGCGAAAAGCGGTCATGGCAGCAGCTCTCGTCGACGATCGTCCAGCGCATGCCACCGGCAACCAGCGCCGGCGGCGGGTGGCGGAACTCGAAGCCTGCCGGGAGGTACCGTGCGGTCGGATCCGCGCCCTCGGGCGCGTCGGTCCATGCGAAGCATTCCTGCCAGCGCTCGGCGGCGGTCACGGTGGCATCGGCCTGATGCGCAAAGTCGGTGAAGCGCAGGTCGGGTTCGAACTCCGATGTCACCGGTACGTCGCGCGCTACCGGACCGAGCGCATCCCTGAGTTCCTCATAGCTGCGCCCGTCGCAGGTGTAGCCGAGCACGAGCCCGCCGGCGCCCGTCATCCGGTGCAGCGTGGCCTGCCACGCGGCGAGCAGCAAAGCGCGTGGTGTTATGGAAGCGATCCGTGCGACACGGGCGAGCGTTTCGCTGGCGGCGGGGATCTGCATCACGCGCCTGTTCGGCGCGAAGGCCGTGCCGGTTGCGGTCGTCTGCATCGGCAGCCTGACCCGCGCGGCGGTGTCCGGATCGAGCCGGCGCCAATAGTCGCGGCCAACCTCCGAGACCGGTTCATCGAGCAGTTCGCACTGCCACTGCGCGAGATCGGCGTATTGCAACGGCTCGGTGTCGTCGCCCGCTGCGTCGCACGCCCGCGCCAGCACCGCCGCCAGGTTGCGCAGGCCCAGCGTGTCGGCCCATAGCGCAGGGCAGGACAGTACCAGCGCGTGCCGCTGCGTACCCATGCGCGCGATCGCGGCTATCGTCGACGCGCCATCGGCGGGATCGAACGGTCGCGAATCATGTGCGGCGGCGATCGCCGCGAGCGCCGACTGGAGACCCTCGGTCGCTTCGATTTGCGGAGCAATCCACTCGAGGCTCATGCGGCCGGCGTCGCCGATGACCTGTGCGGGCATGGTCATCGCGGGCAGCAGGACGAGCCTGGTGCGCAGGAGCTCGTGGCGCGCGACGACTCGCGCCGCGGCAGCCTCGAACCGATCGGCGTCGAAATCGCCGTCAATCACGATCGTACAGTGAGCGCGGAAGCGCCCGCGTGCCGGCGTGCCTTGAAGGCGCCAGATTCGCGACTGCTGCGGCGAGATGCGGTATCCATCCATAACGCTATCCATTCGGGTCCCCGTGGGGCTGGTTCATGCCGACAACGATCCGGCGCGAGCCGCGAAACGGCTGCCGGCCGTGTGCCACGAGCATGTTGTCGAGCAACAGTACGTCACCGCGGCTCCAGGAGAAGTGCACCGCTTCCGCCCTGAGAACGGCACGGATTGCCTCCAGCTCGGCCGTGTCGATAGGGGTGCCGTCGCCGTGCAGCGCATCGCGCGTCAGCGCGTCGGGACCGACATCCTCGGCGAGCAGTGCCCGAGTACCTGGGTCGAGATTGCTGGCGTGGAACAGGTGCGCCTGGTTGAACCACACTGGCTCGCCGGTACGTGGATGGGTTGCGATGCCCTGGCAGACCTGGCGCGTTCGCAGCCCGTCGGCGCCGATCCATTCGTACTCGATGCCACCCGCGCGGCAGAAAGCCTCGACCTGGGTGCGATCGTCGGTTTGGAACGTCGATTGCCAGCTCAGGTCCAGGCCGGCACCGTAAGTTCGCACGTACATGACGCCGGTGCGTGCGAACCGCTCGCGGATCTTCGTCGGAATGCGCGCGAGGATCCGGCGGCTGTCGGCGATTGGAGTCTCGCCGCCCCACGTCGGAGTGATCATGCAGGCCAGGCCCAGTACCATCGGCCATCGGCGTGCGTAGGCCATCTCGTTGTGCAGCGGGATCGACTGGTCCGCCGGGTACTCCGTCGAGGTGTAGATCCTACCCGCGACCACCTGCCGCGGCGTCGAACCGTAGGTGTAGTGCATGAGTTCCCCGGAGAACGCGCACAGCAGGCGCTCGAACTCCTCGGTCGATACGGGCCGGAAGCCGCGGAACAGCAACGCGCCGTGCGCGAGCAGGTGCCGGTTGCACTCGTCCCGGTTCCGCTCCATCCATTCCGGCAGGGCGAGTTCGGAAACCAGCGGTCGGGCCACGATCGGAAGCATCGCGCCGGGTACCAGCGGCGCGAACTCGACCAGCCGACGCGAGTCGAGTGGTATCGGCCTGCGGGTCGCCCGCCCGCCCGCACGTCCGGAACCGGTGACGTGGGATGTGTCGTTCATCTGGATGCCATCGGGTTCGTCACGATTTTCGGCGCTTTATCGATGTCAGCCGCTCGCGGCTGCGTTCCTTGAACAGCCGCAATTGCGCTTGTTCGTGCTCGTCCCGCAGGCCGTCCAGCAACCCCAGCAGCGCCGCCGGAGTCGCGGCAGCGCCGGTGGCGATGGCGCGCAGCAGCGCCGCCAACTCGTCCGCCGCGCGCGCCACGAACTGCGGGCTGAATCTCGAGCAATCATACAGGAGCTGCATCCGCAGCGTGGCGCCCGGCACCGCGCGTAGCGTCAATGGATAGCTGTTGCGAATGACGGGCCGGACCGCCGCGATCTCGATGTCCAGGTGGCGCTCCGGACCGGAGTGGAAACCGGCGTTGTTCTCGAACACCACCAGCGTTTCGAACAGCCGTTGCGAGCGTGGTACATCGGACCAGTCCCGGATCGACGCCAGCGGTGTCTGCTCGAATTGCCGTGCCTCGGCCTGGCGCATCTGCAGGGCGGCGAGCCAGTCCCCGAGCGGCATGTCGCGCTCGATCCGCGCCCGCAGCGGTTGCGAGTTGATGAAAAGGCCCATGATCGAATCGGCGTCAGGCAGGGACGCCGGGCGCCCGGCCATCGTCACGCCGAACAGTACCTCGTCGGCGCCGGCACGGTGCGCGAGCCAGAGCGCCCAAGCGCCGGCCACCGCGGTGCTGGCGGTCAGGCGCAGGCTCCGAAGCCGCGATTGAAGCGCCGAGGATTCGTCACTGGTGATTTCGAAGCCGTGCTCGGCGGTCTCGCCACCGGTCGACACCGGCGTGCAGTCGCCGACGAGCGGTGTAGGAGCCCGGAAGCCAGCGAGTTCGCGGCGCCAGTACGCCTGTGCGCCGCCCGGATCCTGGCGCTGGAACCAGTCGATGAACTCGCGGTAGCGCCGCGGCGGAGGAAGCTCGATCGCGCGCGAATTCCGAAAGGCGTCGTAGTGGCGGAACACGTCCTCGAACAGCATCGACTTGCACCAGCCATCCATCAGCAGGTGGTGATGGACGAGAATCAATTCGTACTCGTCGGCGCCCGTGTGCGCCAGCGCCAGGCGCAGCAAAGGTGCCTGCGTGAGGTCGAAGCCGCGCCGGCCTTCCTGCGCCAGGCGGTCGAGGATCTCGATCTGGCGGCGCTCCGGGTCAAGATCGCGAAGATCGACCGTATCGAACGACAGCGGCGCCTGCCGGTGCACCACCTGCAACGGACTGGCCAGATCTTCGTGATGGAACGAGGTGCGCAGCACTGGATGGCGATTGACGACGCTTTGCCATGCACGTGCGAAAGCAGGTACGTCCAGTGGACCGCGCAGCGTGTAGCAGACACGTGTGCAATACACGCCGGTGCCGGGCGAATCGAGAGTGTGGTACAGCATGCCCTGCTGCATCGGCGCGAGACCATAGACGTCCTCGACCTCGTCCTTGCCGATGCTGGCAACGAGCCGTTCGATCTCCGCCGACTCTGCGCGTTCCCCCGGTGTCGTCACCGTGGTCGCCGCTTCGCCCGACTCCCCGGCGTCCGCCGCGCACGCGGCCGCGAGCGCGGCGACGCTCTGGTGCTGGAACAACTGCTTATTGCTGATCTTCAGGCCCAGCCGGCGTGCGCGGGCGATGAACTGCAGGCCGACGACCGAATCGCCACCCAGCTCGAAGAAGTTCTCGTGAGCGCCGATCCGGGCGACACCGAGCAGTTCCTGCCATAGTTCGGCGATTGCACGCTCGGTCGCGTCGCGCGGCGCGACGAAACCCGCATCGTCGCGTGCAACGGCCGGTTCGTGCGCCGCTTCCGTCCCGGCCGGCGGCGTCGCCGGCGCGGGCACAGGCTGCATCAGGGCATCGAGCGGCTGCGAGCATACCGCGACGTGCGGCAACGGGCGCGAGAGGATGCGCGCGAGTGCTTCCACGCCCTCCGCGGTGCTCATGCCCGCGCGCAGTGCTTCCTGCGCCCGGCTGCCGCGCTTTGCCGCGAGTCGCGCCGCCATGCCGGTCTCGCGCCATGCACCCCAGTCGATCGTGCACACGGTGCGCGCCAGCGGTGCCGGTGCGTTTCCTTCGCAGAGCGTGATTGCATCGGCGACGTTGCTCGCGGCCGCGTAGTCGAACTGTCCGGGCGCGCCTACGATCCCTGCCATCGACGAGTAGGTAATGAAGAAATCCAGGCCGCGTCCGCGCAGGAGATCGGCGAGCACCAATGTCCCATGGACCTTTGGTGCGAGCACGGCCTGTGCTTGCGCGCGGGTCTTCAATGCCGCGGGGCCGTCATTGAGTACGAGCGCCGAATGGAACACGCCATTGATCGGCCCGAACCGTGCCTCGGCGCTCTCCACCACCTCGCGCATGCGTACCGGATCGGTGACGTCGGCCTGCACGACCATCAGTTCGGCACCGTGGGATTGCATCTCGCGCAGTTGCGCACCGATGACGGTGTCCGCGCCATCGGGTCGTTCGACCGCCGCGTCGGCCGGCCTGCGGCCGATAATCAGTGCGGCGTCGGCGGTGCTTCCGGCCGGCCATGCGCCGGCTTGCTCGAACCCCGCGTCGATGAGCAGGCGTCGCCATGTGCCGGCTTCCAGGAGCGGCGATTCGTCACGCAGCGGCGAGTCCTCGTAGTGCCACCAGCCTTCGGTCATGCCCCAGATGAAATCCACCCAGCGGGTCGATCGTACCGCTTCGATGAGGACCAGCGTGCCGCCGGGCTTGAGTACGCGCAGCAGGCGCGCGAGCGTGTCGCGGAGCCGGCGGGTGGCGTGGAGGACGTTGAACGCCAGCACCATGTCGGCGCTGGCGTCCGGCTGTGACTGCGTCGCCAGATCCCGCTCGAGGTCGAGCGTACCGAAGCGCATGCAGTCGATACCGCGAAGCCCGGCCTCGCGTTCGGCACGGGCCACGAACGCACGGCCGATGTCGGTAAAGTGGTATTCGACATCGCGACCGGCGAGAACCGGCGCGAGCATCCACGCCAGATGACCCTCGCCGGCGCCGACTTCCAGCATGCGCACCGGCGAGCCGTCGCTGCCGGCGAGCCAACGATCGACGAGATCGCGAACGACGTGGTGATAGAGGCGCATGCGGGAGCGTGCCAGAATCGCTTCGCTGCCGGCGCGCAGCAGGGGGAAAGCGTCCTCGTCGAACAGCGCGGCGAGGCCGGACTGCCGGCCAACGAGCACGTCGGCGGCCCGGTCCGCGCAGTGGGCCAGGAGGTCGAGAAGCGGTCCCATCTGCGAAAACCGGGCGCGAGCGCGGGCGAGCACTGCCTGCGCGTCCGGCGCGTATACGGAGAACGTGATGCGATCGCCGTCAATCCGGGCCCGCCCATCCTCAATCTGCCAGCGCAGCAGCGCGTCCGACATCCGGACGTACGAGGGCGAAATTGCCGCTGCGTCCGGCCAGCCGGCGCGATCCAGCGTGCGCCCGGCGAGCGCTCCGCCGGCAAGGGTCTGAATCACGCGCCAGCCGAGCGCCCCGCACGCATCGGCCAGTGCCTGCGTCAGGTCCGGATCGGCGCCGATTTCGCGCAGTTCCAGTTGACGTTCCAGGCGCTGTTCGGCGGCCGGTACGAATTCGCCGGGGTCCGGAGCGGGCAGCGCATTTGCGGCGGTGTCCGATCGCGCGAGCGCTGGGACGTACGTGCGCCCGGTCAGGATCAGGCGCGCCTGCGCCGTGCGGGCCAGGAACTCCGCGGTCGCCAGGCCCACCCCGCGCAGACCACCGGTAATCAGGTAGGTACCGTGACGACGGATCAGCGTCGGGCCATCCGGCGCAGCCGGCAGAGGCGTGCGTTCGAAACACTGCAGCCAGCGCAAGCCATTGCGCAGCACCACCACCGGCTCGGGCGCCGGTGCAAGGATTTCCGTCAATGCGTCCGCCGCCAGGGGATCGTTTCTTGCGGCGCTGAAGTCGATGTCCAGGTGCGTGCAGGCGATCTGCGGCATCTCCGCCGGAAGCACACGCACCGCGCCAAGCACCGCCGCGGCGGCGGGCTGCAGCGATTCGGTGCCGATGACCGCGTGAGCGCCGGCGGTGATCGCGACCAGCCGCCGCAACTCGCCCACGCCGGTACGATGGATCCCCTGGACCGCGGTCAGGAGCGCGTGGAAGCACAGATCCAGAGCGTCGTCCACGTGGTCCAGCGTCGACCCGAGCGGCGAAACGCCCCAGCAGTGCACGATGCCGCTGATCTCGGGGCCATTCGCGCGCGCTACCCGCAGCAGCCGGTCCATGTCCTCGGCGACACCGGCGCGAACGCTGGCGTACCCGGTGGCGAGTTGCAGGAACTCGGTGCCGGCGACAATCGTCGTGACCGTGTGCCCGCGTTCCTTGAGCAGCGCGGCGATTCGTACGCCCAGCCCACGGGTATCGGCGAACAACAGCCAGTGTCGCGGGTCGGCGTCCGTGCCGGGCGGCAACGCCGGTAGTGCCGCCGCCCGCTTCCACGACGGCAGGTGGAACCAGTCATCGATGGCAGTGACCTTGGCGAGCGGATCGCGCGCCTTTGCCATGGGCGTGAGCCAGTAGCGGCGGCGCTCGAAGGGATACCCGGGCAGCGGGATCCGCCGCCCGCGGTCGCGTGCGTAGGCGGCCCAGTCGATGGCGGCACCGGCGCTCCACAGCCGGCCCAGTCCCGATGCCAGCGCCTGTGCCTGGGACAGGGGGTCGCTGCGTTCCACCGCTGGCGCCAGCGCTATGGGCGCGGCGCCGCGACGGCGGCGCGCGAGCGCCGAAAGTGTTTGCCCGGGGCCCGCTTCGACGAGTACGGTTTCCGGGCTTTCGAGCAGCGCTTCCAAGCCGTCGGCGAAGCGCACCGTTTCGCGCAGGTGCCGCGCCCACCAGTGCGGGTCGGTGGCTTCCTCGGCGCGGATCCAGGTGCCGCTGAGATTGGACACGTAGCGATGTGCCGGCGGCGCTGGCCGTACCGCCGCCACCCGCTGCGCGAAGCTCTCCAGGATCGGGTCCATCATTCGCGAGTGGAATGCGTGCGAGGTCTGCAGCGCACGCGCCTGGATACCGAGCCCTTGCAGTCGATCCAGCAAGCGATCGCAGGCCGCAGGTGTACCGGCGGCCACACACATCTGCGGCGCGTTCTCGGCGGCGATGTCGATGTCGGCGTCGAGCAGTGGCTCGAGTTCGGCGCGCGCCAGGGCAATGGCGAGCATCCGTCCCGGCGGCATGCCTGCCATCAGACGTCCGCGCTCGGCCACCAGCGCAATCGCGTCCTCGAGAGCGAACACGCCGGCGACGCAGGCCGCCACGTACTCGCCGATACTGTGGCCGATCAATGCCTGCGCCCGCAGCCCCCATGTGCCGAGCATTTCCACGAACGCGTACTCGACCGTGAACAATGCAGGCTGCGCGATCCGGGTATCGGTGAGCGCGCGCGCCGCACCCGCATCCGTGGGCGCGGCGAGCAGCAGCGGCAGCAGGTCCAGGCCGCTGCGTTCGCGCAGGATCCCGGTGCAGCGATCGACACAGGCGCGAAATGCCGGTTCGCTCCCGTACAGGCCGGCTGCCATGCCGGGGTGCTGCGATCCCTGGCCCGGAAACATGTATGCCAGCGCCGGCGGGGCCTGCGGGACGACGGCGCCGATCGCGCCGGCGGATCGATCGGAGGCGAGTTCCGCGGCGCACTGGGCAGCGGAACTACATACGACCGCGCGCCTGTGCGCGAACGCACGCCGGCCGACCTGGGTGGTGAACGCGACATCCGCCGGGTCGAGTGCGCTTCCCCCTTCATCCTGCAGGTGCTCCGCGAGTGCCGCCGAGGAAGCCGCGAGTGCGGCGGCGCTGCGGGCCGAGATAAGTACGAGGTGCACCGGCCGGCGGGACGGCGCGGCGCGCGCGCGCGCGGGAGGCTGCTCGATGACGACGTGCGCGTTCGTTCCGCCGATGCCGAACGAGCTGATGCCGGCCAGGCGCGGTGCGGCGTCGTTCGGCCACGGCCGCAGGGCGGAGTTGACGAAGAACGGGCTGGCGCCGAAATCGATCCCCGGATTGGGCGCGCGAAAATGCAGGCTCGGAGGGATGAGGCCGTGTTTCACCGCCAGGACGGCCTTGATGAAGCCGGCCACGCCCGCCGCCGCGTCGAGATGGCCGATATTGGTCTTGACCGACCCCAGCGCGCAGTACTGCCTGCGTCCGCTGCCGTCCCGGAATGCCTCGATGAGCGCGCTGACTTCGATCGGGTCGCCGATCAGCGTGCCGGTCCCGTGCGCCTCGACGTAGCCGATGGCGGCCGGATCGACGCCGGCGATGCGCTGCGCCGCACGAATCACGCCGGCCTGGCCGTCGATCCGCGGCGCGGTGAAGCCGACCTTGCGGGCGCCGTCGTTGTTGATGGCGCTGCCGCGGATGACGGCGTGGATGCAGTCGCCATCGGCTAGTGCGTCGTCCAGGCGCTTGAGGACCACTGCGCCGGCGCCACTTCCCGGGACGCAGCCACGTGCGTCGGCGTCGAATGCGCGGCAGTGCCCGTCCGGGGACAGGATGCCCTCTTCCAGATAGCGGTAGCCGCGCACCTGAGGAACCCGGATCGAGACGCCACCGGCGAGCGCCATGTCGCATTCACCGGCGAGCAACCCCTGGCAGGCGAGGTGGATTGCGACCAGGGACGTGGAGCACGCGCTCTGCACCGCCACCGCGGGCCCTTCCAGATCGAGCTTGTAGGCCACGCGCGTGGCGACGAAGTCCTTGTCGTTGCCGATTACGTCCTGGTGCAGGCGGTCGTCGTCCTCGCCGGCGCCGAGCACGTTGCGCGCGAAATAGGTTCCGGTGCCGGTGCCAGCGTAAACACCGACCGTGGCGTGCGCGCGGCCGGAGTCGTAGCCCGCGTCCTCGAGCGCCGACCAGGCGGTCTCCAGGAATACCCGCTGCTGCGGGTCGATGGTGGCCGCTTCGCGCGGGCTGTAGCCGAAGAAGCCGGCGTCGAAAAGCGACTCGTCGTCGATGACGCCGGCCACCGGGACATACGAAGCCTCGCGCAACGCCTCGCCCGCGACGCCCGCGGCCAGCAGTTCGGCAGGGGAGAACCGCGTCAGGCTTTCCACCGCGCCGCACAGGTTGCGCCAGTACTGCGCGACGGTCGCCGCACCGGGGAACCGGCCGGCCATGCCGACGACGGCAATTTCCGTTCCGGATCGCTCGTCGCTCGGGTCGTGGTCGCTCATCGTGGCACGGTCGGATTGGGTGGCCCCGGTTGCGGTCGAGAAAACGTCTTCGGAGGCCGTGTGCCTGGTGCGGTGCGGGCAATCAAGGACGCAACCGCGCACGTCGCACCGAGGACGGCTCGGCGCACCGTCGATCCGCTGCCAGAGTACTATATTTTTTTTCGCGCCGGCGCGTGAAGTTCGGGTTCCGTCACAATCGCAGGCGCAGCCGGTGTTCGATCACACCGTGCGCGGCCGCGCGCCGTTCGCCGCCCGCGGGCGCCGGCATGCGTATCGCGGGAAGAATTTTCCAAAACGATGCACTGGCGCACAATGTCGCCTTGCATCCTCCCCGCCAGACTTGATAATCGAATGATCGAGCCGGCGATTCCGCCGGGGTGCGCTCCCGTGCGTCACGCGGGCGCGCTTGCCGGAATGTCCCGGAGCCGCGAGTGCCAGCCGACCCAATGACCGCGGATCGCGAATCCACCGACATCCAGGCCGCCCTTGAATCGGCACCGGGCGTCGCCGACTGCCATGCGGTGCTCCGGGCCGACTCCGGCGGCCGTACCCAGCGGCTGCTGTACGTTGTTCCGGCGCGGGTACCGCCGGCCGAGGGGTGGGCGGCGGCGCTGGCTGATCGTCTGGGTGCCACCGCCAGCGGCTGGCGCATCGTGGCCGTGACCGCATTGCCATACAGCGCCGGCGGCGAGGTCGACGATGCGGCGCTGTCCGCCGTGCCGGTAATCGACGCGGCGCTGTGCGAGCGGGCGGCGACGCGCGCAGCCGGAGAGCTCGGTGTCGAGTGCGCGGCAGTCACGGTGCCGACGCGCCAGCGGTTGCCCAACCTGCACGTCGAGGCGCTCCTGCCCGGGGCATTGCTGCGGGAACGCACGGCGGCGCGCGCGCCGGCACCGGCCGGCCACGCCGCCGTCATCCGCCCCGATGCCCCCGCGGCCGTGGCCGACGGAGGGCCGATCCCCGGCGTCGCCGATCTGCCGGAGAACCTCCTGGATCTGCTCGAGCGCGCCGCTGCCGCAGGCACGGGCGGCGTCGTGATTCGCGACCACGACGAGCGCGAGACCCGCTGGTCCTACGCCGATTTGCTCGGGCGGGCGTGCGCGGGCGCGGCGCGTCTGCGTGCCCAGGGGCTGGCGCCGGGTACGCCGGTGCTGCTGCCGTTCGAGGAACCCGCCCGGTTCCTGCATGCGTTCTGGTCCTGCGTCGCCGCGGGTTGCGTGCCGATACCGTCGGTTGCGCCGAATCCGGGGCAGCCGGGCGCCGCACAGCGGTTGAAGCGCACCTGGGACAGCCTTGGCCAGGTCCCCGTCGTTGCCGGGCCCTCGATGCACGCCGCGCTGCGCGACGCGCTGTCCGGCCCCGGCGGTGCAGCGCCGCGAATCATGCACCCCGGTGATGGTGCCGGCGCGGGCATTGCGCCGCACCGCGCCGCCCGGCGCGACATCGCGCTCATGATGCTGACCTCGGGCAGTACCGGCCTGCCCAAGGCGGTACCGCTATCGCATCACAACCTTTTGTGCCGTGCTCGTGCCGAGCAACTGGCCAAGGGCATGGATGCCGCGGACCGTACGCTCAACTGGATGCCGCTCGATCACGTTGCCGGCCTCACCTACTACCACCTGCGGGACGTGCTCGTGGGCGCGCTGCAGGTCCACGTGCCGACAGGGTCGGTACTGCGCGATCCGTTGCATTGGCTGGATCTGTGCGAGCAATACGCCATCTCGATGACCTTCGCGCCCAATTTCGGCTTCGGCCTGGTCTGCGCGCAGGCCGATCGGCTCGCCGGGCGGCGCTGGGATCTGTCGCGACTGCGGTGCTTCGACAACGCGGGCGAGGCGATTGCCGCGCGCACCGCGCGCAGGTTCGTGCAATTGCTGCTGCCGCACCGCCTGCCGGAATCGGCGATGGTACCGGCATGGGGCATGTCCGAGCTGTCCTCGGCCATCACCCTGAACTTCGGCTTCCGGCTCGATCGCACCAGCGACGACGACCCGTTCGTGGCGGTCGGCCGTCCCATCCCCGGAACGCGGGTGCGCATCGTCGACGGCGATGACCGGCCGCTGCCCGAGGGTGTCGAAGGGCAGCTGCAGGCGGCGGGCGAGACGATGTTCGGTGGCTACTGGAACGCTTCGGGCAATGCGCCGTTCACCGCCGATGGCTGGTTCCGTACCGGCGATCTCGGGATCATCGAGGCTGGTTGCCTGTCAATCACCGGCCGCGACAAGGAGACCGTGATCGTCGGCGGGGTCAAGTATCCCGGCCCGGCGATCGAATCGGCGGTGGATGGTATCGCCGGAGTCGTGCCGAGCTTCAGTGCCGCGTGCGCCATCGTCGATCCGGGCCTGGGAATCGAACGGCTCGCCGTATTCTTCGTGCCCCGTGATTCGTCCGATCGGGGTTTGGAGCGCCTGCTGCAGGAGATCCCGCGCAGGGTGGCCGCGCAGGTGGGCGTGACGCCGGAAATCCTGGTGCCGTTGGCGGCGCAGCGGATACCGAAGACGTCGCTCGGCAAGATCCAGCGCGGCCGTCTGCGCGACGGCTTCGCGGCCGGAGAGATGGACGCCGAGCGCCAGCGCGCCGAGCGGCTGGCGGCTGTCGGGGGCAGCCTCCCGGCCTGGTTTTTCCGGCGGCGTTGGCAGGTGCGGCGTGCACGTGCGGCCCGTGAATTGTCTTCGGGTGCGATTCTCGTGGCGGGGGACGACGGTCTGGCGGCGTCCCTGTCGGCGGCGCTCGGTCCTGGACGCGAGGTGGTTCCGGTGCCTGCCGACGCCGAAGCCCTGGCGGGCGCGATCCAGGCTGGCGGGCCGGCTGCCATCGTGCTGGCGCTGCGCGGCGCGGATCCGCGCTCCGGTGCTCGGGCGGTCGGCGCGCTCGCGCGGGCGCTCGCGGCGCGGGATTCGCCGGTGCCGTGCCGCGTGATCGTCGTCCCGCAGCCCGGCCTGGGCGGTGATCCGGTCGCCGCCGCGCTTGCCACGTTCGCACGCGCGATCGGGCGTGAAATCGCCGGCGTCGACGTCGTGCACGTGGATGCGGACGATCCGGTGACCGGCTGTGTCGACGCATTGCACGCCCGCGAAACGCAGGTTGCCTGGCGCGACGGGGTACGCCGCGTCGCGGTCCTGGAATCGGTGCTGCCGCAGCCGCTCGCCCACGCGCCCCTGCGCGCGGGCGGCCGCTACCTGGTCAGTGGCGGCGCTGGCGGCATCGGGCGCCTGCTGGTCGATCGCCTGCTCGAGACGTTTTCGGCCCACGTGGTCGTCATCGGCCGCCGCGCGGAGGCCGCGCTCGACGACGAGGCGCGCGCCTGGCTTGCCCGCGCGCGCGAGCGCGGCAGCCTGCGGTACGCAGCCGCCGACATCACCGACGCAGCCGCGCTCGATGCCGCGCTGGACGCGCTCGGCTCGCCCTGGTCGGAGCCGGCCGACGGCGCGTTCCATCTCGCCGGGCTGTACCACGAGGCCCGCGTCGCGGCCGAGGATCCGGACCGGTTCGCCGCCCTCGTGGCCGTCAAGGCCGCCGGTGCACGCGTGCTGCACGCCCGGGTCGCACGGCGCCCGGAGGCGATCTTCGTTGCTTTCTCGTCGCTTCTGGGGGAGATCGCGGGCGCCGAAGTCGGCGCCTACGCGGCCGCCAACAGCGCGCTGGAGGCTGAGGTCGACGCGCTCGCCCGCCAGGGCGCGCCGCGCTGCTGGAGCATCGCCTGGGGTTCGTGGCGCGAGATCGGCCTGATGCGCGGGCGGGACGCTGGCGCGGCTCTGCGCGCGCTGGGCATCCTGGACATGGACTCGCGCCAGGGCTGGCACAGCCTGCTGATCGTGCTCGGTCAGGCGCCCGGCACCTGGCTGGTCGGGCTGGATGCAGGTACCGTCGCGCCGCGCGGCACATCCGCTGTCCCGGTCGAGCGCATCGTCGTGGGCGCCGTGCAGCCTGCGGAATCGGTGTCCGAGTTCGTGCTTGACGACGCCTTCGGGAGCCCCGCGACGGCGGAGATCGTCGCAGTCGACGCCATCGCACGCACCGCGGGCGGCGAGGTTGACGCATCCGCCCTGCGAGCGGCCCTGCGCGCCGCCGGTCGCCGCGAAGCGGTGGCGCCCCGCGATGACCTGGAGGCGCGCCTGGCGGGCTTGTGGCGACGGGTGCTCGGGACGGACGACGTCGGCGTCGAAGACGGTTTCTTCGACCTGGGTGGTCGATCGCTGACCGCAACCGAACTGCTCGGCGCCATCGAGCGCGCGTTCGGCGCCCGTTGGTCGATGCGCGATCTGTTCGCGACACCGACGATCGCCGCGCAGGCACTGCGGCTGCGGGCATCAGCGCCCTCGGTCGAGGCGATGGACGCGCCACAACCGCGTGCGATCGGCAGCAACCGCCTGCCGCTGTCGTTCGCGCAGCGCCGCCTGTGGCTCGCCGAGCGGGTCGTCCCGGGCAACCCGCTCTGGAACATCCACGCGCGCATGCGCTGGCATCAGGGCGTGGACGCGGCGGCGCTGGGGCGGGCGCTCTGGCGGCTCTGCGAGCGTCACGAGGCGTTGCGCACGCTGTTCGCCGAGGACGCGGGCGATCCGGTTCAGGTCGTGCAAGCCGAGCCGCTCACGACGATGCCGGTGGTGGATCTCGCGGCGCTTGCGCCCGCGCAGCGTGCGGCTGCCGCGCGCCGGGCCGCCGATGCCGATGCACGCCAGCGCTTCGACCTGCAGAACGGTCCTCTGCTGCGTGCGCAGTTGTTGCGATTGGGCGCTGACGGCGACGAGTTGCTGCTCGCGGTCCACCATCTGGTCGCCGACGGCTGGTCGATCCGGATCGTGTTCGACGAGTTGCGGGCGCTGTACGCGCACGAGCGGGGAGAGCGCGACGCAAACCTGCCGGAACTGCCGATCCAGTACGGCGACTATGCGAAATGGCAGCGCGATCGCGTGGACCCCGACGCTTCAAGCCCGCATCTCGACTACTGGCTCGGGCGGCTCGCGGGTGTCACCACCGGCACGGTGCTGCGGGGCGATCGCCCGCGCCCCCCGCAGCGCACCGGCCGCGGTGCCATCCTGCGCTCGAAGCTCGATCCGGCGCTTACGCGAGCGATCGACGCCGCGTGCCGGCGCGAGGGCGTGACTCCGAGCGCCTGGCTGTTCGCGTGCTTCGCCGCCCTGCTGCAACGCTGGACCGGCGAGTCCGATGTCGTCGCCGGTACGGTGGTGGCGAACCGTCATCTGCCGCAGATCCAGGATTTGGTCGGGTTCTTCGTCAACATCGTCGTCCTGCGGCAGCAGGTCGATGCCGACGACAGCTTCGCGCATCTGGCCGCCGCTGCGCAGTCCGCGCTCCTGGAAGCGCAGGAGCACGCCACGTTGCCGTTCGAGGTCCTGGTCGCGCGCAGCGGCGCGGGCCGCGATCCGCGTTACTCCGCGCTGTTCCAGGTGGCGTTCGACGTGCGCGATCCACGCCTGTCCGAGGGCGGGCCCGGCCTCGATCTCCGGGTCATGGATCGCGACGTCGAACGTGCGCAGTACGACCTGCACCTGACCATCGAACCGGCCGGCGAAGGCAGCACCGCCATCTGGAACTACTCGACCGACATCTACGATCCGTCGACCATCGAACGGCTCGCTGCCGCCTTCACGCGCCTCGCCGCTGCCGCCGCCGCCGATCCGCGGGTCGCGGTCGGGCGATTGCCGCTCGTGGATGCCATCGAGCGCGCGTGGTCGTTGCGGGCGTTGAACGCGACCGCGAGGCCGCAGCCCGAGAGCTGCGTTCACGACCGTTTCCTGGCCGTCGCCCGGCAGCGGCCCCTGGCGCCGGCACTGCGGTTCGACGGTGCCGAGGTCTCCTACCGCGATCTCGATGATCGCTCGGCCTGCATTGCGGCGTTTCTGCAGCAGCACGGCTTCGGCTGCGGCGACCGGGTCGGCGTCGCCCTGGAGCGCGGGCCGGACCTGGTGGCGGCGATCCTGGGCGTCATGCGTTGTGGTGCCGCCTGGGTGCCAATCGACGTCGCGCTTCCGGACGAGCGGATCGACTTCATCGTGCGCGACAGCGGCTGCCGGGGCGTTGTTGCCGCTGCGCGTGACGCCAGCCGCATCCGCGATACGCAGGTGCTCGACATCGCCGCCGCGCGCGCGGCGCAGGCGGCTCCCGTGCCGGTCCCCGTCGCGGCGGGCGACCCGGCCTATCTCATCTACACTTCCGGATCCACCGGCCTGCCCAAGGGTGTCATCGTCGAGCACCGCGGCCTTGCCAACCTGGCCGAAGCCCAGATCGAGGCCTTCGGCATCGACGCCGGCAGCCGCGTGCTTCAATTCGCTTCGATCGGCTTCGATGCCGCGGTTTCGGAGATCTTCACCGCGCTGTGCGCGGGCGCGACGCTGGTGCTCGGCACGCGCGAGGAACTGCTGCCGGGGCAGGCGCTGGTCCGGTTCCTCGCGCGCGAGCGCGTGAGCGTGGTCACGTTGGTGCCGTCGGTGTTGCGCGTGCTGCCGCACGATCCGCTGCCGGAGCTGCGCACGCTGGTGAGCGCCGGCGAACCGCTGGGCCAGGATCTGGCCGCCCTCTGGGCACCCGGGCGCCGTATGCTCAATGCCTACGGGCCGACCGAGTGCACGGTCTGCGCCACCATCGGCACGGTGGATCCGGACGATCCTCGCCCGCCGGACATCGGCCTGCCGATCGCCAACGTCACGGTGCACCTGCTGGACGCCAGCCTCGAACCGGTACCGGTCGGAGTCGACGGCGAGATCTGCATCGGCGGTGCGGGCGTCGCACGCGGCTACCACGGTCGCGAAGCGCTCACCCGTGAGCGTTTCGTGTGCGATCCGCACGCGGGGGATCCCGGCGCACGCCTTTATCGCAGCGGCGACTACGGCAGGCGCCGCGCCGACGGTCGAATCGAGTACACCGGTCGCCGCGACGACCAGTTCAAGATCCGCGGCGTGCGCGTGGAGATCGGCGAGGTCGAGGCCGCCATCGCCGGCCTGCCGGGCGTCGCGGCGGCGGCAGCGACAGTGCGTCGCCAAGGCGAGGATCTGGACCTCATCGGCTTCGCATCCCTGGCGGCGGTCTGCGGCACGGGGCGCGCCGGGCGCGCGCTGCAGTGGTGGCCATCGGTGTCGGAGTTCTACGTCTACGATGCCCTCATCTACCACGCCATGATCCGGGACGAACTGCGCAACGACTGCTATCGCCGCGCCATCGGGCGTCTGGTGCCGGGCCGCACCGTGGTCGAGATTGGTACCGGTCCGGAAGCGATCCTGGCGCGCATGTGCGTCGAGGCCGGTGCTCGCCACGTCTACGCGGTCGAACTGCTCGAGGCGAGCTGGCGCGCTGCCTGCGCCACCGTGGATCGCCTCGGCCTGCGCGACCGGATCACCGTCCTGCACGGCGACGCGACCCGCATTCGGCTGCCCGAGCCCGCCGAAGTGTGCGTATCGGAGATCGTCGGCGCGATCGGCGGCTCCGAAGGCGCGGTGCCGATCCTGAACGCCGCGCGGCAGGGCCTGCTCGCACCCGGCGGGGCGATGATTCCCGGCCGCAGCGTGACCCGAATCGCCGCGGTCTCGTTGCCGGCGCCGGCGCTCGAAAATCCCGCGTTCGCCGATCTCCAGGCCGGCTACGTCGAGCGAATCTTCGCCGAGGTCGGCCGCCGCTTCGATCTGCGCGTGTGCCTGCGGGGGCTTTCGTACGAGGACTTGGCCAGCAGCCACGCGGTACTCGAGGATCTGGATTTCAGCGCTGCGATTGCACCCGCCTGCGAACATGAAATCGTGCTCGAAATCGTTCGCGACGACCTCGTCGCCGGATTCCTCGCCTGGCTCACGTTGGAGACCGCGCCCGGGATCGGTTTGGATACCCTTGCCCACGAGCATTGCTGGCTGCCGGTGTTCCTTCCCGCCTTCGATCCGCCGCTGCCGGTGCGCGCCGGGGATCGAATCGAGGCGCGGGTCTCGCGCCGGCTGGCGGACAACGGCCTGAACCCGGACTTCGTCATCGACGGCGTCGTGGTACCGCGAACCGGCGCGCGCCGAGCATTCACCGTGGCGTGCCCGCATGCCGCGCGCGCACTGCGCGGCAATGCGTTCTATGGCCGGCTGTTCGACGCGCAGGGCCGGCCGCGTCGCGTGGTGCAGCCCGATGGCCAGGCGTTGCGTGCTGCGCTCGCACAGCACCTGCCCGAGGCGTTGATTCCGATGGCGATCCATGTCGTCGACGGGATTCCGGTCGCGGCCAGCGGCAAGACGGATCGGCGTGCATTGCTGGCATCGTTGCCGACGGAGCCATCCCCACCTGCGGCACCGTCCGCTTATGGCGGCGACATCGAATCGCGGATTGCAACGATCTGGTGCGCCGTACTGGCGCGTGCCGGCGTCGATCCGGACGCGAATTTCTTCGACATCGGCGGTCACTCGCTCAAGGCCGCGCAGGTGAACGCGCGGCTGCGGGACAGCCTTGGCATGGACATCCCGTTGCTCGATCACTTCCGGTACCCGACCGTACGGTCGCTGGCCCGCCACCTGGCCGACCGCGACGGCGTGGCTCCGACGGTCGCGCCAGGGGAACGCGCAGATCGGATGGCCCAGGGCCGCGCACGGCTGGAACGCCAGCGCGGGCTGCGGGGTGGCGGCACCCGAGGCGACCGCCGGTAAACCAGCTTTTTCAACCTCATCGCAAGATGCATCGCGCGGGCGGAAACCGCAAAGGGTGCAACGGAGGCGACCATGCAGACCGCGAACAGGATCCCCGTCTATGGCGTGTTCAACAATCACGACTACTCCCCGCTTGCGCTGGGCATGGTCGTGTCGGCCGCGCGGGCCTGGAAGGACGGGGCCCTGGATCGGGCCTTCGAGTTCGTGCCGGACCTGGTGACCGGCGTGGACGCCGCGCGGCGGCTGATCGACGCCCACGGGCCGGGCGTGTTCCTGGGCTCGAACTACCTGTGGTCGTCGGAGCCGAACCTGCAGGTGGCGAAGTTCGTCAAGGACGCCGCGCCCGGCTCGGTGGTGATCGTCGGCGGCCCGAGCGTCCCCAAGTACGACTATGCCTGCCAGGAGTTCTTCGCCGCGCACCCGTATGTCGACGTCGCCGTGCGCGGCGAGGGCGAGGCCACGTTTCCCGAACTCCTCGATCGTATCGCCGCGCTCGGCGGCACGCTTGCCGCCGGCCGCGACAGCCTCGCGGACGTGGCCGGAATCACCTACCGTCCCGACGGCGCCGTCCGTTCCGACGAAGTCGTGCGTACGGCCGAGCGCGACCGCATCGTCGATCTGAACGCGCTGCCGTCGCCGTACCTGAACGGCTGGTTCGACGGCATGGATACCGGGCGCTGGGTGTCGGCGGTGGTCGAGACCAACCGCGGCTGCCCGTACGCGTGCGCATTCTGCGACTGGGGCTCGGCCACGCTGTCCAAGATCCGCCATTTCGACCTGGAGCGGGTGAAGGCGGAGATCGACTGGATCGGGCGCAACCGGGTCAACGTGCTCTGGATCGCCGACGCGAACTTCGGCATCTTCGAGCGCGATGTCGAAATCACCCAGTTCATCGCCGACACCAAGCTGCGCCATGGCTACCCCCGGCAGCTCGTCGTCAACTACGCCAAGCACTCCACCGAGCGGCTTGCGGTGATCATCCGCATCCTGTATTCGGCCGGCGTCGCGGCGGACTCGATCATCGCAATCCAGACCCACGATCCGCAGACCCTCAAGGCCATCAACCGCTCCAACATCAAGACCAAGCGCTACGAGGAGCTGATCGCCATCTTCCGCAAGGAGCAGCTCCCGGTGACCTCCGATCTCATGATCGGCCTGCCGGGGGCGACCGTGGCGTCGTTCAAGGCCGATCTGCAGTTCTTTTTCGATCGCAAGTGCTACGCCAAGGCATACCCGACCCTGGTCCTGCCGAACAGCCCGATGGCGCACCGCGACTACATGGAGAAGCATCAGATCAAGGTCGACGCGGGCGGCTATATCGTCTCGACGTCCAGCTATACCCGCCTGGATCGCTGGAACATGCAGGCGATCTACCAGTTCTACCGCCTGCTGGTGGGCTACTCGCTGCTGAAGTACTTCCTCTACCACCTGCAGATGGATCACGGCGTGCAGGCACTCGATTTCATCGAGGCGCTGCAACGCGAGTTCAATGAGGAGCCGGATCGGCTGCCCGAGACCGCGCTGGTCGCGGATCCGATGATCGAGAAGGACCCCGAGCGGCCGTGGGCGCAGCTCATGCACGTGCGCACCGAGGCGGACTGGGCGCGCTTCCACGACGAGATTGCCGGCTTCACCGCGCGCTACTTCGGCGTGCAGCGCGACTCGGCGATGAACGCCGTGCTGCGCGCCCAGGCGCTGCTGATGCCGCGCCTGGGTCGGCCGATGCCTTCGCTGCACCCGGTCGAGCACGACGTCGCGTCCTATTTCGCGTCCATGCGTGGCGCGCCGAATATCACCGTTATCGAGCCGGCCGGCTGGAAGCGGCTCGTCGACTACGGCCCGGCCAGCCTGCGCGTGGAGGATCCCGTCGGGTTGTGCCGGGCCCTGGATGACCAGATGATGTACGACGATCACCGAATCGTCTGGGAACTGCAGTCCGGACTCTCGTTCGCGCAGGGCGTCGATGCCCTGGTGTCGGTCGAGGGGAGGCCAGCGGGTGAACTGCGTGCCCTGTATGTGTAGGATCAATCCGTTCGTACGCCGCGGTCGGGCCGATTGACCGGCCCGACCGCCGGCCTGCCGGCCAGACCGTCGCCTGCGCGCCACGTTGCCGCGGCAGCGCGCCCCAGGAATGACGAAGCATGCCCACTGAGAGCCCCGCGCTACCCCTGACCGGCCGAACGGCGCTCGCGTGCGCGGCGGTCCTCGGGCTGGCCTGCGGTGCGCTCGATGCGTTGCTGGCACTGCTTCGGCGGGTACCGAGCTTCGAGGACCTCGGGCTCGCCCTGGCGGCCGCCTTCGCCACGGCGCTCGCCGCGGCCGCGCTCCATGCCGGCCTGTGGCGCCTGGCCGGTGCGCGCATCTGCGCGCGCCTGCGCCTGATGCAGGCGCCGTCGGCTATCGCCCTGGCGGTCTGGATCGGCACCACCTTCCTGCTCGTGCGTTGCGCCGACGTTCCCGGCGACGGCATGACCAACGCAGCCTGGTTCATGGTGATGCTCATGGCCGCGTTCGGTGCCGCGTTCGCGGCCGGCGGATACCTCGCCACGGCCGCGCTCGAAGCCGATCGGCGCCGCTGCGAAAGGGCTGTTGCGATCGCAATCGCGACGCCTGCCCTGCTGCTGCTGGCGGTCCCGTTCCTGTGGGCGCAGATATTCGCGGTCGAGTCAGCCGCCTCCGCCGCCGGAGTCGCCATCACCGCGGCGTTCGCGGCGGCAGTTGCCGGCACCGCGTGGTACGCCGGATCCGCTCCGGGCCGGGCGCGTGCGGTGCGCGCGACGCAGTTCGTTGCGGCCGCCGCGTTCGCAATTCCCCTGGCGATCGCGGGGTGGAGCGCCGCGGCCGGGTACTTCGACCGCGCCGGAACCACACCGCACGCGGTGCGGCACGTCATCCTCGTCACCGCCGACACGATGCGGGCCGACGTGCTCGCGGCCTATGGCAACCCGCGCGTGCGTACACCCGCGCTCGATGCGCTGGCGCGCGACGGCGTCGTCTTCGAGCGGGCGATTTCAGCGGCGCCGTGGACGCTGCCGTCGGTCAGCACGCTGCTGACGGGGGTCACGCCAGCGGTACACCTGGTGCGGCTGGAGCATGGCCGGTTGCCCGACCGGCTGAGCACCATGGCGGAGCGTTTTTCCGCCGCCGGGTACCGGACCGCGGCCATCGTCGACAACGCCTACCTGCGCCCGAAGTCCAACCTGAACCAGGGATTCGACGACTACGAATTCCTGAACGTGCCCGAATACGGCAATTCGCCGGGTGCATGGTTGCTGCGCCGGGCGCTGCCCGGCGTGTACCGCGCCGCCCGGCCGGTCACCGCCGACGAGCAGACCGCGCGCGTGAAGCGCTGGATCGCCCGCAATGCGGACCGCGATTTCTTCCTCTGGGTCCATTACTTCGATCCGCACACGCCCTATGAGCCGCCGCGGCGATTCGTGAGCGGCGAGCCGCCGCCGGGCATGGGTTGGGACTTCAGTCCGCCGCCGCAGGTCATGAGCGGTCTCATCGCGCGCGGCGAGCGCGATCGGAATTGGATTCGCGCGCTGTACGAGGGCGAAGTCGCCTGGCTGGACGAGAACGTCGGCGCGGTACTGGATCAGCTTCGCGCCCTCGGCCTGTACGACGACGCCCTGATTGCCTTCACCAGCGATCACGGCGAGGAGTTCTGGGAACACGGCGGCCAGGGCCACGCGCACACCCTCTACGACGAGCTCCTGCACGTGCCGCTCATCGTCAAGGCGCCGGGACTGTACGCCGGCAGCCGGGTTCCGGAGCCGGTATCCACGGCGCGGCTGGTGCCCACGTTGCTGGAGGCCGCGGACGTCGAACACGAGCCCGGCGACTTCTCCGCGCCGTCGCTGTCCGGCCTGGTACGGACGGACGCCGCGGCCCGCCCCGCCCCGATTGTCAGCGGCGCGACCCTGGTCGTCGACGATCTCGAATCCGTGATTTTCGACGGCATGAAGTACATCCACTCCAGGGTCACCGGCCGCGAGGAGCTGTACCGCCTGCAGGATGACCCGGGTGAACGCGCTTCGCTTGCCGCCACCGAGCCGGGCGCGCTCGATACCGCGCGCGGGCTGCTCGCCGCCGATGCCGCGGACGCGCAGCGCCTGCGAGGCCGGGTCGGCATCGTCGACGCCGATACCGGTGCGCTGGACGAGGCGACCCTGAACCGCCTGCGCGGCCTGGGCTATATCCAGTGACCGGCGGCGATTGCGCGGGTGCAGCGGCTGCACCGGACTTTCCCGCCAGCGTGCTGAGCGGGCTGGCGGGCGTGGCGCGGGCCGCCGGACGGCCTGCCGCCGTCGCCTTCGCCGCCGCCGTCGACCGTGAGGGTACGTCGATTGCCGTCGCGGCGTTTGCGACGTTCCTCGCCCGGCAGCAGGAGTCCAGGGTGCTGATCGTCGACGCCAACCTGCGTGCGCCGAGCCAGCACGCATTCGCCGGCGTCGAGCGCGCACCGGGGCTCGTCGAGGTGCTGCAGTCCGGCGCCTCTCGGGCCGCGACGATCCACACCGCCGGCGACCCGCGGATACAACTGCTCGCCGCCGGCTCTCCGGCCGGCAATCCCGAGCGGCTGCTTTCGCCGGAATCCATCCGGGAAGCAATCGACGGGCTCGGCGGCTTCGCGGACTGGATCGTCTTCGATTGCCCGCCGGTCAACGCATATCCGGACGCACTCTCGATCGCTCCGGCTTGTGCCGCGACGGTGCTGGTCGTGCGCTCCGGCCGGACCCGGCGCGAGATCGTGAGCGCGGCCAGGCGGCGCCTGACGGAGGCGGGCGCGAACGTCGCCGGCGTGATCCTGAACCGGCGCCGGTACTACATTCCCGAGTCGCTCTACCGCTGGTTGTAGGCGTCCGGCGCGGTCTGCGACAGCCGCTCCCAGTAGTTGACGCGGGTTGCCGAGGGCGAGGCCGGTCGTTCGGCGGCGACGTATACGCGCGCCTCGATCGGCCCGAGGTCGAATCCGATTCCGGCCGCCGCGTCGGCCTCGCACTGCACCACCGTCTTGGTGACGACGTGATCGAAGGCGTCCATCAGCGCCGGATCGTCCGGCGCCGGCGCGATGGTCCGGCCGCTGCTCAGGTAATCGCGGATGATCGACTCCAGCGTCCGGGTCCTGGTCGCCCGCCCGATGATGTAGCGATCCGCGCCCGGGCGATTCAGGAATGCCGCGTCCCGGTACAGGTAGACGTCGCCGAGGATGTCCACCGCAACCGATAGCTGTGGATAGGCACGCGGGTACATGCCCTCGGCCGTCACCATGGCCAGCGGCTTCCAGACGACGCCCTGGCTCAACGGATACAGCGCGTAGCCGTAGTCGACTTCGAGGTTCGGGCACTCGGCACGCCGCTTGTGCTCGAACCGGGCGAAGATATCGACGAGCATCGCGCGCTCTTCCGAGGTCAGTCCCTCGGTGTCCGGCACGCTGAAGTCCTCGCGCAGGGTGAGGAAATCGACCCCCGGGCCGTTGTCCACGGCAGCGTTGATTTCGCGGATTACGTCCAGTACGCGAAGTACCTGATCGGTGGTGTTGATGAGGACGATGAAGTTGAATCCGAACTTCACCCGCGAACCGCGCCGGTTCCGCTCCTTGAGGAACTCGACGACGTTCGACCTGACCGGTCCGAATGCACCGGCGCGCCCCGTCACACGCCGGTAGGACTCGTCGTCGACGCCGTAAAGCGAGACGCGCAGCACGTCCAGGTCGAACAAGGCCGGGTGCTGGCCCGCATACTTGGGCGTGAGCATGTAGCCGTTGGTGACCAGCGGCACCTTCAGGCCATGGCGCCTGGCGCTGTGGATCACCTCGTCGATGCGGGCGTTCGTCAGCGGCTCGAGCCCGCCTCCGAGCGAGAGCGTGGACAGGCCGTCCGCGGCCATGCCGGAAAAGATGGCGTCGAACATCGCGTTGCCGTCGCCGACGGCGCCGTGGGGGTAGCGGGCTTCGGTCACCCGGCCGCAGAAGCTGCAGCGGAACATGCAGGACACCGCCGCGTAGATGCCGACGCGCACCGGGAACTGGTACCGGCCGCCGGCAACTGCCGCGATCGAGCCGCTGCGGACCAGGGGCAGTATCGTCTGCCAGTACTTCAGCGCCAGCCCGCCCTGGATCATCAGATGCTGCGCGAATGGCGAGCCTCGTATGCAGGCATTCAGGGCAATCAGCGCCGCCTTGTCGATCTTCTCCCGGGCCAGGATGTCCGATTGCAGCGTCCATGGATCGCGGCTGAACGCATGCACGATGCGCAATGCGCGCTCGGCCCAGGCATCGACCGCGGGGGCGTCCTTGGGATTGGCGATCAGGCCCTGCTCCAGCAGCGGGCCGATCAAGTGCCGGCGCAGGATTGCGATCGCTCCGGCATCGGCGTCGGGCCCGAGCGGACGATGGAGGACCCCGCGCATGACTTCGGCCTGCCGCGCGACCAGGGCGGATTCCGCTTCCTGCGTGGATTCGACGATTGGCAGCGTGGCGGCGGCGGAGTTGGGAATGTCCATGTTCGGATTCTGGATGCGGGCGATGAAATAGGCCAGTTCGGTTTCGAGCGAGCGCGCAAATGCATCCTCGAGCGGGTCCACGGGCAGCAGGGCCCCCTCGAGCCCGATCCAGCCGGGCTCGGTCGTGTAGTCCAGTTCCAGCGTGCGGCCGGCCCGATCCAATGCCACGATTCGCCTGCGCGCGGCTCCGGCATTCTTGTCGAGATCGACGCGGATGTCGATGCCGTCCATGGACGCCTGGATCGTCGCCTGATCGAAGCCGTCCCGCGTCGTCAGCCGAACCGTCGTGCAGGTGCGTGGCCCGAACAGCAGCGCCAGCTCGCTCAGCACGTGGGGGTACAGATCGCAGACCACGTTCATGCTGGGATCCGGATCCTTTCGTTCACCCCATTTGTCCGCCCCACGCACGTCGAACCATTCGAAGTGCATCGACCGGATGTCGCCGAGGTACCGCTTCAGTGCCTGGCGGAAACGGTGCATCGGCAGCGCGTACATGAATTCGTATCCGACCGCGAGCTGAAGACCGCGCGATCGCGCGAGTTCGACCAGCGCGCGCGCCTCGCTCGCCGTGGCCACGAAAGGCTTCTCCACCAGTACGTGCACTCCGGCCAGCAGGAGCTGGCGCACGGTGGCGCCATGCTCGCACGCCAGCCGCGTCACGACCGCCATGTCGACGCCGCCGTCGCGCAGCAGGGCATCGATCGATCCGATGACGCGCACACTGGTCAACGCGCCGCTGGCGCGCCGGCGCGCGGCCCACTCGGCGGTCGCGTCCAGGTTGCGGCGGGCGACCAGATGCACGGCCGACACCGCGGGCGACAGGGCGCACAGCGCGGCGCACATGATCCGGCCCCAGCGCCCGGCGCCCACCACCGCGGCGACGAGCGGCGCGCGGCTGCCGCCGCGGATCGCCGCCATCAGGTCGGAATCGAGATCGAAGGCGGCGCCGGCCGCGTACCCGGCCGGTGCCGAACTCGTCATCGGTCGGGTCGGAGTGTTCATGCCGCCGTCCGGGCGTCGGGTGCGCGCCGGCGTCAGTGTACGCGCAGCGTCCTGTAACCCTTGCCGAAGTGGCCTTCCAGGCGCTTGAGCGTGGCGGGGCTGCAGTTGCGTTCCAGCCAGGGGAAGTGATGCAGGTACTCTTCGGTCGAACGGTTGATGCCGCCCCACTCGACGTTCGTCGTCGGCGGATGGAAACCGCACTGCACCGCGCGCGTGTACTCGACCGTACCGGGGTAGGGCGTAAAAATCTTCGGGCCGCTGACATTCACCCATGGGCCGAAGTCGCCGTTCTGGATCGCCGCGCACAGATCCAGCGTCTCGTTGATGCTGGCATCGTTCTCGTGCGGAAAGCCGATGATGAACGACATTCGCAGTGAGACCTGATGCTCCTCCGCGAGCTTCATCAGCCGGTAGTAGTCCTGCACCTTGGTGCCTTTGCGCATGTAGTTCAGCGTTTCCTGCGATGCCGACTCGGCGCCCACGAATACCTGTATGCAACCGCTGTCGGCGATCAGGCGCAGCAGCGCCGCGTCGTCGCGCAACAACTGGTCGGCGCGGGCTTCGATGAGGTAGCGCAGGCCCTCGTTGCGGAACAGGTTCAGGATGTCGTTGGCGCGCGGATCCTTTCGATGGCGGACCCAGAACATGTCGTCCCAGATCCCCACGCCGTCCATCTCCAGGCCGCGGCCGCGCAACTCGCGGCGGATGGCGCCAACCTGCCGGGCGACCCAGTCCACGCCGTGGGCATTCCACTTGAAGCGGTTGTCCTGGTCGCCGTGCATCACCTGCAGCGGCTCGGAACAGAACGTGCATTTGTACGGGCAGCCGCGGCTGGTCAGCAGGTAGTAGAACAGCCGGTGATCGGTCTGGTAGAGGCCGACATCCCACTTCTTCATCTGCTCGATGGTCAGCCGCGTGGTGTGCGAGAGATCCGCGGCGGCGATCTGCTCCTGCTGCAGCATGCGTTCGATCTGGTGGAAACTGCGCGAAATCCGGTCGCGTACCCGCACGTCCGGCGAGCGTACGGAGTGCCGTTCGGAGAACAGGTAGCGGGAGATGTCGTCGTGGTCCCAGGCCGGCTCGTAGGCGTCGATGTCCCGGGGCGCGTGGCCGTACACGAGCCGGCCCGGCTTGCGTATGCCGTCCGCAAGGTCGGCGACGAAACGCGGAAAGACGTCCTCGCCCTGACCGACGAAAACGTGGTCGATGTAGGGCGTGTTCGCGCACACGTCCGCGAGCAGGGTCGGGTGCACGCCGCCCCACACCACCGGGATCCCGGGATAGTTGGCCTTGATGAACAGGGAGTGGCGCTCGAAGTCGGCGATTTCCGGCGCGGTCATGACCGACATGCCTACGAGCCGGGGCTTGAGGCGGTCCAGAACCACGCCCAGCATTTCGCTGCTGGCGCCGCTGGCGATGAATTCCGACGAAATCCCCTGCTTGCGCAAGGCGTCGATCAGGTAAAGCACGCCCATCTGCGGATAGGCTGAGTCCTGCGTGATGAAAAGCACGTCAGTCATGGGGGCTCCCCGGTGCCATCTGCAGCCTGACGCCGCACGACGATGGTCTCGCATTTCGCTACGGGACCCCATGCACAATGGCTCGACTTCTGTGACCGCTCTCACAGTTCGCCGCCGCCCGGGATCCCGCTAAAGCGTGTCAATACTGGGTGAGGGTCCCCGTGCGCTTGGTGTGGTCCACGCCGAGCTTGAAAAGCATCAACGACAGCGGGAATGCAAGCGCCGCGAACACGCACAGGAACCAGGCGTGCTCCAGCAGCGCCGAGGGCGGCGCACTCTGCAGCAGGGCGCCCCGCATTCCTTCCACCGCGTGGGTCATCGGTATATACCAGCACAATCCGGCGATCCAGTCCGGCAGCACGTCGGCCGGGTAGAAGGCGCCGCCGAGCAGGGCCGAGGCGGCGCTCACCACGCGCCGCAGCCCGGCGCCGCGCTTCCAGACCAGCACCACGGTCGCCGACATGATGCCGATCGGGGCGAACGCGGCGATCGACAGCAGCAGGAACAGGCCCGCGGTGACCGGGTTGCCCTCGCCGATGTCCAGGTCGAACAGCACCACGCCGAAAAACAGATAGATTAGGAAGGTCAGGGTGGTGAACAGGTACGGCCACAGCGACGAGAACAGCAGCATGTGGGTGAGCTTGATCGGCGACAGCAGTACGATCTCCAGCGTGCCCATCATCTGGCTCTCGCGGATGTTGTTGTCGAACGTCTCCAGGCTCGTGTACATGAAGTCCATCAGCGCCACCCCAATCATGAGGTAGGCGAAGTAATCGTTGCCGTACGCCGCCAGCTTGGGCGACATGAGGCCGCCGAACACGGCACTGATGTAGTAGAAGGTGATGACCTTGAAAAGAACACCCAGGGCCTGGGTCGCGAATGCGGCCTTGTAGCTCGTCGCGATCAGGGCATCGCGCTTGAGGAACGCCCAGGCGACGGCGGGCAGCCGTGCCCCGCGCTCGTTCGCGGCCTCGCGCCGCCCGGTGCTCATGCCGGAGCCGGCCGGCGCCGCAACCGGGCGGCCAGGCGCGTCAGCGCCACGCGCAGCGGATGGGGCTCGGGTGCCAGATCCGGCAGGGACGCGAGCAGCGGCAGGCCGAGCTCGCCCTCGACATCGTCGCGGTTCTCGAGCGAATGGTCGAAGAACTCGGCAGCAAACGCCAGTACGACGCCCATGAACAGCCCCAGGGCGGCGCCGATGAGGATGTCGACGATGCGCGGGCGCTTGGGCCGCTCGGGTACCGCGGCGTAGTGGATGACGTCGACGTTGGTCATGTTGATGTTGGTCGCATCGGTGATCCGCGCCTCCTCCTGCTGCTCGACGTAGCGCAGGTAGGTCCGCTCGGCGCTCTGCAGGGCCGCGGTCAGGCTGGCGAGCTCGGCGGTGCGCGCATCGATGCGCTGCAGTTCCTCGCGCAGGGTTTCCATTTGCCCGGCTATCACGTTCTCACGCGCCGAAACGGAGCGGAACTCCACCTCGGCCGATCGCAGCACCGACTCCTGCTCGCGGCGCAGATCGTTCGCGGTGACGGTCTCGGACTGAAGGACCGTCGGCGAGGCCTTGGCGATCTGGGCCTCCAGCGCCACGATGGCGCGATCCTGCGCGACGATCTTCTGGCTTTCCGGCCGGTAGACCTCGACGTCGCGGGCGCGCTGGTCGCGCATCGTGGCGAGCTTCTTGGTCAGCTCCGCAAGCTCCGGGTTGCGCCCCATCGTCGTCGCCGCGGTCACCACGGCAGGGATGTCGGACAGTTGCGCACGGACCGTTTCGATCTTGTGCCTGAGCTCCTCCCGGGTGGCCCGGGTGCGCCTGATGTCGGTGTCGAGGTCGCGCAATTCCTCCAGCTTGAGCTTGACCTGCTCCTCGCCCAGCACCAGCTCTCCATCCGCCTTGAGCGCCTGTACCTGGCCGCGCAGCTTCTCCAGCCGTTCGCGGCTGATCCGGATCTGATCGGCGTAGAAGCTGTAGATCCCCGGGCGCTTGAGGAGCTTCAGGCGTTCCTCAAGATAGACGCGCGTGACCGTGTTCACCACCCGCGCCGCGCTGCGCGGATCCTCGTCGGCGAAAATAACCGTGATTATGTTCGAGTTCAATGCCGACTTGGGCTCCACATTGCTGCGAAGTACGTCGATCAACCCCTCGCGCGAGCCCACGTCGTCGACGAGGCCGACGCCGATGATGGTGGCCTTGATGCCGCGCGCGAGCAGCTTCAGGCTCTTGACGAGCAGGCCCGGAGGCGGCCGCTTGGCGCGTGCCGAGGACGGATCGGGCGCGAGGATTTCGTCGGCGGCCCGCCCAAGGACCGCGCGCGACATCATGAAGTCGATCTCGGAGTTCAGGGTTTCCTTGCGGTCCAGCACCGGCCGCGGCGTCTGGGCGGAGGAAGCCACCGGTGGCGCACTGCGTTCGACGTAGATCGAGGCGTACGCTTCGTACTCGCGGGAGCCGATATAGGCCGAAAGTGTCGTCAGCAGCAGCGCCACCGCGAGCACGGCCACGATCTGGTCCTTGCGCTTGAACAGAAGGTAGGCGAGATCGCGCTTGGAAAATCCGCCGCGCGGGTTCTGGTCTGGGTTCATTGCGGTGTGGCTTCGGCGTCGCGCGAGGCTGCTCAGCGGAACGAGCCGATGGTGGTGAAGAACGGGGTCTTCGAGTACGTGATTGGGAACGGCACCGCGTGCTGGACGTACTGCCGCACCACCTTGTCCCACTTGCCAATCGCGCTCTTGGGCACGAATACCACGTCGTCGGCGATCAGGGCGACGTCCCTGCTCTGCGCGGCAATGCTCTTGCTGAGGTCGAGCCGGACCGCGATGCGCTCCTCGGCATTGACCTTCCGGATCAGGATGACGCTGGCCGGCTGCGCATACTCGGTGAATCCACCGGCGGCGAACACCGCCTGGATGGCGGTGATGGAGCCGTCCAGCTTGACGAAGGCCGGCCTGGCGATCTCGCCGCCGACGAACACCTTCGCGGCCGACTCCTTGAGCAGGACCGTGACCCGCGGTTGCTGCAGCGTATCCGCGTAGGCCTTGGCGATCTCGGCGCCGAGATCCGCCGGAGTCTTGCCCGAAGCCTGCATTTCCCCGACGAGCTGCAGCGAGATACCGCCGTCGCTACGGACGGTCAACGACTCGTTCAGTTCGGCGGCGTTGTAGAACTTGACGTCGATCTTGTCGCCGGGCTGGAGCAGGTACGGCGCGGTCAACAGCGCCTCCAACTGCGGCGCGGCCTCGGGGTACGGCTGTACGCTGCGGTCGATTTTCAACTCGTTCGCGCAGCCCGCCAGCGTCATGCCGAGCATCAGCGCCATCGGCCAGGAAAGAAGGTCCCGGATCTTCATGGAATCGTTCGCAACGGCACCAGCATCCGGCTTCGGAATTTTTCTTGATGGTCGGCGCGCCGCACGAACCACCGGACGGAACCCGGCGCCGTAGCGGCCTGGCAGAGTGTATTGCATTTGCCGCCCGCTGCCAGCCTTGCGGGTGCCGGGATTCGGTCCGTGTCATCCGCTTCTTGCGGTTGGTAACGATCTGCGGCGCCCGTCGCAGGCCGGCAGGACCTCGTATACGGTGATCGCCGGCCCCGGACGAACGAGCGGCTCGCTCCGGATGGAGTACACGCGCCGGAATCCGGGATGGGAGCGGATGCCGTCGTAGAACCGGGCAGCCTGCGGTACCTGGCGGCGCAGCGCTTCGTCCGCGTAGCGGTCGGCGATGTCGCTGCTGACGATCACGTAGTCGAAGCAGGCCGGTGCGTAGAAGTCCAGTTCGCGCACTTCCAGCCCGTACATCGTGGAGTGGATGTCGTAGGCGGGCCCGGGCACCGCCTGCCGGGCCCGACGGTACAGCGCGAGGAAGCGCTCCGGGTAGTTGAGTTCGCTCGCGGCGAGGGCGGCCACCTGCCGGTCGAGCGCCTCCGCGGTCGGCTTGAGCGGCGGGCTCTGGATGAAGCGGAACCGCATACCGTCGACCAGGATTCGCGCTCCCGGCGCGACATTCGCCTCGATCCACTGCTTGGCGAGGATCCGGGTGTCGGTGCGGGTGAAGGCAATGTCGGCACGGACGATCTTGATCGCGGGCGGGACGACGATTGCCAGCGTGAGCAGCGCCTGTGCCCAGCCGCGCCCGCCGCAGATGCCGGTCACCCCGCGCGCGGCCAGCAGCCAGAGTGCCGGAACCATCGGCAGCAGGTAGCGTTCCCCGGCGCCGCGATCGGAGGCCGAAAGCAGCAGCAGGAGCACCGCGGTGCCGCCGGTAAGCAGCGCCGTCCAGCGCTCGCGCAGGGCCAGGCCGATGACGATGCCGGCGCCCGCGGCAAGCGTGATGGCCAGGTGACGCGGACCGAGCAGGATCGGAACGTAGTCGAACCAGTTCTGCTCGCGCAGGATGGTGACCGCGTCGATCGCGGCCCGCGGCCCCGGGGCGGCCGGTACCGTGCCGCCCAGGACGTGCTGGAAATTTCGCAGCAACGAGCCGGCGCCGAGCACGAGTTCCGACGACAACATCGCGGTGGCCGCGACTGCCGCGGCGACGAACGTCGCGATCCGCCCCGCGCGCACCCGCAAAGATGCGCCGCCGCCGGGCGCGGTCGCGAGCGCCAGCAGCAGCACCAGCATCCCGACCGCCGCGTTGTAGGCGAGCGAGATCGCCACCCCGGCCAGCACCGCGGTGCCGATCAGGCGCCGCGTGGTTGGCCGTTGCTCCCAGAGGGTGTAGGACCAGAATGCGCACCAGAGCGCGAACGCCATCGGCACGTGGACGCTGATCGGATGCGAATCGATCGCGTGTTCGAGCGCGAACGCGCCGATGATCGCCGCAATCAGGCCGATGCGTTCGCCGTACATGCGCCGGCCCGCGCCGTAGACCGCCAGGCAGGTGAGCGCGCCGAGGGTCGCGACCGTGAGCCGGCCGATCAGATAGAACGCGCTCGGGTCGGTCAGGTAGGCGAGCGCGAAGTCGTCGGGCGAGTCGATCCGGCCGGTCAGGCGCCAGACGCAGTAGAGCACCCCGTATTCGATGAACAGCAGGTAATCCAGGCCGCCCTTGCCGACCGTGTGCCATGCGCGCACCAGCGGGCCACCCTCGCCGGCGCCGATCTTGAGTGCCTGCAGGATCTGATGTGGTTCGTCGGCGGTGAGTTCGTAGGGCAGTCCGAACCCCGCGCCCCAGGCGCGGAGCACGAAGGCCACGGCGACGATTGCGACAATGCGCCATCCCGGCGCGCGGGGTATCATGGCCGCATACTAGCAAACCCGCCCCGCCCGCCGCGCGGACCGTGCGCGGCGGGCGGGGACCCTTTCTCGTGCCCAGAGTCGAAGACTTCCTGCGCCGCCTGTACCTGCGGCTCCCCGAGGAGCGCAGGCCACCATTGAAGCGAGCGTGGTGGTACACGCGCGTGCGGGCCGAAGCGCTGCTGCGCCGCCGGGCGGTGATCGCTGCCGAACGCGTCACCTTCCTGGATTTCGAAATTGCGCACCTGGAGCCGTTCGAGTTCGTCGGACCCGGGCCGGGGGAGGTGCTGGTCGAAGCGCGCAGGACGGTCATCAGCCCCGGCACCGAGCGCAACATCCTCGTCGGGCTGCCGGGAACGCGGCGACGCTTTCCGTTCCAGCCGGGCTACTCGGGCATGGGCGTGGTGCGTGCGGTCGGCCGCGGCGTGAGCGGCTTCGCACCGGGGGACCGGGTGGCCGGTGGCCTGCCGCACGCCAGCGCGGCCAATGTCGATGCCGGGCGCCTGGTGAAGGTGCCGGAGCGCGTGGCGGATGAATCCGCGGCCTTCGTTGGCCTGGCCCTCATCGCATTGCTCGGTATCCGCAAGGCGGCCATCCAGCCCGGCGAGCGGGTTGCCGTGGTCGGCCAGGGCATCCTGGGCCAGCTCAGCAACCGGTTGGCCCGCTTCATGACTCCGGAACGGATCGTGGCGGTCGGCAACGGCCGGTCGCGCTCCGGCCCGTCGCTGGCGCCGGGGGGCGCGGACGAGTTCGTCGCCCTGTCCGACGGCGGCGGCAGGCACGCCGATATCGGCGCCGACGTCGTCGTGGAGGTGGCGGGCACGGCGACATCGATGCTGACGGCGCTGCAGTGCGCGGCCCCTGGCGGACGCGTAATCGTGGTGGGCAGTACCCGATCGCTGGATCGGGCATGGGTCGAACTCGCGCGCCGCAACGGCGTGCGAATCATCGGCGCGCACGTGAGCCTGGTGCCGTTCGTCGACGCCAGTCCGGGGCGCTGGACGGTGTCGCAGGAAAACCGGCTCATCATGGAACTGATGCAGGACGAACGCCTGCCGATCGCCGATCTCGTCACGGCACGGCATCGACCGGCGGACTGCAACGCCGTCTTCGATCGCCTGGTGCATGCCGGCGACGGTAATCTCGGCATCGTCCTGGACTGGCAGGGTGGTGCTTCGCCACTCGACATCCGTGCCGCGCGCACCGCGCCGGCCCCGGTCTCAATCGAGGTCAGCAACATGCAACCCCTGCGCATTGCAATCGTCGGCGCCGGCGCCATCGGCGTAGTCAACGCGAACGCGGCCGCGGCCACGCCGCAGGCGAAGGTCGCCGGTGTTTTCGACGTCAACGCGCGCGTCGCCCACGAGGTCGCCGCCCGCGTCTCGGCGCCGGTGTACGGGAGCTACGAAGCCGTCCTGCGCGACCCGGCCGTCGAGGCGGTGTTGTTGTCGGTGCCGCATCACCTGCACCGCGAAACGGCGGTCGCGGCCGCGGCGGCGGGCAAGCACGTCATGCTGGAGAAACCCATCGCCAATACGATGGAGGAGGCGGACGCCATCGTCCTGGCCTGCCGCGCGCACGGCGTGGCGTTGACCTTGAACTTCAGCTTTCGCTACCTGCCGCGCATCCGCGCCGCGCGTGATCTGGTCGCGGCCGGCGCGGTCGGCGACATCACGGGCATCGATCTCGCCGCGCATTCCTACCGCGAATTCGGCTACTGGTACGGCGCGCGCAGCAACTCGCCGGACGACTGGCGCACTGTTCGCGAGAAGGCCGGCGCCGGCTACCTGTTCATGAACCTGTGCCACGTGATCGACTACGTGTACTTCATTACCGGGCTGACCGCCGCGCGAGTCTACGGCGAGTACGCGACGCTGGGTTCACCTACGGAAGTCGAGGATATCGTCAGCATTTCCTGTCGCATGAGCAACGGCGCGGTCGGCAACGTCACCGGCAGCACCATCCGCCGCGGCGGCAACCAGGCCGAGGACCGGATCTGGGGCACGCATGGCTCGATCCGAATCGACGGCGCGAACGTACACGTGTATTCCACGCGCGTCATCGATGGGCGCGCTCCCGGGCGCTGGCACCACCTGCCGGATGGTGGGAGCGTCAACTGGACGAGTGAATGGATCGCGGACTTCGCCAGCGCGATACGCGGCGGCCGGCCGCCGCCGATCACGGCGCGCGACGGTTGGGACAACCTCGCCTTCATCACCACCGTGCTGCAGTCCATGCAGGACCAGCGCGCCCTGGCGGTGCCGGTCTACCCGCATGGCGACTGACGCTTCAGCGGTCGCGCCGGTGCTGCCGGCGGCGATCGAGTTGGACTGTACCCGCCTGCAGGCATGGGCGTGCGCGCCGCGCTACGGGGTCTTGCGCGTCGGCCAGGACGGCGCGGGCCTGGCTCGTGGCGATCGGGTGCTGGCGCCGATTGGTACCACGGCCGGCGGCGGTTGCGGAGTCGATCCACCCCGCTGCGTGCGACTGCCCGATGCGCTCGATGCCCGCGCCGCGTTGCTGTTGCCGCCGGTGGCGGCGGCGATGGGTGCCTGGGCGGCCCTGAAGCTCGAACTGGGGGACGTGGCGGTATGCAGCGGCGCCGGTCCGATGGCCGCGCTCGCCGCCCGCATCGCGTGCTGGCACGGTGCGATGCCGGTGGTCGTGCTCGACGGCGATCACGAACCGCCGGACCGTGGCGAGCCGCTTTCGAGCGGCGATCCATTGCTGGCGGTGGCGCGGATCCAGGCGCTCAGCGCCGGAAGGGCCGGATTCGCGGCGTTGGATCTCGGCGGCCGGGCCGATGCCGCCGCGGTCCTGCTCGCGGCGCTGCCGCGCTGGGGCCGCCTGTTCCTGGCCGCCGAAACCCAGGAGCCGCTGACCGTGGACTTCTACGGCGACGTGCACGTGAAGGGAGCGCTCATTCTCACCGGCGCGCTGAAGCCGTTCGACCCGCCAGCCGCGGACGCGCCGCTGTGCCGGCGTGCACTGCGGCTGCTTCAGCGCACCGACTGCGCAGGCCCGCTGCTCGATCTGTTCGGTGCCTGACACGCCGCGACTCAGCGCCGCAGCGAGAACAGGTACTCCTCGACATTGGTGTAGCCGTCGCCATCGCGATCCCCGCTGCCGTCTCCCGGGTTGCGCGGGTCGAGGCCGAGTCCGCGTTCCCACGAATCCGGCATGCCGTCGCCGTCGCTGTCGGCCTTGGGCTTTCCGTTCCGGTACGGCGGAAATCCACCAACCTGATCCGGCGAGTCGATGATGCCGCCGGTGCGCCTGCGGACGTCGGCGACGATCCGGTCGTCGACCGCGTCCCGCCGCGGCAGGGATGCTCCGGCTTCGCGCAGAACGCGCTCGTGATCCGACGCACCGTCCGCGGCTGCGGCCACGGGTGTGTCGAACATCCGGGGCGCGCGGTAGTTCGCCGGCGCCGGCGTCATCGAAAATCCCGTGAACACGCCGGCCCATGGATCGCCCGCCGGGTCCTTGATGTTCGGGCCGACGTTGTCCCGAACGTACAGCTTGGGCACGTAGGACGAGCCGTGCCTCTCAATCAGCATCTCCTGCACGAGATCGGTCGCCGGGCCGGGCAGGAACAGGTTGCGCATCAGGTTGATGCGGGTGACCGGCGCGTCGTCGACGACGTCGGTGCCGAGCTTGGCCCAGTCGTAGACGACGTTGCCCACGAACTCGTGCGTGCCGCCGGACTTGAACAGCGGGTTGCGCGAGTGGTTGTGCGCCAGCAGGTTGTGATGCACCGAGACGCGGTTGGACTTGTTGCCGACGACCAGGCCGCTGCTGTGCGTTCCCTTGTGGTGGCGCGAGCGGTTCAACCCCTCGGAGATGATCGACCACGAGATCGTGATGTCGTGCGCGCCGAACCAGGTGCTCATCACCTCGTCCTCCGCCCAACTCGCCGAAACGTGATCGATGACCACGTTCGAGGCGCCCGGCACGCCGCGATTGCCGGAATCGCCCAGGATCTCGATGGCGTCGTTGGCGTCCGCGGCAATATCGCCCTGATTGCCGGGGCGGATGCGGATGTACTGCAGCAGTACGTCGTGCGTGGCGATGACCAGCCCGAAATCGCGCAGGGCGATGCCGTCGCCGGGGGCGGTCTGGCCGGCAATCGTGACGTACGGATTCTTGATGTACAGCTTGTCCTCGAGCACGATCATTCCGCCGACGCGGAACACGACGATGCGCGGGCCGCGTTCGTCCAGCGCCGCGCGCAGGGTTCCGGGGCCGCTGTCGGCAAGCGATGTGACGGCGATGACGCGGCCGCCGCGACCGGCTCGCGTGCGCGTACCCCAGCCCTCGGCACCCGGGAATACCGGCAGGTCGCGCCCCGCCGCCGCTGCGACGTCGGCGGCGAACAGGCAGGCAGCGAGCGTCCAGGCGAGCGCGTGGGCCAGCCCGCGGCATGGTTCGCGGACGCGCTTGTGGAGCGAGCCAACGGCGAAGCGGTTCATCGTCATGTCTGCCAGTCCCGGTTGCTCGTGCCGTCGCGCGTCAGGCCGGTCCCCCGGTGCAGGGCCCGATCCAGAGCCCCCGTGAACAGCGCGGCACGACGGTCCCATTGATGCGTGAAGGCGCGATCCTTGCCGGGTACACCGGCGCGGATGGCGGACAGGACATCGGCTGCCGTGATCGCCACGGGTGCGCCAAGCTGCCCCAGGTATACCACTGCGCCGCATTCCTGCGCGTTGCGCCATGCGTCGTCCTGCGGACCCATCCACAGGATGGGTTTGCCGGCGCGCAGATACTCCCACAATTTGCTCGGCAGGAAGCCGGTGATGCTCCGATCGTCGCCGGTGCGGGCCATCGTCGAGAGCAGGAAGGCATCGGCGTGCGCCAGGAACGGGAACACCTGCGCGTGTGGCTTCGGGCCATGGTAAACGTATCGGAATCCGCGCTCCACCCCGGCTCCGGGCAGGATGTCCACGCCCAGCGCGTGCAGCACCACGTCGTTTCCACCGACTTCGGCCTTCAGATCGCGCAGCAGGGTGCACAGCGCGGCGACGTTCGACTGATCCGCGAACCAGTCGCCGCCCACGTGCACCAGGTGCAATTCGCCCGGGCGGCGCGTGAACGGTGCGGCAAGGCCGTCGAAGCCGGCGAAATCGTCCTCATCGTAGCCGTTGGGGACGGTCAGGATCCGCGTGTCGTCCAGGTCGAACGCCGTGCTGAAATCCCTGCGCAGCGTTTCGCTCTGCGTGACGACGATGTCGGCGCCCTCGAGCACGCGCCGCTGCCAGGCGAGATAGCGCCGGGGGTTCCAGAGCGTCGGGCGGCGCGCGTGCAGGTTCGTGGTCCACAGCGGCCCGCCATAGCGATAGTCGGCGATCCACGGAACACCCAGCCGCCGCAGCAGCAGCCCCGGGAGATGCGCGCTCTCCGGGTGCGAGGTCGTATAGATCGCGTCGAAGGGACGCCGCCGGTGCAGTGCGTATGCGCGCAGCGCCGCCATGCAGCCCCAGATCGCGTGCTTGTCCGGGAACACGCTCGACAGGGCGAGGCGGTAGCCGGCGCGCTTCCACAGGGGGCCACGCGCCGACGCGCCGGATCCGAGGCCCAGGCGTGCGAGCAGCCGTTCGAGCGGTTCCAGGAACCGGTCCGCCGGCAATCCACGCGCGCGATGCACGATCGGGGCCGGCTCGATGCCGTCGAGCAGCCGCTCACCGGCCGCGTAGGATTCCGCCGGGCTGGTCAGGAACTCGATTCGGTATTTGTGATGATCGAGATACTTGTAGAGCTTGATCGGCCGGAACGCACCGGCGGCCTGTCGCGGGGGAAAGTCGTAGGTGACCCACAGGACGCGCGCGGGAACGGTCGCCATGGAGTCGCGCGCGATGCCGGCCGGGCGCGCCGGCGTCCGCATGCAGCGCGCGTCAGCCGGTCGGCGCGGCCGCTGCGCGGCCGGCCCGCCGGCGTGCGGCGGGCAGCAGCAGGCCCAGCGCGCTCGCCGCCAGGATGAATGCGCCCGGCACGGGCACGGTGGTCGGCGGGAACGGAAGCGCCGCGACCTCGACACCGGTGATTTGGGTTGAAACGCCGTTTGCGTCCTGGAAGCGGCTGAAATCGAAGTAGAACCCGACGATGTCGCTGCGCGTCGGCTGGACATCGGCGTCGTAGGTCGGCGCGGCCTGGAAGGCGAGTTCCAGGCGCGGAACTTCACCTGCCAACGGACCCAGGAAGACGATGTAGATGAGCGGCGGCGCATTGCGCGTTTCGACTTCCGCCCGTCCGCCGCCGGTGTTCGAAAGCAGCGCGCTCTGGGTGGTCGTACCGCCCCGGACCGCCACATCCCAGACCGCACCGTGGTAACGGCCGAAATCCTCGATACCCTCGGGCGTGGACGGGCCGACACCCTCGAAGTCCGTGTCGCCGTAGTACAGGGAGGCTGTGAACCAGCCGCCGTCCGCCAGCGTGCCCTTGAATTCCAGCCCCAGCGGCGACGCCCACGCCGGCACCGCGGTGCAGAGCGTGGCGCCGAACAGCAACGCTCCGAAGGCTGTTGAAAGTCTGCTTGTCTTCATCGCAATCGACCGATTCGGGAACGTTTGATCGGCGCCTCTGCACGGGAGGCACGCGGCCGGATTGGCTGGCAATCGGATCCGGCACGGCTATGATGCTTCGTGAAATCACCGCGCGCCGCAATGGTCGCAGGGTCAAGAATTGTGATACGAATCACGATGCCATGAAAATCGCGCTCGTTGTCGCCGGCCTGCCGCCGGAGGCGCTCGGTGGTGCCGAGACCCAGGCCGCCCGCACGGCCGCTCACCTGGCCCTGCGGCACGACGTGCTCGTATTCACACGCACTGCCACGGTACCCGGGTTCCTGCTCGGTGCGCCGCGTTGCCGCGTGGTGCGCAGGAGCGCGGTGCGCGTACCCGTGCTGCGGTTCGGCCTGGATTTGATCCAGGGCGTTGCGCGGATCGCCGCGATGCGGCGCCGGATCGATGCGATTGTCGCCTACCAGACCGTGATCGACGGGCTGCTTGCGGTGCTGGCCGGCATGCTGTGCGATCGTCCTGTGCTGGTCTGGGTGCGATCCGAGGAGGAGTTCCGCCTGCGCGCCAGCCGCCAGAGCCGCTGGTTGTCGCCGTGGGTATTCCGCCACGCGCGGATGATCGCGGTGCAGTCCGAGTCACTGCGCGGCCAGCTCCTGGGCGAACTGCGCTCGGCCGGACGCGGGCCTCTCGCGCAGGCGATAGCGCCGAAGATCCGAGTCATTCCCAACGGTGTGGCGATCGGCACCTCAGCCGCGGGTGGCGATCCGGCCCAGGTGCTCTACGTCGGGCGGCTGGCGGCGGACAAGGGGGTCATCCACCTGCTCGAGGCCATGCGTCGCTGTCCGCAGGCGGCGCTTACCGTGGTCGGGGACGGCCCGGAGCGGCCGCGGCTGGAGGCGGCCGCGCGTGGCATGGTAAACGTACGCTTTGCCGGCCGCTGCGATCCCGACGAGGTACCGGCGTACATGGCACGCGCGGGAATGCTGGTGCTGCCGTCGCTGCGCAACGAGGGCCTGCCGAACGTCGTGCTGGAGGCGATGGCCGCCGGCGTGCCCGTCATCGCGTCGCGCAACGCCGGCATTCCGGATCTGATCAGCGATCGCGAAACCGGCCTGCTGGTCGAGCCGGGCGATGCCGACGGGCTCGCCCGCGGAATCGGGTCGCTCGTAGCCGACAGTGGGCTGCGCGAGCGCATACGCGCCAACGCGCACGAGCGGGTGGGGCGCTACGGCTGGCCGGCGGTCGTCGCCGCCATCGAGGATGCGCTCGGTGCAATCGCACGCCCGGCCTGAGCCGATCGCCGGATCAGCCGGGCTTGCGTGCGGTCATCATCAACCGGTGCAGCGTCATGCGCAGGCCGGGCAGGTTGCCGATCGCGCGGCGCAACCGCGCCGGCAGCGGCTCCACCAGGGCTTCCAGCGCCGCGATCGGCGCCGGTGGAACCGCGACATACCGGCCTTTCGCGCCAATCATCTGGCGCACCTGCCGGAAGCCGCAGTCACGCAGCAGGCGGGCGAGTTCCGCGGAGGTGTATTCGTGCAGATGAAAACCGGTGGCGACGTCGTCGAAGCCGCGCGAGATGTCGTGGGGGCCGGTGAATCGGTGCGGCGTGAGGATGACGACCAGGCCGCCAGGCCGCAGCACCTCGTGCACCGCCCTCAGGTGGCCGTGCACGTCGTCGGGGTGCAGGTGCTCGACGAGCTGGTTGGAGAACACCCGATCCACGCTGGCGGGCGCGGCCGGGACGTCGCAGCCGTTGGACAGCAACAGGGTGAAGTTCGCCGGCACGGCGACGCCGCGGACGATTTCGGCGGAGACATCCACGGCCTGCACGCTGCCGGCCCAGCGCGCGACCTCCAGCGCCAGCCTGCAGTCTCCGGCGCCGAGTTCCATGAAATCCGCACCCTGCGGCACGAGCCTGCGCAACAGCGCCAGTTCGCGCCAGTGCCGGGCGTGCACGTCGAGGCGGGTGTTGACGATCTGGCTGTGATCCGGCACGCGCCTGAACAGTTCGTCATACAGCTCGCGGTACAACTGCCTGCGCTCCGAGACCGTGGACGCGCGCAGGCGGTCGGCGAGCGACCTCTCGATGAGATAGTGCTCGCGGATGCGCTCGGGAGAACGCGCTTCGGCGGCTGTCCGGTCGGCAGGCATGGGCAGTCCGCGTCCTACCGCCGCGGCGTTGGCAGCGGGCCGGATCCGGGCCGACTGCCACGCCGGCGCGAGGCCGCCCCTTGAACCGGCGCGCGGTCCGCGCCACCTTCCCGGCCGCCATCCTGCGCGGGATGCTCGCGCTCGTCCTTGCCGCCACGGCGGCCGGTGCGGCGGCCGACCCGGCGCCATCGGCGCTGGCGCCGATGCGCGGCGAATACTGGTACGTGGTGCGGAACCAGGGCGTGCACGTCGGTTGGATGCGGTTGGCGACCGATGTCGTCGACGGCGCGGTGAGGATGGACGACGAGGTCCTGGTCGATGCCCGTGGCGAGCGTGCCAGGTACCGCCACCGCATGCGCAGCCGCCTGGACGCGGCGCTCACCCCGGCGTGGTTCGCGCTCGACGTCGAGCGTGCCGAGAAGCCCTGGGCGATCGAGGGCGATGTGCGCGACGGGGTGCTCGCGCCCCACCGCCTGGAGGGCGTGGGCGCCGAGCACGGGCCGATCCGCGTCAGTGTAGATTTCGCTACCGAGTTCTCGGCCATGCGCCTGGCGGTCCTGTCGGCGCACGCCGGGGGGCGGCCGGTGGCAGTGCTTGGTGCCTGGGAAAAGCCTGCCGTCCAGCAGGGCCGGCTGCAGTACGCCGGGACAGATGCGGTCGAAATCGGCGGGGCCACCGTGCCGGCGTCGCGGCTCGTGCTCAGCAATCCGCAGACGGCCGACCGGGTGTACTGGGTGGACGGTGGCGGCCGGCTGGTGGCGATGCGTGTGTTCGGACGCATCGAGATTACGCTCGCCGACGAACGGACCGCGCGGGCGATACCGGCCTCGGCTCCCCGCGAGCGGCCGCGCACCGTGCCAGCCGCCGCCGCGCCGGTGCAGGAAGCGGCGGTGCCGGTGTTCCCGGGCGCGAGCGGCTGGGGCACGCGAACCCCGGCCGGACGCGGCGGCCGGATCATCGAGGTGACCACGCTCGCCGACGACGGGCCCGGCTCGCTGCGCGCGGCGCTTGCCGCGCAAGGTCCTCGAATCGTCGTATTCCGGGTCGGCGGTACGATCGTACTGCGCTCCCCGATCGAAATCCGCAATCCCTACCTGACCGTCGCCGGCCAGACTGCGCCCGGCGACGGCATCCTGCTGCGCGATTTCGGCCTGGTCGTGACCGCGCACGACGTGCTGCTCCAGTACCTGCGGATCCGGCCCGGCGACGCCGGCGCCGTGAATCCGGAGGACAACGACGCGCTGCAGCTCAATGGCGCGTCCAATGTCGTCATCGACCACGTATCGATGGGCTGGACCGAGGACGAGGTGCTGCAGACCTGGGAAGGGGCCCACGACATCACCCTGTCGTGGTGCCTGTTCAGCGAGGCGCTCGACAAGAGCCGGCACCCCAAGGGGCGCCACGGCGCCGGCGTGCTGATCGGCGATCGCAGCGACCGGATCTCGCTGCACCATTCCCTGCTCGTGAACCTGGACTTCCGCAATCCGCTGGTCAAGGACGCCGGTGCCGTCGACCTCGTCGAGAACGTGATCTACAACTGGGGCCGCACCGGTGCCGAGGCGGTGGACGAAATCGGCATGCAGGCGCAATTGAACGTCATCGGCAACCGCTGGCTCGCCGGCCCGTCGAGCGTGGCGCCGCCGTTCGTCGCCGGCCGCGGCGATCGCCCGGGCAGCCTGCCGGCGCGCATCCACGCCCGCGACAACGCCGCGCCCGCCTCGCGGCTGCGTGGCGACGACGACTACGCCGTGTTCGCGGGCGACTGGAACGGCAGCCCGCTGCCCGCCGACATGCGTGCCGAGACCCCGTTTCCCGGCCGGCGCACCCTGCGTCTGCGGGGCGGCGACATCGTCGAGGCGGTGCTCGCCGGCGCCGGCGCAACCCGTCCGCACCGCGATCCGATCGACCGGCGCGCGGTGGACGCGGTGCGCACGGGGCGCGGAAGGATGATCGACTCGCCGGCGCAGGCCGGCGGCTATCCGGTGCTGCAGGGCGGCGCCGGCGCTCCGGACGCGGACCACGACGGCATGCCTGACGACTGGGAGGCGAAGGTCGGGCTCGATCCCCGCAGTCCCGCCGACGCGCACGCCGATCGCAACGGCGACGGCTGGACCAACATCGAGGAGTACCTGCACGCGCTGACGCGGCAGTGAGGCCGGTGCGAGGTCAGCGCGCGGAAAGCGAGGCAATCGCATCGGCGTACGGCGCCAGGACGCGGTCCGGATCGAATTCGCGCTGCATGTAGGCCGTGCAGCGGGCGCTGCACTGCGCCCAGGCCTGCGGATCGCCGCTGAGCGTAGCGACCGCGCGCGCCAGTTCGTCCGGCGTTTGCGCCGCGACGCCCAGCCCCTCGCGCGCGATGACGCCGTCCGGATCGAAGAACGCCACGACCGGCGTACCGCGGGCCCAGGCCTGCAGGTAGGAGTTCGGATAGCCCTCGGTATCGGAAGTGTTCACGAACACCCGCGTACGTTCGAAGAAGTCGTTCACCGCGTGGTAGGGAACCGGCCCGTGGTAATGCAGGTTCGGGGCCGTGCGGATCCGCGCCACCATCTGCCGATGATAGTCCTCGAATCCGGGCACCGGGCCGCCGATCATGTGCATGGGCAGCGACGGCAGGCGCGCCGCCAGGTCGACGTACAGGTCCGGGCGCTTGAAGCGCCGCAGGTTGTTGACCCACAGCACGGGGATGTCGCGTTCCTGGAACGCGCCGATGCGCCGGGCGGGCTCCACCGGCATCTGCGCGAGCGTGCTCGTGACGCCGTAGTTCTCCAGCAGCATGCGTCGCTGGTGCTCGGTTTGCGCCAGCACCAGGTCCACGTGCCGCAGGCCATACTCGTACAGCCAGCGGTCGCGGCGGTACTTGATCATCAACGTGCGCGGGCTGCAGTTGGCGTCGTGCGAGACGCGAAAGATCACGCGTCGCCCGCGCGCGCGGGCGAACAGCACCGCCTGGCCCACGTGCACTCCCGCGGTGCTGACGTAGTACACCTGCGCGTCGGCGCGCGCGAGTGCCGCCCACAGCCCGGTCCAGCGCGGGTGCAGGAAGCGCAGCACCGGCAGCCCGGCGTTCGGCCGGTAGGCCTTGTGCGTGCGTACGCCGGACCAGATCGCGCCCTCCGGCTGGCCGTGATCGAACACCACCATCGAAACGTCGAAGCCGCGCGCCGCGAGCGACTTCGCCAGCAGCGTGTGCTGCACCTCCTCGCCGCCGGTACCGAGGTGGCCGTACTCCGGCGCGAGGATCGGCAGGTTGTGGTAGCCGACGAAGCACACCGACGGACGGGTCATCGGCCGGCGCTCCCGAGCGGCGCCGCGGCCGCGAAGCGGTGGCGCAGGCCTTCGGCGCCGCCGGCGAGCATGAAGAACAGGTTGGTGAAGTAGTTGAACGCCATGACGTCGGTGAACATCGAAATCGAGATGTAGACCACCGTCAGCGAGAGCATGAGCGTGGCGTACGACGCCGGTGCCGGCGCGTCCGGCCGGGCCGGCGCCCGTATCCGGCGCAGCGCCAGGAACGACCTCACCATGACCACGAACAACGCGATGTAGGCCATCATGCCGAACACGCCGTACATGAGCAGATTCGAGAGGTAGGCATTGTGCGGCGGCCCCGCCAGAGTGCCGTACTCGGCCTCGACCGGACCGACGTCGGACACGAAGCGATCGCGACTGCGCTGGAAGACATCGACCGCATGGCGCCCGTAGCCCAGCAGCGGGCGCTCCGCGGCCATGCGCAGCGCGGCGTTGTACAGGCCGATGCGGATATACACGGTCTCGTAGTCCGTGGCGCGTTCCTCCACCGCGGTCATTTCCTCCTGCGGCCAGAACCACGCGACGGTGCCGGCCAGCGCCGCGCATACGAACAGGGTCGCGACCGTCGCGCGCATTGGCCGTTCGATGTGCGCAGCGACCAGAAGCGCGACGGTCAGGCCCAGCCACACCGAGCGCGTCAGGCACATGAATACCGTCGCGCCGGCACCCGCGAGCAGCGCGCCGTACCAGAACCGGCGCCCGCCGTCGCGGCTCCACGCGAACATGAAGACCGTGGCGAGGAGCACGACGTTGCCGAGCGCGCCGTAGGACACCGAATCGGTGAACGGTCCGCGCGCGCGACCTTGTTCCTCGACCAGCGAGTGCACGGATTCCGGCGGCTCAATCCAGAACGGGAGCTCGGAGTGGGTGATGAACTGGTAGGCGCCGTGTGGAGCGAGGTACAGCGAGCATACCGCGAGGGCAGCGAGCGCCCGGCGTGGGTCGGCACCGCCTGCGACGAGATTCCTGAAGATCTCGAACAGCAGGAAGGGGGTCAGGAACTCGTCGAAGAACAGCAGCCCGTCCTCGCCGGCGCTGGCACTGCGCATGTAGATGTCGAACGACATGATCGCGACCAGTACCAGCATGCAGCGTTCGATCGGGCCGATCGGCAGCAGCCGGCGCGTGCGCAGCATCGCCTGCATGGACAGTGTCAGGGCCGCCATCGTCACGGCGACGCGATTGAAGGTCACGTCCGGGACGCCGGAGGGCAGGTCGAGCCGCGCGGTCGGGTCGAGCAGCGGAAAGGCGAGGATCCAGAACAACAGGCCGGCGTAGGGCCACCGCAGGGCGATCGCCATGTAGAGCAGGCCGGCAATCCCGATCGCCATGTACAAGGCCTGGTCGAAGGCGACCGCCGTGGCCACCGCGGCACCGGCGAGCACGACGATCGCGCCGCCGAGCCGCGCTCCGCAGGTGTAGTCTGCGGCCCGACCCGCGTACTGCGCGGCCGCGGCCCCGGTCTTCATGGCGTCGGGTGCTCCTTCCAGGTCCAGTACGCGCTCGCGGCGAACTTCGCCGCCACGCCGAGCGCGATGCCGGCCATGTTCGCCGCCAGGTCCCACCAGCCGTGGCGTACCAGCACGAGCAACGCCGCGTAGTTGATCGCGCCGCCCACCAGGCACACGGCATGGAAGCGCAGCAGCCGCTGCGCACAGGTGGACCCCAGGCGCCGGCCGGCGAAGGTCCAGCGCTCGTTCAGGAGGAAGTTCGTGATCAGCGAAATCTCGATTGCAATCGGCGAGGCGATCTCCATCGCCATGCCGGCCGCGCGCGTGAACAACGCGTAGGCGCCCAGATTGACCACGACGCCCGATCCGCCGACGGCACAGAACCTGAAGAACTCCGCGGTACCGCGCCGGCGCAACAGCGTACGAAGCACTTCGGCCGGCAGGTTCGCACGGTCCGGAACCGTCGCCGGAGGTCGCTCATTCGCCATGGAGCCGCCGGCGTACCACGGAGTAGATGTCGTCCACGGAAAGCGTCTTCAGGCACCGGTTGTCGTTGCACGGCGTCAAGCGCTGGTTGAACGGGCTCACGCACGGGCTGCAGCTGTATCCGGAGTACACCACGTCGCAGCGTGGGGACAGCGGCCGGAACCGGTCCGGCAGCTCCGGGCCGAAGAACACCACGATCCAGGCCCGCGTCAGGCAGGCGAAGTGCGCTGGACCCGAGTCGTTGGTGATTACGACGCGCGCCACGTCGAACAGGCGCAGCAGCTCCGTCAGGGTGGTCTCGCCGGTGAGATCGATTGCGCGCGGATTGGCGACGGTGCGGCAGATCATCTCCGCGTCCGGCTTCTCGCGCGCCACGCCGGTGATGGCCACGAACACGTCGGGATCCGACAGCAGCCGTTCGACCAGCGCGGCGTAGTTCTCCAGCGGGAGCTTGCGCAGCAGGAACAACTCGCTGGCGTTCGGGTTGACGATCACCAGGCGCTTGTCGGGCCCGATGTCGGGATGGAAGCGCCGCAGCTTCGCCCAGATCCGCGCTTCGGCGTCAGTGTCGGCGGGGAGCGCGGGCACCGACAGGTCATCCTCGCGGTAAGGGCGCTTCACGCGCGGCACCTGCCCGGGCGCGGCATCGAGCGCGTGGACCAGATCGAGGAAGGTGTGCGCGGAGTGGATGTGCGGGTTGTAGGCGACATCGTGGGTGAGCAGATCGCCGGTGTACACGCCCTCCTGGTTGAAGCGGTGGAAGCCGACGCGGCGGCGGGCGCCGGTCAGGAAACTCAGGATCGAGCTGTAGCGGACGAAGGTTTCCAGGTTGATCACGGTGTCGATGCGGCGCCGGCGGGCGCTGAACAGGAATCGCAGGGTATCCCGCGCCAGCGTCCACGGGGAGGCGTTGTCGATCGTGAGGATGTCGTCCGGATCGAGGATCCCGAGCATTTCGATGCTCGGCCGGATCTGCCGGAAGGCGAGGAACTGGATGCGCGCGTCCGGGTACATCGCCTTGAGCTTGCGCAGCGCCGGGTAGGCGATGACCACCACGCCCATTTCGACCAGTTCGATGACCAGGATGCTGCGTGGCGCGGCCACGACGCCGGCCCCGGCGCCCGCGCCGCGGACGAGGTTCGCAACCCGGCGCAGGCAGGTGAGCAGGAAGCAGGCCGGCACCCCGACCCAGTAGTCCACGGCGCGCATCAGCGCGGGGTTCATCATGAGCGGATCTCCGGTGATGCGGCGAGCCGGCGCAGCGCGCCGGCCGGGATCGACAGCAGCGCGGCCGCCGCGGCCAGCGAGAACAGGAAACTGGCGCGCCGCACGGGCGACGCACGGCCGCGGACGGTGATCTCGTGAGCGCCTGCGGGAAGGTCCATCACCAGCTGGCCCATCGCCGAGCGCCAGAACTCCACGGGCCGGCCGTCGACCCGCACGTCGAGGTAGGGGAAATACGCGTACGCGAGCTGTGCGAACGCCGGTGCGCCGGACGTGTAGCGGATCCGTATCCGCTCCAGGCCGGCACTGAATGCGTCGACCCGCAGCGAGAGCGCGCCGCCGACGCCGGCCCGGGCGCCGGGATGATCCACGACCGGGATAGCCGCGGCGATCCCGGTGTGTCGATCGATCCGCATCGCATCCAGGAGCGGCGCCACCAGGCGATCGTAGCCGTCATTGTCGTACGCGAAGGTGGCATCGTCGAAATAGCGCCGGGTTTCGATGACGTTGGAGGGGTCGTACCCGGGTACGTCGCCTGCGGTGACCAGGCGCGGGGCGGCGATCAGCGGGCTTGCGTGGCGCAGTTCGAGCAGGCCGCGGTCCAGGGTGTAGTCGGGCGAGTACGGCAGCGGCGGGGAATAGTACCGGGAGCGATCCCGGAAAGTGAGGAACTTCACGCCCATGAGGTACAGGCCCTGCAGCGAGCGCTCGGAGATGCGGTCGGCGTGCAACTCGCGGTGCAGTTGCTTGGCCATCTCGGCGTTGTAGCCGAATACGCGGCCCGCCGCCTCGTGCACCCAGCCGAACGGCGTGGCGAGCGGCTCGTCGGACATCACCGTGCCGAGCATGTGCGGATCGAAGGACCGCCGTTGGTCGGTGCCGGGCTCGTATTGGATGAGCTGGCGCTCGATGGTCTTGTAGGCTGGATCGCGGGCGCGGATGCGGGCGTACATGGATTGCTTGAACTCGTCGCCTTCGCGGTACACGTCCTGGAACGTCGAGGGGCCGAGGTCGAGGGCGATCAGGGCGCACAGTGCCAGCGCCAGCCTCGCGCGACCGGGCTCGCCGGGCACGGCGCCCCGCCGCCGGTTCCACCACGCCTCCAGCGCCGCCGGCGCGAAGCCGGCCAGCGCCGCGCAGTAGAACACCACGAAGTTCATGTTCTTGACGTTGTATTGCACGCCCCCGCGCAGGGTGAGCAGCGCGTACAGGCCGGCGGCCAGCAGGGCCATGCCCGCGGGCCGGCGCGCGCGCACGGCGTGCACCGATCCGGCCACCGCCAGCGCCGCGATCGAAAGCCCGAGGTAACCGATGTTGACGCGGTTGCCGATCACGGACCAGTTAAGCATGGCCACCAGCATGCCCGGCCTGGGCAGCGTCGGGACCAGGATCTCGAACGGCAGCCCGGGCATGCCGCGCACGTCGGCCTGGTCGATCAGCACCGGCACCAGCAGGAAGGCGCTGGCGAGCGTCGCTCCGGCCAGCGCAAGGCCGAACAGCGCGACGGTGCGCGCCGCCGCGGCGCCCGCTGCCGCGGCCCGCGTGCGAACCAGCAGGTATACGCCGAAGAACACCAGGCCGAAGAACGCATAGGCGTGGTGCGCAATGATGAGCGCGGTGGCGGTGAATGCGGTGGCGAGGAACGCGGCGCGCGGAGTCGTCCGGCCGTTCAGGTAGCGCTCCAGGTGCAGGAACGGCAGCGGGTAGATCGCGTACACCAGCGACATGTGCAGGTCGCCCCGGTACAGGATGATGTGCATGTGGTGGAACGCCAGGCCGTAGCCGAGCGCACCCACCAGGGCGTGCGCGCGCCGCTGCAGTGCCGCCCGCAGGAACAGGTACATGCTCAGCACGGACGCCACGTGCGCGAGCCAGAGCACGAGCTTGGTCGCCAGATGCACGTCGCCGGACAGCGCGGTCAGCACGCCGGTGACGTAGAAATACAGCGGCGCGTAGAACTCCAGCATCGGGTAGCCGCCGTACCAGGCGTTCGACCACAGAGGTGCGGTCCCCTGGCGCAGGTGCGCGGCGACGGTGCCGCTGGTGGCGACGTGCATGGTGGCGTCGCCCATGAATACCGAGCCGAAGTTCAGGTAGTAGCGCGTCGCTAGCGCTGCCAGGAACGCGACCAGCGCCAGCATCGCCGCCGGCCGGCGTTCCAGGTGGGCGAGCAGCCCGGAGAACCAGCGCGCGCGCAGTTCGGCCGCGACCATTGCGAGCACGATTGCCGCGAGCGCCGCGGCGGCGGCCAGATCCGCCACGCCCAGATGTTCGTGCCAATGCGCGCGGATCAAGTCCAAGGCACCGGCCTGGGCCCGTTCGATGTGTACGGACGCGGCCCCTGCGACGACGATGTCGCGCAGCTTGGGAAGAGTCAGGTACTGGTTGACGAGCAACGCCGCCGCGAGCGCGGCGAGCAGTGCGACCGGGCCCCGGTGGGCCGTCGCCGGCGGTGCGCTCATGCGGGCAGCGCGGGCAGCGCGGGCGCGTCGCCGGTCATGCGCGCGTAGTGAAGCGCGAAGGCGCTGCCGTCCAGCGCATGGCGCAGGTTGGCGTGCCGCGTCGCCAGTGCGGGGCTCCTGCCGGCGCCACGACGCATGAACCCCACCCCAGACAGGGCGAGCAGCAGCCGCCGCGCCGCGAACCGCAGGCGGGACCCGCCGTCGAAATAGGTGCTGCCGGCCTCGTTCAGGCGCGCCTCGTTGTAGCGGTACACGAGCAGGAATGCCAGCAGGCCGCGGTACGCGCGCTGGAACTGCGGCGCACCGGGATCCACCAGGCGCAGGGCGGCGGCGCCGGTCCACCAGCGCTGCAGGAACCCCGGCTGCCAGTGCCACTGCGGCAGAGGGGTTTCTTCGACGGTAAGCAGGCTGAGGACGTCGTACAGCGGGTGGTTGGCGACGATGAACCCTTCCAGGTCCACGAACACCACCGCCTCCCCGGACGCGTCGCGCAGCATGTTGGTCGGCAGCAGGTCGGCGTGGCACGGCACGCCGATCGCGGCGATCGCCGGCAAAGCGCCGCACAGGGCCGCCAGCGCCCGCACCGCCTCGCGGGTATGCAGGTGCTCGGGCCACAGGTGCAGCAGGTTCCTGGCCATGACCTTGAGCAGGAAGCGCGGCGTGGACTCGCGGCTGGTCGTGCCCGTCGCGCGCGCGCGGTCGCCGAGCGACTGGAATACGACCAGTGCGTCGGCAATCATGGGCATCAGCGCCGGATCGCCGAGATCGGCCGGGCCCAGCGCGGCGCCCGGCTCGCGCACCGTGATCAGGTAGCCGTCGCCGTGCCCGCAATGGCGCAGCAGGCGCAGGGGCGGGCGCGCCGGCAGGTCGCGCGTGAGCACCGCCTCGTTGCGCAGGCGCCGCAGCGCATCCGCGGTTCGGCGCCAGCAGTATTTCAGCATCCGCGGCTCGCCGGCGCGGGTGCGGCACGCGAGCACCAGGAAGTCCGCGCCGCGATCGACCAGCGTTTCAGCGATCAGTTCGTGCCGCGCCAGGATGCCGGCCAGGCGCGGATCGGCGCCGGCGTCAAACGGCGGGGGGTGGTGCGCAGGCGCCATGGGCTTCCTCGGCGAACAGCGATCGAAACGTCTCCTCCAGCGATTGCTCCACCTTGATGCAGTCGACGATTTCGGCCCGGTGCCCGACCGCCGCGCGCAGCACCGCGCCCAGTGCGCCGGAGCCGCGTTCCAGGTCGATGTCGAGTTCCTCCACGCCTGCCGCGTCGACCTGCGTCCGGCAGTGCTCCACGCCGGGCTGCGCGGCGATGGCGCTGCGCCCGGCCTCTTCCAGCCCGCGCAGCCGCAGCACGTACCGGTCGTGCGGGCGCACCGATGCGCGCAGCCGGGCGAGCCCGCCGCTGTAGACCAGCGTGCCGTGGCGCAGCACCCCGACCCGCTCGCAGAGCTGCTCCACCTCGCGCATGATGTGGGTGGTCAGGATGACGGTGTTGTCGAAATATTCGACCAGGCGCGAACGGATCATCGCCAGCAGGGCATGGGCCGAGGCCGGATCCATGCCGCGCGTGGGTTCGTCGAGGAACAGCAGGCGCGGCGAGCTCAGCAGGCCGCGGGCAATCGCCAGCTTCTGCTTCATGCCGGTGGAGAACTCTCCGACCCGCCGATCCGCGGCCCCGGCGAGTTCGAACAGTTCCAGCAACTCGCCGATCTTGCGCTGCGCCGCGCCCTCGCCGATGCCGTACAACGTGGCGAAGAAGGCGAGATTCTGGCGCGCCGTGAGCCGCCAGTAGAAGCTGCGGTCCTCGGCGGTCACCAGCGCGATCAGGCGGCGCACGTCGCGATCGGCGTCGCGGACGTCGAAGCCGAATACCCGCGCCGTGCCGGAGGTCGGCGCCAGGATCGTGCTCAGGATCTTCAGCAGCGTCGTCTTGCCCGATCCGTTCGGGCCCAGCACGCCGTAGACCTCGCCTTCGTCGACGTTCAGCGTGACGCCCTTCAGTGCTTCCACGGCCGGGCGGCGGCCGCGCCGCAGCAGGTCGGCGACACCGACCTGAGGCTCGTAGGTCTTGGAAATCCCGAAGGTCTCTATCGCGTATCCCACCCGGACGGCTCCTGCAATCGGCTTCGATCGACCGCGGCCCGGGTGCCGCGGCCGCGTGCACGATGCGGCTACACTACGCCGCCCCGCGCCGGTATTGTGTCGTGCGGAGGACCGGTTGGAGAATCGGTTCCGGATGGGGCCTGCGCGCCGCGTGGCGGCGCCGGTGTCCCGTCACGGAGTATATGGGTTGCGGCGCCGGCATGTCTAAGCGCGCGGCGTCGGCCCGGTGCGCGGTGTGATTGATGTCTCAGGTGATGATACTGTCGGTTTCGAGTTCGATGGGTGCTGCGCGGGTCATGCGCGCCGGCAACGGTCCCGGCCCATGATGCAGGGTGCGCTCGCCGGTGTGCGCCGCCTCTGGCGCGGTGCGCCGGTCATCGTCGTATCGGGGCTGCCGCGCTCGGGAACGTCGATGGTGATGTCGATGCTGGGCGCCGGCGGACTGCCGCTGATCGACGATGGCGCGCGCGCGGCCGACGACGACAACCCGCGCGGCTACTTCGAGCACGAACGGGTCATGAGCCTGGCGCAGCATGCCGATCGCGCCTGGCTGCGCCAGGCGCGCGGAAAGGGCATCAAGATCATCTCGCACCTGCTCAAGCACCTTCCGGCGGAAAACGACTATCGCATCGTGCTCGTGGAGCGTGCACTGCCCGAGGTGGTGGCGTCGCAGAACCGCATGCTGGCGAACCGGGGCGAGCCGAATCCGCTCTCCGACGCGGCGACCGCCGACGCCTACGCCCGGCACCTGATCGCCGTGCGCGCGTGGGCCCTGGCGCAGCGGAACTGCCGCTTGATGGCGCTGCAATACCGGCAGGCCGTGGCGTGTCCACGCGAGGCGGCCGCGCGGCTGAACGGGTTCGTCGGCGGGGGACTGGATGTGGAGCGCATGGCCGCCGCGGTCGATGCCGCGTTGTATCGCAATCGAGGCGGTGCGCCGCAGGAGGCCGGAGCGTGAGCCGCGTGCGCGCCGGCCGGCTGCGGTGTGCCTGCGTCCTGGCGGTCGCGGCGGCGCTCGCCGCGGCGCCGGCGGCGCACGCCTATGTGGGTCCCGGCGCCGGGTTCGCACTGGTCGGCTCGCTGTTCGCGGTGCTCGGCGCCCTGGCGGCGGGAGCCATCGCCATGTTGCTGTGGCCGGCGCGGGCGCTGGTCCGGTGGGCGCGCCGCAGGCGCAGCGGACGGCGCGCGCGCGTCCGGCGGGTGGTCGTGCTCGGCCTCGACGGGCTGGACCCGGCACTTGCGCAACGCTGGATCGAAGCCGGCGAGCTGCCCGAGCTGGCCGGGCTGGCGCGCGAGGGCACCTTCAGCCGCCTGCGTACCACCTACCCGGCCATCTCGCCGGTGGCGTGGTCCTCCTTCATGACCGGCGTCGATCCGACCCGCCACAACGTGTTCGATTTCCTGAACCGCGACCTGCGCACCTACAAGCCACGCTTGTCGAGCTCGGAGATCGGGCCGGCGCCGCGCAGCGTGCGCGTCGGCGACTGGATCATCCCGCTCGGCCGGCCGCTGCTGCGCGGCATGCGCCGGAGCCGCGCATTCTGGAGCATCCTCGGCGACCACGGCGTGTCCTGCAACATCCTGCGCGTACCGCTCACGTTTCCGCCCGAACGTTTCGCCGGCATGCTGCTGTCCGCGATGTGCGTGCCGGATCTGCGCGGCAGCCAGGGTTCGTTCACGTACTACACCACCGAGCCGGGAGAGGCGGGCGAGGGCAACGCTGCGCCGGAGACCACCGGCGGCGAGCGCCACCTGGTACGAGCCGACGACGACGGCGTCATCCGGGCCGAGCTGACGGGGCCGGAAAATCCGCTGCGGGCCGGCGCTCCGCGCATGTCGGTGCCGTTCACCGTGCGGCTGATGCCGGCCGAGCGCGCCTGCGAACTGGAAATCGCCGGCCAGCGCATCCGCATGGCCGAGCGCGAGTACTCGCCGTGGCTGCGGATCGCCTTCAAGGCCGGCCTGGGCGTGTACGTCTACGGGATCGCGCGCTTCTACGTGACGCGCTTCGCGCCTTCCTTCGGCCTGTACGTCACGCCTATCAACATCGATCCGGAACGTCCGGCGCTGCCGATCTCCTGGCCGGCCTACTACTCCGTGTACCTCGCCAAGTTGATCGGCGAATTCGCCACCCTGGGCCTGGCCGAGGACACCTGGGCGCTGAACGAGGAGGTCATCGACGAGGATGCGTTCCTGAAGCAGACCCTGGACCACCACGCCGAGCGCGAACGGATGTTCGAGAATGCGCTCGAAAAGACCCGTTCCGGCGTGGTGGCGTGCGTGTTCGACGGCACCGATCGGCTGCAGCACATGTTCTACCGGTTCCTCGACGACACCCATCCCGCGAACCGCGGCAAGGATGTCGCCCGCTACCGCGACACCATCCTGGAGATGTACCGGCGTGTCGACGCGCTGGTCGGGCGCGTGCGCCGGCGCATGGGTCCGGACGAAATGCTGCTGGTGATTTCCGACCACGGCTTCCAGTCCTTCCGCCGCGGCGTGAACCTCAATGCATGGCTGCGCGACGCCGGGCTGCTGCACCTGCGCGAGGACGAGCAGGGCGGCGACTGGTTCGCAGGCGTGGACTGGAGCCGCACGCGCGCCTATGCCTTCGGACTGGGGGGCATCTACCTCAACCTGCGTGGGCGCGAAGCCCAGGGCATCGTCGAACCGGGCGCCGAGGCCGAGGCGCTCAAGGCACGCCTGGCCGGTGAATTGTCGGGGCTGCTCGATCCCCAGTCCGGCACGGTCGCCATCAATTCGATGTTCGATCGCGATCGCGTGCACAGCCCCGGCCCCTATCGCGACAACGGCCCTGATCTCATCGTCGGCTACAACGCCGGCTACCGCGCATCCTGGGAAGGGGCCGTCGGGCGCGCGGGCGGGGAGGTGTTCACCGACAATACCAAGGCCTGGAGCGGCGACCACTGCATCGATCCGCGCCTGGTGCCGGGCGTGCTGTTCTCGAACTGGTCGTTCGCCGAGGAAGATCCCGGGATCATGGACCTGGCCCCGACTCTGCTGGACCTGTTCGGCGTGCCGATCCCCGGCCACATGACCGGCGCCTGCCTGCAGCCACGCGCGCCGGCGCCCGCGGCCGAAGCATGATGTTCCGTGCGCTTGCCGCCGGGCTGCTGCTGATGCTGGTGCATGCCGCGGCAGCGGCGGCGCCGGCACGCAGCGCCGTCGTGCTCGGCGTGGACGGCCTGGATCCGGGGCTCGTGCGCGAGTACTTGGACCGCGGCCTGCTGCCCAACATCGCCCGGGTCGTCGCCGGCGGCGGCTTCATCCCGCTCGGCACCGCCAATCCGCCGCAGAGCCCGGTCGCCTGGTCGAATTTCATCACCGGCATGGACCCCGGCGGCCACGGCCTGTTCGACTTCATCGCCGTCGACCGGCGCCGCATGCTGCCCTATCTGTCGTCGGCGCGGGTCGAAGGGCCGGCACGCGCGCCGCTGGCGATGGGAGGCTGGCGCATTCCGCTGGGCGCGGAGCGCACGGTGCTGCAGCGGCACGGCACGGCATTCTGGGAACTGCTCGACGGCGCCGGCGTGGATACCACCATCTTCCAGATGCCGGCCAACTACCCGCCGGTGCACACCGGCGGCCGCGCGATATCCGGCATGGGCACGCCGGATCTGCGCGGCACGCCGGGCACGTTCACGCTGTTCACCGATGCGCCGGGCACCCGGTCGCGCGCCGTGTCGGGAGGCTTGATCCGGCGCGTGGCAGTGCGCGGCGGCGTGGTGCGCTCGCGCCTGGAGGGGCCGCCGAACGGCTTCCGCGACGGTGCCCCCCATGCCGCCCGGGAGTTCGAAGTCTACGTCGACCCGGAGCATCCGGTGGCGATGGTGTCGATCGAGGGCCGCGAGGTGATGCTGCGGGTCGGAGAGTGGAGCGACTGGGTCGAAGTCGGGTTCCAGCTCGTTCCGGGGCTGGTCCGGGTGCCGGGCATGGTGCGCTTCTACCTGCAGCGCACCGAGCCTCACTTCGCGCTGTTCGTCTCGCCGGTCAACATCGACCCGCGCGACCCGGCGCAGCCAATCGCCGATCCCGAATCCTACGCGCGCGAACTGGCCGGCGCGGCCGGGCCTTTCTATACGCAGGAAATGCCCGAGAACAGCAAGGCGCTGCAGGCGCACGTAATCGATCCGTTCGAGTTTCTCGCGCAATCGCAGATCGTGCTCGACGAGCGGCGGCGGCTGCTCGATCATGAACTGGATCGCCTGCGCGCCGGCGATCGCGACCGCCTGCTGTTCTTCTATTTCAGCACGGTCGATCAGCGCCATCACATGCTCTACCGCCAGGGGGACCCGGACCACCCGCACCACGAGGCCGCCACGCCGCCGTCGCTTTCGGCCGCGATGCGCGACACCTACGTTGAAATCGACGCCATGGTCGGCCGGGTCCTGGAAAGGATCGACGGCGATACGCTGCTCGTCATCATGTCGGACCACGGCTTCGCGCCGTTCCGGCGCCAGGCGCACCTGAATGCGTGGCTGGAGCAGCACGGTTACCTGAAGCTGCTCGATCCGGCCCGGCGCGGCGAGGCGCAGTGGCTGAAGGGCATCGACTGGTCGGCGACCCGCGCGTACGCGATCGGGTTGAACTCGCTGTACCTGAACGTCGCCGGCCGGGAGAACAGCGGCATCGTTGCGCCCGCCGGGCGCGAAGCGCTGGCCCGGCGGATTGCCGCCGAGCTGGCGCAGTGGACCGATCCGCAGACCGGCGAGCGCGTGGTCGCGAACCCCGCGCTGCGCGAGGACATCTACCATGGCCCGTACCTGGGCGAGGCGCCCGACATCATCGTCGGCTACGCGCGCGGCTACCGCGCCTCCTGGGACACGACCAGCGGCAAGGTGGCGCAGGTGCTGCTGGAGGACAACCTCGACGAGTGGAGCGGCGACCACTGCATGGATCCGCGCGCGGTGCCTGGCACCCTGATCGCGAACCGTCCGTTGCGCCGGCAGGCGGCGGACCTGCGCGATCTGCCGGTGACGCTGCTGCGGTACTTCGGTGCGCCGGTGCCGGCGCAGATGCGCGGCGAACCGGTGCTGTGAGGGCGTGCGCGGCCCCGGCCGGCCGACGCCGACGCTCGTCGGCCGCCGGACCGCCGGGCGCGGCTCGCGGTTTGCCGCTTGCGCGGCGCCGATGTTAGTCTGCCCTCGATCCGCACCGGGCAGGCCGGCGCGGGCAGCAGTCGTCCGCAATGGGGTCGCTGGCGTGTTCGGCTCGAAAAAGATCAGGATCGACGAGGGCCTGTGGGAGAAGCTCAGGCGCTACGCGCAGGCCGCCGGCTACGCTTCGGCCGATGAGTTCGCCACGCACGTGCTCGAGCAGGCGATCGCGGCCATCGAAAGCGCCGATTCCGACGAGGACATCCAGGCCAAGCTGCGCGGCCTGGGCTATCTGCGCTGAAGCGCTGTCCGGGCGGCCGCGATGTGGGCGTCGCTGAGCGGCATCGCCGGGGCCGCTGTCGCCCTGGTGCTGTTTCCGGTGGGCGGGCTGTCCTGGCCCTGGCAGATCCTGATGCTGGCCGTGCCCCTCACGGCCCTGGCCCTGGTGGTCTTTCGATTCTGCTCCAACCAGGCCGGCGTGCGCCGCGTGCAACGCCTGATCCAGGCGCATCTGCTCGAGATGCGGTTGTTCAGCGACGATCTCGGCGTGGTGTTTCGCGCCCAGAACCGGGTGCTCCTTCTCAGCATCCGCTACCTGCTGCTGTCGTTGCCGCCACTTGCCGTCATGATCCTGCCGGTCGTGCTTATCCTGGTCCAGGTCGAGGCGCGCTTTGCGTATCGGGCGCTTGCGCCGGGGGAGTCGGCGATGCTGGTGGTCGGGCTGGATCCGGGCGCTGCGCCGACGCGGACCGCCGCCGCGCTCGTGCTGCCGCCGGGCGTGCAGGCCGAGACCCAGCCGCTGCGAATCGATGCACTGGGAGAGATCCGCTGGCGGCTTCGCGCCCGCACTGCGGGTGAACATACGGTGCAGCTTCGCGTGAATGGCCACGTCATCGAACGACCGATTGCCGTCGGCGGCGCGCGCGGCGTGCTCGTCGGTGCCGTCCGCCGTGCCGACGATCCGCAGGCGCTCCTCGTGCCCGCGTCCGCGCCGCTCGCGCCGGGCCAGCCGGTCCGCTACCTGGAACTGCGCTACCCGCGCGCGATGGGCACGTTCGCCGGCCTGTCGATGGCATCGTGGGCGCTGTTCGCCGCGACCATGGTGCTCGGGTTCGCGCTGCGTGGCCGCTTCGGCGTCACGTTCTGATTCGGTCATTGCGGCCCGGCGGCGAACCGGTTATCTTCGCCGCGACCCGCCCTTGCGGCCGTGCCCGCCGCGATCGTCATGACCAGCCACGCACTTCCCAGCGGCAGCCAACTCGCCAACCTGCTTCCCGGCATCCGCCGCGCGCGCATCGCCTGCATCGGCGACGTGATGCTGGATCGGTACGTCTACGGTTCTGTGGAACGGATTTCCCCGGAGGCGCCGATCCCGATACTGCGGATCGAGCGCGAGGCGCGCATGCTCGGCGGCGCCGGCAACGTCGCCGGCAATGTCGCCGGACTCGGTGTGGAGGTGCGGTTCCTGGCGGTGATCGGCGCGGACGACGCGGGTCGCGACGTCCGTGCGCTGCTGGAGTCGCTGCCCCCGGTCGAGCCGACGCTGCTCCTCGACCCCGGCCGCGCCACCACGGAGAAGATCCGCTATGTCGGCGCGGGCCAGCAGATCCTGCGCACCGACCGCGAAACGCCGCGACCGGTCGATGGCGCGCTGCTCGGTGCCGTCGATGCGTGGCTCGATCGGAACATCCCCGACTGCGGCGTTCTCATCCTTTCCGACTACGGCAAGGGCATGCTTTCGCAGGAGGTGCTCGCGCGCGCCATCCAGGCGGCGAGGCGTCACGAGCGACCGATCCTGGTCGATCCGAAAGGCACCGATTTCCAGCGCTACCGCGGTTGCAGCGTCATCACCCCGAACCGGCGCGAGCTGCGGGCGGCGGTCGCCATGCCGGTGGGTGACTCGGGCGAGATCGAAGCGGCGGCGCGCCGGCTCATCGACGACATCGGCGTCACCGCGGTCCTGGTCACGCGCAGCGAGGAAGGCATGTCGCTGGTGCCGGCGGATGGTCCGGCGAGCCATATCGCAGCCGATGCGCGCGAGGTGTTCGACGTTTCCGGCGCCGGCGACACCGTGGTCGCCACGCTCGGGTGTGCGCTCGGCGCAGGCATCGCGATGCTGCCGTCGGCGATGATCGCCAACGTCGCCGCGGGCGTCGCGGTCAGCAAATTCGGCACCGCGACGGTCGGGCAGGCCGAACTGGGCTATGCATTGCGCAAGCTCGATGCCGATCGGTTCGCGGAAAAGGTCGTCAGCGTCGAAGAGGCACGGGCGGCCGTGGATGCCTGGCGCAGTGCCGGCCGGTCGGTCGGCTTCACCAACGGCTGCTTCGATCTGCTGCATCCCGGGCACGTGAGCCTCATTCGGCGCGCCCGCGAGCGCTGCGATCGGCTCGTCGTCGGCCTGAACTCCGACAGCTCGGTGCGGCACCTGAAGGGCGAGACGCGACCGGTGCAGAACGAGGCCGCGCGCGCGGCGGTACTCGCGGCGCTGCAGGACGTCGATCTGGTGGTGATCTTCGCCGAGGAAACCCCGCTCGAGCTGATCCGGGAGCTGAAACCCGACGCGCTGTTCAAGGGCGCGGACTACACCATCGAAACGGTCGTGGGCGCCGACATCGTCCGTGCCTGCGGCGGGCGGGTGGAGCTGATCGAGCTGGTTCCCGATGCAAGCACCACGCGCCTGGTGAGCCGCATCACCGGTACCCCCGGCTGAAGCCGATCCGGGGCGCGGCCTGCGCCGCGGGCGCCGGCAACGAACTCACGCCGGCATCAGCCATGCGCCGCAATCCCAGGCTCGGCTGGCTCAGCCGCCGGGCGTGTTGCCGCCGCCTGCGCTGAGCGTACACGCGCCGCCGTCGGCGCCGGTGGTATGCAGTTGCACCGGACGACGCCAGATCGCGTGCAGGTAGTCGAGCACCCGCGTGGCGCGCTGCAGATCCAGCCCGCGGCCATCGACCGCGTGGTCGTGCCGCAGCTCCAGCGTGCCGTCGACGTGAACGCTGGCCACGGCAATCGACGGCGCTCCGAAATTGTATTTCTTCGCCAGGAGCGCCTCGCGCACCGCCTCGATGTCGCGCGATTCGACGCTTACCTCGCCGTTGCGCCTGGCGTTCCATGTGAACAGGGACAGGCGCGCGGCGAGATCGGCGTCGAGGTGGTTGCGAATGAAGCCGAAATCGTCGTCCTCGGCGGCGACCCGGAAGGCATGCTCGATGCCGTGCCGCTCGATGAGATCCTCCCAGATCGCGAAGCCGAGGTGATACGGGTTCACGGCCAGGGAAACCTCGTTGTCGCCGGCAAACGGCCGCACGACGTCGGAGTGCGCCTTGAGCGCCTCGAGATAGGCGCCGTGCGGCAGGAAGTCCGCCTGCCGCAGCAGGCGCGCGTGCCAGTACGAGGCCCAGCCCTCGTTCATGATCTGGCAGGCGAAGATCGGGTGGAAGAAGAATGACTCCTCGCGCACGGCGAGCAGGATGTCGCGTTCCCATCCCTGCAGATCCGGGGCGTACTCGGCGATGAACCAGAGCAGGTCGGACTCCGGCGCCGGTGGCAGCGGGTTGCGGCGCGGTGCACGCGGCGGCGCCGGCCGGCTGGAATCGCCCGGCAGGCGTTCGTAGCGGCTGCGAAACGCGCCGGGCTCGGGGCCTGGATCGTCCTGGGCGTACTCGGCAAAGCGTTCCCGGCGCAGTCCGCGGGTGACGTCCACGTGCTGCTCCACGGCAAGCGCGGCGTCGAGGACGGCCTCGACCCGGTCCTGGCCGTGGCGCTCGATGGCGTCGCCAATCTGGCGCGCGTGCGTGGCGGCCTGCTCCACGATTCGGCCGCCGACCTGTGACTGCGCGCTGGCGAACAGCAGGTTGCGGTGCGCGAAATCCGCATGCCCGACGACGTGCGCGGTCACCAGGGTGTTTTCTTCCAGGCCGTTGCGATCGGCGAGATACGCGCGGCTGGGATTGCCCGGGAACATCACTTCGAACAGCCGCGAGTTGCCCATGCGCTGGCGCACGAACTGGTAGATATAGCGCACGCCGAACGACCAGTGCGGCATGCGCACGGGCAAGCCGTAGACCGCGACCTCGGTCATGACGCTCTCGGGGACCTGCTCGAAGTCGATCGGGTGGAAATCCAGCCCCTGCTCCCGTGCCAGGGCCTCCAGCCGGCGGGCGTAGTCCTTCAGGACCGCGTCCATCGCAGCACCGATCGGCCTGCCCCGTCATGGGCCGGCGCGGTTCTCCCGGCACGCTCCACGCGGCCGCGCGCGCCGGCGCCGCCGAACCCGGCCGCGGACGCACCGCGCACGGACGTCGCCGGTCCGGGACGCATCACGATATCGCCTCCGCTGCCCGGGCCTGCGACGAGAAGAAGGCGCGGATGGCCTCCCAGATCGAGGACTCGTCGTACAGCGCGTAGTGCGACGCGGACACGCCCGTTGCGCGCACGGACTCGATCAGCACCGCCATCTCGGAGGCGGGATCGCCGGGCGTGCCACCGACCTCGACGTAGCCTATCCGGTTGGCGAGCGCTCCGATCCGCGCCAGCGCGCGCCGGGCGTCGTCGCGATCGGCGTGGAAGTTGTGGCCGTCGGAGGCGTAGAACATGTACACGTTGCAGCCCGACGGCGGGAACCGGGCGTCGATCTGGTCCAGAACCAGCGAAAACGCGCTCGATGCAACCGTGCCTCCGGTGCCGCGCACCTGGAAGAACTCCTGCTCCGCGAACTCCCAGGCGTTCTCGGTGTGCGCCACGAAGACCATGTGCACGTGGCGATACTGACGCCGCAGCCCCTGTACCGCCCAGAAGAAGAACGTCTTCGCCAGGCGCCGGTCCCGCTCGCCCATGCTCGCCGAGACGTCCATGACGAAGAACACGGCCGCCTCGGCGGCCGGCTTGCGCCGCATCTGCAGCTGCCGGTAGCGCAGGTCCTCATCGACGATGGCCGCCGCACGCGGTTGCGCGCGGCGACGCTTGACCGCCTCGCGCAGCGAGCGGCGCCGGTCCAGTCGGGAGCGCGCGCCGCGGCGGTTCCAACCCTCGCGAGTCCAGTCGCTTTCCTCGATCCGACCGGCCCGCGCCTGCAGATCCGGCAGCTCGAGGGCCTGCCAGAGCCAGTCGACGATGTCGTCGATGGCCAGCTCGACGACGAACTGGACCTCGCCGCTGTCATTGCCGCCGCCGCTGTCTTTCGTGCCGCCCGGCGTGCCCGGCTGCAGCACGTCGCCCGGATCCGCATCGCCCGAGCCGGCGCCGACCGCCACCTCGGGGTCGGCCAGCCGGAAGCGGTAGTGTTCCAGCAGGCGCACCGGCACCTGGACCTTGCGGTTGCCGTCCGTGCCGAGGATGTCGGCGCCCGCGACGATTTCCGGAAGCTGCGCCCGCACCGCCTCGCGCACCTTTTCGTTGTGCCGCAGCCAGTCGCGCGCCCCGCGCGAGAACAGCCCGTACCAGGATCGCTCGGTCATCGTCGGCTCCGGCGCACGCAGGCTCACTCCTGCGACATCAGCGTGGTCACGTAGGCGAGTGCTTCGCGCGCGCTGTGCTGGTCGTAGCCGTAGTGCTGGATGAGCCGGTCCTGCACGGCGGAGATCCGCCGCTGCGCCTCCTCGTCCGGCCGCGCGGCCGAGGTGACCAGCCGCAGCACGTCGCGCCGTTCCTCGAACAGGTACTGCTCGATCGCCTCGTGCAGCCGGCCGTGGCTGTCCAGGCTGAACTTCTGCCCGGCCTTGAACGCCACCATCGCCTTGCGAACCACCTCCTGGCGGAACGACTCCTTGCCGGAGTCCGAGATCCGGATCCGGCTCTCGACCGATCGCAGGAAGCGCTCGTCCGGCGGCCGCGCCTCGCCGGTGATCGGATCCTTGACCTGGCGCCGATCCAGCGCCGCCTCGACCTCGTCGAGGTACTTGTCCAGCAGTTGCTGCGCCTCCTCCGCGAAGGAGGTGAACAGTGCGCGATGAACGTCCTCCTTCACCCAGCGGTTGTAGAAGTCCTTGCGCGCCACGACCAGGTGATCCATCCAGGCCTTCTTCTGCTGTGCGTCCATGCGTGCATCGGTCTCGATGCCGTCCTTCAGGGCGAGCAGCACGTCCATGCTGGTCAGGCTCGCGCTCTCGCTGCGCGTGATCGCCCCGGAGAGCGCGTTGATGACGAAACGCGGGCTGGCGCCCGTCAGCCCTTCGTCGGGCCGCTCCGTGCGCAGGCGTTCCTCCTCGCCGGTCTGTACGCCTTCGACCTGCTCGCCGGCGTAGATGCGTGCCTTGCGGGACAGATCGACATCCTCGCGGTCGGGCTTCTTCAACCGCGTGAGCACCGCGAACACGGCCGCGACGGCAAGTGCATGCGGGTCCAGGTGCACGTCGCGGAAGGTCGCGGCGCCGCGAACGAGCTTGGCATAGATCCTGGCCTCGTCGCGGAACGACAGCGCGTAGGGCACCTTGACGATGACCATGCGGTCCAGCAGCGCCTCGTTTTCCTTCTCCTGCAGGAAGCGCTGGAACTCTGCCAGGTTGGTATGCGCGACGATGGTCTCGTCGAGGTATACGAGCGGGAATCGCGATACCTTCACGTTCTTCTCCTGCGTGAGCGTGAGAAGCACGTACAGGAACTCGCGCTTGACCTTCAGGATCTCGATCATCTCCAGCAGGCCGCGGCTGGCCGAATACAGTGCGCCGGACCACGACCAGGCGCGCGGGTCGCCTTCGTCGCCGATCTCCGCGACGCGCGCGAGGTTCACCGACCCGACCAGGTCGGCGATGTCGGCCGTGCTCGGATCGTGCGGCGCATAGGTTCCCACGCCCGAGCGCGAGGCTTCGGAAATGAACATGCGGTGCACGGGCATGCGCATGAAGTCGCCGTCGAACTCGGTCTCCAGCCGCGTCCGGCACCAGGGGCAGGGCTGGCCGCCGGCTTCCACGCCGTACTGCTCGCGCAGGCGCGGACGCAGCCCGTTCGGTACCAGGTGAAGCGGCGACTCGTTCACCGGGCAGCCGTCGAGCGCGTAGAGCGCGCCCTCGTCGGTGCGGCTGTATTCCTCCAGCCCCTGCTTGAGCAGGATGACCAGCGACGACTTGCCCCCCGAAGGCGGCCCGAGCAGCAGCAGCAGCCTGCGGCCCACGTCGGCACCGGCGGCGGCGGCCTTGAAATAGTCCGCGATGCGTTCCAGGGCGCCCTGGATCCCGTACAGGTCGGCCTCGAACAGCGCGGTCGGCGAGGCAGTGCCGCCGCCGTCGCGCTGTGCGTGCCAGCGCAGCATGTCCCACAGGTACTGGTGGCTTTGCCGCGCGTGGTTGCGTGGCGCGGCCGGGAAGACCTGTTCGAGCCAGTCGCGCAGGGTGCCGGACCAGAAACGCGCCTGATGTTGCTGCGCGTATGCGGTCAGGGAATCGATCAGGTTGGGTCCAGGATCGCGGTCGAGCATCGTCACCGGCATGTCCGCCGCCGGCCCACCGGCGGCGGGAGATGCCGCCTCCCTGGGTTCACGCCTGTCCGTTTAGACGCCCCGTACGCGCGATTCGTTCCATGGCGGTGCCGCGCTGCGCTGCGGCATCGTCCGCCGGCACGCTACTGCCCGCGCCGGATCGGCCGATACACCCACAGCAGGCACCGATCGGTCGTCGCCCGGCGACACCGGGTCGCGCATGCACCCCCGGCCGAGCCCCGGGCGGCGTCGCAGGTTGCGACGCAGTTCGCGGCCGCGGGCCACAAGCGTGATTCATGTCGCATCCAAAGTGCAGCGGTACGCGCGTTGCAGAGCGGAACACGTGCTTCATGCTTTTCCCGGTTCATTCGGGATTCATGGAGCCGCGGTTCAAATCGTGGCCAGCAGCAACTCGGAGACAGGACATGCTCGTCGACGGTCATGCAAGCGGTACCCGGTATTCGAATGAGATCCAGATGGCTACCGACGCCATCCAGCGCTCGCTTCCCCAGCACCGCGACTGGCTGGAGTGCGTGGTGCAGTCGCTGACCGGGGGGGCCGCGATCGCCAGCGACGATCTCGCGGACGAGGCGCATCGCCTGTGCACGTTCGGCCGCTGGCTCTACCGCGAGCCGGCTGCGTGCATGGATGTCGCCGGTGCGATTGCCCCGATCGAAGAGGAGCACGCGCGGCTGCACGGGCTGGCGCGGCAACTGCTGCGGGAGCGCGCGATGCGCCGGCCGGTGTCTCCGTCCGACGTGCACCGGCTGATGCACAGCTACGATACGTTGCTCGACCGCACCTATTGCGCGCGCACGGCGCTGCGCGACATGCTCTGGCGCGGCAAGACCGACAGCCGCTACTTCCGGGCGATGTCCTACGGTTCCGGCGCGCTGAGCGTCTGAATCGCCACCGGCGACAGTCCGCGGGTCAGTAGTCGGGCGCCATGCGCAGGTCGAGCGTGCAGGGCTGATCCGGGTTCGGCTCCGCGCGGCTGAACTGCAGCCGCCCCGGCGTGTGGCCGTGGGAGAAGAATCGCGCCACCCGCCGCGCCTCGGCTTCGTTCGCATTCACCGGGAAGGTCTCGTAGTTGCGCCCGCCCGGGTGCGAGACGTGGTAGGTGCAACCGCCCACGGACCGTTCGTTGGCCAGATCGACGATGTCGAACACCAGCGGGGAGTGCACGCGGATGTTCGGGTGCAGCCCGGACGGCGGCTGCCAGGCCTTGAACCTCACCCCGGCGACGTACTCGCCGCGCGTGCCGCTCGTACGCAGCGGCAGCATCCGGCCGTTGCAGGTGATCGCGTAGCGGTGCCCGGTGACGCCCTCGGCGCGGATCTGCAGCCGCTCCACCGACGAATCCACGTAGCGCGCGGTTCCCTGCGTTCCGATCTCCTCGCCCAGCACGTGCCAGGGCTCCAGCGCGCCGCGCAGTTCCGCGTGCACGCCGTCGACGTCGATGCTCCCGTACACCGGGCAGCGGAACTCCAGGAAGATCCGGAACCAGTCCAGCTCCAGCGGGTAGCCCCACTGGCGCAGATCGGCGAGCACGTGCTTGAGGTCCTGCCACAGGAATGCAGGCAGCATGAAGCGATCGTGCAACTCGGTGTGCCAGCGCACGGGCCGGCCGCGGAAGGGCTGGCGCCAGAACGCCGCCACCAGCGCGCGCAGCAGCAGCATCTGCACCGCAGCCATGCGGTGATGGGGCGGCATCTCGAAATTGCGGAACTCGAGCAATCCGCGCCGGCCCGCGGGCCCGGCGGGGGAGTAGAGCTTGTCGATGCAGAACTCCGCGCGGTGGGTGTTGCCGGTCAGATCCACGAGCAGATGGCGCAGCACGCGATCGGCTAGCCAGGGCTGGGCGACCTCGCCATCCGGGATCTGCCGCAGCGCGATCTCGAGCTCGTAGAGGTTGTCGTCGCGCGCCTCGTCCACCCGCGGTGCCTGGCTGGTCGGGCCGATGAACAGGCCCGAGAACAGGTACGACAGGCTCGGGTGGTTCTGCCAGTAGACGATCAGGCTGCGCAGCAGGTCGGGCCGGCGCAGGAAGGGGCTGTCGGCCGGCGTCGCGCCGCCGAGCGTGACGTGGTTGCCGCCGCCGGTGCCGGTGTGGCGCCCGTCGAGCATGAATTTCTCGGTCGTCAGGCGCGCCAGCCGGGCCTCCGCGTACAGCCGTTCGGTCAGCTCGACCAGTTCGCGCCATGAGCGGGCCGGGTGGACGTTCACCTCGATGACCCCGGGATCCGGCGTCACCTGCAGCCGCTTCAGGCGCGCATCCTCGGGCGGCTCGTAGCCTTCGAGCAGGATGGGCATGCCGAGCGAACCGGCTGCGGATTCAATCGCGGACAGCAGCGTCAGCCAATGCGACAGCCGGGTGCAGGGCGGCAGGAACACGTGCAGGACGCCGCCGCGGGCCTCCAGGCAAAGCGCGGTGCGCACGGTGCCGGTGGCGACGCTCTTCGGCCGCGGCGCCGGCGCGCGCGCCATCGCGCCCGTTGCCGCGGAAATCGCGCCCGGCGCCACGATCGGTTGCATCGGAGCGAACGGGTCGACCTCGAACGCCGGCTCGATGGCCGACGGATCCACCGCCGGCAGGCTGGCCAGCGGCAGGCGCAGGCCGAGCGGCGAATCGCCCGGAACGAGGTACATGCGGCCGCGGCGGAACGTCCAGGTGTCGGTACGCCAACCAAATGAACCGTCCGCCTGCTCGTCCACGGCAAGCGGAAGCGCGTAGCCGGCCACCCGCTCCAGTCCGCGTTCGAACAGCCGGCGCAGGCGATCGCGTTCGAGCGGATCCTCCAGGTGGCTGGCGAGCGGATCGACGTTCGCCGGCAGCGTGCCTTCGCGCCAGAGATAGTAGTAGGCATCCTCGTAGGCCGGTACCAGGTGCGCCGGGTCCAGGCCGAGCGCCGCGCACAGCGCCCGGCCCAGGCGCAGGGCGTCCTGCTCGTCGCGGTGCGCTGCCTTCGGATCGGGAGCGAGCAGGCCGAGATCGCTCCACACGGGCGTGGCGTCGGTGCGCCAGAACGCCGAAAGCGCCCAGCGTGGCAGCGGTTCGCCCGGGTACCACTTGCCCTGCCCGGTGTGCAGCACGGCGCCCGGCGCGAAGGCCCGCTGCAGCCGGTCGAGCAGCACGCCGGCCACGGCGCGCTTGTGGTCGCCGAGCGCGGCGGTGTTCCACTGCGCGGACTGCATGTCGTCGATCGAGACGAAGGTCGGCTCGCCGCCCTGGCTCAGGCGCACGTCGCCGGCGATGAGATCCGCGTCGACCCGATCGCCCAGGGACAGGATCGACTGCCATTGGGTCTCGGTGTACGGCCGCGTCACGCGTGGATCCTCGTGCACCCGTTCGACGCGGTTGTGGTAGCGGAACTCGACCTCGCAGACATCCGTGGCGCCGGCGAGCGGCGCCGCGCTTTCGGGATCCGGGGTACAGGCGAGCGGGATGTGGCCTTCGCCGGCGAGCAGGCCCGAAGTCGGATCCAGGCCGACCCAGCCGGCGCCCGGCAGGTAGGCCTCGGCCCAGGCGTGCAGGTCGGTGAAGTCCTGCGTGGGGCCGGCCGGGCCATCCAGGCCGGGCACGTCCGCCGACATCTGCACCAGGTAGCCGGAGGCGAAACGCGCGGCGATGCCGAGGTGGCGCAGGACTTGCACCAGCAGCCACGCGCTGTCGCGGCATGAACCGCGGCGCGTCTCGAGCGTCGCCTCGCAGGTCTGCACCCCGGGCTGCATGCGGATCACGTAGCCGATCTCCTGCTGCAGCAGCCGGTTCACCTCGACCAGGAAATCGATCGAGGTGCGGCGCCCGCGGCCGACGCGATCGAGAAGCGCGCGCAGGCGCGGGCCGTCCTCGCGGCGCTCGAGATAGATGCCCAGATCACGCACCAGAGAAGGCGCATAGGAAAAGGGGAAATGTTCCGCATAGTCCTCGACGAAGAAGTCGAACGGGTTGATCACGGTCATTTCCGCGATCAGATCGACCTCGAAGGAAATCGAGCGCATCGGCTCGGGAAACACCAGGCGCGCGAGAAAGTTGCCGAACGGGTCCTGCTGCCAGTTGATGAAGTGTTTGCCGGGCTCGACTTTGAGCGAGTACGATTTCACCGGCGTACGGCAGTGAGGGGCCGGACGCAGCCGCACGACGTGCGGCGCCGCCCGCACGGTCCTGTCGAAGCAGTACTCCGTCCTGTGGTTGATCGCGACTCGAATCGTCATGTTTCCCGTGCTTTCGTGCGTCATGGAAGGGATATCGGGATGAACAATGACACGGCGGCAAAGCGTGTCAAGTCGCTCGCGCTCGTGACGATGCCGCACCAAAAGCGGGCGATCGCACGCGCCTGATCGGAACTGCGCACCAACATATGGCACTGGACTGGAACAACTACGATCCCGGCCGCTGGTACGACGAACTGATGCGCGCGCCCGGGCAACCGCGGCCCGCGGCACTCGCGCTCGTGCGTCACCTGGAGTCGCTCTCGCAGCGCGAGCTGATCGAGCGGCAGGCGGCCGCGTCGCTGCTCATCAAAAGCATGGGGATCACCTTCACGGTCTACTCCGAGGCGGGCAACATCGACCGCGAGTGGCCCTGCGACATCATCCCGCGCATCATCGATGCCCGCGAGTGGGATCCAATCGCGGCCGGGCTCAAGCAGCGCCTGCGCGCCCTGAACTGCTTCATCGACGACGTCTACAACGAGCAGCGCATCCTCGCCGACGGCGTGGTGCCGGCCGACCTCATCCTGGAGTCGCGCAATTTCCGCCCCCAGTGCCTGGGCATGAGGCCCGCGCACGGCGTCTGGGCCCATATCTGCGGCACCGATCTCATCCGCGACGCGGACGGCCGGTTCTACGTCCTGGAGGACAACCTGCGCGTTCCGTCCGGCGTGTCGTACATGCTGGAGAATCGCCGGATCACCAAGCTGGTGCTGCCGGAGATGTTCGGCGGCCAGTCGATCCGGCACGTGGACGACTACACCGCGCAGTTGCTCGACACGCTGATTTCGCTGTCGCCACGGCCGGTGGACCAGCCGGAAGTCGTGGTTCTCACGCCGGGCATCTACAACTCGGCCTATTTCGAGCACTCCTTCCTCGCCCGCGAGATGGGCGCCGAACTGGTCGAGGGCCCCGACCTGGTGGTCGGCGACGATGACGTGGTCTACATGCGCACGATCGACGGCCTGGCGCGCGTGGACGTCATCTACCGCCGCATCGACGACATGTTCCTGGACCCGGAAGTGTTCAACCGCGACTCGATGCTCGGCGTCCCCGGTCTCATCCGCGCGTGGCGCCGCGGCACGGTGGCGCTGGCGAATGCACCCGGGGCCGGCGTTGCCGACGACAAGGTGGTCTACACCTACGTGCCGGCCATGATCCGCTACTACCTGAGCGAGGAACCGATCCTGCCGAACGTGGAGAGCTACCTGTGCATGGAGCCGGCGAGCCGCAATCACGTGCTCGCCAACCTCGACAAGCTCGTGGTCAAGCCGGCGAACGAATCGGGCGGCTACGGCATGCTCGTGGGCCCGGCGGCTTCTGCGCGCGAGCGCGAGGAGTTCGCCGGGCGCATCAAGGCCGATCCGCGCAACTACATGGCCCAGCCGCTGATCTCACTGTCCACCGCGCCGACCATCTGCGACGGCGGCATCGAACCCCGCCACCTGGACCTGCGGCCGTTCATCCTGCACGGCCGGAGCCAGTACGTGACCGCGGGCGGCCTGACCCGGGTCGCGCTCGTGAAAGGATCGTTCGTGGTCAACTCCTCCCAGGGCGGCGGCAGCAAGGACACCTGGATCGTGGCAGGCGGAAACTGACCATGCTCTCGCGCGTCGCACAACGCATCTACTGGCTCGGCCGCTACGTCGAGCGGGCCGAAAGCACCGCGCGGCTGGTGCAGGTGATGGCCACGCTGCTCCTGGACCTGCCGCGCGACGTTCGCCTGGGATGGCGCACGCTGATCGACATCACCGGCTCCGGACCGGCATTCGACGAAGCCGGCGCCGAGCCTGACGAGCGGACCGTCGTGCGGTTCATGCTCTGGGATCAGTCCAATCCCGGCTCGGTGCTCAGTTCGCTGAATGCTGCGCGCGAGAACGCGCGTACCACGCGCGAGATCCTGCCCACCGAGGCCTGGGAGCGGATCAATACCGGCTTTCTCGCCCTGCGCGACAGCGCCGGCGGCGCGGCGAGTTACAGCCAGCGCCACCCGATCCTTCAGCGCATCATCGCCGAGTGCCAGGGGTTCACCGGCATGCTCTCCGGCGGCATGAGCCACGAGGCGCCGGCGACCTTTGTGCGCCTGGGCCGCTACCTGGAGCGCGCCGACATGGCCACGCGCATCCTTGACGTCGGCTCGGCGCGCCTGCTCACTCGCGAAGACACCGAGTTGACCCGCGAGCAGCAGGGGGCCTATACGAACGTGCTCTGGATGAGCGTGCTGCGCTCGCTCAGTGCGCTGCAGATGTATCGCCAGCATGTGCACGACCGCGTGAATGCCGAGGACGTGATCGCCTTCCTGCTCCAGGATATGAAGTTCCCGCGCGCGGTTGCCCACTGCCTGGGCCAGATCGGCGTGTGCCTCGCCCAGCTCCCGCGGCACGATGGCGCCGGTGCCAGCCTCGCGGCCGTCTCGCAGCTCGCCACGGGGGCGGACGTGTCGGCGCTCGTACGGCACGGGCTGCACGAGTTCATCGACGATCTGCAGCTGGGATTCGCCGCGATCCACGACCGGATCGCGGACACCTGGTTCCTGCCCCAGGGCGCCTGAGCAGGGCGCGGCCGTCCGGTCCGAATCAGACGGTGCCACCCTGGCCGTTGCCGGTGGCCTTGTTGTCCCAGGAGAACGACCACGCCAGCGGCGGCAGGCGGTGGAACGCCGCCTTGACCTCGCCGTCCCAGGACCGCTTCAGGGTGCGCAGGTATTCGCTGTCTTCGCCGAAGCGGTGGTATTCCTGCAGGACCAGGGTGTCGCGGCGGTAGATCAGCACTTCGATCGGCGGGCCGACGGTGAGATTGCTCTTCATCGTCGAGTCCATCGAAACCAGCAGGCACAGGGCCGCTGTTTCGAGCGTGGTCTGCGGTTCCAGGATGCGGTCGCAGATCGGCTTGCCATACTTGCTCTCGCCGATCTGCAGGTAGCTGGTATCGGCGCTGGAACTGATGTGGTTGCCCTCCGGGTAGACCAGGTACAACTCCGGAATGCCGCCGCGGACCTGCCCGCCGATGATGAAGCTGGCGCTGAAGGCCACCCCGCCGCCGTGGCGGTTCTGCTGCGCGATGTTGACGTCGCCGAGGTAGTCCGCCGCCGAATTCACGTCCGGAACGGTGCGCAGGCTGCGCTGGGAGTTGTCGTTGATGTCGCGGCGCAACTGGGCCACCACCGACTGGGTGGTGGCCAGATTGCCGGAGGTCAGGACCACGAACTGGCGGTCGCCGTCGAAGCCGAAGCGGTGCATCTTGCTGTAGGTGCTGACGTGATCGACCCCCGCATTGGTGCGCGAATCGGAGCAGAAGACGAGCCCGGCATCCATGCAGGCGGCAACGCAGTAGGTCATCGGCGCGGGTTCCCAGTTCGGTTCAAAGCAGTCGACGGTACGTAACGGCCGCCGGCGGCGTCAAGGCCGCGTGCCGGCGCCGGGCCGTCGAGCCCGCAGTCGCGGACGGATCCAAAGCATGAAGCATTCCATCGGCCTGCCTCGCCGGGCCAGGCCGAAGGCGGGCGGGTGACTCGGGTGGCCATCATAGCCATGTTTGCGCTCCCGCGTTGCGCCCTTCGTTGCGCCTGCGCCGGTGCGGCGCAGCGCGCGGATTACGCGGCACCGGCGGCCGGGCGGGCGCTGAAATCCTGGCCGTTCACGGTGGAGAGGGTAGATGCCATCGGCGGATTGTGCAACGCACAATCAAACATTCCCGACGCCATTTCCAGTTGGTGATCGAGCACGCAACAACTTGTTTCAATGACGTGTCCCGGTCCTGCGCGATTGCATAACCGCACCACGCGCAGGCAGTACCCGACCGAAGCCGGTGCAATCCATCCGCAGCGCTGCGCTCCGGCCACGCACCCGGCAGAAGTGGCGGTGGATGCGCGATAATGCCGCGCTTATGACGACGAACGATGACGACAGGCCTTCCGCGGACGTGGAAGACAAGTGGGGATTCACCTCCGAGGCCCAGATCGAAGGGCGGCGGGCGCTCTCGCGGGCTATCCAGCGCATGCTGCCCGCGCTGCTCGCGGGCGAGATCGAGGATCGCGAGTTGTTCGAGGCCGCCGCGACGATCGAGGGGTGGGCGCGGCGCTGGGAAGCGCGCGTGCACCCGAGCCGTTACGACGCCAAGCCGCGCCCCAACCGCGGCGATTTCCTGGACAGTATCGTCCACGAGTCCCATCCGATCCTTGGCCAGGCCAGTCCGATGGCGCCGCCGGTGACCATGCGGCGCGAGGACGGGATCGTCGTCGCCGAGGCCGTCTTCGGCCTCGCCTACGAAGGGATCCGCGGGCTGGTGCACGGCGGCTGGCTGGCCGCCATGTGCGACATCGTGCTCGGATTCGCCGCCGGCGGTACCGGGCGATCGTCGATGACGGGCACCCTGACCCTGCGCTACCGGCGCCCGACACCCATCGGCGTCGAAGTGCGCGGCGTCGGCCGCATCGTCCGCATCGAGGGCCGCAAGACGCTGGTCGCGGCCGAACTCTCGGTCGCGGGCGAAGTGACCGTGGAGTCCGAAGGCGTGTTCATCGCCCTGCCGCTCGAAGGGATGTATGGCACGCCAGACGGACCGGGCTGAGCGAGCCTGACATCGCCGCCCGCTGCGTGCGATGATCGAACGCGCGAACGAACCATCGACGGGCTCACATCGAAGATGAACTACGAGAACCTCAGGAACTGGAAATTCCAGGACGTCGAGCAGACCTACACCGAGAAGGACTCGATCCTCTACGCGCTCGGCCTGGGCGTGGGCATGGAGCCGACCAACCCCGGGCACCTGCGCTTCACCTACGAACGCGACCTGCGCGCGCTGCCGACCCTGTCCGTGGTGCTGTGCTGGCTCGGGCCCTGGGTCAGGCATCCGGACATCGGCGTGGACTATTCCATGGTGCTGCACGGCGAGCAGAGCGTGGAGATCGTCAAGCCCCTGCCCGCGGCGGCGCGGGTGGTCGCGAAGACCCGCCTGCTGGAGGTGGTCGACAAGGGCAGGGAGAAAGGCGCGATCATCGCCATTGAGCGCGCGTATCACGACGCCGCCAGCGGCGATCTCCTGTGCCGCAACACCGCGGCCACGTTCGCACGCGCCGACGGTGGCTTCGGTGGCCCGGCCACTTCGACGCGCACGCCGCACGCGATCCCGGATCGCGCGCCGGACGACGTGTTCGAGTCCCGCACCTCGACGCAGTCGGCGCTGCTGTACCGGCTGAGCGGCGACTACAACATCCTGCACGCCGATCCGGAAGCCGCGACCAAGGCCGGCTTCCGTGTCCCGATCCTGCACGGGCTGTGTACCTTCGGCGTGGTCGGCTTCGGCCTGCTCGGGCGCTATGGGAACTACGATCCGGACCGCTTCCGCGGCATCGGCGTGCGCTTCTCCGCGCCGGTTTATCCGGGCGAGACGCTGCGCACCGAGGTCTGGCGCGACGGGGAAACGTATTCGTTCCGGACCAGCGTCCCCGAGCGCAAGGTCACGGTGCTGAACAACGCCTGGGCGAAGATCTCGGCCTGACCCGGCGTCACGGCCAGCCCGCGCCCGGCACGTCGACTTCGACCGCCTCGATGCGGCAGTCGCGTTCCCGGGCGAGCACGTCCCAGGGCTTGATGACCACGCTGGAGTAATACAGCGTGCGCCGCGCCGGCCCGCCCAGCGCGCAGGCGATGCCCTGGCGCGGCGCCAGCGGGATGCGGTGCGTGATCTCGCCGCCGGCGCGCACGCGCGTGATCTGGCGGCCCTTGGGGTCGCCTATCCAGACCGCGCCTTCGGCATCCAGGCAGATGCCATCGGCCCAGGACGGGCTCGGCGTCACCGCGAACGCGCGCCGATCGGAAAGCTCCCCGTCGGCCGCGCGCGCGTAGGCTGTGAGCCGGTGCAGCCGGGTCTCGGCGACGATGAAGGTGCGTCCGTCCGGCGTGATGACGCAGCCGTTCGGTCGGTACAGCTCGGCCGGCGTCATCCGGAAGCGACCATCGGGCTCGACGATCAGGATTCCGGTGGCGGTAGGCGCGGCCTCGCCGGCGTCCGCTTCGTAGCCGAAATTGGTCACGTAGGCGCGGCCGTCGGCGTCGACCACCATGTCGTTGATGTCGGCGGTGACGGCGCCGGAGAAATCCGCGTGCACCGAGACCTCCCCGCCGCGCACGCGCAGCAGGCGGCGGGTGCGCATCGCCACCACCAGCATCGAGCCGTCCGGCATCCAGCCCAGGCCGGAGGGCTGGTCGTCGAGACGGGCCACCACCTCCACGCGCGGCGCGCCGCCGCTGAAGTCGATGGCGATCACCTGCCGCAGGGCGATGTCGGAGGCGAACAGGCGGCCGTCGTGCCAGCGCGGGCTTTCGATGAAGCCGAAGCCGGTGGCGGCTATCCGGGGCTGGGGTTCCGCGATCATCGCCCGGTCACGTCCTGCGTCCGGCGGAATGTCGCATCAGCCGGCGAGAAAATCGGCCAGCAGTGCGTTGCAGCGCTCCGCCGCCTCGTACATGAGCCAGTGGCCGGCGCCGGGGATCAGTTCGAACCGCGACTGCGGCAGGTACTCGCGCACGCCATCGGCCTGCCGGGCGGCGTCCGGGTACAGGTAGGCATCGCGTTCGCCGAAGATCACCAGCGCCGGTACGTCCAATCCGCGCGCGACCTCGACATTCACCCGATAGTCGAAGAACGGCCGCGCGTCCAGCCGGCTGCGCAGCAGGTCGCCGGCGTAGATGTCGAGTGCCTGCGCGTCGATCGCCGCGGGATCGGCGATCATCACTGTCCCCAGGTTGTGGCGCAGCGCCGCCTCGCGCTGCAAGGGGTCATCCAGGTTGCGCCAGCGGCGCAGTTCCAGTTCGCCTTCGGTCCGGGCATCGGCGAAGCGGCTGCCGATGAACACCACGTGGCGCACCCGCGCCAGATTTCTGCGCGTGAGACGAGATGCGAAGGCCGACCCGAACGAAAATCCGACCACGTCGAGCGGCTCGTCGCCGGCGACGAGCGAGCGCAACCCGGCGTCGACGCATTCGGCCAGCGCGTCCGTCGACGTCGGCAGCACCGGCAGATCCGAATCGCCGAACCCCGGAAGATCCGGCACCAGCACGCGGTGCGTGCGAGCCAGCACCGGGATATTGCGGATGAAATGGCGCCAGGATCCCCCGGATCCGTGCAGCAGCACCAGCGGCGTCCCCGCGCCGAACACCCGCCAGGCCAGCCGCCCCCCCGCCATCGGCGTCCACGCACTGACCCCGGTGCCAGGCACCGGGGAAATTCCCGGGAATTCCTCTTGCGCGCGGGCCGCATCGCGGATCCGCCGTGCGTCATCCAGGTCGCTCATCAATCCAGGGTCTCGATGTTATCCACAAGTCATCCCCGTGCCTGGCACCGGAAAAAAAATCCGGTGCCAGGCACGGGGATAAGTCAGGGGAGGCCGCCGGCGCGGGCGAGCGCGGCGAGGTGGTGGGCGCTGTCGCCGAACAGGAACTCGGCGACGGTCAGGCGCCGGTAGTAATGGCCGGCGCTGCACTCGTCCGTCATGCCGATGCCGCCGTGAAGCTGGATCGCCTGCTCGCCGACGAACTTCGCCGCCCGGCCGATCTGGGCCTTGGCCGCCGACATCGCCCGGCTGCGTTCGAGGGCGTCCGCCTCCGTGCTCATCATGGTCGCGAACATGGCCATGCTGCGCGCCTGCTCGACGCAGACCAGCATGTCCACCGCGCGGTGCTGCAGCGCCTGGAACGAACCGATGAGCACGCCGAACTGCTTGCGCACCTTGAGGTAGTCGACGGTGATCTCGTGCACGCGCGCCATTGCGCCGACCTGCTCGGCGGTAAGCGCCGCGATCGCGATGTCCACGACGCGCTCGATCACCGGCAGCGCCGCACCGGCCGCGCCGATCAGTGCCGCCGCCGGCACCCGCACGCCCGAGAACGTCACGTCCGCGGCGCGCAGCCGATCCTGGGTGCGGTAGCCGCGCCGCGAAACGCCCGGGGCGCCGGCATCGACCAGGAACAGCGCGAGCCCGTCCCGATCCCGTTGCCCGCCGGACACCCGCGCCGAGACGATCAACTGATCCGCACAGTCCCCGTGCAGCACGTACTGCTTGGCGCCGTCCAGCACCCAGTCGCCGCCGTCGCGGCGCGCGCGCGTGGCGACATCGGCGAGATCGAAGCGCGCGCCGGCCTCCACGTGCGCGAAGGCCAGCAGCCGCGAACCGTCCGCGATCTTCGGCACCATCGCCGAACGCTGTTCGGCGGACGCGCCAATCCGCAGGCAGCCGCCGGCGAGGATCACGGTGGCGAAGTACGGCTCCAGCACCAGGTGCCGGCCGAACGCCTCCATGACGATCATGGTTTCCACCGGTCCGCCGCCCAGGCCGCCGTCGGCTTCCGCGAACGGCAGCCCGAGCAACCCCATCTCCGCGTAGTGAGCCCACATGGCCCGGCTCCAGCCGCCGTCTTCGGCCATGTGGCGCTTGCGCTGCTCGAAGCCGTACTCGTCACCGAGCAGGCGCTCGACCGCGGTCTGCAACAGCATCTGGTCCTGGGTCAGATCGAAATCCATCGCGTGCCCCTCACAGTCCCAGCGTCGACTTGGCGAGGATGTTGCGCTGTATCTCGCTCGACCCGCCGGCGATCGACACGTGCCGGTACCAGTAGTGGTTCGGCGCCAGCGTCAGCGCCCAGTCGTCCTCGCCGGCTGCCCGATCGCCGCGCAGGAAGTCGGCGTCGAACTCCATCGCCGCGTAGCCCGCCACCTCCACCAGCAGATCGGTGGAGGCCTGCTGCAGCTCCGCGCCCTTGAGCTTGAGGATCGACGACTTCGGATCCGGCTTGCCGGACGCCGCGCGCGCGCTCTCGGCGATGACGCGCATCTGCGTGATCTCCAGCGCCTTCAATTCCGCCTCGATCAGCGCCATGCGCTCGCGCAGGTGCGGGTCTTCGGCGAGCGGCCGGCCGCCGCAGGTGATGCGCTGCGCCAGTTCCCGCGCGCGCCGCACCCGCATCTTCGACATGCCCACGCGCGCGATGCCGCTGCGCTCATTGCTGAGCAGGAACTTGGCGCAGTCCCAGCCGCGGTTCTCCTCGCCGACGCGGTTCGCCACCGGAATGCGCACGTTGTCCAGGAACATCTCGTTGGTCTCGTGGTCGCCGTCGATGGTGATGATCGGCTTGACCGTGATGCCCGGCGTCTTCATGTCCATCAGCAGGTAGGTGATGCCCTGCTGCTTCTTGGCGGATGCGTCGGTACGCACCAGCAGGAAGCACCAGTCGGCCCGGTGCCCGCCGGAGGTCCAGAGCTTCTGGCCGTTGACGACGTAGTGGTCACCCTCGCGCACCGCCTGGGTGCGCAGCGCGGCGAGATCGGAGCCGGCGCCGGGCTCGGAGAAGCCCTGGCAGAACCAGTATTCCAGCGAGGCCATGCGCGGCAGGAAGTGCTGCTTCTGCTCCTGGGTGCCGAACGCGATCAGCGTGGGCCCGAGCATGTTGACGTTGTACGACAGCGGCTCGGGCGCCGGGGCCAGGTACAGCTCCTCCTTGAAGATGTACTGCTGCGCCGCGCTCCAGCCCGTGCCGCCCCATTCCGGCGCCCAGGCCGGCGTCGCCCAGCCCTTGTCGTAGAGGATGCGCTGCCAGCGCCGGATGTCCTCGCGCGCCAGGCGCTGGCCGTACTCGCACTTGCGGCGGATGTCCGGCGGCAGCGCGCCGCGGATGAACTCCCGCACCTCGGCGCGGAAGGCGAGTTCTTCGTCGGTGAAACGCAGGTCCATGGTCCGGCTCCGTCTGGGGCCGCGGCAGGCGCGGCGGAAAACGACGGATCCTCCATTGATTGCCGAATGCGTGCAACCGCCGGACGTTCGGCCGCCCTATCCCATCCCGGGGGCCTGCGCTGCCGCCCGTCGCTGGAGGTCATCAGCCCAGGCCGCGCGGGCGCAGACCCGGACACACGGGAGGGGCTCCCGACTTGCAGCACCCCCTTGAACCGAATCCTGCGCGGCGGGAATTAACGCATGGGATGACCGCCGTTCCGGACCGCGGATCTGGCGGCCCACCCAACGCCCGTGCCGGCCGCGCCGCCGAACCAAAACCGTCATCGAGGGGAACCTGACATGAAGCTCAAAGCACTGATTCTTGGGACAGTACTTGCTGCCGCGACCCTGCCCGCGGCGGCCCACACCCAGATCTACCAAGGCCAGTTGAGGGACGAGGTCGGCACGCTTTCCAGCGGCACCGGCTTCGCCAGGGTCACCATCGACCTCGACCTGGAGACCATGCGGGTCGAATTCAACTTCAGCGGCCTGACCGGCAATACCACGGCCTCGCATATCCACTGCTGCACCACCAACCCCGGCACCGGCAATGCCGGCGTGGCGACTGAAGTGCCGTCCTTCCCATTCCCGCTGGGCGTCACGTCCGGCAGCTTCGACGAGACGTTCGACCTCACCGATCCGAACACCTTCAACACCACGCCGACCACCGGCTTCCTGGCGACCAGCGGCGGAACCGCCGCGCTTGCTTCGGCCCGCCTGATCCTCGGCCTGGACGCCAACAAGGCCTACCTGAACATCCACACGAGTGCGTTCCCGGGCGGCGAGATCCGCGCGCTGCTCGCGCCGGTGCCGTTGCCTGCGGCCGTGTGGCTGATGGCGTCGGCACTGGGCGGGCTTGCGCTTCGCCGCCGCGTCGCCTGACGGTTCTCTTCGTCTGCAACGAGGGCCCCGCGTAAGCGGGGCTTTTTTTTGCCGCTTGAAAAACGATTCTACGGGCGTGCGCGTCGAATTGGTGACATCGCACGCTCGGTGCGATTGGAACGAGATGTGCGGGGCGGCCGCAAGCGCGGCCGCCCCCGTGCGCGGTTACTTCTTGGCGGGTGTGGCGGCGGGCTTCTCCAGGATGCCCATCAGCTCGTTGCCCTTGTCGATGACGGCGCGTCCCTTGGTGGCGGCCTCGACCGGGTTGGCTTCGAAGGCCGCGCTGGCCTCGGCCCAGGTGGTCTTCATCGTTTCCAGGCCGGCCTTCACGCCCTCGAACTCCTCCTTCGTGACGCCCGGCGGCATGAGCTTGGACTTCACGACGTTCGAGACGCGGGTCTGGATCGCGTCGATCCACTTCGGCACGTCGGTGCTGAGCACTTCCCAATCCTTCCTGGCGTTTTCCAGCGCGGCGGCGGCCTGGGCTTCCATGTCGGCCTTGCGCTTGGTGGCGGCGGCCTTCAGCGCGGCGATCGTGTTCATCGCCATCGGGCCCTTCTCGATGACGGACTTGTAATCGCCCCGGGTCATCGCGTCCTTGAGTTCCTTGAGGACCGACTCGGCGCCGTAGATGTTGCTCGGTACGTACTTGGCAGCTTCGTCGTGGATGGCCGCGTACGCCGCTTCCGCGTCCGCGAGCACCTTGGTGGCAGGCTCCTTGTCGTTCGCGCAGCCGGTGACGAACATCGCCGCGGCGAACATCGCCGCCAGTGACAGCTTCTTGTACATCGCCCCCTCCTCGTGTTTTACGGATGGATCGTTCGACCCAGCCTCGTTGTTTGGACGGATCCATCCGATCCGCCGATCGGCTGGACAACTCCTTACCCTACGCGCGGCCGCCGCGTCCGGCAAGCGCCCCGATGCCACCGATTTTTCTCGATCTTCACGAACCGGGTTCCACGGGGTTGCCGCGCCGGTGGTGCTGCGGCAGGATCGCGCGCGCCCTCAGGACAAAGGACGGACAATCAGTGAACAACAACGGGACGATCTGGATCCTCGCCGCCGCGCTCGCCCTGGCGGCCTCCGGCTGCTCGACGGTCAGCAAGAACGAGGCGCCGCCCGCCCAGGCCGCGCCGGCCGAGGCACCGGTTGCGCCCGCGCCCGCGCCGGCCGAGGCGCCGGCCGCCAGGCCGGCGAAGATCACGCTCGAAGGCGTGTTCTTCGATCACGACAGGCACACGCTCAAGCCCGAGGGCGCGCCGACGCTGGACCACGCCGCCTCGGTGATCAAGCAGTTCCCCGGCACGAAGTTCGACATCTCCGGCCATACCGACAGCAACGGCAGCGATGCCTACAACCAGGATCTTTCCAAGCGCCGGGTGAACACCGTGCGCGACGAGCTGGTCCGGCGTGGCGTGCCGGCCGCGCAACTGGTCACCGGCTACCACGGCGAGAGCCAGCCGATCGCGACCAATGCCACGGCCGAGGGCCGGGCGAAGAACCGGCGCGTGGAGATCGTCCCGGTCGACTGACCGCCGCCCTGTACCGGCGCCGCTCGGGGAAGGGAAAGCCCCGCGCGGCGCCACCCCGGAGCGCTTGATGTACGGCAACCGAACCCGCCGACTGGGCGTGGCGGCGCTCTGCTGGGTGCTGGCATTGCCGGGTGCGCTTGCCTATGACGGCGCCGGCCCGGTCTCGCGCCCCCTGCCGCCGGAGTACCGGCTCCATGCCGATGGCTCGGTGACCCTGCGGCTCTGCTTCAATGCCTCCTGCGCCCGGCGCCAGCGCCTGACATTCACTGCCGCGGACATCGCCCATGTCGCCGGCCAGCTTGCGGTGTGCCCGCGCGCCGGGGTGCGCGATCGCCTGCAACGGATCCGCATCGCGGTGTGGCAGATGCAGGTGCTGGCGCAGAAGTACCAGCCCCTGCTCGGCAACGATCTGGCCGTGAACGATCGCGAGTATGGCGTCCAGGGGCGGCTCGACTGCGTCGACAGTTCGAGCAATACCGCCACTTATCTCGGCATCCTCGCCGAGCTCGGCCATCTGCCCGGCTGGACGGTGGCCAGGCCGCGCGTGCGCGACTGGTACGACTTCAACCAGGTGCACTGGACGGCGGTGGTGCAGGATCAGGCAAGCGGAGAACTCTGGGCCGTGGATTCGTGGTTCCGGCCGAACGGCAACCTGCCGTTCGTCCTGCCGCTGGCCGACTGGAAGGCCGCCCGCCGCGGCTGGGAGCCGCCGCTGGACGCCCTGAATCCCTATCCCCGCACCAGCGCCGAGCTCTGCCCGCCGTGACGCGCGCCGGCTTCAGCCGAAAGGCTGCACCCGGTGCTGCGGGTGCGTGGCGATGAAATGCTTCAGGACCGCGCGCAGGTGCGTCGCGCGCTCGGCGTGCCCGCTGTTGCTGGCGGCGTCGATGTCGTCGAGGATGATGCGGCGGATGCGGCGGGTGCCGTCCGGCATTTCGACCAGGTAGTGGCCGTACTCCAGCGCGATGATCTCAGGGATGTGCTCGTGCTCGGAGATCGCTTCGATCTCCTCCTCGGTGAGCCCGGAGAGGGCCAGGCAGTCTTCGTACGTCAACATCGTCCGTCTCCCGGTGGCGACCCGCCAGGATCGAACGCTAGCAGCAGCACGCGCGGCGTCGATTGACGCGCGTCAACGCGACCGCGCAGGGATCGGGCCGTTCCGGTGCGCGATGCGGCGCCGAGTGAGGAGCGCCACCGTCGCGGCGAGCAGCCAGGGGATCCCGGCCGGAACGGGGACGGCCTGTGGCGCGAGCGCGATTTCCCAGCCGGCGTCCACCAGCGCCGCGGCGTCCAGTCCGGTGAGGTACTTGCGGGTGCCGGTGGCGAGGCTCGGATCCAGGGCCGCCTCCTGCGCGACCAGGGTGCCGAGGGTCAGGCCCTGGGTTCCGTTCGCCCAGTGCGACTGGTCCGTCGTCAGCGGTACCGGAGCGCCGCCGTTGGCCGCCACCGCCGCCGGCCCCGTGAAGACGTTGCCCACGACCAGCCGGTTCCAGGAGTCCGACGTGGCGAAGCCGAGCACGTGCGCGAGTTCGTGCACCGCGGCGGAGAAGAAATCGTTGCCGGTGAATCCTTCCAGGGACACCGGATCCGGATCGAAGTACCAGTTCGCGGCGCTGTTGAAGGAGATGGCGCCGCCCCAGGGCGCGAAATCCGTCGCCGCGGGCCCGAACATCTCCGCGATGCTCGCCGCCTGGCCGCGCGTCGCGGCGTCGAGCATGTACTGGTCGCTGCCCGTGAGCAGGGCGATGTCGCCCGGCCCGCCTTCGCCGAGCAGCGTGCCGCCGGCGGCCCGGCCGCCGACGTAGACGCGCAGGGTGTCGGCGGCGATGTTCGCGGAGCCGAATGTCTGGGTGGTGCCGGTGTCCGGGCGCAGAAAGCGGATGGTGTAGTCGTTGTCGCCTCCGGATTCGATCGCGAGCAGGCGGTCGCCGATCAGGCCGCCGACGTAGCCGCCGGCCGCTTCCAGCGTCGTGCGCCGGGCAAGGTTGGCGCCGGAGAAGAAGCCGCCGTCGAAGCTGTAGTCGAACTCGATCGTCAGGGCGGGAGCGGCCGGCGGCAGGCCGGCGGCCATCAGCAAGGCAAAGCGCAGTGCGTTCCGTGTCATCGAACGACTCCCTATCGATTCCGGGGACGGGCCGAATGCAAAGAAATGTCAACCGGCCGTCCGGTGCCAAGGCTGCGTCGGCGGAATTGTGACCGATCTCAGAAAAAGTCTCGACAGGGGTTGGCATTTATCCCGGCACCGGCGCGCAGAAAGGCCCGGGCCCGGTGGCGCCGCGGGAAGAGGGTCGGGTGGGAAGGGGACGCGCGGACCGTCCGCGCCGGATCAGCCCAGGCGCGATACCCGCACCGGAACGGCGCTCATGCGCGGGATCCCGGACCAGCGGTCGTAGTCTTCCTCGACGCTGGTGAGCTGGCTGGTGTTGCTGCCGTGGCGGCGGAAGTCGGCGCCGAGTGCCGGCAGGTCGCAGAAGGCGTGGGTCATGGACACCAGCCCGCGGCGCAGGGTCGTGTTGCACCGCTTTGTTCTGCACATATGAGTTGACAGCATATACGCTATCATTTCAGTCATGACCACCATCGTGCTGGACACCAATATTCTGGTCGCCGCGCTGCTGAGAGGCGGTGGTGGCGCCCGCGCGGTGCTCCGCCGGTGCATCGACGGAAATTACCGCGCGGTGCTTGGTCCTGCACTGCTTGCGGAATACGAAGACGTCTTGGGCCGTGCGGAGTTGTTCGAGGACTCGATTCTTTCCGCCTCGGAAAGGTCTGAGTTGTTTGATGGTTTTCTGAGTCGATGTCGTTGGGTCGAGGTGTTTTATGCGTGGCGCCCGAATCTTCCCGATGAAGCCGATAACCACTTGATAGAACTTGGCGTCGCCGCACAGGCCGATGCGATCGTGACGCGGAATCTGCGCGACTTGTCGCGCGGCGAATTGAAATTTCCCATGCTCCGGGTGCTCACGCCAGAACAATGTCTGGAGGTGTTTCCATGTCCACGCTGACCATTCGATTGCCCGAAGAAAAGCACGAGAGACTGAAAGCGCTCGCGCGAGCCAACTCGATCAGCGTCAACAAGCTTATCGATGAACTCGCGACGGTGGCGCTCGCCAACTACGACGCTCGAGTCAGATTCGAGACGCGTGCCGCGCGCGGCGACCCGAAGCGGGCCTTGGCATTGCTCGACAAGTTGGAACGTGCAGAGTGAACCCGGTCTACGACTTACGTGCGACGTGGCCTGTGTGAAAGAGCGGCGGGGGGTACCCGGTACGCCCGTGCAGGATCAGCCCAGGCGCGATACCCGCACCGGAACGGCGCTCATGCGCGGGATCCCGGACCAGCGGTCGTAGTCTTCCTCGACGCTGGTGAGCTGGCTGGTGTTGCTGCCGTGGCGGCGGAAGTCGGCGCCGAGTGCCGGCAGGTCGCCGAAGGCGTGTGTCATGGACACCAGCCCGCGGCGCAGGGTCGGGTCGGGCTGCGCGATGCCGGGGATGGTGCCGTGCGCGGACTCGATGCGCACCGTGTCGCCGCCGCCCAGGCCGAGCGCATCCAGATCGGCTGGATGCATGTAGGCGGGGTTGTAGGTCCGCCCATCGCGTGCCAGGCGCGGCAGATCGCGGCCCGTGGAGTTGTTGACGTGCGGGGCGCGCCGGCAGATGAACAGGAACGGGAACTGCGCCGGATCGCGTAGCGCCACCACCGGCTCGTCGATCACCCCCGCAAGCTCGGCCATCATGTCCGGGTCGCCGACCTGCATCCGCGCGCTGCAGCCGGGGTCGGCCGGCACGGTGACGATACTTTCGTGGAACACCGCGCCATCGGGATGCTTCTTGACTTCATCCAGCGCAATGCGCGAGCCGCGCGCCAGCAGCTCCAGCAGTTCGTCGGTGCTCGGCCGGCGCCGCATGTCCAGCGCGATCGGCGCGCGCGGTGCGCGGGCCGGGCCGGTGAGCGTGTCGTGGAAGTGCAGCGTCAGCGGCAGCCCCATCCTTCGGCCGAGATCGTAGAACAGCTCCCATTCCTCGATCAGATCCGAGCCGGCCGGCGGATCCACGAGCCGCGGCGCGTACATGCCGAACGGCTCGGGCAGCCCGTAGATGCTTCCATACAGCTCGATGCTCTCGTAGGCGAGCGAGGCGGTGGGCACCTCGAAGCCGATCCTCGGCGGCAGCACGTAATGCGCCAGGCGCGCGGAGGCGGACATCTTGATGTCGAGTTGAACGAACAGTTCGAGCTTTTCCAGCGCGCGCACGGTGCGGTTCTGGTCCGGAAACGCGGCCGCGGGATTGCCGCCGGCGCTGAACAGCGCCTTCACGCGCCCGGCGAGGATTTCGTCCGCGAGCGCGGCGGTCGGCATGCCCGACGCGGCCAGTCCCAGCCCGCGCGCCGACATCGGCACGCCCAGCCCGCGCGCCGGCCGCGGCGGTCGCGCCTGGGCGCGCGGCGTCGCGCGCGGCAGCAGCACGCCGGGGTTGGCGACCGGTTCGCCTGCGCGCAGGTAGCGCCCGCAGATGGTGTTCAGGCAGGCGATCAGGTACTCGACGAGGCTCGAATGCCCGGACATGTTGGCGCCGGTCGCGCCGGCCGCCAGCCCGCGCCGGGCGCGCGCGAAGATGCGCGCGGCGCGTACCAGATCGTCTGCCGGGATGTCGGCGCGCCCGGCGACATACGCGGGTGTGAACGGATCCACGGTGCGCCGCAGCGCCGCCAGTCCGTCGACCCAGTCGGCGACGAACGCCGCGTCGTGCAGACCTTCGTCCAGGATCACCCGCATCATGCCGGCCAGGATCGCGGCGTCCTCGCCCGGCCGCGGCTGCAGGTGCACCTGGGCGCGGCGCGCGGTCTCGGTGCGGCGAGGATCTATCACGATGAGCTGCATTCCGCCGGCGATGGCGTCGTCCAGGCGGCGCACCGGATTCTGCGCCGGCATCGACAGCCCGATCGAGACCAGCGGATTGCTGCCGATGATCATCCACACGTCGGCGCCGGTGAATCCCTGCGGCCCGGCTTCCCAGCCGCCGAGCAGGGCGGCCGCGATGTCCTTGCCCGGCTGGTCGATGGTCATCGACGAAAACAGCATCGGCGAGCCGATAGCCTGTACCCAGGCCGCCATCAGCGCGCTGGTTGCAGGGTAGGGTCCCGAATAGGTGCCGAAATACGCCGCGACGCAGTCGGGGCCGTGTGCGTCGATCAGGCCCTGCACGCGCGCGGCGATCTCATCGACGGCCTGCGTCGAGGCGATTGACACGTGGGTGCCGTCGGCGCCGCGCCGCAGCGGCCGCAGCAGGCGGTCCGGGTGCAGCATCTGGTCCGCGGCGGCGTATCCGCGCCGGCAGCAGAACCCGTGGTAGGTCGGGCTGTTGCGATTGCCGTTGACGCGCACGGGCAGGCCGTCGCGCAGGTCGACGCTCACCGGGCAGCCTACCGAGCAGAATCTGCAAATCGACGCATGGCGGGTGATCGTGCCCGAGGGTTCCATCGCGACTCCCATCCGATCCGCGGTTGCGAACCGGCGCCAGACTGACGCAGCGCCTTGCTGCGCGCAAGCCTGCCGATTCGGATACCATGCGCCGGCCATTCGTGCCGACCGGCACGAACCCGCGAGGAAACGGACGATGGCGACCTTCGTGCTGATCCACGGTGGCTGGCATGGCGGCTGGTGCTGGCGCGAGGTCGTGCCGCTGATCGAACGCGCCGGGCATCGCGCCATCGCGCCCGATCTGCCTGGCATGGGCGAGGATCGCACGGCGCTCGCCGGGTTGAGCCTCGCCCATTGGGCGCGCCGCGTCGCGCAGATCGTCGAGTCGGCGGGCGGGGACGTCATTCTCGCCGGGCACAGCCGCGGCGGGCTGGTCGTGTCGCAGACGGCGGAGCTCTGCCCGCGCAACCTGCGGGCGCTGGCGTACGTAGCCGCGTTCCTGCTGCCGGACGGCGCCGCGATCTCGCCGCTGGCGGCCTACGTGGATCCGGCGCAGCGCCTGCCGATCCTCGCCGTCACGCCGCAGTGCGATGCGGTGCGCATCGATCCGGCCGCGGCGCGGGAGCGCTTCTACAACACCACGCCGCCGGCACTGGCCGACTGGGCGTTGTCGAAGCTGTGCCCCGAGCCGATCTTCGGCCTCGTCACGCCGGCGGCGGTCACGCCCGAGCGCTTCGGGCGCTACCCGCGTTCGTACGTGGAATGCTTGCGCGACCAGACGATCGTGCTTGGGCACCAGCGCGCAATGCAGGCGGCCTGGCCGTGCGCGCGCGTGAGCCGGCTGGACTGCGATCATTCCCCGTTCCTGTCCGCGCCCGAGGCGCTCGCGAACGCATTGGTCGATTCCATTGCGCGCTCCTGAACCTGCCGCGGCTTGCCCGTCGAGGCGCGGGCGTGGTCATAATGATGAATGTCCCCATTTTCGGGAGCGGGTATGGAACTGCGCTGGTTTGGACGGGCGGGCATCCGGGTCTCGGAGCTGTGCCTGGGGGCGATGACCTTCGGCCGCGAGTGCGACGAGGCGCAGAGCCATGCGCTGCTCGATTGCTTCATCGAGGCCGGCGGCAACTTCATCGACACGGCCAATGCCTACGCCACGGGCGTGTCCGAGTCGTTCATCGGCCGCTACCTCGCCGCGCACCCGGGGCTGCGCAACCGGCTGGTGATCGCGACCAAGTTCCGGCGCCCGATGAGCCAGGATCCGAACGACCTGGGGAACTCGCGGCGCCACATCCGCATCGCCGTGGAGGATTCGCTGCGGCGCCTGGGGTCGGACTGGATCGATCTCTACCAGAGCCACGCCTGGGACGAGCGCACGCCGCTCGAGGAGACGCTCTCGACGCTGGACGCACTCGTGCGCGAGGGCAAGGTGCGCTACGTGGGCGTGAGCAATTTCGCCGGCTGGCACATCGCCAAGGCGCTCGGGCTGGCGCAGCTCCATCACTGGGAGCCGTTCGTGTCGGTGCAGCCGGAGTATTCGCTGCTCGAACGCGGCGCCGAACGTGAAATCCTGCCGCTGTGCGCGAGCGAGGGCCTGGCGGCGATCCCCTGGAGTCCGTTGGCCGGCGGGCTGCTCACCGGCAAGTACGTCGACGGCGCGCCACCCGCGACGGGCACGCGCGGCGCGGACAGCACCCCGCAGGCGGCCATCGTCCATCATCACGCCCGCAACCCGCGCCTGGTATCGACGCTGGAAGCCGTGCGCGCGGTGGCAGCGGAAACGGGCCGCGGCGCTGCGCAGGTGGCGCTGAACTGGGTGCTGCACCGGCCCGCGGTGACGGCGCCGATCGTCGGCGCGCGCACGGTCGCGCAACTGCGCGACAACATCGGCGCCACCGGCTGGCGCCTGGCGCCGGAGCAGATGCAGCGCCTGACCCAGGCCAGCGACTTCGAGGTCGGCTATCCATACCGATCCATCTCCCTGTCCAACCCGCGCTGAGGACGGTCGATGCGAGCACCGGACCAGACCGCCGACCGCCCCGCACCGGCCGCAGCCGATCCGCTGGTCGCGGCGGGATACTCGACCCCCTACCGCGTCTACTGCCTGTTGCTGCTGCTGGCGACCTACACCCTGAACTTCATCGACCGCTACGTGATCTCGGTGCTGCTGCCGCAGATCAAGGGCGAGTTCGCGCTGGCGGACTGGCAGCTCGGCCTCATGACCGGCACCGCGTTCGCCTTCTTCTACAGCGCCATGGGCCTGCCGATCGCGCGTTGGGCCGACGGCGGCATCCGCCGCGACATCATCGCGCTGGCGATCGCCGTGTGGAGCGTCATGGCCGCCGCCGGCGGCATGGCCGCCAACTACTTTCAACTCCTGCTCGCGCGGATCGGCGTGGCGGTGGGCGAGGCCGGCTGCACGCCACCCTCGCATTCTCTCATCGGTGATCTGTTCAGCGCCCGGCGCCGGGCCACCGCGATTGCGGTGTTCTCCCTCGGCCCGCCGTTCGGCGTGTCGCTCGCGCTCGCGCTCGGCGGCTGGCTGGGCGAGGACTACGGCTGGCGTGCCGCCCTGGTGATGATTGGCCTGCCCGGCCTGGCGCTCGCGGCGCTGGTGCGTTTCACAGTGCGCGAGCCGCCGCGCGGGCTGGTGGAGCAGCGCACGGCGAAGCAGGCAGCCCCATCGATCCTGGAGACCGCGCGGTTCCTGATCTCGCTGCCGACCTACCGCCACATGGTGGCCGCGATCGGGCTGGTCTCGATCGCCTCGTACGGTACGCAGATGTGGATGCCGTCGTTCCTGCAGCGCTCCTACGACATGAATCTCGGCGACGTCGGCCGGTACCTGTCGATTGGCGTATTCGCCAGCCAGACCATCGGCGGGCTGGGCGGCGCGTGGCTGGCGGAGACCCTGGGCCGCCATGATCGGCGCTGGTGGCTGTGGGGGCCGGCGGTGTTCATGGCCGCGAGCGTGCCGCTGGCGATCGCCGCATACCTGACGCACTCCCTCTGGCTCACCGTCTCCGGCCTGTTCGTCCTGCACGTCGCGCTGCTCATCTACAACGCACCGACCTATTCGCTCGGCCAGATGCTGGTCGGCCTGCGCATGCGAGCGATGGTGTCGGCGGTGACGCTGCTGGTGGTGAGCGTGATCGGGCTGGGGATCGGACCGTTCCTGGTCGGCACGCTGAGCGATCTGTTCGCGCCGCGCTTCGGTGCCGAAAGCCTGCGCTACGCCCTGCTCGTGCCGCCGCTGTTCGTCGCCTGGTCGGCTTTCCATTACTACATGGCCGGCCGCACGGCACCGGCGGACATTGCCCGCGCGCCGGACTGACGCATGCACGCCGGGCCGGCGGTGGCATGTGCACTTGCCCTGGCGGCGTCAGGGTGTGCACGGCTCGGCAGCGCGGACCACGCCGGACTGGATCGGCCGTTGAGGATCCTGGATGCGGCGTCCGTGGACGCCGTCGGCCGGTCCGATTGTGCGCCGGCGCCCGGCGCTGCCGCAGGTTCGGCCTGGCTCGCGCCGCAAACCGCGCTGCTGTCGGCGGCCCTTGCGGGCCTGGGTCCGGATGTGGATGCGGGCGAGGCCGCCCGGGTCGCCGATGCGGCATTGCGCACGGCGCTGACGCTGCGCCGCCGCTACGGCGTGGCCGGCCCGCCGCGGATGCACAACCTGCTGGTCAATCTCGGCGTCAAGGACAAGGGCCTGTGTTTCGACTGGACCCATGACCTCATGGAGCAACTGCGCGCCCTCGCACCGCGCACACTCGATCTGTACTGGGGCATGGCCAACCCGTGGGACGCGCTGCGCCAGCACAGCAGCGTGGTGGTAACCGCGCACGGCCGGCCGTTCAGCAGCGGGCTGGTGCTCGACGGCTGGCGCGCGGGCGGCTGCCTGTACTGGGTTCCGGTGACCGCGGACAGCTACCCCTGGGAAGAGGCGATCCGGTATCCGGTCCCGGCCGCGCACGTACCGGGTGGGTAGGGCGGGGCAAGCGTCAGCGCGGCGGGTAGGTCAGATCGAACTGCGGCGAGCCGGTCAGCGGCCAGAGCACCAGGCAATGATGCATGAGATCCGACAGCAGCAGCGCGCCGCCGACCCGCGCCAGCCACGCCTGCGTCCGGGGCCGCCGGCCGGCCCGCGTCGCCGCGGCGAGAAGCAACAGCCCGATGTAGCCGTGATGGATGCGCAGGCCGAACGTCCAGCGCGCCAGCATTGCCGTGTCGCGCGTGGAGTGCAGATCCAGGCCGAAGCGCGCCACCGCGGTCGCGGCCTCGAACAGCAGCCCGAGCGCGAGCATCCAGATCAGGTCGCGGCGCGTGATCACGGGCTCCGTGCGCGCGCCTGGGGATGGCGGTATCCTGCCGGCATCGATCCATTCTGGCATGAGGCGGACGCTGCAATGATGATCGGACGCTGCGCAGTCGTGATGCTTGCAACGGTGGCGCTCGCGTTTCCATGCGCCCTCCGGGCCGCGGCGGGCGAATCGCAATCTGAACCATGCGCGCTGAGCGTGCGCGATGCCATGCGCACCAGCGGCCGGTTCCTGACGGACTTCATCGCCTGCGAGGCCGCGGCCGCGGCGCCGGACGCGCGCGCGGAGGCCGGCCGCCGCGCGGCGCTGGCGCGGGATGTCTACATCAAGAGCGCGAGTTTCGCATTCCTGAACAAGTTCTTCTTCTGGGCCGCGCTCGGATTCGGCGCCTGCGTATTGGCCTGGCCGGCGATCGTCGTGATCCGCAAGGCGAAGGACAGGGACGTGGAGGCGTTGCAGTCACCGGTCATCCAGACCACGCTCACCGCGGTGGCGGCGCTGTGCTTCGCGATGTACAGCCACTACAAGCAGATGCAGAGCGGCTCGGAAAACCTCATCCGCTACATCGCCTTCTCTGACGCGACCGTCGCCGAGCTGTCGGCGCTGGTGATCGACGAGATGGCGCGGATCGACCGCGGCTTCGACTTCAGCGCGGCGCTGGGCGCGCGCCGGGCCGGGGAACCGGAGGCGGGTGCTGCCGCGACCGGCGCCGGCGGCACATCGGCGAACGAAGGGCTGCCGCCGCAGTAGCGCGGCGGCGAGTAGAACGAGGGGATTGCATGGACTGGTCCAGGCTCTTCGACAGCGATCTCGACAACATCTACCACTTCGCGATGATCGTGCCGGATTTCGATCGCGCGTTGCGCGCGGTCGGCGCGCAGCTTGGCGTGCAGGCCTGGGCCGAGCCACAGGACGGCATGAACAGCGTCCGGCTCCCGGACGGGCGCGTCTCGACGGTGCGCCTGCGGGCCACCTACTCGCGGCAGGGACCGCCGTTCGTCGAGTTGATCGAGGGCGTGGCGGATCCGCATTCCGTATTCACCATCGCCGGCGGGCCGCGCCTGCACCACGTCGGCGTGCACGTAGCCGACTGGCGCGCCGCGGTCGAGCGCATGCAGGCCCGCGGCATGACGCTGGAGGGCGTGATGTTGCGCGCCGGGCCCGATCCCGAGCCGATGGGCATCGCCTTCATGCGCAATGCGTTCGGCCTGCGCATCGAAGTCGTCGACGTCAGCCGGCGCACCTGGCTGCGCGGCTGGCTCGCGCCCGCGCCGCCGGCCGGACCATAAATACACGAGTCCTGCGGCAATATCCGGCTGTCCCGGCGGTGCAGGGCACGAGCGCCATGAAAAACGTCACCATGTCGGCCGCACCAGCCTGCAGGTGCTGTCCGAGTTGCATGTGAATCTATCGCGCAAGGCACGGCCGCCATTGCCCCGCGCCGATGCGTGGCGTGCGGTTGCCCAATACCTCGCGTGGCGTCCCCAGGCAGTCGACGCTGTGGTGTTCACGCGTGCCCGCGAGATAGAAGCCCGATTCCGGCTGGCCTGATGGGACAGCCTGGTCGTCGCCGCGGCGCAAGTGCAGCAGTGTCGCGTCCTGCTCTCCCAGGACCTGCAGGATGGCGGCGTATACGGCGCCGTCATCGTGCGCAGTCCATTCACGCTGAAGATCGAATCGCCGTCCGCTGCCGATGTCGCCACGGCCGCGATCGCTACACGCCGGCATCGCGCCCGCGGCTGCCCGCGACGAATGACTTCCGGTTGAGCCGGCAGCGGTACACGCGCGATTGAACCTCGTCAGACCTGGCGCCCGCGGAACAGCATCTCCTGCGCGAACGAGGCGACGAGCGTGCCGGCGCGGTCGTAATAGTCGCCGCGGGTGAGCCCGCGGCCGTTGCCGAGCGCCGGGCTCTCGCAGGCCAGCAGCAGCCAGTCGTCGGCGCGCAGCGACCGGTGGAACCACAGCGCGTGGTTCAGCGTCGTGTACATGAACCGGTTGTCGGTCCAGTTGTCCACGTGCATCACCGTGATCGGCGTGGTCACCATGTAGTCGGTCAGGTAGACGAACGCGCCGTAGTGCACGCGCGGTTCGTCGCCCAGTTCGCCCAGCGCGCGGATCCAGAAGTCCATCCGCGGCTCCCCGGCCCTGGCCCCGAACATCCGCTCCGGCTGCAGCGGCCGCGGGTCGAAGCGGTTCGCACGACGCAGGAACGCCGAGGCATTGTTCGGAAAGCGGTCGCGGTGCTCCGGTACGATCTCGAACAGGTTGCGCAGCCCTTCGGGGGCGGGGACATCGCGGCCGAGCGCGATCTGGTGCTCCGGGCCGCGCTCGGGGACCTTGAACGAGAGGTCAGCGCGCATCACGGTCCTGCCGTGCTGGCGCGCGGTCACGCAACGCTGGGAGAAGCTGCCGCCGTCGCGATCGATGGCCACTTCGTACTGCACCGCCTCTTCGCTGCGCGCCGATTCCAGGAACACCGCGTGCAGCGCGTGCGGGACCCTTTCGGGCGCGACCGTCGCAGCGGCGGCCATGAACGACTGTGCCAGCACCTGGGAGCCGGACGCGCGCCGGCCGTTGCCCTCGCCGTATCGGTTGCGGAACACGCCCTCCGCGACCGGCTCGACCTCCAGGATCTGCCGGACGCTTGCGCCGTCGGAATCGTCCACGCCCGGCGGTGGGCACGCCGCGTCAGCGCGCGTCATGCGGGCCGGCCCGAGCCGGCAGGGCGCCGGCCGGCGGACATCGGCCTCACAGCAGGCGCGCGATCTCGCGGAAACCGCGTTCCTCGGCGTACTTCTTCGCCGTCCGGCCTTCATTGTCGCGCACGGCGCGGTCCGGGCGGCCGGCGAGCAGGGCGCGCACCGCGGCGGCATTGCCTTCCAGCGCCGCGGTGATGAGCGCGGTGCGCCCGGAGGCGTCGCGGGCGTTGATGTCGGCCTTGCGCGCCAGCAGGGCGTTGATGATTGCGTCCTGGTCGCCGACGGCCGCCTGGATGAGCGCGGTGCGACCGGTGCGGTCGCGCGCGTTCGGGTCGGCGCCGTGGTCGAGCAGCATGCGGGCGATCTCGGGCTGGCGCCATGCCGCGGCTTCGATCAGCGCAGTGCGGCCGTCCGCATCGGCGGGATTCGGGTCGGCCTTCGCGCCGAGCAGGCGCGCGACCACTTCCGCGTTCTGGGCGTAGACGGCGCCGATGAGCGCGGTGTAGCCGCGGCGGTCCTGGATGTCGGTCTTCGCGCCCCGGGCGAGCAGCAGGTCGACCATCGCCAGCCAGCCGCGCTCGGAAGCGTGCAGCAGCGCGGTGCGGCCGCTCTCGTCGGTGGCGTCGATGTCGGCGCTGGCGGCCAGGATCTGGTTGACCACGTCGACGAAGCGGGCGTCGTCGCCGTTCTTCTCCTCGACCGCGACGATGAGCGCGGTGCGGCCCTTCCAGTCGCGCGCGTCGACCCGCGCGCCCTTGGCCAGCAATTGGGAAACGACGGCGCCCTTGCCGTAGTACACCCCGGCCATGAGCGCCGTGGTGCCATTGGCATCGGCGGCGTTGGGGTCGGCGTTCTTCGCCAGCAGCTTGCCTGCGATCGAAGCCCAGCCCTGCTCGGCGGCGTAGATGAGCGCGGTGCGCTGGCGGCTGTCGCGCAGGTCCACGCTGGCATTGCGCGCCAGCAGCCTGTCCACCAGTGCCGACTGTTCGCTGAAGCCGTAGCGCGCGGCGGCGATGAGTGCGGTCTGGCCTTCGGCGCCCTGGGCATCGATCGGGTAGCGCTGCGTCAGGCAGCGCTCGACCACGGTGGCCTGGTCGCTGTTGATGGCGGCGATGACGTCGTCCGCGCTGCAGGCGAAGGCGTTCGCGGCGGCGGTGAGGAGCAGTGCGGCGATCGTGAATCGTTTCATGTGCTCATCCTGGGCTGGAACGTGGGCCGGCAGGCGATATTAGCGAGCCGGGTGCTTGATTCCTTGAGGATATCACGCATGTGCCGGCAGCGCCGCCCGGCCGGACCCGACCGCGTCATGGGTCTCCATTTTCGTCGTTCGCGCAAAAAGGCCGCTGCGCATCGCGGAGTTTGCTAACATTCGCCGCGGAGGAATCGCACCGGATCCATGTCCCGCGCTGGCGTACCCCGGCTCTGCGCCGACGGCCACCTGCCGGGTTTCCGCTCGGCTTTCCTGCGGTTTCGCCCGCGCCGGAGCACCGTTGCAGGGCCGACCCTGCGCTGGCTGTTCCTGGGGATTAGCCTGCTGTGCGCCTGCCGCGCCGGCGCCGCCGCCGACACCGGCGTGCCGGTGCTGCTCTATCACCGTTTCGGCCCGGTGGTCGTGGACTCGATGACGGTCACCACGGCAGTGGCCGAGTCGCAGTTGCAGGCCATCCACGACCGCGGTGATGTCGTCATCGCCCTGCGCACGCTGGTCGACTGGAAGCTCGGGCGTGGCCCGGAACCTCCCGCCAATGCGGTCGTCATCGTCGCGGACGACGGCCACCGTTCCGTGTACACCGACCTGTTCCCGCTGCTGCGGCGCTGGCGCATGCCGGTGACGCTGTTCATCTACCCCTCGGCGATTTCGAACGCCAGCTACGCGATGACCTGGGAGCAGGTGCGGGAGATGGTCGACAGCGGCCTGGCCGACGTGCAGTCGCATACCTACTGGCACCCGAACTTCAAGCGCGATCGCGCCCGGATGTCGGCGGTCGAGTTCGACCGCTCCATGCAGCTTCAGTTGGTGCGCGCGCGCGCGGTGCTGGAAAAGCGCATCGGCAGGACGGTGGACTGCCTGGCCTGGCCGTTTGGGATCTTCGACGACGATCTCATGCGGCGCGCGGCCGCGGCCGGCTACGTGGCGGCGTTCACACTCGAACGCCGGCCGGTGCGCCGCGCCGATCCCATGCTCGCGCTGCCGCGCTTCCTGGTGACCGATCGGGATCGCGGCGCGGCGTTCGTGCGCTTGCTCGACTCGGGACGCGGTGGGAAATGATTCACCTGCCGCGGCCGGTGTCCATGAACCGCCCCCGTCATTGCGAGGAGCGAAGCGACGAAGCAATCCACGTGCTGCCGGTGGCATCGAGGCCGCGTGGGTCGCTTCGCTGCGCTTGCGACGACGAAGGGGCGGCTCATGGCCGCGATCGGCCGGGGCTCGCCTGGTTCGCGCTTGCAATGACGCCGTTGCGGAAGATGATCGACATCCGCTGCGCCGTGCGGCGCGTCATCCTGGCGTTTTGCCTGGCGCTCGCGGCCCTGCCCGCGGCCGCGGCCATCTACCGCGGGGCCGTGATCGATGCCGACACCGGTGCGCCGATTGCCGGTGCCGTGGTGACGCTCGGTGCCGTCACCGCTGCCACGGATGCCGCCGGCACGTTCCTCATCGAAGGCGAGGGGAACTGGGTCGCCTTTAGGGCGCTGGGCTTCGGGCGCGCCGCGGTTCGCACCGCGGCCATCGGCGAAGCCGGCGTGCGGGTGCCGTTGAAGCCGATCGAGCCGCGGGCGTTGTACCTGTCGTTCTGGGGCATCGGCTCGCGCGCCCTGCGCGAGCCGGCGCTGGCGCTCGCGGACGCCGGCCATGTGAACGCGCTGGTGGTGGACGTCAAGGGCGATCGGGCGATGCTGCCGTACCCATCCGCCATCCCGCTGGCCGCCGGGATCGGCGCGCGCAAGGTCACCACGGTCAAGGATCTGCCCGGGCTGGTGGCGGCGCTGCACGCGCGCGGCGTGTACGCCATCGCACGCATCGTCGTGTTCAAGGACGATCTGCTCGCGCGCGCGCGGCCGGAATGGGCGGTGCGCAGGGCCGGCGGCGGGCAGTGGCGTGACCGCGAAGGCCTGGGGTGGGTCGATCCGTTCCGGCGCGAGGTCTGGGACTACAACATCGCGGTCGCGCAGGAAGCCGCCGCCGCCGGTTTCGACGAGATCCAGTTCGACTACATCCGTTTTCCGGACGCGCGCGGCCTGGCCTTCTCGCAGGAGAACGTCGAGGAAGCGCGGGTGGCGGCGATCTCCGGATTCCTGGACGAGGCGCGGCGCCGATTGGTGCCCTATAACGTGTTCCTCAGCGCCGACATCTTCGGCTACGTGTGCTGGAACACCAACGACACCGAGATCGGCCAGCGCCTGGAGGATCTCGCCGGGCGGGTGGATTACCTCGCGCCGATGCTGTACCCGTCTGGTTTCCACCTGGGGATCCCGGGGTACCGCAATCCGGTGGCCAAGCCGGCGCCTATCATCGAGCGCACGCTCGAACGCGCGCGCGAGCGCACCGGCCTGCCGCCGTCGCGGTTCAGGCCGTGGCTGCAGGCGTTCCGGGACTATGCCTTCGACCGGCGCGAGTTCGGCCGCGAGGAGATCCAGGCCCAGATCCGGGCCGCGGACGCGTTCGGCGCCAATGGCTGGATGCTATGGAACCCGCGCAACGTATACCGCGGCGAGGATCTGCGCCCCGAGGAACCGGCCTTGCAGGCGGCGAGCGCCGGCCAGCCGTGACCGCGCGGGCGCCGCAGCGCCGGGATCGGTGCGCGGCGTCGCATGCGGCCCGCGTTCTGGTGGCGCTCTGGCTCGCGAGCTTGCCCGCGGCGGCCGCGCCAGCCGCGGGCGAGGGGTCGTTCGCGGCAATCGCCGCCGCGGTCCAGGGCGAGATCGATGCCGGCCGCATTCCGGGCGCGGTCGTCCTCGTGGGACGCGGCGACGACGTACTGTACCGGGCCGCCGTCGGCGCCCGCGCCCTGCAGCCGCAGGTGGAGCCGATCAGCACGGACACCGTGTTCGATCTCGCTTCGCTCACCAAGGTGGTCGCCACCACCACTGCCGTGATGCAACTCGCCGAGGCCGGGCGCATCGAACTGGACGTACCCGCCGTGCGCTACTGGCCGGAGTTCGCGGGCCATGGCAAGCGCGCGATCACGGTGCGCGAACTGCTCGCGCACCGCTCGGGCCTGGCCGCGGGCTTCGGCCCCGGCCCGCGCTGGGACGGCTATGCCGGAGCCATGCGCCGGCTGGCGCGCGAGCCGGCGTCCCGGCCGGCGCAGCCGCGCTACGGCGATCTCAATTTCATCGCCCTCGGCGAGATCGTGCGCCGGGTCTCCGGCTTGCCGCTGGATCGCTATTGCGAGCGCCACATCTTCGGTCCGCTGGGCATGCGCGATACCGGCTTCCATCCGGCGCCCGCGCGCAGCGCGCCCACCGAGTTCGCCTCCGGCGCCTGGCTACGCGGCGTGGTGCACGATCCGATCGCCAGGCGAATGGCCGCGCCGGCGGGCCATGCAGGCCTGTTCTCGACCGCGGAGGATCTTTCCATCTTCGCGCGCATGCTGCTCGGCGGCGGCGCGCTGGACGGCGTGCGGATCCTGCGCAGCGAGACCGTCGACCGCATGCTGGCGCCGCAGGGCGAGTCCGGCGCCGGATGGCGCGCGCTCGGCTGGGATCGGGACACGCCGTACTGGACGGTGTCCACCGAGGCGTTCGGCCACAGCGGCTATACCGGCACGTCGATCTGGATCGATCCGGCCTCGCGCAGCTACGTCGTCATCCTGTCCAGTCGCGTGCATCCCGATGGCCGCGGGGACGCGCGCGGACTGCGGCGCGCGGTCGCCGCCACGGTGCTCGAAGCGCTCGCCCTGCGCCAGCAGCGCGTGGAGACGGGTATCGACGTGCTCGCGCGCGAGGGCTACGCCGCGCTGCGCGGCCGCCGCGTGGGGTTGGTCACGAACGACAGCGGCCGGGATCACGCCGGCCGGCGCACGGCGGATCTGCTGCGCGCGGCGCCGGGCGTGAAGCTGGTGGCACTGTTCAGCCCCGAGCATGGCCTGGACAGCCGCGCGGAAGGGCCGGTGGCCTCCGGGCGCGATGCCGGGACGCAGGTACCGGTCCACAGCCTGTATGGCGACACGCGCCGGTTGCGGCCCGAATGGCTCGCCGGCATCGATGCGCTGGTCTACGACATCCAGGACGCCGGCGTGCGGTTCTATACCTACATCGCCACGCTCGGCTACACGATGCAGGCCGCCGCCGCGGCGCGCATTCCGATCTACGTGCTGGACCGGCCCAACCCGATCGATGCCGGCGTGGTGCAGGGGCCGATGCTGGACACCGGGCTGGAATCATTCACTGCCTGGCACCGCTTGCCGGTGCGATACGGCATGACGGCGGGGGAACTCGCGCGGCTGTTCAACGCGCAGCGCGGGATCGGGGCCGATCTGCGCGTGATCGCGATGACCGGCTACGGCCGCGGGCAGTGGTTCGACGACACCGGGCAGGCCTGGGTGGCCCCGTCGCCGAACCTGCGCACCGTGGTGCAGGCGGCGTTGTATCCGGGCGTGGCGATGGTGGAAGGCGCGAACGTCAGCGTCGGTCGCGGCACCGACAGCCCGTTCGAACTCGTCGGCGCGCCGTGGATCGACGCCGATGCGCTCGCGCGGCACCTGAACGAACGCCGCATCGCCGGCGCGGAGTTCGCGCCGGTGAGTTTCGAGCCGCGGGCGGATGCCTACGCCGGCCAGCCCTGCCATGGCGTGCGCGTCCGTCTCGTCGACCGCCGCGCGCTGGATTCGCCCGCGCTCGGCATCGAGATTGCCGCCGCCCTGCATGCAGGCTGGCCGGAGCGGTTCAAACTGCGCGGCACGCTCGGCATGATCGGCGCGCAGTGGGTGCTGGACGCGATTGCTGCCGGCGAGGATCCGCGCGCCATCGCCCGGCGCTGGCAACCGTACCTGGAGCGTTTCATCGCCCTGCGCGAGCCGTACCTTCTCTACGGGCAAACGCCACGGTCCCCTTCTTTGCAAACCGGGCCCAGGCCTGGCGCGGGCCGATTGCCGCCATGAACCACCCCATCGTCGTCGCGAGCGCAGCGAAGCGACCCCTGCGGCGCCGAATACGTCCGGACCGCCTGGATTGCCGCGGCCGCTGCGCGGACTCGCAATGACCGGCTCGGTGCTTCGCTCCTCGCAATGACGGGGGAGCCGAGCTCGCGACGACGGGCGGTGTGCGGAATGCCTCGCGCGCGCACGCTGATCTAGAATCGGTACTGGCACAGCAACGGCGCGTCGAAGGAGATTGCCATGCAGATCGCAGGACAGGTGGTCGTCGTCACCGGCGGCGCCAACGGCATCGGCCGCGCGCTGTGCGAAGCGTTCGCGGCGCACGGCGCGCGCGGCATCGTCGTCGCGGACATCGACGCGGACGGCGCGGCACGGGTCGCACAGGCCGTCGGCGGCGTCGCGGTGCGCACGGACGTCACCCGCGAGGCGGATCTCGAACGCGCCATCGACACCGCGCAGTCCCGGTTCGGGCCGGTCGGCCTGTTCTGCTCCAACGCCGGCGTGTTCACGCCGGACGTCACCCACAGTGCCTCGGCGCCGGATGCCGCCTGGCAGCGCGACTGGGACGTGAACGTGATGGCGCACATGCGCGCGGCGCGCATTCTCGTGCCGCGCATGAAGGCGCAGGGCGGCGGATATTTCCTGCTCACGGTCTCCGCGGCCGGCGTTCTTTCGCATATCGGCAGCGCGATCTACGCCACCACCAAGCACGCCGCGATCGGCTTCGCCGAGAACCTGGCCATCACCCACCGCGACGACGGCATCCGCGTCAGCGTGCTGTGCCCGCAGGGGGTGGATACCGCGATGCGCTCGAAGATCGCCGTCACCGCCGCCGGCAACGACGGCGTGCTCGCCCCGGCGCAGGTCGCGCAGAGCGCGCTGGAGGGGCTGGCCGACGAGCGCTTCCTCATCCTGCCGCACCCGCAGGTGGCGCAGTACATGGCCCGCAAGACCGCCGACTACGACCGCTGGCTCGCCGGCATGTCCAAGCTCCGCGCCCGCACCCTCGCCTCCGCGAAAACGGGGTCGGAGTGATTTTCCGGAAACGGGGTCGGAGTGATTTTCGACCCGGTCCAAATTCACTCCGACCCCGTTTGTGCCTTTCCCGGGAAGCGGCCGATGGCCTCGCCCATCCGGACGTAGGTCTCGATTCCGGCACGCGTATTGGCAAGCAAATCTTCATCGGGCGTCAATGCGCCGGATTCAAAAAGAAGGACCACGCATGAGCCGCCGAGCGCGAACCAACCCTTGCGCTCCCCGCGCGCGACGTGCCGACCGGGCTCGAATGCCTGGTGAACCGAGCCCACTGTAAAGGCCCCGATTTCCATCATGAGCACGTTGCCGAAGTGCTCGGAGGCAATGGTGGTCGAAACGCGTACGTTCTGCGACAGGTACGGCACGGTACGCCGGTGGGAATACGGGGACATCGCGAACAATCGCGACCCGAGCGGACTCGGTGCGCCCGGGATCCCGTCGACGGGGAAATGAAAGTGATGGTAGTCCGCGAGGTGCAATCGCAGGATGACCGCCGTGCCACCGTCGTAGCGTTGCGCGATGCGTTCGTCGCCGACCAGCGCGCGCAGGTCGAAAACAGTGTGCTTCACCGCAAACGCTTGCGTTGTCGATATGCGGTCGTAGACCAGGAGGCGCCCGTCCACCGGCGAAACGCAGGTTGATCGATCGGGGTCGACGGGCCGCCGCGAGAGGTCGATCTCGCGCTCGATGAATGCAGCGAAGCTCGAAAATCTCCACAGCGGCTCGCGACACTCACCCGGATCGATTCCCATCCGCGCAACGAAGTCGGCAATCCATATCCTGCTGCACGGCAGCCGGTTCATCCAGCCGTAGAGTGCCGACACCCAAGGCTCGGCGAGAAGCTTACGCATGAGCCACCAGCCGAAGGCGTTTTGATGGCACCAGCGCATGAAGCGCGGCGCGTAGTCGATGTCGGGCTTCGGAGCGCCGGTATGCCGATCGACGCACGCAGGCCGTTGCATCCCCTCAGGCCTCGCGTTCGAACAGAACGTACTCGCGCTGCGCGTGCAACGCTGCGGGACCGAGGAGCCGGCGGCCCGGGCCCTCCTGCGCCATCAATGCGAAGATCACGCACTGCGCGCCAGCCCGGAGCAGGCCCGCGAGCGTCTCATGCACCAGCGCTCCCCCGAGCCCGTGTCCGGTACCTGCGGACGGCAGTACGCCGATGGAATGAAAGACGAACCGGCTGCCTGGGGCGCGCGATCGTTCGATCGCCTGCCGACCCGGTTCATCCAGGGGAGCGCCAGGCGCCGAAGGCGCGGCATCCGCAAAGGCGACCGCAAATCCGGCGACGGCGCCGTCGCTCGACCGCAGCAGCAGGGCATGGCGGAAGTCCACGATTGCGGCGTACCCGCGCGTCTGCGCCGCGTAGTCTTCGAAGCTGCACGCGGTGAAGGCAGGGAAGCCGCTGAACGCAGTCGTCACGGCGGCATGCAGCGCGCGGACGTCGGCGCTTCGGTTCGGATCCATGGGTGCGAAGCGATACCCGGCGCGGTGCGCGGCCTGTGCCTTGCCCGCGTGCCGCGCCATGATGGCGGCGAGGGCGTCGCTACCGGGCACCTCCACGGAATCCCAGCGCCTGTACGGCCGGAATCCCGCGCCGGCCAGAAGGCCCGGGTACCACGCGGGATTGCGCGGTTCGCCTATGAACGCAGGCGCCGCGAATCCCCGGGTCATGAGCCGGTGATCGTGCCAGATGTCGAAGTCCAGCGGCGCCAGGATCCGCCGCACGCCCGCATTCGCGCGCAGCCAGTCCGAAGCCGAGTCGAGCACGCGCCGGGCCGCGTCGCCATCGTCCTGGCACTCGAAACAACCGATGGCCCCGACCGGCGCTCCCGCGTCGTCGCGCATGGCGGCATTCACGAATGCGAGCGCATGCGCGGCGATACCCGCGCCGCGTGCGATGGCAAAGCGCCGGTGCCGGTTGCCGGGCCGGCCGAAGAACGGATGCGCGCGCGACAACAGGTAGGCGGTCGTGGCGTCCCTGGCCGCCGCGTGGATCGGCGGTTCGCCCTGGACGGCGCGACGAAGCTGCAAGAGCGCCGCGGTCAGCGTGTCGTCGAAATCGAATTCGATGACGTCCATCTGCCGTGCGGCCAATCGGCTCAGCCCGGTCCCCAGGCGCGCCAGCCGAACGCGGCGGCCTGTGTCGCCAGGAGTACCACGAGGTAGGCTTCGGCGAACTTCCGCAGGCGGATCGGGCGCGCGCCCGTCCGGAGCAGGAACAGCGCGTCCGCGCCGAGCATCGCCAGCAAAGCCACCGCGAGCGGCGCGAACCATGCGCCCGGCAGGTGCAGAACACGCTGCAGGTACAGCGCGAGTGCAGCCGAGGCGACGTGGAAGGAGGCGCCGAATGCCACGGCACCGCGCCTGCCCAGCACCCGAGAGTAGGTGACGTACCGGGTCTCCTCCTCGGCATGGCGCGTCTTCCTGGCGATCTCCCATCCCGCGAAGGCGCACCAGATCATGACGATGCAGGCCAGGACCGCCGGCCAGCGCATGGCCCCGACGCCGATCCCCGCCCGTGCCAGTGAAGTGGAGAATCCGTGCAGCAGCATCAAGCCGACGATTGGCTGGTGGGTCGCGAACGCCAGCATGAGATTCGCGCGCAGGATGCCGGGAATGTAGAACCATCGGTACATCAGCCAGGCCCAGCCGAGCACGACGAGCGCGGTGACGAACGGCGGGCCGAGCGTTGCGTTCACTCCCAGGTACAGCGCCATCGCTGCGCGCAGCGTGATTCGGATGTCCGATTCCAGGACGCGGCCCGACGGCAACGGCCGCTCCGGGAACAGGCTCCGGTCCGAATCCAGATCCTTGATCTCGTCCATGAGCCGCAGGATTGCGAACAGGTTGAAAACGCTCCAGATGCCCACGGTCGTCGTCCACGCCTCGGGCGGCGAGTGCAGCCCGTGGGTCGCGCGCAGGCAGGCGTCAATCCCCAGGTACGACAGTCCGGCCACCAGCAGGTGCCCGGGGATCGGCAGCATCTCGGCAAAATAGAGTTGCATGCGGGTCCGGTATCCCGGTGCCGGACCGATCATGGCGCAACGACCTCCTCGACGCGGAAGGCGCGATAGAAAAACATGCGATCGGCGCACGCGAGGGGCGCGGCGATGTCGTCGCGGGGGCGGATGCGCGCGGCCAGGTGCGGGGGACGTTCGCGCGGGACGTGCGTGTTCCAGTACGCGATGCGGGCGCCGGCGCGGGCGACGCGTGCAATGCGCTCGTAGACACCGCGGGCCTGTTCCGGCGACATGTACTCGAATACGTCGGAGAGATTGAACGCTCCAATCGAGTTTTCCGGCAGCGCTTCCAGGCAGGATTCGAGCGTGTCGAGCCGCACCTCGAGCCGGTCCAGGCCGGCGCGGATGGCGCCGAAATTCCCGGCGCGCAGCGCGTGCGGGAGTGCGTCGCCGAAGGTTCCGAACGCCATCCAGTGCAGGTACGGGTTGGCGGCGGGATCCAGTTCGCAGAGCACGCGTTCGAGCCTGGCCAGCAACATCGCGCCGATGTCGCCCTCGGCGTAGCGGAAGAACTCGGGCTCGCGGCCGATGCGCGCGGTGACGAACCGCGAGCAGTACGCGCGCACGAGCCAGCGCCACCTGCGGTTGTTCCACACTTCGCGGTAGAACCGCCGGCGCTCCTGCGGCGCACGGGAGTGGAACAGCGCATGCACGTGTTCGCGTCCGTGCACCAGGGGCAGCACCCGGCGCCGGAACAACGACAGGTAGCGTTCGAAGCGGCCGGCACCGCCGATCCCCGCGGCGATGGCGTGGCGCCGTGCGTCCCACGTCGTCAGTGTGTCCGCGTCCAGGTGCGGGCGCAGCCGGTCGTACAGCGCGATGCGCCGCGTGCTCGGGCGCGCGCCGAGCAGTTCCAGGAACGTATCGTGATCCAGCCGGCGGCAGGCGGCCGCACGCAGCCGCAGGCAGGCGAGTTGCGCCGCGGAGCAGTCGACTGCAATCACCCGCGCGGTGCAGCGTGACAGCAGGGACAGGGTGTTGTCCCCGGCCGAGGCGATCGACAGGCAGGCCTCGCCCGGCCTGGGATCGAGCGCGGCCAGCAGGACGTCCGCGTCCTCCCAGCACGAGGCATATCGTAAGGGCGCTTCCGGTGCGGCGCGCTCAATCTGCATCGCCGCCCGTTCCGGTGCCGTGGCGCACGCGCGTCACCCGGCCGCTTGCGCCGTCCATCTCGACGATGTCGCCGTCGGCGAGCCACGCACCGAGCCCGGGCAGCGCCGCGATCATCGGCAGGCCGGCTTCGCGCGCCACGATCGCGCAGTGGGAGAGAATGTTGCCGCGTTCCACGAGCAGGCCCGCGGCGAGCGGGAACAGGATGACCCACCCCGGGTCGGTGCGCTCGGCGACGATGATCTCGCCCGCCCGCAGGTTCGCCCTGCGCGGATTGCGGACGAATCGCACGGGCGCGCGCACCACGCCGGCGCTGCAGGGCGCGCCGCGGATCGCATCGCCCTGCGCCGCACCCACGCCGGGGGCATCGGCCTCGAACCCGTGGCCGACATGAGCGATGCCGTGCGTGCGGAAGCGCCGTGCCGGCGTGGGTTCGAGCGCGTGGCGCTGGAACTCCGCGCGGCGGACCCGTGCCAGCGATCGCAGGTCCGTGCTGGCCGACCAACCCTCGACGTAACCGAGCAGTTCGTCCATTTGCAGATGGAACACGTCTTCGGGTGCGTCGAGCACGGCCAGGGCGGCCAGCCGGTTGCCGAGCTCGGTCGCGACCCATCGGGCGCGGCCGAAGATCCGGCTGCGCATGAATCGCAGCGCTTCCCGACTGCGCATGCGTGCCCGGACCAGCCGCGCGAGCAGCCGCAGCGCACCGCGCCGCAATGGATGCCCGGGCATCTGGCGCCGCAGGTGGGCCGCCGCGCCGCCAGTCGCCCGCGCCGCGCCCTCGTCGCGGTGCCCGCCATCGCGTCGCGAACGCGCCAGTGCGCCCACGCTGCGCAGCAGGGGCAACGGATCATCGAGCAGGGTAGGGCTGGCGAGCTCGAGCTCGTCCAGGCAACGCTCGCCGAAACGCGCGATGTAGGCGCGGAACTCGCGTTCGAAGCCGGGATGATCGCGCAGGGCCTTGTCGAGGACCGGCCGCGAGGCCTCGCACAGCAGGTCGACGAACGCGGCATCCGTCGCCGCGAGCTCCGCCATCCGCGCGATCGCGGCGCCAATCGCTCCGGCGACGCCTGGACTGGCGCCCGAAAGCAACGTCGCCTCGACGGCGAACGCGCGATCCGGGGCCCACCGGCCGATGAGCCGGCGCAGCGTGCCATGCAGCGCCATGAGCAGGAAATCGTTGAGCGGCGGGATCCCGGCGAGCGCCTCCGACGCCGATTCCACCGCGCGGTAATGCGCCACGAGCTCGTCGGGCCGCATCTGGTCCGGGGGCGGCCACGGAGTCTGCAGGGCGCGGTCCTGCCGCCGCAGGTACGCGCGCACGTGCGCGCCGATCCGCGCAAAGCGGTACGCGAGCGTCCCGCAGCCGATGAATCGGGCCAGGGGGGGCATCGCCGCCGGGCTCGCCACTGCGTCGCTCGGGCGCGCGCCGATCATCTGCTCGAACAGCGCCCGGTTGGTCGCGGCGCCGGGCAGGAGCCCCAGCAGGCGGTGCCAGTGCGCGAGGTTGTAGTGCATCCGCCCGCGCACCAGGCCGATCAGCCCGCGAAAGGTCGCGGCGTGCGCGGCAATCACCCCGGCAGGCACGCCTGCGAGGGTGCAGAAGCGCCGGAATGCGGTGTCGTAGACCTGCCGGGCGAGCGAGTAGGTGAGCGTGGTGACCACGCCGCCGTAGTTCTCTGCGATGTTGGAGCTGTCCCAGATCGATTCGGGTGCGTCGGGGTCGGGCAGCGCGGCGAGGGTCGTGATCGGGCGGCTCTGCAGCAGCGTCAGCTCCGATCCGTGCATCGTCCATTCGATGTCCTGCGGGCGGCCGAAGAACTTCTCGGCGCGCCGGGCCAGCGCCGCAATCGCGCCGACGGCCCCGGGCGGGAGTGTCCGTGCCGCCGGGCCGGCGCGCGCGTCCACGATCGCGCCGGCGCGGTCGACGAACCAGGTATCGGCGTTCGCAGCCCCCGAGACCAGGGCGTCCCCGGCCCCGGCCACCGCGGAGACGACTGCAATGGCGCGCCGGCCGCTCACCGGGTCGGCGCTGAATGCCACGCCCGAAAAATCCCCATGCACGGCGCGCTGAACGATCACCGCGGGTGCCGCCGGGTCGCCTTCGATGCCGTGCGCGTGCCGATACGCGCGCAGCCGGTCGCCGAAGCCCGAGGCCCAGATCCGTCCAACCGCCGCGTCGACCTCGGCTGCGGGAACGAACACCCGGCTTTCGAGCTGGCCGGCGAAGGCGTGATCCGCGGCATCCTCGCCGAGCGCCGACGAACGCACGGCGAACGTATCGCCAGGTATGCCAAGGATTGCCACCGCGGCCCGCAACTCGTCCGTGACCTCGGGCACCGGGGCGAGCCCGGCGCGGGCGCTGTCGACCGCGCCCCGGGGCACGGCCGCGGCCAGGGCCTCCCGCGCGGGCGGCGCAACGCTTGCGTCGAAGGCATCGCGCCGGAGCACGAAGAACGCCGGCACCGGCAGCCCGGCACCGATCATCCGGGCCAGCGCCGCCGCCTTTGCGCCGGCGTTCTCGACGGTCACCTCGCCGGGCCAGGCGATGTAACGCCAGGCGCGCCCGGCGCAGCCTGCGATCGACGCGGAATGGGGTTCGTCGCCCGCCGACGGCGTACTCATGATCACACCGCGGGCGGATGTCCGCCGGCGGGACCGGACGTGGGGGTGGCAATCGGCGTGCGGCGGCCGCGGAACCGGCGCACGAGCATTCGCCAGGCCGCGCGGCACAGGTTGCGCAGGGACAGCGGGCAGATGCAGGCGAGCGTGTCGCCGTCGGCCTGGCCGGGGTTCAAGCGCGCGTAGAACGCGATGTCCGGATCGGCGAGCACCGCGGGATCATCGGCGACGACGCCGGTGCGGTAACGCAGCTTGCCGTGCCGGCGTACGACGCCGGCGGCCGGATCCCACCCATCGCGCTCGAGATCGTGCATCACGGCATCCACCAGGCTGCGCACCGCGGGGGGCATCGACGTGCGCGGGTGTGGCCAGTACTCGACGGCGTTGTGCGGCAGGATCAGGTAGCTGAAATAGGTCGAGGCGGTATAGACGAGAAAGACGGGCCGCAACGGATTGCGCAGCTTCAGGCGCAGCAACCGGCCGACCGTGACGCGCTCCACGAGGTTCCTGCCGCGCAGGACCGGGTCGATGTCCGCGTAGCTCGTGTACAGGACGGTGCAGGGCCTGCCGCCATACCTGGCCGGCACCACCCGCAACGCATCGAACCCGGCCAGGGCGCCGGATCCGGACTCGACGAACAGGACGATTTCGTCCGCCGCTCGTACTTCGTGGACGAAATCCTCGCGCGCGGCGCGCACGTAGCGGCTGTAGCAGGCCCACAGCCGGTCGATGAGCGCGGGCGTGAGGCCGTGCGCAGGCACGCGCCGTGTCGTCGTTCTCGGCATGACCGGGTGGCAGTCCGTTCGCGGCCTCAGCGGCGCGGGCAGGGATCGGCATGCCCGCCGGGCGCTGTGCAACGCCGCATTGGCGCAGTGTATCGGGTGCGCCATTGTCCGGATTGACCGCTGTCAACGATGCGCGGGCGGTACCTCGCGATCATCGCCGCAAGGACCGCTGACTGGCGAGCGCCCTATCGGCATGAATACCCCGAGCCTGGCAGACCTCGAACGACGCCTGCGCATGCACGTCGACGTGCTGGCCGGCGACATCGGCGAGCGTAACGTCGCCAGGCCGCAGGCGTTGCACACGGCGGCGCAGTACATCCGCACGCAGTGGCAGGCGCTGGGCTACGACGTGAGCGTGCAGGAGTATCTGATTGACGGGATCGCGTGCAGCAACCTGCAGGCGGATCCCGTTGCGGCGGAACGACCGGACGGCATCCATGTCGTCGGCGCGCATTACGACAGTGCCCGCGGCACGCCCGGCGCAGACGACAACGCCAGCGGAGTCGCCGCGCTCATCGAGTTGAGCCGCGCCTTCGCGGGGTGCGCAGGCGCGCGTGCCCCGCGGTTCGTCGCCTTCGTCAACGAGGAGCAGCCCTACCACGGCACGGCGCAGATGGGCAGCGCGGTCTACGCGCGCGCCGCACGCGCCCGGGGGGACGCGGTGCGCTTGATGGTGGCGTTGGAAATGCTCGGGTTCTACGACCCGCGTGCCGGCACCCAGGCTTATCCACCCGGCTTGAAATGGTTCTATCCGGACACGGCGGACTTCATCGCCTGCGTTTCGGATTTCGGCTCGCGCTTGGAACTACGCCGGTTTGCGCGCGCCCTGCGGGGCACCTGCACCGTTCCGGTCGAGCACCTGGCAGCCTTCCGCTGGGTGCCGGGAGTCTCGTGGAGCGACCACGCCGCATTCTGGAACGCCGGCTATCCCGCCATCATGGTCACGGACACCGCGTTCTACCGCAATCCGCACTACCACACGGCCAACGACACGCCCGACACGCTCGACTTCGGGCGCCTGGCTCGCGTCACCGACGCCCTGCACACCGCACTCCTCGACCTCCTCCACCGCTCCCCGAAACGGGGTCGGAGTGATTTTTGACCTGATCCCAAAATCACTCCGACCCCGTTTCGGGGAGAAGGGGTCAGGTGGCGGTGCGGCCGCCGTCGACGACGAAGGCTGCGCCGACGCAGAACGAGGACTCGTCCGAGGCCAGGAATACCGCCATCGCCGCGATTTCCTCAGGCCGGCCGAGCCGCTTGATCGGGTGCAGATCGACGAAGCGCTGCTTCATCGCCGGATCCATGGCCGTGATCAGCTCGGTCTCGATGGTGCCGGGGCAGATGGCGTTGATGCGGATGCCGCGCTCGGCGTAATCCAGGGCGGCGGCCTTGGTGAGCATGAGATCCGCGCCCTTGGAGGTGAGGTAGGGCGAGGAATTCGGCTGCGCCACCAGCGCGCCGATCGACGCGGTGTTAATGATTGAGCCGCCGCCGCCTTCCAGCATCAGCGGGATCCCGTACTTCATTCCCAGGAACGGCCCGCGTACGTTCACGGCGTATACCCGGTCGAATGCCGCCTCGTCCACCTCGTGCAGGGGCCCCCGGCCCGAGGCGATGCCGGCGTTGTTGACCAGGACGTCCAGCCGCCCCCAGCGATCGCGCGCGGCCTGGATCATCGCCCGCACGTCCGCGCTGGAGGAGACGTCCACGTGCATCGGGACGACACGCTCGCCCAGCGCGGCGGCGACGGCGTCCTGCTTTCCGGAGACATCGGCCGCGATCACACCGCGGCAGCCCTCGGCGGCGAAGCGTTCGACGATGGCCTTGCCGATGCCGCTGCCGGCGCCGGTGACGATGGCGACCTTGTTTTCCAGCCTGCCCATGGTTGCGATTCCTCCTGCGTTCGTTATCGGTTGATCCCCGGCCATTCTAGCGACGCGCGGACGAAACGAGACTTCGGCGCCCCGATGTGCTACCGTGCCGCCAGAGTTTGTTGCAGCGCGCGCCCCGATGCGCCGCTCAGAGTACCCGAAACGCGCGTTCGCGCCGTCAGACCGGTACCCGCAAACCGGTCGTCGATAGTCCCCCTGCCGAGACTTGTCGTCGATACACCACGTGCGCCCCCGCATGCGCGGCCGTGCGCCTACCGGCAGTCTCGTTTGGAGTTCCGACCAATATGTCATTCGAAAACCTGGGCCTGGTGCCCGAACTCGTCCGTGCGGTTGCCACGCAGGGCTATACCGAACCCACCCCGATCCAGGCGCAGGCCATTCCCCACGTGCTCACCGGCGGGGATCTCATGGCCGGCGCGCAGACCGGCACCGGCAAGACGGCGGCCTTCGCGCTGCCGATGCTGCAGCGCCTGTCCGAGCGCAATGGGCCGATGATGCGCCTGCCGCGCGCGCTGGTGCTGGTGCCCACGCGCGAACTGGCCGCGCAGGTGCACGCCAGCTTCCGCACCTACGGCAGGCACATGGCGCTGCGCACCGTGGAGATCTTCGGCGGTGTTGGCATGCCGGGGCAGGTCCGCGCGCTGCGCGCGGGTGTCGACATCGTCGTCGCCACGCCGGGCCGGCTGCTGGATCACGTCAAGCAGCGCACCGTGGACCTGTCCGCCATCGAGATCCTGGTGCTGGACGAGGCTGACCGCATGCTCGACATGGGCTTCCTGCCCGACGTCGAGCGCATCCTCAAGCTGCTCGGCGGCGAGCGCCAGACGCTGCTGTTCTCGGCCACCTTCCCGGACCCGATCCGCAAGCTCGCGCAGCGCTTCCAGCGCTCCCCGGCGCTGATCGAAGTCGCGCGCCGCAACGCGCCGGCCGCCGCGGTGGAGCAGATCGCCTACCGCGTGGACTCGGGCCGCAAGCGCGAGCTGCTGTCGCACCTCATCTGGGAGAAGAAGTGGGCCCAGGTGCTGGTGTTCACCCGCACCAAGCACGGCGCGGATCGGCTCGCCAAGCAGCTCGGCGCGGACAAGATCGACACCGCCGTGATCCACGGCAACAAGAGCCAGAGCCAGCGCATCCGCGCCCTGCACGACTTCAAGAAGCAGTCGGTACGGGTGCTGGTGGCGACCGACATCGCCGCGCGCGGCATCGACATCGACGAGCTGCCGAACGTGGTCAACTACGAGCTGCCGCACGTTCCGGAGGACTATGTGCACCGCATCGGCCGCACCGGCCGGGCCGGCAACGCCGGCACCGCGGTGTCGCTGGTGTGCGCCGAGGAGCGCGGCCAGTTCGACGCGATCCGGCGCCTGGTGGGCGTGGAGATCGCGACGCTGGTCGAGCCCGGCTTCGAGCCGTTGCACGGCGATGCGCCGGGCAAGGCCCCGCAGCAGCGCCAGGGCAACCCCGGCAATCGCCAGGGGCGCAACGGTGGGCAGGGGCAACCGCGGCGCAATGCTGGCCGCGGCAACGATGAACGCCGCCCGCAGCGCCAGGACGCGCCGCGTGCCGACGAGCGGCAACCGCAGCGCAACGACAACCGCAGCTTCGACAGCCGCCAGCCGGGCCGCAACGACAACCGCCGCTTCGACAGCCGCCAGCCGGGCCGCAACGACAACCGCCGCTTCGATGGCCGCCAGCCCGGCCGCAACGCCAACAGCGGCTTCGACGCCCGCCAGCCCGAGCGCAACGACAATCGCAGCTTCGACGCCCGCCAGCCCGAGCGTAACGACAATCGCAGCTTCGACGCCCGCCAGCCCGAGCGCAACGACAATCGCAGCTTC
>JBFXBD010000011.1:0-122711 GCA_050183625.1 Gammaproteobacteria bacterium
GCCGCGACGCCCGGTGCCGGCACCGTGGCAGCCAGGTTTCAATCCGCGCCCCTCGTTGCCGAGGGGCGATCCCGTGGTATGATACCTGCGGACCCGCCGGCCAGCGGGTTTCAATCCGCGCCCCTCGTTGCCGAGGGGCGATCCGGGGCGAGCTGGTGCGGTCGGTGCTCGAACTGGTGTTTCAATCCGCGCCCCTCGTTGCCGAGGGGCGATCCCCCGCGCACGCCCGGACCGTCGGCGGTGCGCGGCCTGTTTCAATCCGCGCCCCTCGTTGCCGAGGGGCGATCCTCCGTGCCCGCAAGCGCCTGAAATTCCTAAGCGGAATTTACGACTCGCGCGAACGTTCACGTTGGTCGCTGCCATTGTAGGCCGCAATCGCGCAGCGGAACCATTTCCCGCCCTGAAATCAGGGGCCTGCGGGTGGCGCGAACCTCGTAAGGATTTTCGATCACTGGTGGTTCGCGGGTCAGACCACGAGCGGGCCATCGAAATCCGTCGCCCGGAACGTTCCGTACTCCCGTACTTCGCATCCGCGGGTATCCGCCAGGCGGTAGATTCGGAGGCAATCGTGGGTGAGATCGATCTCCTCCAGGAGCCGCCGTTCCAACTCCTCCAGTTTTGCCAGGTCCACCTTGCACTCGAACACGGATTTCTGGACCCGTTGGCCTGTGCTCTCGCAAACCTTTGCGACCCGGCGCAGGCGGCGCGCACCCTCGCGAGTTTCGGTGCTCACGTCGTAGCAGACCACGATCAGCACGGCTACCTCATGATGAAAGGCAGATACCCCTCGGCTTCGCCGCGAATCGCGCGAGCCATCAATCGCGCCTGCACGAGCGGGAGAAGCCCGATGGGAATCGATTCCGAGAATAAAGGATGGGAGACTTCTTCCTGCTTGCGTTCTTGATAGGCGGCGACAACCCGCCGCCTCGCCTCGTCTCGAAGCATCACCCCACCACCTTCCCGCATGTCGAAATCGGTGGGTGCGAGTTGCTGGCGATTGACGAGCGTGATGACGATCCTGTCGACGAGTGGCCGGAGTTCCTCCATGAGATCCAACGCTAGCGCCGGCCGCCCGGGCCGCAACGCGTGCAGGAACCCGACCTGCGGATCGAGCCCCGCTGCTTCGGAAGCTGAACGACAATCCGTCGTGAGCATCGCATACAGGAATGAAAGTACGGCGTTGAACCGGTCGCGTGGCGGCCGGCGGGTGCGACCGTCCATGCGGAAATGTTCACGGCCCTCGGGCCTGATGATCGCATTCAGCGCGGCGAAGTACCTGCGCGCTGCTTCGCCCTCGACCCCGCGAATCGCATCCAGGTCCGCGGCCCGTTCCAAAGACCGCAGCGATGCCGCGAGTGAATCCGCAGCGCCCCGGATGGCTCCGGCGTCCTCCTCGCACTTGGACTCGCGCGCTCCGCGCAGCAGCACCTGGCGGCAGTTTCGAAGCTTACCGGCCACGCAGGCGCGACTCGCCTCGATGGCGAACGAGACTTCCCTCGCCTTTTCGTGCTGCGCCACGCGCAGCAGCACGTTGCCGGACAACGCCCCTTCGACCCGGGCCTTGAACCGACCGCCCCCATCCAACAGGACGAGAGTCAGTCCGTCCTCAGCAAGCCGGTGGATGAGCGGTGTCGAAAGACCCACGTTGCCCATGCAGACCACCCCGCTCAGGTGGTGCAGCGGAACGCGAAGCTTCACCTCCCGCTCGACTTCGACCCTGATGGTGTCGTTGTCCAGACGCAGCCAAGCGTCGGGCGTCAGCACATACAGCGTATTGAGCAGTTGCATGCGTCAGTCCGCCTTGAACAGATCTGCACGCGCTGCGTGCAAACGGTCGCCACCGAGCGCCTCGGGCTGGCAGATATCGTAAAGCGAACAATGCCGGCATTTGTCCGTGAGTTCCGGGCGAGGGATTGTGCCGGCGCGGAGCATCGCTCGAACCTCGGCGACGGCCGCCTCAACCTCCGCCCGCAACCCGGGTGTCATCGTGACGAGGCGTCTGCGGCGCGATGATGCATAGTAGAGTGCACCTTCCGGCACCGCGTGGCCGGTCATCTCCTCCAGGCACAACGCCTGCGCCGCGATCTGCAACTCGTCGCATGCGGCCAGCTCCACGCTCTTGCTCTTTCGGCCCTGTTTGTACTCTACCGGGTAGGGGGTTCCGTCCGCCTCGAACTCGACGACATCCGCTTTCCCGACCAGCCCCAGGCGCTCGCTCCACAGCGGCAGGGCGCGCTCGATGCGCAACCCCGGCCGGACTTCCACACCGGGTTGATCGACGCGTGCATGGGCCGCCCGGCCACGGAGGGTATAGACGTTCTCCTCGAACGCACCCTCGACGTGGATCAACGCACATTGCCGCGGGCAATATCGCCAATGCTGCAAGGCCGACAGTGGGATGGCGTCGTCGGGCACGACGAATTCTTCACGAGGCTGGCAACGGCCGACTGCGAATCGTACGCCCACCGAATACGGCGAACCGACCTTCCAGCAGGCTCGGGTCGTCCAGGGCTTGCGCCAACGTATCCGCGAGAACCTCCGGGCCGCCGGTCGACTGGCGTACCAACAGGATGGCGGGCGGTACCGGCAGGCCGCGCACGAACACCAGTTCTCCATAGTCGCGATCCAACGTGACGAGCCACCGGCGGTCGGTGTTGGCGCGTGCGAGCACCTGTAGGTCGGTGGCGGACGGTGCGACTTCTCGGATCGCGACGACGTCGAACCCCCACGACCGGAGCGCCGCGATGGTCGGCGCCGGTACGTTCTCATTGGCGAGCAGCGGAGGTTTCACGACCTGGCCTTAGAAACAGCGGCGTACTGCTCTTCCCGCAGCAGCTCCGCGGCGAACGCGAGCGCCGCGAGTACGTCTTCGCGCGACAGGAACGGGTAGGCTTCGAGCACCTGCTCGACTGACCATCCGTTCGCCATCCAGCCGACGATGAGATCGACGGAAATCCGCGTGCCCCTGATGACCGGCTTGCCGACCAGAACTTCCGGATCAGAGACGATTCGCTCGCGCCAGTCCGCCATCTAGCATCTCCGGATCAGGGTCACCCCAGGCGCCACCGGCCGGCTCTCGCCTACGCCGACCGGCGTGCCGTCGTAGGTCACGGAGTATGCGCCGAAATCCCGCGCCGCGGCACCGGGAGCCGCGGGCTGAACGACCAGGCGGTCGAACAGTGCATGGGCATGCGCATTGCCGAGTTCGGACTCGTGCCTGAATACGTACAGCCCGCGCGTCGCCATCTGCCCGCGTGCCGCGGAGCGATCGTGTTCGAACATGTTCTCCAGGGCCGAGAACAGCAGTTCCAGGTCCTCGCCGGAGAACCCCGTCTGCTTGGCAAGGAAGGAAGAGATGAAGCCATGAGACCGGTAAAGGCCATAGGGGACCGTGTGCTTGCGTCCCATGGTCCGGTTGTCGCCCGACTGCTTCTCGGCTTCCGCTTCGGTCGCGACCGCCATCCGGGTAATGGAATGTTCGAGTGCGACGACCGGCTCTACCGAGCGGCCGAATGTCAGTTGCACCGGTCCGCGCACCTGGCCGCAGTTGACCCCGAGCGACATGACGGCGCCGAACGTGCGGACATCGTAGAAATTCGTGCACATCCACTGCCGGGCCGCTTCGACCGTCTTTGCATCTCCCTTGCGCTTTTTCTCGTCGCCCTTGAGAAGATCCTGCGCGTTGATGGCGACGTAAGCGCGCTCGTGCGCCTGGCTCAGGACGGCCTTCTCCTTGACGTAGATCTCGTGCGGCGGTTGCTCCGCCTTGACCAGCCCGACGTAGTTGCGGACCTTGCGCTTCAGTGACACATCGGTGACGAGGCCGTTTCCTGTTTCGGCGTCGATCCGGGGAAGGTTGCCGGCATCCGGGTCACCGTTCGGGTTGCCGTCCTTTACGTCGAACAACAGCACGAAGTCGTAGCGGTTCGCGAGGCTCATCTACTATTCCTCCACTTGAGACGTTGATTTCGGGCGAAAGAAGTCCTGGCGCTGCTGGTAGTATCCGAGGTCGAAACGGCCTTGGTCGGCGAGCCCGAGCTGGCGCGGAAAATCGGCAACGCCGTCCAGGATTTCGCCGATTTTCTTCTCGAAATACACAACTTCCCCTGCGCTAAGTTTCTTCACGTGTGCGTTCTTGAGGCGCAGGAGCGCGGTAAAAACGGTGACGGGGGACGTGGAGGCGGCGCCGAAATAGCGATCGCGGATGGTCGCGTTGATACCCGGGTTCGCCTTTTCCTGAATCCTTTCCAGGACTGCGAACAGGCGGCCCAGGCGGTACGCCGAATTCGGGTTGACTTCGTCGAGCATCGGCTGAAACTCCTTCCCGCCGCCCTGGCGGCGATGAGTTGCACGGTTCAGGCAGGCCTTGATGGCGGCCGCCCGGTAGTACGTGACGTTGCGTTCGGCGCGCGCGCGGCGTACGGCCGCTCCCAGCCAGGTGGCGGGATATGCCGCCCCCGTCAGGATGCTGCGCATGATTTCCCCACCCAGGTTCGGGGGAATGTTGTCCGCCTTGCCGAGCACGGCGATGGCCGTCAGCAGGCGGAACAGGCTGGGGTACTCCGGATCCGCCACGCCTCGAACCACGGCGATGTCGTCGAACCATGCCCGGATGCGTGCCGCAACCTCCGCCAGCGGAGCCGCGTGCCAGAAGCGCACCGCGATGCGCGCCGCATTCGGCGCCAGCCCCAGCACGAAGAAGCGCTCCCGGCCCCGCGCGCCGTCGAACCTGCCGGTGCGAACCGACTCGAACAGCGCGCGAACCTGATCCGCCCGGCTGTCCGGGTCGTCCGACGCACCGAAGACCTCCGCGAAGATGTCTTCCATGTCCTCGCCATCGGCGCGCTGTGCCCAGAACACCGTGGACGCATCACCGACCTGTGTCCGCTGCCGGGAACCAGAACGCAACATATGGTTCAGGGCCGTGGTGTAGCAGAAGGCTGCCCGCTCGCTCACAGGCGCGTTCGCACCCTGCTTCTTGCCGTAGGAATCGAATGCGTCCAGGTTGAAGGACACGATGTTCGCGCCTGATGACTGCGCATTCCAGACGCCCTTGATCGATGCGTGCAGCCGTTCGATGATAGCCTGCTCCCCGGTGATCAGGCAGGTGCGTGAACCTGCGTCCGGGTCCTCGGCGACAGGCTCGATGCCGCTGGGCGAGTCCGCAACTGCAGGCCGCTGGCAGATCAAATCGGCGGCGCCGCTCATGCGAAAGGCAACCAGCGGATTCGCGGCGAGGATCTCGGGGCCGCACCGGTCGGCCGCGACGGCGGCTCCGGGTGCGCTCCCCAGGAACCGGAGGACGGCACGCACGCCTTCGTCATCGCGAGCCGCGGGCGGCAGAGACGCAATCCGCTGGCGAAACGCTTCATGCTGGCGGACCAGGCGATCTGGCTTATCCCGGTTGCTCAATCCGATGGCGTACTCAGCGGTATCCCAGAGCAGATTCGCGGAGATGTTGATCGCGCGCTTGACGGAATGAGGAACCAGGAAGACCGCGGCCCTCAGCTTCTTCCCATCGTGCACCCGCGTATCGGTAATTGAGACCAGCGTGCCGTGCGGCGACAGTTCCAGGATGAAAGGGATTTCCTTGGACTCGAACCCGAAGGGCGGCAGCCGGCGGGCGGGGTCCGGATCGGCCATCTTGCGCTGGTAGTAGTCGTTCAGCGCTTGCAGGATCATCCGCGGATCTCCACGCCATCGAGGTCGAGCACGCCCCTTTCCGGCCGCGCGCGAAAGAATCGGGGACTCGGGTCGGCCGGATTCGAAAAATCCAGGTCGTAGAGCATCCAACCGAGATCGCCATCCACGCTGGCTTCCGCCTGGGGCTCACCGCCCGGATCGTCCACAAACCGGAACCGCGCTGCGAACTCACGGCAGCCGAGGTACGGTTGATTGACGCACTGGCCCTTGCTGGCGCGGCGCTGGAACATCTCGGTGTACTTGCGCAGCGAATCCCCGTGCGCGACCGGCGCCACCAGATCGAGGTCGGCATGGATGCGGTACGCCACGTCGCGCAGGAACAGTCCCGCCCGTTGCTGCCGCTCCTCCTCGATGAACAGGCCGAGGGTGCCTCTTCCGCGGGTCATCGCCTCGATGGCAAGCCTCGTCGATGCAACGGCTCCGACCTCGTTCCTTCGCACGCTGATCCAGCGCACGGGGGCGAGCACCTCGATCCTGGCGACGGTCCAGCGGATGGCGGGCTTCCATAGAATGGACTCGAACACCGCGCGGGCCGCGGATGGGGTGATGACGTCGTAGGAGACCCGCTCCACCTTCATTTCGGGGCGGGTGAAACAGGCATAGTCACCGGCGACTTCGAGACAGAACCGCTGCATATCCGTTTGCCCTCTACGAAGAGTCTGACTTCCAGGCCAGTCTATGCCCCCACAGGCTCAAAAGATGAGCCCGCCAGGATCCCCCGGTGCGCCGTCCACGAGCAGGCCCAGATTGGGGTCGTAGAGCGTATCGGCGACCTGCAGGTACAGGCCGGGTGACCCGTGCAGCTCGCGCACGTCCCGGGACGCAAGCAGGCGATCGAGGTCGCGGCGATAGACGGTGACCGAGTACCGTTGCAAGCGGCGCAACAACCAGCGACTCGGTCCATCGCGCTCCAGCATCTTCACCAACGGGTCGATGTCGCTCGAATCGGATCCAGTCCTTCGGTACTTGACGACGACTTGCGCACCATCGTCGTCGATCAACCTGAACGCTTCGGCCGCACTCCGAAAGCGGACAGCACCTTTGTCGACCCTGAGCATTTCGCAGATGCCGGCGCGATCCAGATCCGCGGATCCATACAGGCGGCGGAAATAGGGATCGAACAGTTCGAGCCGCAATGCGTCGCCAGCCCCGGCCTGCCACACGGCCCGGCAATGCGCCTCGGCCTGGCGCAGCAATCCGGGTGGGGGGTCGGAAGGCGGACGGAACACGTACACATCTCCGGACTGCAGCCGCCCTTCCCGATTGCAGCGCCCGGCGGCCTGGGCGACAGAATCCAAGCCGGCCGCGGCGCGATAGACCACTGGAAAATCGAGATCCACGCCCGCCTCGACGAGTTGGGTGCTGACGACACGCACGGGTGGCGAATTCCCGGCAGAGGCGCGGCGGGCTTCGAGCGCGTGCCTGATTTCGGCGATGACCTCGCTGCGATGACTCGGGCACATGAGCGCGGACAGGTGCCAGACCCGCTCGGCACACAGCGATCGGACTCGGCGATGAAGCTCCCGTGCGTCGGCACGCCGGTTCACGATCGCGAGGACGGCCTCGCGGGCTGCAATTCCAGCGGCGACATCGTCCCACGTGACCCGTTCTGACGCGTTCGCGGGCGTGTGGACGGTCACCCGTTCGAGCGCGCGATACAACGCTCCCGGATCGTCTATGATCTCCATGACCGTGGCAGGGTCGAACCCTCTGAAGGACCGGCGCGCGTCGAAACTCGTTCGTGAAGTCAGCGCGGGCTGCGTCGCCGTGCAGAGTACGACCGTGACCCGATAATCGCGCACCAGCAGGCGCAGTACGTCGATGATGGGCTGGAGGAACTCGACCGGCAACAACTGCGCTTCGTCCAGGACGATGACGCTGCCGATGAGGTTGTGCAGCTTGCGGCACCGGGAAGTCCGCCGGGCGAACAGGCTCTCGAAGAGCTGGACGTTGGTCGTGACCACGAGCGGAGCATCCCAGTTCTCGCACGCCAGCCGGGATCGGTGAGTTTCACTCCGAGGATCGGCATCGACGCCCGCGTGATGCTCGATGACGTTGTCGTCACCGAAGATTCCACGAAAGATCCCTGTGGTCTGTTCGATGATGCTGGTGTAGGGGATCGCGTAGATGATTCGCTTGTGACCGTGGACTCGCGCGTGTTCCAGGGCGAACGCCAGACTGGAAAGAGTCTTGCCGCCGCCGGTAGGCACGGTCAGCGTGAATATCCCCGGGGCGAGCGCGGCCTTGGAACGGCACTGCGCCAGGACGACGGACCGCGCGAGATTCACGGGCGTTGCGTTCAGCGTCCTGCCCGCCAGATCGGCGTCACGGGCGGCTACGTGCCGGTCGAACGCCCCCGACATCTCCAGCAGGGTGGAGAATCCACCCCGGCCGGCGCTCCGGCCGTCGTCCATGAAGGATTCCGTATCGAGGAAGTCGGCGTCGACCAGGCAGGAAAACAGCATTCGCACCCACAATGCGAACGACCCCGGGATACCAGATTTCGTATCGACGGGGATCGAAGCAAGCGGCGGCAGATCGATGCCGGGTTCGAGTACTGCGGGCGAGGCCGTCGCCACCGCCTCTTCGAACTCGGCTACGGCGTCGACACCCGAAAGGCGCGCCTGCAATGCGCCTTCCCAGTCGTCCAGGCCCGCATGGTGTCCCGCTATCAGGTACTGGAGGACGCGGGCAATGACCTCGCCGGACCTGCCTTGCCGGTCCACGAGGTATCGCGCCGCCCACAGCGCGCCGGCGGCCGAGTGCGTCTTGTCCCGACCGGGCGAGCGCCCCTCGATGTGCGCGTCGGGATCACCGGCGGCCTGGACATAGCGTTGAAAGCCCGGCCGATATTTGCCAAGGTCGTGCCAGATACCCGCCAGCGCGCCCCACCGGCCGGCCCCGATTTCATCGGCAAACCCGGCGGCGAGGCCCGCTACGGCGCGCAGGTGCTCGTCGAGTGCATGGAACTCCGGCGGCGCGGCCGGATCCGGTCGTCTGGAATGAGCGGCGAACACGGGTCGTGCCTCCAGCGCTCCCCGAATTGCGGTACCAGTCTACACCGACACCGGCCTGTCACCTGGAACCGGATGCAATCGCGGCGGTCGCGTCAGATAGCGCCCGCTCCCTCCGATTCGACTCCGCTCACCCGCGCGTGAACCGCGGCGCGCGCTTCTCCAGGAAGGCCGTCACCGCCTCGGCCTGGTCCGCGGTCTGGGTCATCAGCACCTGGGTGCGGTTCTCCAACTCCACGGCGGTGCGGAAGCCCGGTATTTCCGTCGTGGCCCACATGACCTCCTTGGTCATCGCCACGCCGAGCGGGGAGTTCTGCACGATCAGCTCCGCGGCCTTCACGGCGCGGTGCACCACCTCGCCGTCCGGCACCACTTCCAGCACCAGGCCGATGCGGCAGGCTTCGTCGGCGTCGATGATGCGACCGGTGAGCAGCAGTTCGTGCGCACGGCCGGTGCCGACCAGGCGCGTCAGGTTCCAGCTCGTGCCCATGTCGCAGCCGGACAGGCCGATGCGTACGAACGAGGCCGCGAAGCGCGCGGACTGCGCCGCGTAGCGGATGTCGCTGGCGACGGTGAACGCCAGCCCGCCGCCGGTGGCCGGGCCGTTGACCGCGGCGATGATCGGCTGCGGCAGGCTGCGCATGCGCAGCGTCACCTCCGAGAACAGCTTCTGCGAGTCCCAGATCGGCACCGTGCCGGTGATCGGATCCCCGCCCTTGATGTCGGCGCCGGCGCAGAAGCCGCGCCCGGCGCCGGTGAGGATGACGGCGCGGCAGGCGCGGTCCGCGGCCAGATCATCCAGCCGCCCCAGGAATTCGCGCATGAGATCGCTGGTGATCGCGTTCAGGCGCTCGGGGCGGTTCAGTCGCAGCAGCGCGATTTCAGGGCTGATGTTCTCGCGTTCGACGTAGGCCATGATGTACCTCGTTTCGTTGAATGGCAGCGGCCGGATCGGCTTCAGGCCGGCCAGGACAGCGGCAGGCGGCTCATGCCCCAGGTGCTGACCGGGTTCGGAACCACCGTATCGCCCGGGTCGATGCGGAATCGCGGGATGCGCCGCAGCCATTCGTCGATGGCCACCCGCAGTTCGCGGCGTGCCAGGTGCGAGCCCAGGCAGCGATGCGGCCCGAGCCCGAAGGCCATGTGCCGCAATGCGGGGCGATCCATGTCGAACCGATCCGGATGCGCGTAGGCCGCCGGGTCACGCCCGGCGAGCGGGGTGGGCAGCACGACCTTGTCCCCGGCCTTCATCGGCGCGCCGTGGAAAACCGCATCCCGCGTCAGCTCACGGCCCGAGAATACGATCGCATAGGCGCGCAGGCTCTCCTCCACGAACGCCGCGATGGCCTCGGCATTGCCCGCGAGCCGTGCCTGCAGCGCCGGGTCGCGCGCCAGATGCCAGAACTGATAGCCCTGGACTCCGCCGACCGTGTCCAACCCTGCCACGAACAACAGGTAGCACACCCCGAGGGCCTCCTCGTCGGTGACGGCCCGCTCGCCAATCCTCCCGTGCACGACGTGACTGGTGATGTCGTCCGCGGGCCGGCGGCGGCGTTCGGCGATCAACCGCATCAGGTAGTCCTTGATTGCGCGGGCGGCATCGGCGCGGGCCTGCAGCGTCGTGCCGTGGATGATGTCCTCCTCCCAGGCGTTGAACTGACGGGCTTCGTCCAGGGGCAGGCCCATGAGCCGCAGGAAGATCGTCACCGGAAACGGCAGGCCGAAGTCGCGCATGAACTCGCAGCCGCCGCGGCCGCGAAACGACTCGATGAGCCCGATGCAGGTCTCGCGCACGCCTGTTTCCAGCGCGGCCATCCGGGCGGGGCTGAGCAGCGGGGTGAGCAGCGCGCGGTACTGCGCCAGCAGCGGCGGGTCGATCTCCAGGGGAATGAGACGCCAGTCCTCGCCGATCAGGCTGGAGAAATCCGCGTTGTGCCGGCTGGAGAACAGCCCGGCATCCTGGTAGGCCTCCTCGATCAGCGCATGACGCGCGAGGACCCAGGCCGGGCCGCCGAACCTCGCCCGCGGCGCGTAGAAGACCGGCGGGTAGTCCAGCAGCCGCGCAAGCGCTCCGTGCGGATCCTGCATGACGCCCGGCATGGCCGCGAAGTCCACGTCGAACACCAGCTCGGGCGGCACGTGTGCCGGTACGCTCGCGACTTCGGGATTCATGCAGCCCTCCCCGGATACCATCCCGATTGTCCGCGGCCGTCACGGCGAACCCGGCGGCGGGATCCCCGGCCGGGAAAGCAGGCAACTTAATCGACGGCACGGTCGCCGTCCATGCCCGATCCCCGGTACCGGTGATTGTGGTTAGAATTCGGTTGCCCATTCGCCCGATGTGGACCGCACTCACCCATGCCAGAGCCGTCGCCAGCAGCACCAGTGGCCGTCGTCACCGGGATCAGCGCCGGCATCGGCCTGGTCACCGCGGCCGCGCTCGTCCAGCGCGGATGGCGCGTCATCGGGCTGGTGCGCGACCCCGCGCGCGGCGAGGCGGCGGCGCGCACGATCGCGCAGCAGGCCGGCGGCGCGGCGCCGGAACTGGTCATCGGCGATCTCGCCAGCCTCGCCTCGGTGCGCACGGCGGCCGCGGAGATCGCCCGGCGCACGGATCGCCTGCAGGTGCTGGTCAACAATGCCGGCGCGCTGATCGCCACGCGCCGGTTGTCCGCGGACGGCCACGAGCTGACGCTGGCCGGCAATCACCTCGGGCCGTTCCTGCTCACGCACCTGCTGCTGCCGGCGCTGGAACGCGGCGCGCCGGCGCGGATCGTGAACGTCTCCTCGCGCATGCACGAGTTGATCGACGACATGCAGTGGGACGACCTGCAACTCGAACGCCGCTACGGCGCGATGCGCGCGTACGCCCACAGCAAGCTCGCCAACATCCTGCACGTGCGCGAACTGGCGCGGCGCCTGGACCCGGCGCGCGTGACCGCCAACGCCGTCCACCCCGGCGGGGTGCGCACGCGCCTGGGCACCGGCAACGGGCTCGCCTACCGCATCGCGATGAAGATCGCCGGCCTGTTCATGACCTCCCCGGAACGCGGCGCGGACACCTCCATCTGGCTGGCGGCGGATCCCGAACCGCAGGGGCGGACCGGGGGCTACTGGTATCGGCGCCGGGCGGGGCAACCGAGCCCCGCCGCGCGCAGCGATGCCGGCGCGGCCCGCCTGTGGGCGCTGAGCGAAACGCTGTGCCGGATCTGATGCCAGCGCACGGCGCGAAGAAAGCAGCTTCGTGAAGCACGCGGTCCGCACCTTCTGCCGGATCTGCGAGCCGGCGTGTGGCCTGGTGGCCGAAGTCGAGGACGGCCGCGTTTGCGCCGTCGGCCCGGACCGCGAGCATCCGGTTTCGCGCGGCTTCTGCTGTCGCAAGGGCATCGCCCTGCTCGACCTGCACCGCGATCCGGATCGCCTCGACCAGCCCCTCGCGCGCGGCCCGGCCGGCTTCGCCGAAGTGGGCTGGAATGCGGCCGCCGCGGAGATCGGCAAGCGGCTGCGCCGCATCCTCGATCGCGACGGCCCGGAGGCCGTGGCCGGCTACGCCGGCAATCCGCTCGGCTTCAATGCGCTCGGGACGGATGCCTTCATGCGCTTCCTGCGCACCCTGGGCAGCACGCGGCGCTTCGACGCCAGCACCCAGGACTGCGCCAACAAGTACGCCGCCAGCGCCGCGGTCTACGGCTCGACGACGGTGCAGCCGATCCCGGATCTCGCCCACACCCGGCTGCTGCTCGTCATCGGCGCGAACCCGCGCGTCAGCCACGGCAGCTTCATCGCCGCGCCGGGCCTGCACGCGGATCTGCGCGCGATCGCCGCGCGCGGCGGGCGCGTGGTGTTCGTCGATCCGCGCCGCATCGAGGAGCCGCAACGCGGGTTGGGCGAAACCCTGCTCATCCGCCCGGATACCGACGCCTGGTTCCTGGCGGCGCTGCTGCACGCCATCGATCGCCGCGGCGGCCTCGACGAGGCGGTGCTCGCCGCCCACGGCCGCAACGTGCAGGGGCTGCGGCGCTTCATCGCCGGCTATTCGCCCGAGCGCGTCGCGCCGGTGACCGGCATCGACGCCGCCGCCGTCGAGGACCTCGCGGGCGCGTGGCTCGAGGCCGGGGGCGCGACCGTGTACGCATCCACCGGCCTGAACATGGGCAGCGCCGGCACGCTGGCCTACTGGCTGGTGCAGATGCTCGCGTTCGCGACCGGCAATCTCGACCGCCGCGGCGGCAACCTGAAGTCCGAAGGCTTCTACCCGAACTCCGGGGCCGGCACGGTCGACTACGCCGACTCGCGCACCCGGATCGAGTTCGGCCCGGGGCTGGCCGGAGTTCTGCCGGGATCGCTGCTGGCCGACTACATCCTCGACGCCCGCCAGCCGGTGCGCGCGCTGTTCGTCGCCGCCGGCAATCCGCTGTTGTCCTGCGCCGGCGAGCCGCGCCTTGCGCGCGCGCTCGCGCAACTGGAACTGCTGGTGTGCGTGGATCTGTACCGCAACGCCACCGGCGAGCACGCGCATTTCCTGCTGCCGGCGACGGATCAGCTCGAGCGCGAGGATCTGAACCTCGTCGGGCTCGGGCTGCAGAGCCCGCCGTGGGTGCAGTTCACGCCCGCGGTCGCGGCACCGAAGGGCGGGCGACGCAACGAATGGTGGATCTTCGCGCGCCTGGCACAGGCGGCGGGATTGCCGTCCCCGCTCGACACCCCGGGCTTCGATCCCTGGGGCAAGCTGCGGCACATGTTCGCGCGCGGCGGCCTCGACTTCGACGCGCTGCGCGCCGATCCGCGCGCGCTGCTCCTGCCGGTGCCGGCGCCGGGCCGCTTCTTCGAGGATCACGTCCGGCATGCCGATCGACGCGTGGACTGCTGCCCGGCCGCGTTCGGCGACGCCATCGACGCGCTCGAAGCCGAATTCCGCCGCCGGCTCGCCACTCCGGCGCAGATGCTGCTCATCAGCGGGCGCGAGCCGCTGATGCACAACTCCTGGTTCGAGAACCTGGCACCGATGCGGGCGCGCGCGGACCGGGGGCTGCTGCACCTGCATCCGGACGATGCCGCCGCGCACGGCCTGGACGACGGCGCGCCGGTCGCGGTGCACAGCGATCACGGCGAGGTCCGCGCGCGCGTGCGCCTGGATCCGGCATTGATGCGCGGCGCGGCCTGGCTGCCGCACGGCGGCGGCCACGGCAATGCCGCCGGCCTGCGCATCGCCAGCGCCGATCCGGGCGTGAACCCGAACGCACTGCTGCCCAGCGGGCCGGGCAGCTACGATCCGCTCTCCAACCAGGCGCGCATGACCGGCATCCCGATCCGGCTGCGCGCGCTCGAAGCGCAAGGCGCGCCGGCCACGGCACCGTCACGACGCACGCCATGAAGAAATCCACCGTCATCGCGGCGCTCGCGACGCTGGCGCTGGTCGCCTCGCTCGCCTGGTTCCTGCTCGTGCTCAAGCCGCGCATGATCGCGCAGTACATCGCCAGCCAGCCACGCCCGGTTCCGACCGTCGCCACGATCATCGCGCGGCGCCAGCCGTGGCAGGAGGAACTCGGCGCGGTAGCGACGCTGTCGGCGGCGCAGGGCGTGGACGTCGCGGCCGAGGTCGGCGGCAAGGTCGCCGCGATCCTGTTCGAGTCCGGCCAGGCGGTCGCGGCCGGGGCCGCGCTCCTGCGCCTGGAGGACGACGTGCTGCGCGCCGAGCTCGCAGAGGCGCGTACCGAATTCGAAAATGCCGCCGCCGAGCTCGCGCGCGCCGCCAGCCTGGCGCAGCGCCGCACGCTGTCGCAGTCGGTCCTGGATGCCGCACGCGCGCGCAGGGATCGGGCCGGGGCCGCCGTGCAGCGCATGCAGGCGCGCCTGGATCAGAAGCTCGTGCGCGCGCCGTTCGCCGGGCGGCTGGGCGTGCGGCTGGTGATGCCCGGCCAGTACCTGCGCGCGGGCACGCCGATCGTCACGCTGCAGGCACTGGATCCGATCCACGCCAACTTCGCCGTGCCCGAGCAGTCGATGCCGCGGCTGGCAGCCGGCCAGCAGGTGCTGCTGGAGGTCGGCTCGCATCCGGGCACGGCCTTCCCGGCGCTCATCACCGCGCTCGACCCCAAGGTCGACGAGCAGACCCGCACGGTGCGCGTGCAGGCCAGCGCCGCGAACGCCGACGGGCGCCTGCTGCCGGGCCAGTTCGCCAACGCCCGCATCCTGCTGGGCGAGCCTACGGATCGGATCGTGGTGCGCGAGGAAGCGGTCGTACAGGGCTTGTACGGCGACTCGGTATTCGTGGTCGCACCTGCAGGCGCGGACCCCAGGCGCATCGCGCGCCAGCGCCCGGTCAGGCTCGGCCCGGCACGCGCCGGCGAGGTGGTGATCCTGGAGGGCGTGGCCGCGGGCGAGGAGGTCGTGGTCGCCGGGCAGTTCAAGCTCCAGGGCGAGGCGCCGGTGCAAATCAACAACGCGATCCTGCCCGGCGCACCGGCCGAACGCCCGCGCAGTTGAACCCGCCGATGCCCACGGGACGGCCGACCGCGTTCACCGACATCTTCATCCACCGGCCGGTGCTGGCCTCGGTGCTGGCGCTGCTGATCCTGGCGCTCGGCCTGCAGGCGCTGACCAGGCTGCCGCTGCGGCAGTTCCCGCAGCTCACCAAGACCACGATTTCGATCCTGACGACCTATCCCGGCGCGGATGCCGAGCTGATGCAGGGCTTCGTGAGCACGCCGCTGCAGCAGGCCGTGGCGAGCGCCGAAGGCGTGGACTTCGTGTCCGCCGCATCGGCCCGCGAACGCAGCCAGATCACCGTCGATCTGCGCCTGAATGCGGACGCGAACCGCGCCGTGGCCGACGTGCTCACCCGCATCAACCAGGTGCGCGCCCAGTTGCCGCGCGACGCCAACGATCCCGTGGTCACGCGCACCACCGGCGACATCTACCCGCTGGTGTACCTGGCCTTCAGCAGCGCGGTGCTGTCCTCGGCGCAACTGGCCGACTACATCGACCGCGCGGTGAAGCCGACGCTGCAGGCCATCGCCGGCGTCGGCGACGTGCAGGTCAGCGGCGCGCAGACGCTGTCGATGCGGATCTGGCTCGATCCGGCGCGCATGGCGGCGCGCGGCGTCACGGCGCTGGACGTGGCCGCCGCGGTGCGCTCCAACCACTACGTCTCCGCCCCCGGCACGATCAAGGGGGACTTCCTGGAGGTCGCCCTGCGCGCCGAGACCGATCTCGCTTCGCCGGGCGCGTTCGCCGATCTCGTCGTGCGCGCCGACGGCGATCGGTTCGTGCGACTGCGCGACGTCGCCGACGTCGAGATCGACGAACGCGCGGCCACGGGCATCTTCTACTCGTGGGACCGCCCCGGGGTGATGATCGGCGTGTTTCCGGCGCCCGGCGCGAACCCGCTGCAGATCAGCGCCGAGCTGCACCGGCTGATGCCGCAGATCCAGGCGCGGTTCCCTCCCGGGGTGAACGGCGGCATCTCCCGCGACTACGCGGACGAAGTGCGGGCCTCGATCCGCGAGGTGCTGCGCGCGATTGCCGAGGCCGCGATCATCGTCGTGGTGGTGGTGTTCCTGTTCCTGGGCAATCCGCGCGCGATGGTCATCCCGGTGGTGACCATCCCGCTCAGCCTGATCGGCGTGATGCTGCCGATGTACGCACTGGGGTACTCGCTGAACCTGTTCACGCTGCTGGCAATGGTGCTGGCGATCGGACTGGTGGTGGACGACGCGATCGTCGTCGTGGAGAACATCTTCCGCCACATCGAGGAAGGCGAGGCGCCGAAGCAGGCCGCGCTGCGCGGTGCGCGCGAGGTCGCCCTGCCGGTGGTGGCGATGACGCTGACGCTGGTGGCCGTGTTCGCGCCGATCGGATTCCTCGGTGGCATGACCGGCATCCTGTTCCGGGAGTTCGCGTTTACGCTGGCCGGCGCGGTGCTGATTTCGGGGCTGCTCGCGCTGACCCTGTCGCCGACCATGGCCGCCCGGCTGCTCAAGGCCGAGGATGCAGCCGATACCGGCGGCGCGTCGCATCTCATCGAACGGGCGCTGCTGCGCCTGCGCGGGCGCTACGAACGGCGCTTGTCCGGCGCCCTCGACCATCGCCCGGCGGTGCTGATCGTCGCCGCCGGCGTGTTCGCGATGGCGCTGCTCATGGCCGGCACGGCACGCCACGAACTGGCGCCGGTGGAGGACACTTCCGGCGTGACCGTCATCCTCAAGACGCCGGCGAACTCCAATCTCGACTACGCCAGGACCTACGCCCAGGCGTTGTTTCCGATCTACCGCGACGTCCCGGAAGCCCACGGCGTCGCCTATACCATGCTCACCACCGACCCGCTCGGCTTCAGCGGCCTGGGGCTGCGGCTGGTACCGCCCACCGAGCGCGAGCGCGGATTGCCGGAAATCCTGCAAGAGGTCCAGGCCCGCATGCGCAGCATTGCCGGCTTCGACCCGCTGGGCTACGTGTTCTCGAACGTCCCCGGCGCCGCGGGCGGCCCGCCTGTGCAGTTCGTCCTGCGCACCACCGCCGACAACCGGGTGCTGTACGAAACCGCCCAGGCGGTGGTGCAGGCCGCGCGCGACAGCGGCCGGTTCCTGTTCGTGGACTCCGACCTGCGCTTCGATCTGCCGCGGGTGCGGGTGGCGATCGACCACGCCAAGGCCAACCAGCTCGGGATCAGCATGGCCGACATCGGCCAGACGCTGGCGACCATGCTCGGCGGCAACTACCTGAACCGGTTCGCGCTCGCCGGCCGCAGCTACGAAGTCATTCCGCAGGCGCCGCGCGGCTTCCGGCTCGATCCGGAATCGATCGGGCGCTACTACCTGCGCGCCGCGAACGGGGCGATGGTGCCGCTGTCGACCGTGGTGGATTTCCAGCGCGAGGTCCAGCCCAGGGTGCTGCACACCTTCCAGCAGCTGAACTCGGCCACGATCAGCGCCGTGCCCTTTCCCGGCCAGACGATCGGCGAATCGCTCGACTGGCTGCGCGGCGCCGCCGCGGCGCTCATGCCGGCCGGCTTCAGCTACGACTTCGCCGGCGAGTCGCGCCAGTTCGTGCAGGAAAGCGGCGCGCTCACGCTCACCTTCGGCTTCGCGCTGCTGGTGATCTTCCTGGTGCTCGCGGCCCAGTTCGAGAGCTGGCGCGACCCGCTCATCATCCTGGCCGCGGTGCCGCTGTCGATCTTCGGCGCACTGCTGCCGGTGGCCTTCGGCAATCTCACGCTCAACATCTACACCCAGATCGGGCTCATCACGCTGATCGGCCTCATCAGCAAGCACGGCATCCTGATGGTGCAGTTCGCCAACAAGCTCCAGGCGGCCGAAGGGCTCGACCGCCGGCAGGCGATCGTGCGCGCCGCCGCGATCCGCATGCGTCCGATCCTGATGACCACCGGGGCAATGGTGATGGGCACGCTGCCGCTGGTCACCGCCACGGGCGAAGGCGCGGAGAGCCGGTTCGCGATCGGCATCGTCATCGCCAGCGGCGTGGCGATCGGCACCGTGTTCACGCTGTTCGTGGTGCCCGCGATCTACACCGTCATCGCCCGCAGCCACGCCAGCGACGCTTCGGCCTGAGGCCTGCGGATCCGCAACCCGTCATTGCGAGGAGCGAAGCGACGAAGCAATCCACGCGCTGCCGGCGGCATCAAGGCCGCTTGGGTCGCTTCGCTACGCTCGCGACGACGATCGCTCGTGGCCACAATCGGCCCGCCGGCCTCGCGGCGGCGCACCGGACGGCCGGGCTTCAAAGGCTGCCAGGGGCCAGGCGGGCCTGGATCGCGTTGAGCAGGCGCCGGTGAGCGAGGGCGAACTTGCCGATCCCTTCGGCTTCCAGGCGTGCCGCGACCGCGGCGAGATCCACGCCCCGGGCCGCGAGCCGCGCCGGCAGCATGCGCGCGTCATCGGCGGCGCGCGCCAGCGTCGGCCTGGCGCGGCCGTGGTGGCGGAATGCCTCGAGCGTCGCCGGCGGCAAGGTCGTGACGGTATGCGGGCCGATCAGCGCCTCGACGTACTTGACGTCGGCATGCGCCGGATCCTTGGTTCCGGTGCTCGCCCACAGCAGCCGCTGCGGCTGCGCGCCACGCGCGAGCAGCGCCTGCCAGCGCGGCTCGGCATGGATCTCCCGCCACGCCTCGTAGGCCATCCGCGCGCAGGCGATCGCCGCCTCGCCGCGCAGGGCGGCACCAGCGCGGCCGGCGCGCTCCAGTTCGCCATCCACCGCCGTATCGATGCGACTGACGAAGAAGCTGGCCACCGAGGCGACCGACGCCACCGAGACGCCCGCCGCCGCGCGCCGCTCCAGGCCGGCGAGCCACGCATCGGCGACCGCGCGGTAGCGCCCGACATCGAACAGCAGCGTGACGTTGACGTTGATGCCCTCGGCAATCAGCGCCTGGATCGCCGGCAGCGCCTCCTGCGTCGCCGGCACCTTGATCATCACGTTGGGGCGCGCAAGCTGCCGCCACAGGGCGCGCGCCTCGGCCATGGTCGCCGCCGCATCGCGCGCGAGATCAGGGGAAACCTCCAGGCTGGCATAGCCGTCCAGCGTGGCGCTGGTCACGAAGGCCGGGCGCAGCAGATCGGCTGCCGCCTGGATGTCGGCGACCGCGATCGAGCGGACGATGCCGGCGGCGTCCAGGCCGGCGGCGGCGAGCCGGTCGATTTCGGCATCGTAGGCGCCGCCGGTGGCGACCGCCTGCTCGAAGATGGCGGGGTTGGAGGTCAGCCCGCAGACGCCGTCCTCGTCGATGAGGCGAGCGAGGCCGCCACCCTCGATCAGCGCCCGGTCGATGAAATCCAGCCATACGCTCTGGCCGAGCGTCATCAGCTCGCGCAGCGAGTTGTGCGGGCGCGTCATATGACGGTCGGGTCGGCGTGCCAGATCCCGGCGTTGTAATCGGCAATCGAGCGGTCCGAGGAGAATCGGCCGACGCGGGCCACGTTCAGGATCGACATCCGCGCCCAGTGGCCGCGGTCGCGCCAGGCGTGCTCGACCTGCGCCTGGCAGTCGACGTAGCTGCGGTAGTCGGCCAGCACCATGTACTCGTCGCGGCCGAGCAGGGCATCCACCAGCGGGCGGAACAGCGCGCGGTCGCCGTGCGAGAACGCGCCCGAAGCGATCAGGTCGAGCACATCGCGCAGGTGCGGGTCGCTGTCGTAGACGTGGCGCGGGTCGTAGCCCAGGCCGCGGATGCGGGCGACCTCCTCCACCGTCAGTCCGAACAGGAAGAAGTTCTCCGGCCCCACCGCTTCGCGGATCTCCACGTTGGCGCCGTCCAGGGTGCCGATGGTGAGCGCACCGTTCATCGCGAACTTCATGTTGCTGGTGCCCGAGGCCTCCTTGCCGGCGAGCGAGATCTGCTCCGACAGGTCCGCGGCCGGGTAGATCCGCTGGGCCCGCTTGACGTTGAAATCCGGCACGAACACCACGCGCAGCCGCCCGCGTACCGCGGCGTCGGCGTTGATCACGTCGGCGACCGAGTTGATCAGCTTGATCACGAGCTTGGCCATGAAGTACCCGGGCGCCGCCTTGCCCGCGAACCAGACCGTGCGCGGCGCGACGTCCTCTCCGCGGCGGATGCGCAGGTAGAGCGAGATGACGTGCAGCACGTTCAGGTGCTGGCGCTTGTACTCGTGAAAGCGCTTGGCCTGGATGTCGAACAGCGAATCCGGGTCGACCCCAGTAGCACACCCGCGCGTCATGTCGAGCAGCCCGGCGCGCGCCGCGCGCCGGGCCGCGCGCCAGCGCTCGCGGAACGACGCATCGTCCGCCAGCGCCTCGAGCGCCTGCAATCTCTGCAGATCGCGCTCCCAGCCCGCACCGATCGCCTCGGTGATGAGCGCCGAGAGGCCGGGATTGGCCAGCAACAGGAAGCGCCGCGGTGACACGCCATTGGTCACGTTCGTGAAGCGCTCCGGCCAAAGGCGGTGAAAGTCCCGCAGCACGTCGCGGCGGAGCAGTTCGCTGTGCAATCTGGCCACGCCGTTGATGGCGTGGCTGCCGATGCAGGCCAGATGCGCCATGCGCACGTAGCGCGGGCCGTCCTCGTCGATGATCGACACGCGGCGGACGAGGTCGTCCTCGCCCGGGAACCTGCGCCGGACTTCGTCCAGGAACCGGCGGTTGATCTCGTACACAATCTCCAGGTGCCGCGGCAGCACGGCGCCGAACAGGTCCAGCGGCCACTTCTCCAGCGCCTCGGGCAGCAGCGTGTGGTTGGTGTAGGCGAACATGCGCGAGACGATCGACCAGGCCGCGTCCCAGCCCAGGCGATGCTCGTCCAGCAGCAGGCGCATCATCTCGGCGACCGCCACCGCCGGGTGGGTGTCGTTCAACTGCACCACGTACTTCTCTGCCAGGCCGGACAGATCCTTGCTGCCCTGCTGGTAGATGCGGATCATGTCCTGCAGCGCGCAGGACACGAAGAAATACTGCTGTTCCAGGCGCAGCCGCTTGCCCTGGCTGGGCTCGTCGTTCGGGTACAGGACCTTGGTCAGGTTCTCGGCCGCGACCTGCTCGTCCACGGCGCCGTCGTAGTCGCCGATGTTGAAGGCCTGGAAGTCGAAAGCGATCGGCGCGCCGGACTTGAACAGGCGCAGCAGGTTCGCGTTGTCGACGCCGTAGCCGAGGATCGGCGTGTCGTACGCGACGCCCTGCACCACGCGCTCCGGATACCAGCGCACCTGCAGGCGGCCTTCGCCGTCCAGCCGATGCTCGGTGCGCCCGCCCAGGCCGACCGAAAAATTGATCTCCGGGCGCGGGATTTCCCAAGGGTTGCCGTAGCGCAGCCACCAGTCGGCGATCTCCACCTGCCAGCCGTCGCGGATGACCTGGTCGAAGATGCCGAATTCGTACCGGATGCCGTAGCCGATGGCCGGCACGCGCAGGGTCGCCATCGACTCCATGTAGCATGCGGCCAGGCGGCCCAGGCCGCCGTTGCCCAGCCCCGGCTCCTCTTCGACTTCGAGCATCGTGTCCAGATCGCGCCCGAGTTCGGCCAGGGCGCGCCGCACCGTCTCCTTCGCGCCCATGTTGAGCAGGTTCATTTCCGTCTGCGGCCCGAGCATGAACTCGGCCGACAGGTAGCAAACCGTGCGGCTGCGGCGGTTCTTGTACGCGCGCGCGGTGGTGAGCCAGCGGTCAAGGAGGCGGTCGCGCACGGTGTAGGCGAGCGCGAGCTGGTAGTCCTTCGCGGTGGCGACCTCCGGGAACCGCGCCAGCACGTAGAAGAGGTTGTCGCAGAATGCGCGCTTGAGCGCCTCGATCCCCATGCCGGTGCGGATCGGCTCGCCCGGCTCGACCATGACGGCCGCGGGCAGGCAGCGTTCGGGCGATTCGGGCGTCATCCCGGCCAGCGCCATTCGCGCACGGCCGGCATGTCCTCGCCGTGCTCGACGATGTATTCGCGGTGCTCCACCAGCCGATCCCGCATCGCCTGCTTGACGTAGGCGGCCGACGGCACGGCGGCCGGCACGCGGTCGACCGCGTCGCAGACCAGGTGGAAGCGATCCAGGTCGTTGCGCACCACCATGTCGAACGGCGTGGTGGTCGTGCCCTCCTCCTTGTAGCCGCGCACGTGCAGGTTGCCGTGATTGGTGCGCCGGTAGGTGAGCCGGTGGATCAGCCACGGATAGCCGTGGTAGGCGAACACGATCGGCCGGTCCGCGGTGAAGATGGCGTCGAAGTCGCGGTCGGAAAGCCCGTGCGGATGCTCCTCGTGCGGTTGCAGGGTCATCAGGTCGACCACGTTCACGACCCGGATCTTCAGCGCCGGCAGGTACTCGCGCAGCAGCGCCACCGCGGCCAGCGTCTCCAGCGTGGGCACGTCGCCGGCGCAGGCCATCACCACGTCGGGCAGGCTGCCGCGATCGCTGGACGCCCATTCCCAGATCCCGATCCCCGCGCTGCAATGCTTGACCGCCGCGTCCATGTCCAGCCACTGCGGCGCCGGCTGCTTGCCGGCGACGATGACGTTGATGAAGTTGCGGCTGCGCAGGCACCAGTCGGTGACGTACAGCAGCGTGTTCGCGTCCGGCGGCAGGAACACGCGGATGATGTCCGCCTTCTTGTTCACGACGTGATCGATGAAGCCCGGATCCTGGTGCGAGAAGCCGTTGTGATCCTGGCGCCACACGTGGGATGTGAGCAGGTAGTTGAGCGATGCGATCGGGCGCCGCCACGGGATCTCGCGAGAGGTCACCTTCAGCCACTTGGCATGCTGGTTGAACATCGAGTCCACCAGGTGGATGAAGGCTTCGTAGCACGAAAACAGGCCGTGCCGGCCGGTGAGCAGGTAGCCCTCCAGCCAGCCCTGGCAGGTGTGTTCGGAGAGGATCTCCATCACCCGGCCGTCGGCGGCGAGGTGATCGTCGCCCTCGCGCCGTTCGGCCAGCCAGGTGCGCGCGGTCACGTCGAACAGGTCGCCGAGCCGGTTGGAGGCGGTTTCGTCCGGGCCGACGACGCGGAAGTTGCGCCACTGCGCGTTCATGCGCATCACCTCGCGCAGCAGGCGCCCCATCGCGCGGGTCGCTTCGGCGTCGACCGCGCCGGGGCGCGGCACCGGCACCGCGAAGTCGCGGAACGCCGGCAGTCGCAGATCGGTGAGCAGCAAGCCGCCGTTGGCGCGCGGGTTCGCGCCCATGCGGCGTACGCCGGCCGGTGCCAGGGCGAGCAGTTCGGCGCGCGGCCGGCCGTCGGCATCGAACAACTCCTCTGGCCGGTAGCTGCGCAGCCAGTGCTCCAACAGCGCGAGGTGATCCGGCCGGCCCTCGATCTCGGAAAATGGCACCTGGTGCGAGCGCCAGCTTCCTTCGGTGCGCGCGCCGTCGACCTGCTTCGGCCCGGTCCAGCCCTTGGGCGTGACCAGCACGATCATCGGCCAGCGCGGCCGTTCGAGGTTGCCGGCCCGAGCGCGCGCCTTGATCTCGCGAATGCGCGCGTACACCTCCTCGAGCGCGTGCGCCATGGCCTGGTGCATGCGCGCCGGATCATCGCCCTCCACGAACCAGGGCTGGTGGCCGTAGCCGACGAGCAGCGCCTCCAGTTCGGCGCGCGGCAGGCGCGCGAGCACGGTGGGGTTGGCGATCTTGTAGCCATTCAGGTGCAGGATCGGCAGCACGGTGCCGTCGGTCGCCGGATTGAGGAACTTGTTGGAATGCCAGGCGGCGGCCAGCGGGCCGGTCTCGGCCTCGCCGTCGCCGATCACGCAGCACACCAGCAGGTCCGGGTTGTCGAATGCGGCGCCGTAGGCATGGGAAAGCGCATAGCCGAGTTCGCCGCCTTCGTGGATCGAGCCGGGGGTTTCCGGCGCGGCGTGGCTGGGGATGCCGCCCGGATACGAGAACTGCCGGAACAGCCGCGCCATGCCCTCGGCGTCGCGGCTCACGTCCGGGTAAACCTCGCTGTAGGTGCCTTCGAGCCAGGTATTGGCGACCACGGCGGGCCCGCCGTGCCCGGGGCCGCACAGGAACAGCGCGTCCAGGTCGTATGCCTGGATCAGCCGGTTCATGTGCACGTAGATGAAGTTCAGGCCCGGCGTCGTGCCCCAGTGCCCGAGCAACCGGCGCTTGACGTGCTCCGGAGCCAGTGGCTCCGACAGCAGCGGGTTGGCACGCAGGTAGATCTGCCCGACCGAAAGATAATTCGCGGCCCGCCACCAGGCATCGATGCGGGCGAGGGTCTCGGTCGAAAGCGTCGGAACGTCGGCACGGGTCTGCATGGGACGGCCTCCTGGCGGAACGACGACCGGCATCGCGCAGGCGCGATGCTTCAGGGGTACGCCTTGAAGGCGCGCGCGAACGGAATATCGCGCGCCGGCTGGATCAGTGCGCGAGGGCGCCGGTGGTCGGATCCCGCAACCGGCCGTCCACCTCGCGCTCGGCGGCGAGCCAGTCCTCGATTTCATGACCGGGCTCGAACCCGCGCCGCTCGGCGCGGTAGTAGGCCGCGCAGGCGATCTGCTCCTGGCGATTCGAGGCGGACGCGTCCGCCGGCGTCGTTACGGCGTGGCCGCCTGCCGGCCCCTGGGCTCTCTTGCGCGTTCGCTTGGGTGTCGACGTCATCGTGACCTCCTGATGCTGCTCAATGATGACAGGACCTGCCGCGGGAACCCTGGACGGTGCGCCGGCACGATACCTCGCCCTGCCGCAGATTCTATCCCCGCCCGGCGCGAGCGAAGGCGTGCGCGGCAGTGCGGGTTGATTGCGGTCAAGCAAGAACCCCGCCCGCCGCCCCGGAAGTGGCGGGCACCGTTGCGGCCGCGCACTCATCTACGTGCCGGGTGTGCGTCGCGGGCGTGCGCCCGCCACCGGGCGATCTGCTTGGACACCTGCAGCAGAACGACGGATGCAGCGCCGACCAGCGCCACGACCGTGAACTCGCGCGCACCCAGCGCGCCGAAGCGGAAGATCTCGCGCAGCCCCGGCAACGCCAGCACCGACACGAGGCAGGTGAGCGCTCCGCCGGACACCCACCACATGACCGGGTTGGGCATGGCGAGCACGCGCCACATCGGTGCGGACACGGATCTTCCGCACGGGATCAGGGCGAGATTGGTCGCGACCAGGCCGGCGAAGGCGATCGATCGCACCCCTGCCTCGTCGATGCCGGCGTGCATCGCCCAGATGACGACGCCGACCAGAAGCCCGAGCACGACCCCGCCCTGCCACACGGCGAGGACGAGGCCTGCGCGGTCGATGAGCGGCGCATGACGCCGGGCTCGGCGGGTTCGCCTTCGAAGACGATCGAGCACGCCGGATCGATGATGAGTTCCAGGAAGGCGATGTGCGCCGGGAACAGCAGCAGCGGCCAGCCGAACAGCACCGGCAGCAGCGACAGCCCGGCGATCGGCAGGTGCACGGCGAAAACATAGGCCACCGCCTTGCGGATGTTGTCGTTGACGGGACGCGCCGCGATCAACTCGGCGTCGGCCGCGATCCGATCGCACTCGCCGACCACCAGCGCGTCACCTCGCACGACCTCCCGGCCGGCGATGCGCACGGCGATGCCGTCGCGGATGACCAGCGCGCGCGGGCTGGAAAGATCGCGCAGTGCCTCCAGCGCGCGTTCGGTGCCCCGCTCCTGGACCCAGGTGATCGCGACCAGCACGGCGACGAAGCAGAGCAGCACCGGCGCGTCCGCGGTCTCGCCCGCGAGCAGATAGACGGCGCCGCATCCGACCAGCAGCAGGAACATCGGCTCGCGCGCCACCTCCAGCAGCACCGCCAGCGGGCCGCGACCCGCGCGAGGCGTCGATGACCAGATCGTAGGGATTGGCGCGCGCGCCGAACGCCTCGCGTTCGCCGGCCGGCGGGCTGGCGTTCAAGGCTGCCTCGCTCCGGCGTGCGCCCGGCCGGCTTCGTGGCCGGCGGCGAGCAGGATGACCTCGATCTCCTCGATAATCTCGTTCTGGCGTGCCTGCTGGCGCCGGCGATCGAGCTGCGCCAGGCGCTCGTCCAGGTGCCTGACCGCGCCGTCGAGATGGCGGACGCGCCGCTCGCTCTCCGCGAGCAGGCTGTCGATCAGGATCCCGTGCAGCGTGGCGAACAGCCAGTGGTTCACGAGCTCGGCGAACAACGCCGGCGGCGCCAGGTGGACGATCGGGGCCGGGGAGTGGTTGGTTTCGAACCCGCCGGGGAAGGCCGGCAGCACCGCCTGCGCGGCCGGGCCGGCGGCGGCAACGCGATGGTGGAATGAGGTCAGCGCGATCGCGCCGTGGCGATCGCGCAACCCGTCCACGACCCCCGTCAGCCGCGCCAGCACCCTGTCGACGTCCTCGGCGACGATCGCGCCGTCGATCGCCGCGACCACGCCCTCGGAACCCCCGAGTCGTGCGTTGAGCTTGTGCCCGACGCCAATCACCGCGGGTGCGGCCGGCGTTGTCGCGCGCGCCGCGGCCACGGCGCGCATCAGCTCGTCGTTGAAATCGCCGCAGAATCCCTGCTCCGATCCGATCACGATCCAGACCGGGTACAGTTGCGCCGGCACGCGCCTGGCACCCAGATACGCGGCGGCCACCTCGCGCGCGGCGGTGGAAATCTCCTCAACGGCCTCGCGCTGGCGGTCGACCCGGCGCAGCAGCTTGCGCACCTGCATGTATGCCAGCGCCTTCATCGAATCCATGATCTCGCGGATCTCGGTCAGGCGCACGGCCCGCCGGGCGATGTCGCGGCTGCGGCTCATGCCCCGGGCGCCAGATGCGCCGCGATTGCGGCGGCCCAGGTCTCGCGCGGTTGTTCCAGCCCCGGGCCGCCAGCGCCGGCGAGGGCGGCGAGGCGTTGCGCGAGCGCCCGCACGTCCGCCGGCGGCACGCCGTCGAGCAGCCGTTCGTTGTAGGCGATCAGCAGCGCGAGCTGCGATTGCACCGGCAACGGCGCCAGGCGATCCTGCTTGAGCAGTTCGCGCAGCACGCGGCCGCGCACGAGCGCCTCTTCCAGCGATGCCTCCAGCCTCGCGCCGAAGCGCGTGAACACCTCCAGATCCAGGAAGCGCAGGTAATCGAGCTTCATGCGTGCCGCCTCCACGCGGATCCGCGGGTGCTGGGCTGCACCGCCGATGCGCGACACGGAACGCGCGATGTCGATCGCCGGGCGGAAGCCCGCCGAGAACAACCCTGCATCAAGGTAGATCTGGCCGTCCGTGATCGAGATGAGATTGGTCGGCACGTAGGCGGCGATCTCGCCCTGGTGAGTCTCCACGATCGGCAGCGCCGTCATGCTGCCGCCGCCGTGCGCGGCGCTCAGGCAGGTGGAACGCTCGAGCAGGCGCGCGTGGACCGAGAACAAGTCGCCCGGGTACGCCTCGCGGCCGGGCGGCCGCTTCAACAGCAACGACAGCTCGCGGTAGGTGCGCGCGTGCGTGGACAGGTCGTCGTAGACCACCAGCACGTGCCGCCCCTGGTCCAGCCAATGCTCGGCGACGGCGCAGCCGGCGAAAGGCGCGAGGAACTGCAGGCCGGGCAGCGCACTGGCCTCGGCGACCACGACCGCGGTGTAATCGAGTGCGCCGCGCTCGCGCAGGGTGGCGACGGTATTGATCACGGCCGTGCGCTTCTGGCCGATCAGGACGTACACGCACAGGACATCCCGCCCGCGCTGGTTGATCACGGCGTCCAACGCGATCGCGGTTCGACCCAGCCCCTCGTCGCCGATGACGAGCTGGCGCTGGCCGCGGCCGATTGGAATCAGCGCATCGACGATCAGCGTGCCCGTGTACATCGGCTCGTGAACGAGTTCGCGCGCCGAGATCGGTGGCGCGGGCCGGTTCAGGCGCGCCAGCTTGCTCACCGGAACCGGCGTGCCGCCGTCGAGCGCAACGCCGAGCGGATCCACCACCCGGCCGAGCAGTGCATCGCCCACCGGGATCGTCAGTGCGCGGTTGCCGACCCGCGCCGGCGTTCCGGCGGTGAGCCGATCGGTGGTCTGCAACAGCACCACCCCCACGCTGTCGGGATTGAGATCGAACACCATCCCGCGGCTGCCGTCGTCGAACACCAGGACGTCGTCAATCGCCGCCGACGGCAGGCCGGCGACCCAGGCGATTCCGTCGCCGACCGAAACCAGGCTGCCGCGCTCCTGGAGCCGGACGCCGAACCGGTATGCGTCGACCCAGCGACGCTGGCGCGCGATCGGACCGTCGGAATCGGCGATTTCAAGCGTCATGCGCGAGATCGGCGAACCCGTGCAGTTCGTCGCGCAGGTTCGCCGCCAGCGTCCACGGGCCTAGCACGACGACAATCCCGCACAGCAGCGACTCGTCCGTTGAATGCACGACTCGGATCGGACGCCCGGCAAGGGCGGCGAGGGTGGCGTCCAGACGCGCCTGACGCGCGGCGTCGAGCGGGTACGCGCTGGCGACCGCGGCCGTGCTGGCGGCGTCCAGGCCGCGCGCGATCTCCGCTGCCCGGCCCGGCGGCAGCGCCGCGAGTTCGTCCAGCGCGAGATCCACCAGGCGCTCATGCAACTGCGACCCGCGCGCCGACGCGAACAGGCGCGACACGAAGGCCCGGGCATTGCCGAGCGCACGGGCCTCCTGCTCACGCACGCGTTCGCCGAAGCGGCGTTCGTCGGACACTCGCTGCGTCTCGCGCTCGGAAGCGATCTCCGCGCGCAATGACTCCAGGCGCGCGAGACGCTCGGCCTGCAGTTCGCGGTCCAGGGCGGCGCGTGCGGCATCGCGCTCACGCGCCCACTGCGCCTGCCGGTCCTCGTACTGCGCCTTCAGCGCCAGCGCCTCGGACTGCCGGTCCTGCGCCTCGGCCAGAGAGGCGCGCACCGCCTCGCCGCGCCGGCGCGCGGCGTCCAGCACCGGGCCATACAGGAAGCGCTTCAGGATCCACACCAGGACCAGGAAGTTGAGGATCTCCAGGACGAAAGTGCTCCAGTCGAAGCTCATTGCCGCGCCGTCCGCGCAATGGGATCCACCGACCTCGCCTTCACTTCAGCACGTACTCCAGCAGCGGATTGCGGAACAGGACGATGAGCACGATCACCAGCACGTAGATGGCCAGGGACTCGATCATCGCCAGGCCGATGAACAGCGTGCGGGTGATACCGCGCTCGGCGTCGGGCTGGCGCGAGAGCGCCTCCAGCGCGGCGGCGATGGCACGGCCCATGGCGAGCGCGGGCAGGAGCACGCCAATCGCCATCGCCAGCAGCGCGGCGATCGTGGAACCCAGTACGAACAGATGCATGTCGCTCATGAATTCTCCTCCCCGGGCGCCCGGGAGTACTGTGCCTGCAGCCCACCGCCGACGTAGATCAGGGCGAGCATGCCGAAGATGTAGGCCTGCACCAGCGCTTCGATCACGTGCAGCATGAGGATCGGCACCGGGACCAGGAACCCCGCGACCAGCAGGATCAACAGGGCCGCGATCTCCAGGCTCATGATGTTGCCGAACAGGCGCACGGCCAGCGCCACCGTGCGGCTGATCTCGCTCATCAGGTGGAACGGCAGCATCAGCGGATTGGGCAGGAGGTAGTGCCGCAGGTAAGACAAGCCCCTCGCGCGCGCGCCGTACCAGTGCGAGGCCAGGAGCACCACGATGGCCAGCGCCGAGGTGGCGCCGAGATCGGCGGTCGGAGAATCCAGCCCGGGCACCACGCCGACGAGGTTCGCGAGACCCAGGTAGAGCCACAGCGTGCCGATGAACGGCAGGAGCGCCCGCTCATGACCCGGGACGACCGCGGCGATCGCCGACTCCATCCCCAGGACGAGGCTCTCGGCGAGCGCCTGCAGTGGTCCGGGGACCGGGCGCATGCGCCGCGTGGCCAGGAAAGCGGCTCCGGCGAGCGCGGCGGTCACGCCCCAGGTCGTAACCACGGTGCGCGTGATCGCGACCGGACCGAGCCAGAACGCCACGACCGGTTCCAGCGCCGGACCGCTCACGGGCGCTCCCGGATCAGCAGGTAGACGTTGACGGCGCCGACGACGATGCCGAGGAACAACAGGCTCAGGGTCCAGCGGATCGAATAGCCCGCGACGAAACCGTCGATCCAGCGCCCGAGGTAGGCGCACAGGATCACGGGCGCGATGAACGCCACGCCCAGGGTCCCCAGGAACAGCGTCTGCGCAGCCAGGGTGGGCCGGTCGCGCTCGGCCTGCTGCATGCGCCTGGCCTGGCGTTCCACCCGCGGTCCCACCTCGTGGTCCGGCGGAACCGGGGCGCTCATTCGCCGGCCTGCCACATGCGCTTGATCAGGGCTTCCTGGATCCGGCGCAGGCTCTCGCGCGTGGCACGGATCTCGTTCTCCTCGGCCCGCAACCGGCTGCGCAGCGCCTCGGCCACCGCGAACGGATCCCCGGCGCGCTCGTACCGGCGCGTGGTCAAACCCAGCGTCCCGCCGGCGAATCTCACCACGGCACCCGGCAACGCCAGGAACTGCCATGGTCCTTCGGCGATGCGGAATCGGGCCATCCCGTAGACCAGCGTGGTCACGAAATGCGCATGCCCGGCGCGGATGCCGAAGCTGCCGCTGGCGTCCTCGCCGACGAAGCTGCTCACGCCGTCGAATCGCTCGCATCGCCCGGCGTCGCGCAGCACCAGCGCGAACCCACTCACGGCGCTGCCTCACGCATCGATCCGCGCATGTAGCAGCGCTCCTCGGGCAGATCATCGTAGCGGCCCTGCAGGAAGGCCTCGCAGTCCGCGAGCGTGTCGGCAAGCGCGACCGAGGCCCCGTGCATGCCCGTGTGCGGCGCTGTGACCTGAAACGGCTGGGTCAGGTACTGCTGCAGCTTGCGTGCACGCATCACGATCCGGCGATCCTGTTCCGAGAGTTCTTCCACGCCGAGCATGGCGATGATGTCCTCGAGTTCCGCGTAGCGCGCCAAGTGCTCCCGCACCCCCTCGGCGACCGAGTAATGACGGTCGCCGAGGGCCTGCCGGTCCATCATGCGGCTGCCCGACCGCAGCGGATCGAGGGCCGGATAGATACCCTTGGCGGCCTGGGCACGCGACAGGATCACGGTGGTGTCCAGGTGATTCAGGATGGTGCTGACGGCCGGGTCGGTCATGTCGTCCGCGGGCACGTAAACGGCCTGGATGGAGGTGATCGCACCGAGCGCCGTGGAAAGGATCCGATCCTGCAACGCGGCCACTTCGGTGGCTAACGTGGGCTGGTAGCCGACCGTGGCCGGCATGCGGCCCAGCAGGCTGGACAACTCCGCTCCCGCCTGCACGAAGCGGAACACGTTGTCCATCACGAACAACACCTCCCTGCGCATCGAGTCGCGCAGGTACTCGGCGTAGGTGAGCGCGGCCAGGCCGACGCGAAAACGAACGCCCGGGGACTCGTCCATCTGGCCGAACACCATCAGCGTCTGCGGCATGACGCCGGCACGCTCCATTTCGCGCCAGAGTTCGTGGGCCTCCCGGATCCGTTCGCCGACGCCCGCGAACACCGAGACCCCCCGGTGACGTGCGCTGACCGCGTGCATGAACTCCATCACCAGCACGGTCTTGCCGACGCCGGCGCCACCGAACAGCCCGGTCTTGCCGCCACGGATGAATGGACACAGGAGATCGATGGCCTTGATGCCGGTCTCGAGGATTGCACCGGCACCGGCGGCATCCGCGAGGCGGGTCGGGCTGTCGTGAATGTTGCGGTACCCGCCGCCGTCGAGCGCGGCCCCGCCGTCGAGCGGCTCGCCAAAGGCGTTGAGCACCCGTCCCAGGCAGCCCGGCGACACCGGAACGTGCAGCGGCGCACCGGTGTCGTACACCGCCATGCCGCGGCGCAGGCCTGCGGCGTCATGCAGGGCGATCGCGCGCACGTGGCGTTCGTCGACGTGCTGGTGCACCTCGAACAGGTAGCGGTTGCCATTGCCCGCCGCGCGCAGCGCGCGCCGCAGCGGCGGCAGGGGAACGCAGTCGATCACCACCACCGGGCCGTGTACCTCGGTGACCGTGCCGATACGGCTGGGCTCGTACATCACGTGCTGTCCGGTAGAATCGACGCGGCGTGGCCTGATTCCTTCGGATATCATGGCATCCATGCCGATTCCCCGGCATTGATCGCGATCACGGCCCGCCCGCGAACGCAGCGCCGCTACGGCTGCCGCGGCGGCGACGCGCGCACTGGTTGCGGTGCCCTGCCCTTCCACGGGCTACACGGTTTGGCTGACGCGGTTGCGACGCTATGAGCACGAGAAAATCCAGGTCCGGACGTACGGGTTCTTCCAGCGGGATATGGTGGGCCGTCGATCCCTTCCATGACGAGCGGCGGTTCCACGCGAAGATCCTCTCCTTCCTCGTGCCGATGGCCCGCGGCCTGGGCGAGACCATCACCCCGGTCTGCTACATCGACACGTTCCGGGCACTGGACTCCTCCCCCGGAAGGTTCCCCCTCATTCCCCTGTACGGCGAATCGCTCGACGTGCTGGCCGCGATGGCGAAGCAGGGCCTGAGGCGCCTGGTGCCGGAGTCGCACCGGGCCCTGTTCAACGACCCCGTGCTGTTGTCCAACGACCAGACCACGGCCCCGTCGATACGGGACAAGGTCGCCGAGATCCGCAAGCGGGCGAAGAATGCCGCATTCATCGCACTTCAGACCCACTCGCGGCGCGGGGTGAAGCGCTTCCTGATGGGCAGTTTCGCCGAGAGCTTCCTGCTCGAAAGCGGCATACCGACGCTCATCATCAATCCGGTGGCGAACGTCTCCGGCAGGATCAAGCGCATCGTATTCCCGACCGACTTCAGCAATGAATCCCTTCTTGCATTGGATCATGTCGCGGATCTCGCCGTTCGCCTGCAGGCGAGGATCAGCATCGTTCATTACCTGCACCTGAGCCGCGGATCGGGTTTTCTCACCGGCGTGCTCGCCGCCGACGCGGAACGCTCGGACAGGGCGCTGCGATCCGAGCTGTCGCAGAAGGGCAAGCGGCTGGTTGCCCGCCTCCAGGGGCGAAAAGTGAACGCGACATTCGTGCTGCTGACCGGCGAAGGTGCCTTCGACCCTTCCGGGGCGCTCATCGACTATTCGAGCCGGCCCGGCATCGACATGATCGCGCTCGCCGCCCGCAGCGGGGCGTTGCGGTCGACCATGGTCGGCGCGACGAGTCGCGAAATCGCCAGGGGGGCAATGTGCCCGGTACTGATCCTGCGCTTCGCCGGCTGAAGCAACGCAGGCGCGGCGCATGCCACGCCCGGCGCGGTGGTCAGGAACTTCGCTCGCTGCGGTATTGCTCCCGGTAGATGCGGACGAAGGCCAGGAACAGGGCGACCAGCAACGGCGCGAACAGCGCACCGATCACGCCGTACACCTGGATCCCGCCCAGTACGGCCAGCAGCAGCAGCAATATGGGCAGGTTCGCGCGTTCACCGACCACGACCGGGCGCAGGAAGTTGTCGACCAGGCCGACGACCGCCGCACCCCAGGCGAACAGGCCGACCGCCGCGACGACCTCGCCGGTCGCGTAGAGATAGATCGCCGCCGGAAGCCACACCAGGCTCGCGCCCACGAACGGTACGACGGCCAGCAGCGCCGCGGCGATCCCCAGCATGACCGGAAACGGCACCCCGGCCACCGCCAGGCCCAGGCCGGTGAGCGCACCCTGCGTGCTCGCGGTGATGAAGGTCCCGCGCACGATGGCCGAAATCGTCTGCGCCAGGCGCTCGACGATCATCCGCTTGTGCTGGGCCTCCATCGGCACCAGATCGGTGATCCAGTCGACAATCCCCGCACCATCGCGCAGGAAGTAGTACAGCGCCAGCACGAGCACGATCAGATCCAGGATCACGAACAGCAGGCTGCGCACCGTCGCGGCGCCGAAATCCGTGATCGTATTGCCGAGCGATCGCACCGCGTCGGCCAGGATCGCGCGTACGTCGACCGCCCAGCGGTTCACGATTTCCTGCAGTCCGCGCGCCAGTTCCGCCAACGGTTCCGGCATGGGCAGGGGCTGCGATGAACTCAACCACTGCGGCTGGCTGGCGAGCCAGTCCCGCACCGCGGGCACGACGCTGACCGACTCCCGGATCAGCACCCAGCCAAGCAGCAGGAACGGCACGATGATCGTCGCCAGCGCCACGATCGTCGATACGGATGCCGCCAGGCCCGGGCCGACACCGCGCCGGATCAGGCGCGCCTGCACCGGCGCGAATACCAGGGCGATGATGATGGCCGCCAGCAGCGGGCCGAAGAACGGCGACAACACGTGCAGCAACTGGTAGACGAGAAACGCAAACACGCCGAAGAAAAAGGCAGCGAACAGCACGCGGCGATCGAGCAGCGCGTCCGCGACCGCATGCATGCGCTGGGGTGCCGAATCCGAACCGCCTTCCACATGCCGAGCGTTTCATTCGGGAGCGCGGTTGTCAATCGACCGGACATGCACGCCACCGCCTTGGCGGGTCCACGGACGGCGGCGATGCGCCAGTCCTGCTCAATCGCGCGGCCGGCGCTCACGCGCGCGCCGGCGCCAGGCGAGGATCGTGCTCACGCGCCAGAGCAGTTCGATTGCGACGTAGGACGCAACGCTGAGCAGGACGGCCATGATGGCCAGGCCAATCAGCAGCGGGCGCCCGAGCGCGTGCAGACGCTCCCACAGGAATGAAGTCCATTGAGTCCAGCCGGTGCTGCGCGCTTCCAGGCTGGCCTCCGTGACCCCGGCATCGCGCGTTCCGAGCACACGCTCCCCGACGCGGTAGGCGACGAAGTACAACGGCCCGAACGTGGCCGGGTTGGTGACCAGTGTGCTCGCCACGGCCGCCGGCACGTTTGCACGCACTACGACGGCCACGGTCGCCGACAGGGGAATTTGCGCAACCGGGATGAGGACGCCGAAGAACACGCCGATGGCGACTCCCATAGCGACCCCGCGCCGGCTCAGGTGCCACAACCTCGGGTCGTGCAATGCTGGACCGAGGCCGCGCATCCAGCGACGCGAACGGATCCATTCGCCGTTGCCAATCCATTTTCGCAGCCAACGCATCGTACTTGCCGACCGGGACAACGCGCACCATGCGCGGGACGGGCAAGCCTAACAGCACAAGGCGCCGGTACACCTGCGGTATTTGACCGTGGTCAATTTTCCGGGGAACCGTATCGGGGGCCATTGCCTCCATATATCTTCGGCAACTTCCGACGACGGCCTCGGTTCGCCGGCGGACGATCCCCAGGCGTACGTCGAGCGCCACGCAGTTGCCCGGCGCCGGTTCGCCCGTTGGACGATTGCAGCATACGATTGATCGATGGCATGGCAGACCCCCACCGATGAACGACATTCCCGTAGCGCCCGCGGCGACGCCCTGCTGGCATGACCACACGGCACAGTTCGCGCTCGACGAACTGATTTCGACGCCCGCGGGGCTGGCCCCGGTCGAGGTCGCGACGCGGCTCGCGCGTCATGGCGAGAACAGGCTGCCGGCGGCACCGCGACGCGCGCCTTTGCTGCGCTTCCTGATGCATTTTCACAACGTCCTGATCTACGTCCTGCTCGGTTCGGCGATGATCACGATGCTCCTCGGCCATCTGGCGGACACGCTCGTGATCCTTGCCGTCGTGGTGGCAAACGCCGTCATCGGCCACCTGCAGGAAGGAAAGGCCGAGAAGGCGATGGACTCGATCCGGAGCATGCTCGCACCGCACGCGGGCGTGATCCGCGACGGCGTGCGGCAGACGATTGATGGGCACCTGCTCGTCCCGGGGGACATCGTCCTGCTCGAAGCCGGGGACAAGGTTCCAGCCGATCTGCGCCTGCTTTCGGCGCGCGGCTTGCGGATCCAGGAGGCCATTCTCACTGGCGAGTCCCTGCCGGTGGACAAGCACGCCGATCCGGTGCCCACCGGGGCGGCCCTCGGCGACCGGGCCTGCCTGGCGTTCAGCGGCACGCTGGTCGCCGGTGGTCAGGGACGTGGCGTGGTGGTCGCCACCGGCCGCGCGACCGAGATCGGGCGGATCAGCGGCCTGTTGTCCGAGGTGCGGACGCTGACCACGCCGCTCGTGCGGCAGATGGACGTGTTCGCGAAGTGGCTCACCGGCCTGATTCTGCTGTGCGCCGCGGTGCTGCTCGCGTTCGGCCACTTCGTGGCGGACTATCCCTTCGACGAGATCTTCATGGTCGTGGTCGGGTTGTCGGTCGCGGCCATCCCCGAGGGGCTGCCGGCGGTACTCACGATCACCCTGGCGGTCGGCGTGCATGCGATGGCGCGCCGCAATGCCGTCGTGCGCCGGCTGCCCGCGATCGAGACGCTCGGCTCCGTGTCCGTGATCTGCACCGACAAGACCGGCACGCTGACCCGCAACGAAATGCTGGTGGCGGCGGCCATCGTCCACGACGCGCACTACGTCGTCGGCGGGTCCGGCTACGCTCCCGTCGGGGATATCCGCCACGAGGGCGGTTCCACGGCAGACGCGGGGCACGCGCGGCTCGCCGAGCTGGGCCGCGCGGCCGCGCTGTGCAACGACGCCGGGCTGCATGAGCACGAAGGACAATGGGCGGTCGCGGGAGACCCGATGGAGGGCGCGCTGCTCGCCTTCGCCGCCAAGACCGGCGCGGGCGGCATCGACCAGCACTGCGGCTGGACGCGGACGGATGCCATCCCGTTCGACTCCCAGCATCGCTTCATGGCCACGCTTCATCACGACCACCAGGAGCACGCATTCGTCTTCGTCAAGGGCGCTCCCGAGCGCATCCTGTCGATGTGCATATCACAGCGCGGCGCGGACGGTGGCGCCGAACCGCTGCGGGAGGCATGGTGGCGCATGCAGGTCGATACGTTCGCGGCCAAGGGCCAGCGCGTGCTCGCGCTCGCGTCCAGGGCCATCGATCCGCGCCATGCCGTGCTCGAATTCGCCGACATCGAGGACAAGCTGGTTCTGCTCGGGCTGGTCGGCATGATCGACCCGCCGCGCCCGGAGGCGATCGCGGCCGTCGCCGAGTGCCACGACGCGGGCATTCGGGTGAAGATGATTACGGGCGACCACGCGCGCACGGCCATGGAGATCGGCCGGCAGATCGGCCTGCGCAATTGCGCCAGGGTGCTCACCGGCGCCGAGATCGACGCAATGGACGACCCCGCGCTCGCTTCCATGGTGCTCGACACCGACATCTACGCGCGTACAAACCCGGAGCACAAGCTGCGCCTGGTCATGGCCCTGCAGGCACATGCGATGACGGTCGCGATGACGGGCGACGGCGTCAACGATGCCCCGGCCCTGCGGCGCGCGGATGCCGGCATCGCGATGGGCCGCGGCGGCAGCGAGGCGGCCAAGGAAGCCGCGGAGATCGTGCTGGTGGACGATAACTTCGCGTCGATCGTCGCGGCTGTCCGCGAAGGCCGAACCGTGTACGACAACATCACCAAGGTCATCGGCTGGACCCTGCCGACGAACGCGGGCGAGGCCATGACCATCGTCGCCGCATTGCTGATGGGCATGGCGCTGCCGGTCACGCCGATCCAGATCCTGTGGGTGAACCTCATCACCGCGGTCACGCTCGGTCTCGCGCTTGCCTTCGAGCCGACCGAGCGTGACACCATGCGACGCGCGCCACGCAGGCGAACTCAGCCGCTGCTGACCGGCACGCTCATGTGGCACATCGTCCTTGTCGCCGTGCTGTTCATCTGCGGAGTATTCGGCGCCTACACCTACGGCGTCGAACGCGGTTATTCGCCGGAGCTTTCGCGCACGCTCGCTCTCAATACGCTGGTGGTCATGGAGATCTTCCATCTGTTTTTCATCCGCAACATTCACGGCACGTCGATGACCTGGACGGCGGTCCGGGGAACGCGAGTGGTCTGGTCGACCGTGGCGATGGTGACGGCGGCCCAGTTCGCGGTGACCTACCTGCCTGCGTTGCAGGCGCTGTTCGGCACGCGCGCGGTGCCGCTGGTGGACGGCATGCTCATCGTCGGGATCGGCGTTGCGTTGCTGGCAATCGTCGAGATCGAGAAGCAACTTCGGCTGCGCCTTCGGGGGGCGACGGCGGGGCGGGTCCCTTCGGACCGTTGAGTGCCCGGCTCGGCGGCACGTACGGCCATGGTTTATCATGGTGCCGGCAATCCTCCCGCGGCATGGATTGTGGCCACGGCCCGTGGGCGATGGCCCGGCGACGGCCGCAATACGCCCAGCAACGGGAACCGTGCGTGTACAACCGTCAGGATTCGACCTGGCTCATCGAGATCACGCTGCGCGACGTGCGGCAGCTTTTCAACAATCTGGATCCGTCACCCTTCCACGACAAGGACCTGGACCGGGATGCCGAGACCTACCTGTTCGAGGCGGTACGCGAGATCGGCATCGACGAACCCATCAAGGTGGTCATCTACCTGCCCGAGGAGGCGATCGACGGGCCGGACGCGCTGGCGCTGCCGGCGGCGATGCACAATTATTTCGCCACGCAGGGCGGCAATGTGCGCCGTGACCTGCGGCACCTGCTTCGCGACGGCGTGGTCTCGCTCGCGATCGGCCTGGCGTTCCTGCTGTTCTGCCTGTCGTTGCGGCAGGTGCTGGGCCGCACCGGGGGCGCCCCCGGCGAGATGCTGCAGGAAGGCCTGCTCATCATCGGCTGGGTGGCGATGTGGAGGCCGCTGGAGATCATGCTCTACGACTGGTGGCCGATCCGCCGCCGCCAGCACGTGTTCGCGCGGCTCGCGGCGCTGCCGGTGGAATTGCGCTCGAAGCGCTGAGCTCGAGCCGACGAAAGCCCGATGAGCGAACTGGAGCACTTCGACGAGGAACTGCTGGCATTGGACCAGCGGATTGCCCGCCTGGCGGCGCTGTGCGGTGCCGACCTCACTTCGACCGACGGCATCGTCGCGCTGATCCGCGGTGACTTCACCCGCTGCCGCGCCCGTGACGACCTGTCCGCGCCACGACGGCAGGAGCTCAGGGCGCTGCTGATGCTCAAGTACCGGATTGAGCAGGCGTGCATCGGCGAACTGGGCGCGGACGCCTGTCGCCGGATCGTCGACGACGAGCACGACCGCCTGCGCCGCGCGGGATTCACCCCGCCGGCTTGAGGCGCGCCTCGACGGTCGCGACGCGCAGCGCGGTACGGATGGCCGCGTCCGGATTGAGCGAAATCGAGGTGATGCCCTGCTCCACGAGCCATTCGGCGAACTCCGGGTAGTCCGACGGCGCCTGGCCGCAGATGCCGATCGGCCGGCCCATCGCACGCGCGGTGCCGATGGCATGCGCGATTGATCGCCGCACCGCGTCGTTGCGCTCGTCGAACAGGTGCGAGATGGTGCCGGAGTCCCGATCGATGCCGAGCGTGAGCTGCGTCAGGTCGTTGGAGCCGATCGAGTAGCCGTCGAACAGTTCCAGGAACTCGCGCGCCAGGATGATGTGCGCCGGCAGCTCGCACATCGCGTAGACCTCCAGGCCGTCGCGATGCTGTACCAGGCCGTGCGCGGCCATGGCCTCCAGCGTGCGCCGGGCCTCGTCGAGGGTGCGGCAGAACGGGATCATGACCTTGACGTTGGTGAGCCCCATGTCGCCGCGCACGCGGCCGATGGCTTTGCACTCGAGCTCGAAGCCCGCCGCGTAGCGCTCGTCGTAGTAGCGCGAGGCGCCGCGGAACCCGAGCATGGGATTCTCCTCATCCGGCTCGAACTCGGCGCCACCGACCAGGCGGGCGTACTCGTTGGTCTTGAAGTCGCTCATGCGCACGATCACCGGGCGCGGCGCGAACGCGGCCGCGATCGTGGCCACGCCCTCGGCGAGGTGGCGCACGAAGAACTCCGGTGCCGGCTCGTCGCCGATCCGGCGCGCGATCTCCTCGCGCGCGGCGTCGTCGGCGATGCGCGGATAGCGCGCCAGCGCCATCGGATGGATGCCGACGTGGTCGGTGATGATGAACTCGATCCGCGCCAGCCCCACGCCGGCGTTCGGGATCTGGGCCAGCGAGAACGCCTGGCTCGGGTCGCCGACATTAAGCATGATCTGCGTGCGCGTGGCCGGGACCAGCGCGGCGTCGATGCGTTCGACGTCGTAGCCGATCGATCCGGCGTACACGTGGCCCTCCGCGCCTTCGGCGCAGGACACCGTCACCTCGGTTCCGTCCGCCAGGCGGGCGGTGCCGTCGCCCGAGCCGACGATGCATGGCAGCCCGAACTCGCGCGATACGATCGCCGCGTGCGCGGTGCGCCCGCCCTGATCGGTAACGATTGCGGCCACGCGCCGCATCACCGGCTCCCAGTCCGGATCGGTGCTTTGCGCCACCAGCACTTCGCCGGCCTGCACGGTGGCCAGCGCGCCCGGATCGCGCACCACGCGCACTCGTCCGACGCCGACCTTCTCGCCCACGGCCTGCCCCTTGAGCAGTGGCGGGCCGTGGTCTGCATGCAGCCGGTAGACCTCGGCCGCGGCGCCGCGCGGGCGGGTGGAGTGCACGGTCTCCGGCCGCGCCTGGACGATGAACAGTTCGCCGGTGCCACCGTCGCGCGCCCATTCGACGTCCATCGGCTGGGGATGGCCGGCGCGGCGCGAGTAGTGTTGCTCGATGAGCGCCGCCCAGCGGGCGAGTTGGATCACCTGCTCGTCCGGCAGGCACCAGCGCCGGCGATCGGCCTCGTCAACCGATTCGCCGCGCGTGCGTGCCTCGGTGGCGGCGTATACCAGCCGGCGGTCCTTCGAGCCCATCGTCCGGCCGATGATCGGCTGGCGCGCACCGCCGAGCGCGGGCTTGTAGACGATCCACTCATCCGGCGTGGTCACGCCCTTGACCACGTACTCGCCCAGGCCCCAGGCGGCGGTGACGACGACCACGTCGCGAAATCCGCTCTCGGTGTCGAGCGTGAACATGACGCCGGAACTGCCGATGTCGGATCGCACCATGGGCATCACGCCCACCGACAACGCGACCTGAAGCTGCCCGTAGCCCAGCCGCGCGCGGTAGCTCACCGCGCGATCCGTGAACAGCGATGCGTAGCAGGCGTGCACCGCGCGCAGCAGATCGTCCTCCCCGCGCACGTTGAGGTAGGTCTCGGCGGCGCCGGCGAAGGAGGCTTCCGGCAGATCCTCCGCGGTCGCCGAGGAGCGTACCGCCAGTTCGGGCGCGCGCCCCAGGCGCGTGCACAGGCGCCGATAGGCGGTACGGATCGGCTCGCACAGTTCCTGCGGCAGCGGCGTGTCGAGGACCGCCTCGCGCGCGCGTGCCGAGCGCTGCGCGAGCTGGTCGACGTCCTCGTGATCGAACTGCGCGAATGCGTCGCGCAGCCTGGCGTGGAGATCGCGTTCCTGCACCAGGCGCCACCAGGCCGCGGCGGTGGTCGCGAAGCCGTCCAGCACGCCGACCCCGAGCGGCTTCAACGCGCCGTACATCTCGCCCAGCGAGGCGTTCTTGCCGCCCACGCGACCGATGTCGTCGAGCCGGATCTCGGCGAAATCCAGGCAGAAGGCGTTCGTATCCGGCATTCTGGAAGCTCCGGCTCGGGACCGTCCGGTACTTTAGGCGCGTGCGCACGGCAACGGCATGATCCCGGTCACGTCGACTGCCGGTACGGTGGCCTGCGGACCTGTTCCGGGGTTACGCTGCGGGCTCACCAGGACATCCCAGGGGGTCGAATGACCGTCGCCATCAAGAAAATCCTGCTGCCGACCGACGGTACCGAGCCGGCCAACAAGGCCGCGGCCTTCGCGGGCATGCTCGCGCGCGCCACGGGCGCCTCGATCACCGTCGTGGCGGTTCACAGCCTGGATCTCTACATCGCCGGCGGGGTGGATCCCGTGCTCGGCCTGGGCGCCGAGGTCTATACCGCGCTGTCGAAGGAAGAGGTGGACGAACTGGTCACGCGTACGGTCGCCGTGCCGGCATTCGAAGCCGCACGCACCGTGATCGGAGAGGGCGTGACCATGGACACGCACGAAATCTGGGGGCTGACCGCCAAGGCGATATGCCAGTACGCCAGCGAACACGCCATTGATCTCATCGTCATGGGTTCGCGCGGGCGCTCGGCGCTGACCGAACTGCTGCTGGGCAGCATCAGCTCGCAGGTGCTGCACCATGCCCCTTGCCCGGTGACCATCGTGCACTGATGCCGGGCGGGCCGTGCGCACGGCCCGCGGCGTCAGGCCGGAGCGGTCGCGTAGATCTTCTTCACCACGTCCAGGTAGACGTACTCGATGCGCTCGATTTCGAACCCGGCCGCGCGGACGTTGTCCTCGGTGCGGCGGTTCATCTCCGGGCCGAGCTTGCGTGTCAGCGGCGTGAGCATCTGCATGATGGTGCTGAACGGAAAGAACCGGCTGCCGGTGTGCTCGAACATACGCAGCTTGCCGCCCGGTTTCAACACCCGGCGCAACTGCCGCAGCCCTCCCACGGGATCGGGAACCGAGCAGAAGGTGCACGAAGTATAGATCTGGTCGAACGTGGCGTCGGGATAATCGAGATCGTGGACGTCCATCGCGCGCGCCTCGATGCGGCCCGGATAGGCCGCGATCCGCGGCGCGGCGCATTCGAGCATCCTGGGGCTGATGTCCAGGCCGACGATCTCCTGCCCGGGCGGAAAAAAGGCGATGTCCAGGCCGGTGCCGAGCGCCACGAACAGCACCTTGCCGCTCATGCCGGAGAACAGGTCGCGCTTCTGCGGTGCCCAGCGCCGTTCCGGCCCCAGGCCGCTCATGAAATCGAAGGTCTTCGAGGCCTGGTCCCACTTGCGTTGCGTGGCGAGGTCCATCAGCGGGTCTCCGCGCGATTGAGCGCATTGCGAATGAGGTAGTCGCAGTAGCGGGTGAACGCCAGCACGGCCAGGCCGATGATCGCGCCGTGCCAGGCCGCCTGCAACGCCGGGTACGGCACCATCGCGGCGCGCGCGCCGACCACGGCCGCGGTCGTGGCGGCGGTCAGCAGGTTCGGCACCACGACCTCCATGGCGCCGAAGTAGCGCATGAACACGAAGGGACCGACGACCATCGACAACAGCAGGCAGGCCACGACGCACAGCGGCACCGCCAGGACGGCGTGCCAGCCGGTATCTACGATGGCGGCGCTGACCAGGCCGGCGAGCACGCCGGTGCCGGCGTTGGAGAGGATATCCCCGCCGAGGAAGTAAAGGCGATCGTTCATGACAGGGCGGCCTCCGCAGGTTGCCTGGCCGCGCTATTCAATCCCGGCCCGGGGCGAAACACAAGCCGCCGCCCGGGCGGCGGCACCGCTCAGAGCGCGGCGGGGGAGACGACCAGGCCGTCCTCGTCGGCGTAGGCCCAGGCGCCGGTCGCGAAGGTGACCCCGGCGAAGTTCACGGGTATTCCCCGGCTGCCCTCGCCCTTCTTGACGCTCTTGCGCGGGTTGGTGGCCAGCGCCTTGACGCCGATGTCGATGCGTGCGATGGCGCCGCTGTCGCGGATACAGCCCCAGACCACGATGCCCGCCCAGCCGTTGCGGTGCGCCAGTTCGGCGAGCTGATCGCCCACCAGCGCGCAGCGCAGGGATCCGCCGCCGTCGATCACCAGCACGCGCCCGGCCCCCGGCTCTTCCAGTGCCGCGCGCACCAGGCTGTTGTCCTCGAACACCTTGCAGGTGGCAATCGTGCCGTGGAAGCGTTCGCGCCCGCCGAAATCGGCGAAAATCGGCTCGGCGACCTGCAGGTTTTCACCGTGCGTGTCGTAGAGGTCGGCGGTCGCGTAGTCCATGTCGTGCCTCCGGTGCGGATGCGAAGCGGTACGTTCGCGTCCTATTTCTTCTTCTTCGGTCGCTGCCAACCTTCGATGATCACCTCGCGCGCGCGGCCGACCACGAGCTTGCCGGGCGGCACTTCGCGCGTGACCGTGGTGCCGGCACCGGTGGTCGCGCCGTCGCCGATCTTCACCGGCGCCACCAGCATGGTGTCCGAGCCGATGAAGACGTCGTCGCCGATCTCGGTGCGGCTCTTGTTCACGCCATCGTAGTTGCAGGTGATCGTGCCCGCGCCGATGTTGGTCTTCGCGCCGATCTCGGCGTCACCCAGGTAGGTGAGGTGATTGGCCTTGGCGCCTGGGCCCATGCTGGTCTTCTTGAGCTCGACGAAGTTGCCGATGTGGACGTCCTCGGCCAGCCGGCTCTGCGGGCGCAGGCGGGCGAACGGGCCGATGCGTCCGTTGCGGCCCACCACCGACTCCTCGACGATGCTCATGGCATGGATCTGCGTGTCGGCGCCGATCTCGCAGTCGCGCAGCATGACGTTCGGGCCGATGGCGACATTGTCCCCGAGGGTCACGCGGCCCTCGATGACGACGTTGACGTCGATGACGACATCGCGCCCGGCACTGAGTTCGCCGCGCAGATCGAAACGCGCCGGATCGCGCAGGGTCACGCCGGCGCGCATCAGCTCTTCGGCGCGGGCCTGCTGATACGCCCGTTCCAGCCCGGCGAGCTGCACGCGATCGTTCACGCCGGCGATCTCGACCGGGTCGGACGGCCGCACGCTGCGCACCTCCACGCCGTCGGCCACGGCCAGCGCGACGATGTCGGTCAGGTAGTACTCGCCCTGGGCGTTGCCGCGGCCGACCCGCGCCAGCCAGCGTTTCAACGCCGCGCCGCCGACCGCCATCATGCCGGTGTTGATCTCGCGCACCTCGCGCTCGGCGGGGCTGGCGTCCTTGTGTTCGACGATTCGCACGATCCGGCCGGCGTCATCGCGCAGGATGCGCCCGTAGCCGGTGGCGTCGTCGAGCACCGCCGTGAGGATGGAGAACCCGCCGGTGCCCGCGGACTCGACCAGGGCACGCAGCGTGTCGGTACGGGTCAGCGGTACGTCGCCGTAGAGGATGAGCGCGGTATCGCCGTCCTCGATCCCCGGCAGCGCCTGGGTGACGGCGTGCCCGGTCCCGAGCTGCTGGGCCTGCTCGACCCAGCCGACGTCCAGGTGTGCGAGGCGCGCGCGGACGGTGTCGCCGCCGTGGCCATAGACCACCTGGATGCGCGCGCCGTCGAACGTGCGTGCGGCACGGACGACGTGTTCGAGCAGTGGGACTCCGGCGAGCGGATGCAGGACCTTGGGCAGGTTCGACCGCATCCGGGTGCCCTGGCCGGCCGCCAGGATGACGATGCTGAGCGCCATACGACCTCCGTCGATTGCGCGGCGCCGCCGGTCGGCGGCGCCCGGGTGCCGCGACCCGATCCGGCCTTACTTGCGGCGCATCTTTCGGATTGCGGCGAGCTGGGCGGCCAGTGCAGCCAGCTCGCCCTCCACGGTCGCGACTTCCTGCTTGTCCTTGGCGTTGCGCAGCGCTTCCTGCGCGCGGGCCTGGGCCTCCAGGGCCTTGGCCTCGTCCAGATCGTGACCGCGGATTGCCGTATCGGCCAGCACCGTGACGACTTGAGGCTGCACCTCCAGGATGCCGCCGGCGACGAACACCAGCTCCTCCTCCGCCACGTTCGGCTTCTTGATCCGCACCGAGCCGGGCTTGATCCGGGTGATGAGCGGGGTGTGGCGCGGATAGATGCCGAGCTCGCCCATCTCGCCGGGCAGAACCACGAACTCCGCTTCGCCGGAGAAGATCTGCTCCTCGGCGCTGACGACGTCGACCTGGATGGTGGCTGGCACGCGTGCTGTCCCTCGGGCTCGGCGCTTACTTCAGCGTCTTGGCCTTGTCGAACGCTTCCTCGATCGTGCCGACCATGTAGAACGCCTGCTCCGGCAGGGCGTCGCAATCGCCGTTGACGATCATCTTGAAGCCCTTGATCGTGTCCGCGAGCGGGACGATCTTGCCCGGAGTGCCGGTGAACACCTCGGCGACGTTGAACGGCTGCGACAGGAAGCGCTGGATCTTGCGCGCCCGGGACACCGCGAGCTTGTCCTCGGGGGAAAGCTCGTCCATGCCCAGGATGGCGATGATGTCGCGCAGTTCCTTGTAGCGCTGCAGGGTCGCCTGCACGGCGCGGGTGGTCTGGTAGTGCTCCTCGCCGATGATCAGCGGATCGAGCTGGCGGGAGGTGGAATCGAGCGGGTCCACCGCCGGGTAGATGCCGAGCGCGGCGATGTCGCGCGAGAGCACGACGGTCGCGTCCAGGTGCAGGAAGGTGGTCGCGGGAGAAGGGTCGGTGAGGTCGTCCGCGGGCACGTACACGGCCTGGATCGAGGTGATCGAGCCGACCTTGGTCGAGGTGATGCGCTCCTGCAGGCGGCCCATTTCCTCGGCGAGGGTCGGCTGGTATCCCACCGCGGAGGGCATGCGGCCCAGCAGCGCGGACACCTCGGTGCCGGCCAGGGTGTAGCGGTAGATGTTGTCGATGAACAGGAGGATGTCGCGGCCGTCGTCGCGGAATCGCTCGGCCATCGTCAGGCCGGTCAGCGCCACGCGCAGGCGGTTGCCCGGCGGTTCGTTCATCTGCCCGAACACCATCGCCACCTTGTCGAGCACCTTGGACTCCTCCATCTCGTGGTAGAAGTCGTTGCCCTCGCGGGTGCGCTCGCCGACGCCAGCGAACACCGAGTAGCCGCCGTAGCTCTTGGCGATGTTGTTGATGAGTTCCATCATGTTGACGGTCTTGCCGACGCCCGCACCGCCGAACAGGCCGATCTTGCCGCCCTTGGCGAACGGGCAGATGAGATCGATGACCTTGATGCCGGTGGGCAGCAGGTCGACCGAAGGCGAGAGTTCGTCGAACTTCGGCGCCGGCTGGTGGATGGCACGCAGTTCATCAGACTTGATCGGGCCGGCCTCGTCGATCGGGCGGCCAAGCACGTCCATGATGCGGCCGAGCGTCCCGGAGCCGACCGGCACCGAGATCGGTGCGCCGGTGTTGAGAACCTTCATGCCGCGGCGCAGGCCGTCGGACGAGCCCAGCGCGATGCAGCGCACCACGCCATCGCCGAGCTGCTGTTCGACCTCGAAGGTCAGCCCCTGCTCGGCGAGCGCGTTGGTCGGATCCTCGGCGAGCCGCAGCGCGTCGTAGACCTTGGGCAAGTGCTCGCGCGGGAACTGGATATCGGTGACCGCGCCGATGCACTGGACGATGGTGCCTTGAGCTTGTGCCATGGTGTTTTCCTGAAGATGAGTTCGTTCAGACGGCTGCTGCGCCGCCGACGATTTCCGAGAGTTCCTTGGTGATCGCTGCCTGCCGGCTCTTGTTGTAGACCAGCGTGAGCTCGTCGATGAGGCTCGCGGCGTTGTCCGAGGCGGCTTTCATCGCAACCATGCGCGCCGACTGTTCGGAGGCCATGTTCTCGGCCACCGCCTGCAGGATGATCGCCTCGATGTAGCGCGTGAGGACCTGGTCGAGCACGACCTTGGCGTCCGGTTCGTAGATGTAGTCCCAGCTGCCTTCCGGCGCCCCCATCCGATCGCCGGACAGGGGCAGGAGCTGCTCGAGCACCGGCTCCTGCTTCATCGTGTTGATGAAGCGCGTGTAGGCGATGAGCACCCGGTCGAAGCGATCGGCGATGTAGCCGTCGAGCATGGTCTTGACCGCGCCGATGAGCTTGTCGAGGTGCGGGCGATCGCCGAGCTGGATCGAGGACGAGACGATGTTCGCCCCCAGCCGCTGCATGAATCCCAGGCCCTTGTTGCCGATCGCGCAGACGTCGATCTCCTCACCCTCGGACTGCCACTGCTTGTACTGGGCGAGCACCATGCGCTGCACGTTCGTGTTGAGCGCGCCGCACAGGCCCTTGTCGGTGGTGACGACGATGAGGCCGACGCGCTTGACGGTGTCACGCGCGACCAGGAACGGGTGGCGGTACTCCGGGTTCGCATGCGAGATGTGCGCGGCGACGTTGCGGATCCGCTCCGCATAGGGCCGCGCGGCGCGCATGCGTTCCTGCGCCTTGCGCATCTTGGATGCGGCCACCATCTCCATGGCCTTGGTGATCTTGCGCGTGTTCTGCACGCTGCGGATCTTGACCCTGATTTCTTTCGTACCCGGCATATCGTTCTTTCCCCCGACCTTCGACCGGCGCGGGGCGATTGTTGCCCTGCCATCACGCCGGACCCGGCACGGCTCGCGCCGCGCCGCGGCCGTCAGTAAGTGCCGTTCTTCTTCCAGTCTGCGATCGCGTCGCCCAGGGATTTCTCCTCCTCGGCCGACAGGTCGTTCCTGGCTTCGATCGACGACACCAGCGCCGCGTACTTGGACTTGATGAAGTCGCGCATCGACTTCTCGGCGGCCAGCGACTTCTTGACGTCGATGTCGTCGAAGTGGCCGTTGTTCACCGCGAACAGCGTCAGCGCCATCTCCCATACCTGCATTGGCGCGTACTGCGGCTGCTTCATCAGCTCGGTGACCAGGCGGCCGCGCTCGAGCTGCTTGCGGGTCGCTTCGTCGAGGTCCGACGCGAACTGCGCGAACGCGGCCAGCTCGCGGTACTGCGCCAGCGCCAGTCGCACGCCGCCGCCGGTGTCGCGGCGCTTCATGATCTTGGTCTGGGCGGCGCCGCCGACGCGTGACACCGAGATGCCGGCGTTGATCGCGGGCCGGATGCCGGCGTTGAACAGGTCGGTCTCGAGGAAGATCTGGCCGTCGGTGATCGAGATGACGTTGGTCGGCACGAACGCGGTCACGTCGCCGGCCTGCGTCTCGATGACCGGCAGCGCGGTGAGCGAGCCGGTCTTGCCCTTCACCGCGCCCTTGGTGAAGCGCTCCACCCAGCCCTCGTTGACGCGCGCGGCGCGCTCGAGCAGGCGGCTGTGCAGGTAGAAGACGTCGCCCGGGTACGCTTCGCGGCCCGGCGGGCGGCGCAGCAGCAGCGAGATCTGGCGGTAGGCCCAGGCCTGCTTGGTGAGATCGTCGTAGATGATGAGCGCGTCCTGGCCGCGATCGCGGAAGTACTCGCCCATGGTGCAGCCGGAGTAGGGGGCGATGTACTGCATCGCCGCGGACTCGGACGCCGAGGCGGCGACCACGATGGTGTAGGCCATCGCGCCGTGCTCCTCGAGCTTGCGCACCACGTTGGCGATCGTGGAGGCCTTCTGGCCGATCGCGACGTAGACGCAGAACAGGTCCTTGCCCTTCTGGTTGATGATCGTGTCGACCGCGACCGCGGTCTTGCCGGTCTGGCGGTCGCCGATGATCAGCTCGCGCTGGCCGCGACCCACCGGCACCATCGAGTCGATGGCCTTCAGGCCGGTCTGCACCGGCTGGGACACCGACTTACGCCAGATGACACCGGGCGCCACCTTCTCGATGACGTCGGTTTCCTTGGCGTTGATCGGGCCCTTGCCGTCGATCGGCTGGCCGAGGGAGTTCACCACGCGCCCGAGCAGCTCGGGGCCGACCGGCACCGACAGGATGCGGCCGGTGGTCTTGACCTGGTCGCCCTCGGTGATGTGCTCGTATTCGCCCAGGATCACCGCGCCCACCGAATCGCGTTCGAGGTTCAGCGCCAGGCCGAAGGTATTCCTGGGAAATTCGAGCATCTCGCCCTGCATGACGTCGGACAGGCCGTGGATACGGCAGATGCCGTCCGTCACGGACACGACCGTGCCCTGCGTGCGCAGTTGCGCGCCGGCGTCCAGGTTCTGGATCCGGGTCTTGATCAGTTCCGAGATCTCGGAAGGGTTGAGTTGCATGACTGCTCCTCGGATGTCCTATAGCTTGAGGGCGTTCGCGAGCGCGGCGAGCTGCGCCCGGGCCGACGAATCGAATACCTTGTCGCCGATCGTGACTTTCACGCCACCGATCAGCTCGTTGTCCACCTTCACGGTGGCCTTGACCTTGCGGCCGGTCTTGCGCTCGAACTCGGCGACGATCTGCTTCAACTGGGCGTCGTCGAGCGGGAAGGCGGTGGCGATTTCCGCTTCCACGGTGGCCTCGCGCTCGTCCTTCAGGCGCTCGAACTGCTCGCGGATCTCCCCGAGCAGTCCGAGCCGGCGGTTCTCCGCCAGCACCCGGACGAAGTTCTCGGACTCGCCGGACAGCCGGCCCGAGAGGATGCCGATGACCAGCCCGGCGGACTTCGCGGCCGGATTGGAAGGGTCGGCGATGGCGGCCTGCACGCGTGCGTCCGCAGCGACCATGGCCAGCTCCGCCAGCGCGCCGGACCATTCGGCCAACTTGCCCGCGCCGTCCGCCAGCTTGAAGGCCGCCTCTGCGTACGGGCGGGCGACTGTGCTCGGTTCGGCCATGGCGTCAGAGTTGCGTGCGGATCGAGGCGAGCATGTCGGCGTGGGCCTTGGCGTCCACTTCCCGGCGCAGGATCTTCTCCGCGCCGGCGACCACCAGGGCGCCGATCTGCTCGCGCAACTGCTCGCGCGCACGGGCGATCTCCTGGTCGATCTCGGCCTTGGCCGCGGCCTTCTCGCGCGCGGCCTCGTCCCTGGCGGCGCCCTTGGCCTCCTCGATCATCTCGGTGCCGCGCTTCTCGGCCTGGGCGAGAACGCCCTGGGCCCGGCTGCGTGCTTCGGACAGCACTTCCTGAGCGCGCGCTTCCGCCTGCTCCAGGTCGCGCTTGCCCTTTTCAGCGGCAGCCAGACCGTCGGCAATCTTCGCTTCGCGATCGGCGAGCGCCTTCATGATCGGCGGCCACACGAACTTCTGGCAGAACCAGACGAACATCGCGAACGATATCGCCTGGCCAATAAGGGTGAGGTTGATGTTCACAACCGACTCCCGGGTCGTTTCAGTGGATTACTGGAGCTGCCCCAGGAACGGGTTGGCGAACATCAGGAACGCGGCGAAGGCGATCGCGATAATCGGCACCGCGTCCGTCAGGCCGAGCATGAGGAACATGCGGGTCTGGAGCTGGTTGGCGAGTTCGGGCTGGCGGGCGACGCCCTCGAGGAACTTGCTCCCGAGAATGCCGATGCCCACACCGGCGCCCAGGGCGCCCAGGCCAATCATGATGCCTGCGGCAAGGGCCGAAAAGCTCAGAACAGATTCCATCGCGGTTTTCTCCTCTACTGGATGTGCTTAATGATGAGCGTCGTGGGTTTCGTGCGCCTGGCTCAGGTACACGATGGTCAACATCATGAAAATGTAGGCCTGCAGCGTGATGACCAGGATGTGGAAGATGGCCCAGCCCAGTTGCAGGAACAAGCCGACCAGACCCAGCCCGATGCCGGCCATGTACATGGCGGCGATGAGAATGAAGATGAGCTCGCCGGCGAACAGGTTGCCGAACAGTCGCAGGCTGTGCGAGAGCGGCTTGGCGAGCAGCGACACCAGTTCCAGGGGCAGGTTGACGAAGAACAACTTGGGCCCGAACGGATGGAAGGCAAGTTCGGCGAAGAAACCGCCCGGACCCTTCATCTTGATGCTGTAGTACAGCAGCAGCGCGAACACCGACAGCGACATGCCGAAGGTGGCGTTGACGTCCGTGGTGGGCACGACCTTCATGTAGTGCACGCCGGCCATCTGGGCGGCGTAGGGGATAAAGTCCACCGGCACCAGGTCCATCAGGTTCATGAGGAAGATCCACACGAAGATGGTCAGCGACAGCGGCGCGATCAGCGGGTTGTGGGCGTGGAACGAGCCCTTGACGCTGGAGTGCACGAACTCCACCGCCACTTCGACGAAGCTCTGCAGGCGGCCCGGCCTGTCCACCGAGGCGTTCTTCGCCACCTTGCGGAACAGCCACAGGAAGAAGATGCCGGTGATGAGAGACCAGGCCATGGTGTCGAGGTGGATCGACATGAAGCCCATCTCCTGGGCTTCCTTGGCGCTGTGGGCCAGGCCCCAGTGGCCATCGGCATGGCGGCCGTAGGTCAGGTTGGTGATGTGATGCTGGATGTACTCGGCGGTGCTCGCCGGCCCGGCATGCTCGGTGGCTTTTTCGACGTTGTCCATCGCGATGTTCGCTTCAACCCACTGCCGGCCCCGCCAGAAGCGCCAGCCAGTACACGCTGGCCGCCGCGGTGTAACCGCCGATGACGGCCAGCCCGTTCACGTCCAGGGCGACGAACGCGATCACGAACAGCGCGCCGCTCAGGACGATCTTGCCAAACTCCGCGCCGTAGAATGCCCGCAGCATCCCGTCCGGCGCCTGCGCGGCACGGCCGCGAAACACGCGCAGCGCCACGTAGTAGCTGGGGATGGCCCCTATCACCCCGCCGACCAGGGCCGAATAGGCGATGCGGCCTCCGCACAGCGGCCAGAGCAATACCGCGAGCAGCAGGGTCACCCCCACTTGGGCGGCGACGATGCGCAGCGCGACCTGCTCTTTTGAGTTTGCCAACGCTGTGTCGCGGAACCGGCCCGGCTTGTCGTCCGCCATTGCGGCCCGCCAGCGTCGTCAATCAATTCGCGGAAGTATAGCCAAGCCCCCTGCTGCGAAGCAACACGAATTCCGGGCCGACTCGAAGCAAGCGGGCGCGGCGAACCCGTGCTTCACTTGATGCGGGCGAGGATGCCGTCGAGTTCGTCCAGGCTGTGGTAGTGCACGACGAGGGAGCCGGCGCCGGATCGCGCGTGCCTGATTTCCACCCGCGCGCCGATCCGGTCCGCGAGATCGCTTTGCAATCGCTCGATGTCCGGATCCCGGGCCGGCGCCGTGCGGGCCGGCGGGGCAGGCGGCCCGGCGAGCATCCGGCGCACCAGCGCCTCGGTGGCGCGCACCGACAGGCCCTGCTCGACCACCGCGGCCGCGGCCGATCGCTGCCCCGGCGCATCCAGGGGCAGCAACGCGCGCGCATGTCCCATTTCCAGTCGACGCTCGGCCAGGTGCGTGCGCACTTCGGGATCCAGTTCCAGCAGCCGCAGCAGGTTGGAGACCGCCGCGCGCGAACGGCCGACCGCCTCGGCGGCCTGTTCGTGCGTCATGCCGAACTCCGCGGTCAGGCGCTGCAGTGCGTGCGCTTCGTCCAGGGGGTTCAGATCCTCGCGCTGGATGTTCTCGATGAGCGCCATCGACAGCGCGGCCTCGTCGTCGATCCGGCGCACGATCACCGGCACCTCGGCAAGCCCGGCGATTCGCGCCGCGCGCCAGCGCCGCTCGCCGGCGATGATCTCGAAACCGGCGCCGCTCGCCAGCGGCCGGACCACGATCGGCTGCACGATGCCCTGGGCGCGAATCGAGGCGGCGAGTGATTCGAGCGCTTCCGGATCCATGCCGTGGCGCGGCTGGTAGCGGCCGGGCCGGAGCTGGTCCAGCGGCAACCGATCCGGTACCGCCGGCACCGCAGTCGGCACGACCGCCGCCGGCCCGGCCGGCGTGCCGAGCAGCGCATCCAGCCCGCGCCCCAGCCCGCGCTTCTTCGCGCTCATCCCGCGCCCGCTCCGGCGTGGCGCTGGATTTCGTCCTTGCGCAGCATCTCCCCGGCCAGCGCGAGGTAGGCGACCGCGCCGCTGGAGGACTTGTCGTAGAGCAGCGCCGGCAGGCCGTGGCTCGGGGCCTCGGCCAGGCGCACGTTGCGCGGGATCACGGTACGGTAGACCTTTTCGCCGAAGTGCTGCAGGAGCTGGGCGGAAACCTGGTTGGCGAGGTTGTTGCGCGGGTCGTACATGGTCCGCAGCAGGCCCTCGACCTGAAGCTGCGGATTGAGGATGCGGCGGATCTTGTCGATCGTCTCCATGAGTGCCGAAAGCCCCTCGAGCGCGTAATACTCGCACTGCGTGGGGATGACGATCGAATCGGCGGCGACCAGCGCGTTCACCGTCAGCATGTTCAGCGCCGGCGGGCAATCGATGAGGATGTAGTCGTACTCGGCCAGCACCGGGGCGAGCGCGTGGCGCAGGCGCAGCTCGCGGCCGAATTCCTCCAGCAGGCCGATCTCGGCGCCGGTGAGATCGGCGTTCGCCGGCACCAGGTGGTAGCCGATCCCGGCCAGCGCCTGGCGGGCCTGGGCGACGGTCGCCTCGCCCATGAGCACGTCGTACGTCGAGCGCTCCACGGTGCGCTTGTCCACGCCGCTGCCCATCGTGGCGTTGCCCTGCGGATCCAGGTCCACCAGCAGGACGCGGCGCCGCGTCGCCGCCAGCGAGGCGGCGAGATTGACGCTGGTGGTGGTCTTGCCGACCCCACCCTTCTGGTTCGCGATGGCCAGTACCTTGGTCATGGATCCGAGCCGGTGGACCGCGCGGGGCCGGCCGGCGCGCATGCGCCGCGATGCCGGGCCCGGAGGCGTGGATTGCGGTTGCGGGAAGTCCGCGGACCGGCGGAATTATTGCACAGTCCCCGCAGGCGCGCCGATCGTCACCAGATGTCGTTCCTCGTCCAGGCCCGGCACCACGAGCCGCGTGACCTGCACGCACAGCCCGCGGCCGCGCAGGATCCCGACTTCCGCCGCCGGCACGCGGCCCTTCATCGCCAGCAGCCGCCCGCCCGGGGCGAGCGCGGCCGCCGCCAGCGCCCAGAGATCGGGCAGCGTTGCGACGGCGCGCGCGGTCGCCACCGCGAAGCGCGGATCCGGCGCCAGGCGCGCCACGTCCGCCTGCGTGACCGCGACGTTCGCCAGGCCGAGCGTGAGCCGCGCCTGCTCCAGGAAGGTGGTGCGCTTGCGGTTCGCATCCGCGAGGGTGAAATGCCGGTGCGGCAGGGCCATGGCGAGCAACAGCCCCGGCAGGCCCGCGCCGCTGCCGATGTCCAGGATCGGATCGGCGTCCACGAATGGCGCGATCGCAAGGCAGTCGAGCAGGTGCCGCGAGACGAGATCGGCGGCGTCGCGCGCGCCGGTGAGGTTGAAGCGCCGGTTCCACTGCAGCAGCAGATCGGCGTAGGCCGCCAGCGGCGCGGCGAGCGACGCGGGCAGCTCCAATCGCTCCAGCCCGCGCACCAGCGTCGCCGTCGCCGCGGCGTCCATGGCCTTCAGCGGGCGCCGCGCTTCTTCAGGTGTACGAGCAGCAGCGAAACCGCCGCGGGGGTCACCCCCTCGATCCGGGCCGCCTGCCCGATCGAGACCGGCCGGGCATGCTGCAGCTTCTGGCTCACCTCCGCGGACAGGCCACGGACCTGGGTGTAGTCCAGCTCCGGCGGCAGCACGGCGTCCTCGAGCCGGCGCTGGCGCGCGATCTCCTCGTGCTGCTGGGTGAGGTAGCCCTGGTACCTGGCGTCGGTCTCGACCTGGTGGGCGACCTCCGGATCGTCCACGCCCGGGCCCGCGCCCGGCAGGCGCAGCAGGGCGTCGTAGCCGACCTGCGGCCGGCGCAGCAGATCGTGCAGCCGGGTATCGCGCGACAGCGGCTGGCCGAGCACCTCCAGCACCGCCGGCGGCGGATCCGGATCTACGCGCAGCCACGACGATTGCAGCCGCGCACGCTCGGTCTCGATGGCCTCGCGCTTGCGGCACAGCCGCGCCCAGCGGCGCTCGTCGACCACGCCCAGGGCGTGGGCAATCGGCGTCAGGCGCAGATCGGCATTGTCCTCTCGCAGCATCAGCCGGTACTCGGCGCGGCTGGTGAACATGCGGTAGGGTTCGTTCGCGCCGCGCGTGACCAGGTCGTCGATCAGCACGCCGATGTAGGCCTGGTCGCGGCGCGGTATCCACGGCTCGCGGCCGCGCGCGCACTGCGCCGCGTTGATGCCGGCGACGATGCCCTGCGCCGCGGCCTCCTCGTAGCCGGTGGTGCCGTTGATCTGGCCGGCCAGGAACAGGCCGGCGAGCCGGCGCGTCTGCAGCGTCGGCATGAGATCGCGCGGATCGTAGTAGTCGTACTCGATCGCGTACCCGGGGCGGGTGATGCGCGCATTCTCCAGCCCGGCAATGGTGCGGATGAATTCGAGCTGGACTTCGAACGGCAGGCTGGTGGAAACGCCGTTGGGGTAGACCTCGCGCGTCGTCAGGCCCTCGGGTTCCAGGAATATCTGGTGACCGTCCCGATCGGCGAAGCGCACGACCTTGTCCTCGATCGACGGGCAGTAGCGCGGGCCGCGGCCGCTGATCGCACCGGTGTACATGGGCGAGCGACCCAGCGCGCCGCGGATCACCTCGTGGGTACGGGCGTTCGTGTACGTGATGTGGCAGGGCACCTGAGGCGCGCGCGGCGGCTCGCCCTGCTCGAAGGAGAATCGCGGCAGCGGCCGATCGCCTGGCTGTTCCTCCAGGCGGGAGAAATCGATGCTGCGGCCGTCGATCCGCGGCGGCGTGCCGGTCTTGAGCCGCCCGGCGGGAAAGCCCAGGGCGCGCATGCGCGCGGCCAGCGCCGTGGCCGGCGGATCGCCGGCGCGGCCGCCCTGGTAGTTGATCTCGCCGACGTGGATCCGGCCCGCGAGAAAGGTGCCCACGGTGAGCACGACCGCCCGGGCGTCGAAGCGCAACCCCCCCTGGGTGAGTACACCGGCGACGCGGTCGCCCGCGACGACCAGATCGTCGACCGCCTGCTGGAAGATGGAAAGGTTCGGGCAGTTTTCGAGAACGCGGCGGATCTCGGCGCGGTACAGGGCGCGGTCGATCTGCGCCCGCGTCGCGCGCACGGCCGGACCCTTGGCGCCGTTCAGGGTCCGGAACTGGATGCCGCAGCGATCCGCCGCCCGGCCCATGACCCCGCCGAGGGCATCTATCTCCCGAACGAGGTGGCCCTTGCCGATGCCGCCGATCGCCGGGTTGCAGGACATCTGCCCGAGGGTTTCGACGTTATGGGTCACCAGCAGCGTGCGGCACCCGGCTCGGGCACTGGCAAGCGCCGCCTCGGTGCCGGCGTGGCCGCCGCCGACGACGATGACATCGAAATGCTCCAGTGCGCCCATGGCCCCGACCCGACTGCCGCCGCGCGCCCGGCGCGGGCGCGCAGAATACTCGGATTCTCCCGGGCCTGGAACCGTCCGCCAGGGCTGATTGCGAAAGCTTGTGTCGTGGGCCCGGAACGCCGCGCAGGTCGCATTCCGGCGCCCGGCGCCGGGGCTAGAATGCGTTCACGACAATCCCGACCGGCGCGCCAGCAGCCGCCGGCCGAACATGGAGCCGGCCAACGCATGAATACACGCAGCATCGCCCACACGCTTGCGGGCATCCTGGCGCTCGGCGCGCTCGCCGCGCCGGCGGGCGCCTACGAACTGGCTGTCGACCGCGACCAGGGGCGCCCGCTGCGCATCGTCAATGCCACCGCGGTCCCGGCTGGCGAGACGACGGTCGTCAGCGGAGCCATCTCGCGCAGCCGGCACGGCGGCTCGGCGGCGGTGCAGATGATCCGCGTCCGTGTCACGGCGGCGGACGGATCGCTGCGCTGGTCCGCGAACGCGCGGCCCTCGGTGCACCTGTATCCGGGCTCCACGGGCGTCGCGCATTTTCGGGTCGCATTGCCCGGAACGCTCGCCCCCGGGGATCGGATCCACGTCGCTCTGGCGGATCGGCGCGCCTGACGCCGATCCGCGCAGCGGCTCACAACGAAACCTGAATCCTCAGGCCGACCACGAGCGCGTCATCGAGCGCGGGGTCGGCGCCGGGATCGACGATGTACTGCAGATCCGGCTGCAGCGACAGCCACGGCCGCAGCGCGATGAGGTAACTGGCCTCGATCACTGTTTCTGCCGCCTCCGCCCCCGGAACCGCGCGCCGGAAGCGGCCGCCGTTGGCTGCCCGCGCGACCGCGATTCCTGCGACGTCGTCCTCGCGGCCCGGCAACGGCGCCTTCAGCGACAGGCCCGCACCCACGTATTCGTCGATCGGGTTGCGCTCGCCGTCGGCGAATCCAATCTGCACGAATGCACCCAGGTCCCGCCCGCTGTCATCGTCCCGCAGCAACGACCGTTCGCCTATCACGTATACGCCCGAATTGCGCTCGCGGGCGACGGCGTTGAAGTCTTCGAAACGCGCAGTGCCGTACCAGCCGCCGACGCCGACCTTCCAGTAGCCGGATTCGTCGCCGTGCATGCCGATCTCGCCGATGGCGAACACGCCGTCGCCGTCGTTGAATTGCACCTGCGTGCCGTAGGGATTGTCCGGATCGCCGGGCACCCCGTCGTATACCGCGCCCAGCAGGTACGTGCGCCCGGTCGGATTCAAGCGCAACCGGATACCCGCGGCCGTTACCGGAAACAGCTAAGCGCCGGCCTGGGCCAGTTCCGGTCCGATCCCGAAGGAACCGTTCATGAACAGGCCGCTGTACTCCAGGGCGTAGAAGTCGCTGTTCAGATCGTGCAGGCCCAGGAGCAACGCGACGCGGTCGTCGAGCCAGCGGTGCTCGTACCAGGCCTCGAAGACACGCACGGTGTCGGGCGCCTGCAGGCTGCTGGCGCCCTGCAGATCGCCGATCCGATCACTCGGATCGCCGCCGGCGGTACCGAGCAGGGACAGCGTGAACGTCCCGTTCGCCCACCATCCGGCCGCGGCGGTGTCCAGGTGCGCGATCAAATCGAACGTTGCCGGCGCGTCCACCCCGGTGTCGGCGCCGCCGTCCACAGCCGCCATCACGTCCACGCTGGCGGTGGCTTCCAGGGACAGACCCGCCTGTTCCATCGCGCCGCGCCTGCCGCCCCAGTCGCCCAGCAGCGTATCGCCCTGTGCCGCCGCGGCGCCGGCCGCGGCCATCAACCCGAGCACGGCCTGCATCGGCGCACGCCCGCGGCCATCCCGGCCAGAGACCTGCGTCTGCATCAGAATTCGCTCCAGTCCCCGTCGTCGCCGCCGGCCGCGGCCACGCGCACCGCGGGCGCCTGGATCCGCGCCGGAGCCGCCTCGCGCTTCGTCCACGGGCGGCCGGCCTTGCGTCGTTCGACGGCGACCTCGGGCTGCGCCGCCGCGGGGGCGGCGCCTCCGCCGAAGAACTCGATCAACCGGGCCATCTCGCCGGCCTGCTCGTCCATTGACTCGGACGCCGCCGCGGCCTGCTCGACCAGCGCGGCGTTCTGCTGCGTGGCCTGATCCATCATCGTCACCGCCTTGTTGACCTGCTCGATGCCGCTGGCCTGCTCGTGCGAGGCCGCGGAGATCTCGGCGATGATGTCCGACACGCGCTTGACGGCACCGACGATCGTGCCGAGCACCGTGCCGCTCTCGTCCACCAGGCGCGAGCCCTCCTCGACCTTCTGCACGCTGTCGTTGATGAGCGCCTTGATCTCCTTGGCCGCGCCCGCCGAACGCTGCGCGAGGTTGCGCACCTCGGCGGCGACGACCGCGAAGCCGCGGCCCTGCTCGCCGGCGCGCGCGGCCTCGACCGCGGCATTCAGCGCCAGCAGGTTGGTCTGGAACGCGATCTCGTCTATCACGCCGATGATGTCGGCGATCTTCTTCGAGGCGCGGTTGATCTCGCCCATCGCCTCGACCGCCGAGGACACAACCGCGCCGCCGCGCTCGGCCTGCGTGCGGGCATCGGCCGCGAGCTGGTCCGCCTGGCGGGCGTTGTCGGCGTTTTGCTTGACGGTACCGGTGAGCTGCTCCATCGAGGAGGCGGTTTCCTCCAGGCTGGAGGCCTGCTGCTCGGTGCGCTGGCTCAGATCCTGGTTGCCCTTGGCGATCTCTCCGGCCGAGGTCGCGATCGAGGCACTGGCGCCGCGGATCCTGCCGACCAGATCCTCCAGGTTCGAACTGCAGGTATTGACCGCGTCGCGCAGTTCCGCGAACTCGCCGCGGTACTCGCCGTCCACCCGCTCGCCGAGATTGCCGCGGGCGAGTGCCTCGACCACGCGCTTGGCGGCCGACAGCGGACCGACGATGCCGTCCATGGTGCCGTTGATGCCCTCGATCACGCGCCGGAAGTCGCCCTGGTGCCGCGCCGTGTCCGCGCGCACCGCCAGATCGCCGCGCTGCGCGGCAGCGGCCAGATCGGAGGAGTCCTGCACCAGTGCGCGAACCGCGCCGATGCAGGTGTTCAGGTTGTCGCGCAGGGTACGGAACTCACCGCGATAGTCGGCCGAAATCGGTTCGGGAATGTCGCCGCGCGCGATGCGATCGACGCAGCTCGCCGCGGCGTTCAACGGGCCGGTGATTGCGTCCAGCGTGCCGTTCATGCCCTCGACGATGCGACGGAAGTCGCCCTCGTGCCGGGCGGCGTCCACGCGCGCACCGAGCTCGCCGCGCTGAGCCGCGGCGGCCAGCGTGCCGGCATCCCCGACCAGCCGGCCGACGGCGTCGATGCAGGTATTGAGGTTGTCGCGCAGGCGCGCGAAATCCCCGCCGTACTCGGCCTCAATCGGTGCCGGAACGTCGCCGGCGGCGATCCGGGCCACGCATTGCGCGGCGGTGTTCAGCGGCCCGACGATGGCGTCGAGCATCTGGTTCACGCCGCCGGCGAGCTGGCGCATGAAGCCGTCGTACCGCGCCGCGTCCAGGCGGCTGTCGAGGCGGCCGGCGGAGGCATCGGCGATGATGCGCTCGATGTCGCGCTCGGCGTCGCGCTGCTCGGTGAGATCGGTCCATTCGACCACTGTGCCCATCCTCGATCCGTCTGCATTCGAGACCGGATTGGCGACGATGCGGAAGGTTCGCTTGCCGACCTTGACCTCGGCCCGGTGCGTCCCCGTCATGTTGGCCAGCAGCGAGCGCTGGTGCTGCGGGTTCCTGTGGAACTGGTCGATGCTTCCACCGACAATCCGGGCCGGATCGAAGGCCGGAAGGTCGCTGCGCAGGTCCGGGGCCGCGGCCTCGAACATGCTGCGCGCCGACCGGTTCGCGAACACCACCGCGCCGTTTGCGTCTGCCATCATCACGTTGGCGCTGGATTGTTCCAGTGCCTGGCGGATGCGCTCGGACTCCTCGGCGCGCTGCTGCTCCGCGCGCCGGCGGGCATCGAGCTTATCCAGCAATGCGTTGAACACGCCCTGGACGGCGTTGAACTCGGCGCGGAAGCCCTGCAGGCGCTCCGAAGCGCTGTCGTCGCGGGTGATCGCCTCGATCGCGGCGCGCAGGGCGTCGATCGGGCGGGTGACGCCCCGCAGCACCAGCCAGCCGAGCAGCGCCGAAAGCGCGCCCGCCGCGACCAGGATGGCGTACATCCACGTGCGTGCCGCGGCCATGGTCGCGGCGGACGCGGCCTGTGCCGCGGCTGCGTCCTTCTCGATCAGCCCGGACAGTGCCGACATCTCGCCCTCGAGCTTCTCGAACGATTCGACGAAGGAACCGAACTGCTGCTCGGCGGCCGCCCGGTCCGTGAAGGCGAGGTCGACGATGCTGCGCGCCGCGGCGCCGTATGCATTCAGGGCCGGCACGACCTGCGCCACCGCCTGCTGCGTTCCGGCGGACAGCGCCAGGGTCTGGATCTCGCGGACGCGCTCGGTGAAGTTCGTCAGGTGTTCGCCCAGATCGGACTCAATCGTGGCGCGCGCGGCCTTGTCGCCGGTCCAGGCGGCATGCAGCGCGGCCAGCACGTCGGCGCGCAGCGCGTCGTGCATCATGTCCGACTCCATGTGGTTGCGCAGGCCGGCGAATGCGGTGTCGAGCTGCGCGACCGTGGCCGCCTGGCGCTGCTGGCCCCGGATGGCCACGCCGCCGACGGTCGCAATCGACAGTACGGTCAGCAGTGACAGGCCGATGAGCTGGTTGCGTACGCTGAGTTCGAATTTCATGGGGTTCTCGTCATTCCTGATCGCGATTTCTCGGATGTACGTGCCCGGGCCTGCTTGGCCCGGCAGCCGGGTATCGACCGCCGCCCGGGGTGGCTTGAGCTGGCAGCGGCGCGCGTCAAGCGGAGCCACCGGCCTGCCGATACGAAACCCATGGGCCGCAACATCTACGTCGCGATTTTCGCCACCGGCGCGATGCTCGCCTCCTTCATCCACCTGAAGGAGCAGGCCGATCTGGACGCGGCACTGGTGGCCTACCGCGAGGAGGCACGCCATCAGGCCGCGGCCAACGCGGCACGGACGCAGGCGGCCTTGAACCAGATCTACCAGGGGCTGCGAACCATGGCCCGGCTGCCGGGCGTGCGCGAGATCGACCGGCACGCGAACAATTTCGATGCGGACGCGCGCCGCACCGTGCAGGAGATCTACAACAACCTGGCCTCGAACGTCGCGATGTCCGAGGTCTACCTGCTGCCGGCGGATTTCGACCCCGATCGAATCGACCCGCAGACCGGGGCGCCGGAAAAACCGATCACGACCTTCGACGCCCTGATCGTCGGCCGTACCGCGGATGACCGCGACGGGCACGCGCAGGATGAAGCCGAGGAGATCGAGATCCACGAGTACCGGTTGATGCGCGATCAGCTCGCCCTGCTGCGCAGCCGGTTCGGACGCGAGGCCGACATCGACGCCCTGGACTACCCGGCGGTCACCGGACCCGAGGTGGTCACCTGCGACAACTCCCGCTGGTCGCCCAGCGCTCCGGACGACCGCGATCGCTCCGGCCTGGTGTACACCGTGCCGTTCTACGGCGCGGACGGCGTGCTGCGGGGGGCGGTGTCGGGCGTGGTCCTCACGCACGCCTTGCGCGACCTGCTCGACGCCGGCCACTATGCCCTGCACAACCGCGCCTACGGGTACGTTGCCGGCGCCCACGCGGACGGCCAATGGCAGCAGGCAGGACGATACCTGGCCGAAAATCGCGCCGACGACAACCTCCTGTACTCGGAAGTCATACCGCTGCAGGTGCGCGACGATGCCGCGCACTGGGTGCTGTGGGCCGGGCAACCCGACACGATGTACTGGGCGCGCGCCGACGTGCGCTCCGCCCGCCACGCCGCCTATACCGGCTACGGTTGCGTCGCCTTCCTGTCCCTGGCCTTGTGCATGGCCGTGCACGGCGCGCGACAGCGCCGCCTGCTCGTCGAGCACCAGAAGCAACAGCTCGAGTCCAAGGTCGCCGAACGCACCGTCGACCTGGAAAACGCGTGCATCGAGGCCCAGGCGGCGACGCGGGCCAAGAGCGAGTTCCTGGCCAACATGAGCCACGAGATCCGCACGCCGATGAACGGAGTGATCGGCATGCTCGACCTGCTCGGCGCCACCGATCTGGACGCCGAACAGCGGCGCTTCGCGCACACCGCCAAGAGCTCCGCCGACGCCCTGCTCGGCGTCATCAACGACATCCTGGACTTCTCCAAGATCGAAGCCGGCAAGCTGCACATGGAGTCGATTGCCTTCGACCTGCGTGCGGTGGCCGAGGAGACCTGTGCCCTGCTCGCGGGCAAGGCGCACGCCAAGAACCTGGAGTTCACCTGCTTCGTACCCACCGACGTGCCCTGCGCAGTCGTCGGCGATCCGACCCGCGTGCGACAGATCCTGCTCAACCTGGTCGGCAACGCCGTCAAGTTCACCGCCGCGGGCGATATCGACGTGCGCTTCACGGTCCGCGGCGGCGAGGCCGCGCGCAGGTTGCGCTGCGAGGTGCGCGACACCGGCATCGGCATGACGGCCGAGCAGCAGGCCGGCCTGTTCCAACCATTCAGCCAGGCCGACGGCTCCACCACCCGCAAGTACGGCGGAACCGGCCTGGGGCTGACCATCTGCCGGCGACTCCTCGAGGCCATGGGCGGCGCGATCGGCCTGTCCAGCGCGCCCGGCGCCGGCAGTACGTTCTGGTTCGAGATCCCGCTGATCGCCGCCCAGTCATGCCCGCCCGCAGCCACCGACGGCGGCGCGCTGCACGGCCGCAGGGTACTGATCGTCGACGATCACCCCGTCAATCGCGAAATCCTCGAACACAATCTCGACGCCTGGAATGCCCGCCACACCAGCGTGGCGGACGCCGCGGGCGCCCTGCGCGCCCTGCTGCAGGCGGCCGCGGCCGGCGAACCGTTCGATCTCGTACTGCTCGATTTCAACATGCCGCTGATCGACGGACTGACGCTTTCCCGGCGCATCCAGGACGACCCCGCGTTGCGCGACATCCCGCGCGTGCTGCTCAGCTCCGCCGGGACGTTCGATGCAGCCACGCGCCGGGAAGCCGGCATCGCCGCCGCGGTGGAAAAGCCGGTCCGCCCGGCACAGCTCCTGGAGATCGCCCACGCCCTGCTCGACGGCGCGCAGCGGCCCGCCCCGATCCAGGCAGCCGGGCCGATGCACGGCAAGCCGCCCGACCTGCGCGGCCGGCGCCTGCTGCTGGTGGAAGACAACGAGGTCAACGAGGCCGTGGCCCTGGCGCTGCTCGGCCCGCTCGGCGCGCCGATCGACGTGGCGCGCAACGGCCTGGAGGCACTCGCGGCGATGCGCGCCGAACGCTACGACATGGTGCTGATGGATTGCCAGATGCCGAAGCTGGACGGATTCGAGGCGACCCGCCGCCGCCGCGCCGAGGAGAGCGCCGGTGCCGCGCGCTGCACGATCATCGCCATGACCGCCAATGCCATGAGCGGGGATCCGCAGCGCTGCATGGACGCCGGCATGGACGACTACCTGAGCAAGCCGGTACACCGGCAGCGCCTGTACGAAACGCTCGCGCGCTGGCATGAGCGGCTGGCGGCGCGACCGCCCGGGGATCCGCCGGCGGAAGTCTCTGACACGCCGGTGGTGATAACCCTGCAGGCGCCCGCGCCGGCCACCTCGGAACCGGAGGACGCATCCGTCATCCTCGCGTTGCCGGTGCCCGAGGCCCCGGCGATCGACCCGGCCGTCTTCGAGCAATTGCGCGCCGCGCTCGGCGACGCATGGCAGCGGGTGGCCGACCTCTACCTGCAGACCACGCCCGGCGTGATGGCCGCGATCCAGGCCGCCGGCCGGGATGCGGACGCGGGCGCGCTGCGACTGAACGCGCACAGCCTGAAGTCCAGCAGCGCGAGCCTGGGCGCGATGCGCCTGTCGGAGATCGCGCGCGAGCTGGAAGCGATGGCGCGGCGCGGCGCGATTGACGGCTGGGCGCCGCTGGGGGCCCGGCTCGATGCCGAGTACGAGCGGGTGCGCGCCGAGTTCGAGCGCCTGGGCGCAGGCAAGCCCGCGCGCGCGGCCGGCGCCGGCGCCTGAGCCCGATTCCGCCCCGGCACGCCGGTGTAGACTGGCGTGCATGAACGAGGCCGCATTGCGCGAACACATCGATCGGCTCTGGGACGATCGCATCGTCCCGGAACTCGTCGAATACATCCGCATCCCGAACAAGTCGCCGGGCTTCGATCCCGACTGGGAACGCAACGGCCACATGGACGCGGTCGTGGCGCGCTTCGAACATTGGGCGCGCGCTTCCCGGGTGCCGGGGCTGGCGGTCGAGGTCGTTCGCCTGCCGGGGCGCACGCCGCTGCTGCTGCTCGACGTGCCCGGTCGCGGCCAGGGCCGCGTGCTGTTGTACGGCCACCTGGACAAGCAGCCCGAGATGCACGGCTGGAGCCCCGGGCTGGGACCGTGGACGCCGGTGATCCGCGACGAGCGCCTCTACGGCCGCGGGGGCGCCGACGACGGCTACGCCATGTTCGCCTGCCTCGCGGCGCTCGAGGCGCTCGCCGCGCAGGGCGAGCCGTACGCGCGCTGCGTGATCTTGATCGAGGCCTGCGAGGAAAGCGGCAGCTACGACCTGCCGCACTACATCGATGCACTCGCCGATCGGATCGGCGCGCCAGACCTCGTGATCTGCCTGGACTCGGGCTGCGGCAACTACGACCAGCTCTGGACCACCACCTCGCTGCGCGGACTGGTCAGCGGCGAACTGCGCGTGGAGATCCTCACCGAGGGCGTGCATTCGGGCGATGCGAGCGGCGTGGTGCCGTCGTCGTTCCGGATCCTGCGCCAGCTGATCTCGCGCATCGAGGACGAGGCCACGGGGGCGGTGCTGCCGCCGGAGATGCACGTGCGCGTCCCGGAACTGCGCGCCCGCCAGGCCGGTGCCGCGGCCGAAGCGCTGGGCGACACGGTCTGGAAGCGCTTTCCGTTCGTGCCCGGCGCCGGCCCGGTCACGGATGATCGACGCCAGGCGATCCTCAACCGGACCTGGGCTCCGGCGCTGGAGATCACCGGTGCCGAGGGCCTTCCGGCGCTGGAGAACGCCGGCAACGTGCTGCGGCCGATGACCGCGGCCCGGCTGTCGCTGCGCCTGCCGCCGAACTGCGATCCGCAACGCGCCCTGGCAACGCTGCAGTCGCTGCTCGAGCGCGACATCCCCTACGGCGCGCAGGTGCGCTTCACGCCCGGCTGGGGCGCGGCCGGGTGGGAAGCGCCCCTGACCTCGCCCTGGCTCGAAGCGGCGCTGGATGCCGCCTCGCGCACCTGGTTCGGAAGGCCGGCGATGGCCATGGGCGAAGGCGGCACGATCCCGTTCATGGCCATGCTCGGCGCACGCTTCCCCGCGGCGCAGTTCGTGATTACCGGCGTGCTCGGCCCCGGCGCCAACGCCCACGGCCCGAACGAATTCCTGCACCTGCCCACCGCGCGGCGCCTGACCTGCTGCGTCGCCTCCCTCCTCGCCCGCCACGCACAAACGGGGTCGGAGTGAATTTGGCTCCCCCGGCGACACCCCGTCCCATCGCCCCGAAAATCACTCCGACCCCTTTTCGGCATTCGAAACGGGGTCGGAGTGATTTTTACGTCGCGCGCGGCGCCGCGATGGCGAAGGCGGTGCAGTCGGCGGCAGCATTGCGAAATTCACTCCGACCCCGTTTCGGTTGACCGGGGGGTGGGGCTGTGGACAATGGCGGCGCACCCATCCACGGCCTGCCGTCATGAACCGCCGATGTCGACATCGCCCACGCCGCGGCCCGGCCGGCCGCGCTGACGCAACGCACGCATGCAACCGCTGATCGAAGCCGAGGGGCTGGAAAAGCGCTTCGGCGCGTTGCACGCGGTTCGCGGCGTGACGTTCACCGTGGCGCGCGGCGAGGTGCTGGGCTTCCTGGGCCCGAACGGCGCCGGCAAGTCCACCACCATGAAGATGCTCACCGGGTTCCTCGAGCCGAGCGCCGGCCGGGCGCGCATCTGCGGCCACGACGTCGGCACCGAGCCGATCCCCGCGCGGCGGCACCTGGGCTACGTGCCAGAGGGCGCGCCCCTGTACGGAGAGATGACGGTGCACGGATTCCTGGCGTTCATCGCCGAGGCGCGCGGGCTGGCCGGTGCGGAGCGCGCCGCGCGCATCGGCGCCGCGGTCGATCGCGTCCACCTTGGCTCGGTGCTGGACCAGCGCGTGGAGACGCTCTCCAAGGGGTTCAAGCGCCGCGTCGGCGTGGCGCAGGCGATCCTGCACGATCCCGACGTGTTGGTGATGGACGAACCCACCGATGGCCTGGATCCGAACCAGAAGCACGACGTCCGCGCGCTGATCCGCACCATGGCGCGCGAGAAGGCGATCATCATCTCCACCCACCTGCTCGAGGAGGTCGACGCCGTGTGCACGCGCGCGATCATCATCGACCGGGGACGGATCGCCTTCGCGGGCACGCCACCGGAACTGGCCACCCGTTCGCGCCTGCACAACGCGGTACGGCTGGCGGTGCGCGGGCCGACCGCGGCACAGGCGGCCGCAGCGATCGGCGCCCTGCCCGGCATCGATGCGGTCGAGATCGAATCCGAGACCGAGGGTATCGCCCGCCTGCTGGCGCGGCCGCAGGCGGGGGCGACGATCGCCGGCTCCATCGCCGGCGCGGCCGGGGCCCACGGCTGGACGGTCGAGGATCTGCACGTGGAGCGCGGCCAGCTCGACGAGGTCTTCCGCGCCATCACCACCGCGACGGACGCCGCGGCATGAGCGCCGTCGCCGCGATCGTCAAGCGCGAACTGCGCGGTTACTTCGTCACTCCCGTGGCGTACGTGTTCATCGTCGTATTCCTGTTCCTGACCGGCGCCTTCACCTTCTACCCGGGTGGGTTCTACGAACGCAACCAGGCGGATCTGGAACCGTTCTTCCGCTTTCATCCCTGGCTATACCTGTTCCTGATGCCGGCGATTTCGATGCGGCTGTGGGCCGAGGAACGCAAGAGCGGCACGATCGAATTGCTGCTCACCCTGCCGGTGGCGGTACACGAAGCGGTGCTGGGCAAGTTCCTCGCCGCCTGGCTGTTCACGGCCCTGGCGCTCGCGCTCACCTTTCCAATGTGGCTGACGGTGAACTACCTGGGCGATCCGGACAACCTGGCGATCCTGGCCGGCTACGCCGGCAGCCTGGTGATGGCGGGCGGCTTCCTGGCAATCGGCGCCTGCATCTCGGCGCTGACCCGCAACCAGGTGATAGCGTTCGTGGTCAGCGTGGTGGCGTGCTTCCTGTTCGTCATGAGCGGCTACCCGCTGGTGCTGGATTTCTTCCGCGGCTGGGCGCCGGCGGCGCTGGTGGATGCGATCGCCTCGTTCAGCTTCCTGACCCACTTCCACTCGATCAAGCGCGGCGTGATCGACGCCCGCGACCTGGTCTTCTTCGGCTCGCTGATGGCGTTCTGGCTGTATGCGAACGTGCTGGCGATCCAATCCCGCAAGGCGAACTGAGGCAGGCATGGGCGCGAGGATCCCGGCCGGTCCGGCACTGGCAATCGCACTGGCGCTGTTCGTGGCGATCAACGTGATCGCCGGCGCCACGCTCGGCGGCTTACGCCTGGACCTGACCCAGCATCAGCTCTACACGCTCGCGCCCGGCACCCGCAACGTGCTGGCCGGGCTCGAAGAGCCAATCAGCCTGCGCCTGTACTACTCGGCCAGGACCTTCGCCGGCATCCCGCAGTTGCAGGGCTACGGTGCGCGGGTACGCGACCTGCTCGAGGAGTACGCAGCGCGCGCGAACGGGCGGATCGAACTCGCCGTGATCGATCCCGAGCCGTTCTCCGAAGCCGAGGATCAGGCCGTGGCATCCGGCATCCGCCAGGTGCCCGCGGGCAGCGCGGGCGAGATTGGCTACCTGGGCATCGTCGGCACGAACTCCACCGACGACGAGCAGGTCATCCCGCTGCTGCTGCCATCGCAGGAGCAGTCGCTCGAATACGATCTCACCCGTCTGGTGTACGCGCTGTCGCACCCGAAGCGCCCGGTGGTCGGCATCGTCGGCGCGCTGCCGATGTTCGGCGCCGGCGCCAACCCGATGCTCGGCATCGGCCCGCAGCCGCCGTGGGCGATCGTGAGCGCCCTGGAGCAGAACTACGAGGTGCGCAACCTGGGGGTGTCCGCCGCGCAGATCGATCCGAAGCGCCTGGACGTGCTGCTGGTCGTGCACCCCAAGGCACTGCCGGCGCCGGTGCGGTACGCGGTCGATCAATTCGTGATGAAGGGCGGCAAGGCGATCGTGTTCGTCGATCCGCTCGCCGAACAGGACCCCGCGACCCCCGATCCATCGGCCATGGTGATGCCCGAGCGCAGCTCGGATCTGCCTGAATTGCTCTCGGCCTGGGGCGCAAGGATGACGCCGGGCCGGGTGGCTGCCGATACCGACGCGGCGATTCGGGTCACCTTCCAGGGCCCGCGTGGACCGCAGGAAGTGCCGTACCTGCCGTGGCTCACGCTCACCGCGAGCAATCTGGATGCGGCCGATAAGGTCACGCGCGGCCTGCGCGCGATCAACCTCGCCTCCGCCGGCGTGCTCGAACCGGTACCGGCCGCCGGCACGGCTTTCGTGCCGCTGCTGCGGACCGGGCCGAACGCAGCCACGCTCGAAGCCGAGGGCCTGCAGTTCGTGCGCGATCCATCCGGCCTGCTGCCGGGGTTCAAGCCCGGCGGCAGGCCGCTGGTCATCGCCGCGCGCCTCCAGGGCCCGGCGCGCAGCGCCTTCCCCGGCGGACCGCCGGCCGATCCGCAAACCCAGGTCGCGACCCAGGATCCGAGCTTCGTCGCCAGGGCGGTCACGCCGATCCAGGTCGTGGTGGTGGCCGATACCGATGTGCTCGCCGACCAGTTCTGGGTCCAGATCCGCAACGTCCTTGGCACGCGCGCGCCGACCCCGCTGGCCGACAACGCGGACTTCGTCATCAACGCCATCGACAACCTGCTCGGCAACGACGATCTGGTCAGCCTGCGCAGCCGCGGCGAGTCGCTGCGACCATTCGAGCGCGTCGAGGCGCTCGGCCGCCAGGCCGAGATGCAATTCCGCAGCAAGGAGCAGGAACTGCAGGAAGCGCTGCAACAGACCGAGCGCCGGATCCTGGATCTGGAGGCGGCGGGCGGCGACAAGGCCGGCGCGGCAATCCTGTCCACAGAGCAGAAGAAGGCGATCGAAAGCTTCCGCGAGGAGCAGCTCAGGATCCGGCGTGAGCTGCGTGGCGTGCAACACGATCTGAACCGCGACATCGAGGCACTGGGAACGCGGTTGAAGCTGGTCAACATCGCCGGGGTGCCGCTCCTGATCGCTGGCGCGGCGCTTGCGGTGGCGATCGCCGGACGGATCCGCCGCCGCGTCCCATCCGCATGAACCGCAGGTTCGCGCTCCTGCTGGCCGTCACCGCGGTCGCGGTCGCAGCCGCCTGGACCGTATCGGAGCGGCGTGCGCCGCGCACCGGGATCGAATCGCCGCCGCTGTTCCCCGGGCTCCTGGAGCGGGTGAACGACATCGGCCGCATCGAGATCGCCGCTGATGGCGCGGGCACCGTGCTGGTGCGCGACGGTGGACTCTGGCGGATCGAGAACCGCGATCGCTACCCCGCGCGCGCCGAAGCGGTGACACGGCTGGCGGTGCAGGTGGCTGCGATACGCGTCGTGGAGGAAAAGACCAGCCGCCCGGACCTGTACTCCCGGCTCGGCGTCGATGACATCGAAACGCCCGGTTCCGGCGCCGTACGCCTGCGCCTGCTCGATGCGACCGGGCGCCCTGTCGCCGCGCTGCTCGCCGGCCGGATGCGCGCGGCGCAAGCGGGCGGGCCGCGCACGCCGGCCCGTTACGTCCGCAGGGTCGGACAGCCGCAGGCCCTGCTCGTGCAGGGCGCGTTGGAGATACCGGTCGCACCGGTCGAATGGATGGACGCTGAACTGCTCGATATCGCGCAGGATCGGGTCGCCTCTGTGTCGATTCGCCACGTCGACGGCAGCTCGTTCGAGATCCGGCGCGCGGATCCGCAGGCCAGGGAGTTCACCGCGTCGCTGCCGCCGGGATGGACACCGAAGTCCGCGGCACTGCTGCTGCCGCTGGCTGCCGTACTCGCAGACCTGCGGTTCGAGGATGTCCGCGCCGCGGCCGCGTTTTCGTTCGCGCCGGGCAGCGCCACGGTGACCACGCTGCGAACCTTCGACGGCCTGACGATCGAAACCGCCACGGCCGGTGTCGACGGCCGCGCCTGGACCCGGATCGCGGCTCGCGCGGATGCGCCCGCGGGTGGTCCGGCTCAGGACGCCACGCAGGTGAGCGAACAGGCCAAGGCAATTGGCGAACGCTGCGACGGCTGGGTGTTCGCGCTGCCGGTACACGTCGCCGCGCGCCTCACGCGGACGCTGCAGGACCTGGCGCTGCCGCCCGCGGCGAAGTGACCCGGCCTCAGTGCCGCTGCGGGTGCTCGTCCAACACCGGCAGCGCACCGTTGCGGGTCACGAGATTGCGCCAGGCATGGCGGCTGCCCGTGCTGCTCCACAGATCGTACGTGGCCAGCGGATCGAGGTTCGGTCCGGCGGCCTGCATTTCGCGGATCGACTGCAGCACGTCCATCAGCTCCACGAAGTGTTCGCATACCCTGGCGTAGATCCCGCCGGCCCCGCCCAGGCGCTCATAGGCACCGCGGCCGAGTTCGACGTAGCGCCGCACCGGGGTTCCGCCCTGCAGCACCATGTCCGGGAACAATCCGGCGAACAGCAGGCAGCGATCGGCGAGATCGCGCAGGCTCTGGTGCGGCATCTGATCCCCGGCGAGCGCGGTGCCGATGTACTGGCGCGCGCAGGCATCGTGCAGGAACTCGGGACGGCCGATGTAGCGCAGCAGCATGGTGGCGAGATAGCCGGACAGATCCGGCGCCAGGCAATGCTGCTCCTGAGCCTCGGCCACGGTGATGAGCGCGTGCCAGGGAGCCACGTCACGGGTGTGCACGTCGAAGTTGCGCATTGCGGATCCCGGCCACGAAGATGTCGTCGATCTGCGTATCGACGCCCGGCGGGCGATCTTGAGCCGCCGGCCGGCCGTTCGTCGGCGCCGCACGGCGTACGACCGCGCAGGCCGCCACGCTATACTGCGCGCCCGGACGAAACTGGCGCCAACCCCGCGTGACGACGAGCAAAGCATCCCCGACCGCGCTGAATTTCCAGCAGCTCATCCTGCGCCTGCAGGCCTTCTGGGCCGAGCGCGGCTGCGTCATCCAGCAGCCCTACGACATGGAGGTCGGCGCGGGCACCTTCCACCCCGCGACGTTCCTGCGCGCAATCGGCCCGGAACCGTGGAACACGGCCTACGTCCAGCCCTCGCGCCGGCCCACCGACGGACGCTACGGCGAGAACCCGAACCGGCTCCAGCACTACTATCAGTTCCAGGTGTTGCTCAAGCCTTCGCCGCCGGAAATCCAGGACCTGTACCTGGAGTCGCTGGGCGTGCTGGGCATCGACACGCGGGTACACGACATCCGCTTCGTCGAGGACAACTGGGAATCGCCCACCCTGGGTGCCTGGGGCCTGGGCTGGGAAGTGTGGCTGAACGGCATGGAGATTACGCAGTTCACGTACTTCCAGCAGGTCGGCGGCATCGACTGCCGGCCGGTGTCCGGCGAGATCACCTACGGCCTGGAACGCATCGCGATGTACCTGCAGGGCGTGAACAGCGTCTACGACCTGCTCTGGGCCGACACGCCCGCGGGCCCGGTCAGCTACGGCGACATCTACCACCAGAACGAGGTGGAGATGTCCACCTACAACTTCGAACGCGCCGACACCGCGGTGCTGTTCGGCAACTTCGACGCCTGCGAAGGCGCGGCACAGAAGCTGATCGAGTCGGACCTGCCGTTGCCGGCGTACGAGATGGTCCTGAAGGCATCGCACAACTTCAACCTGCTCGACGCGCGCCGCGCCCTTTCGGTGACCGAGCGCCAGCGCTACATCCTGCGCGTCCGCGCGTTGGCGCGCGCGGTCGCCCAGGCCTATTTCGCCCGGCGCGAAGCCCTGGGCTTCCCGATGCTGAAATCCGCCGGCCGGCCGGCGTCCGCGGCCTGAGCCGGCGCTCTCGCCGCACGCAACACGACCAGGAACCCGACCCCATGTCCGCGCCCCAGGATGCACTGATCGAGATCGGCACCGAGGAACTTCCGCCCAAGGCGCTGCGCGCGCTCGCCGACGCCTTCATCGACGGCGTGCGCCGTGAACTCGCCGCCACCCGGCTCGCGCACGGAGAGGTCCGCGGGTACGCCACGCCGCGCCGCCTCGCCGCCCGCGTCCGCGCGCTCGCCACGCACGAACCGGATCACGAAGTCGTGCGCCGCGGCCCGGCGGTTTCGGCCGCATTCGATGCCAATGGCGCCCCCACCGGCGCCGCGCGTGGTTTCGCGCGGTCCTGCGGCGTGGAGGTCGATGCGCTCGAACGAATCGTCACCGACCAGGGAGAATGGCTCGGCTTCCGCAAGGCCGAACGTGGCCGGCCAGCGACCGAAATCGTCCCGAGGATCGTGAGCGCGGCGCTGGATCGTCTGCCGATCCCCAAGCGCATGCGCTGGGGCAGCGGCAGCGCGGAGTTCGTACGCCCGGTGCACTGGGTGGTACTGCTGCACGGCTCGGAGGTGATCGACGCCGAAATCCTGGGCGTGCGCAGCGGCCGCGTCACCCGCGGCCACCGCTTCCATCACCCGGCGCCGATCGAACTGGCGCATCCGGACGAGTACGTCGGCAGGCTCGCGGACGCGCAGGTCGACGTCGATTTCGACGCCCGGCGCGCGCGCATCCGCACCCTGGTGGAGGATGCCGGCCGCGCCGCCGGCGGTACCGCGCTCATCGACGCGGCGCTGCTGGACGAGGTGACCGCGCTGGTGGAATGCCCGGTGCCGGTGACCGGCGGCTTCGACCGCGACTTCCTGCGCCTGCCGCGCGAGGTGCTGATTTCCACGCTGCAGGAACACCAGCGCTACTTCCCGATCGCCGACGCGGAAGGCCGGCTGCTGCCCGCGTTCATCACGCTGGCGAACCTGAACAGCACCGATCCGGCACAGGTCCGGGCCGGCAACGAACGCGTAGTGCGGCCGCGCCTGGCCGACGCGGCGTTTTTCTGGGACAAGGATCTGAAACGCCCGTTGGGCGATCACCTCGACGCGCTCAGGGACATGGTCTACCACGAGCGGCTCGGCTCACTGTACGACAAGTCCCTGCGTGTGGAACGGCTGGCGCGCGAGATCGGCGCCGCGCTCGGCGCGGATGCGGAAATCGTCGGCCGCGCGGCGCGCCTGTCGCGTTGCGATCTGCTGACGCACATGGTCGGCGAGTTCCCGGAGCTGCAGGGCGTGATGGGCCGCTACTACGCTTCCGCGGCCGGCGAGCCGGCGGACCTCGCCAGCGCGCTCGACGAAATCTACCGCCCGCGCCATGCCGGTGACCACCTGCCCGCCACCGGCGCCGGCCGCGCGCTCGCGATCGCCGACAAGCTCGACACGCTCGTGGGCATTTTCGGCGTCGGCCTGACGCCCACCGGCGACAAGGATCCCTACGCCTTGCGGCGCGCCGCGCTCGGCGTGCTGCGGATCTGCATCGAGTCCGGGCTCGATCTGGACCTGGCCGATCTGCTGGGCCGTGCCGTGCGCGCCTACGGCGATCTGCTCGGCACCACCGCCGTGGCGGATACCGTGCTGGACTTCATGCTCGAGCGCCTGCGCAACTACTACGCCGATGCCGGCATCGCGGCCGACGGATTCGAGGCGGTTCTGGCGCGCCGCCCGACCCGGCCGCTGGACTTCGATCGCCGCGTGCGCGCGGTGGAGGCGTTCCGCCGGCTGCCCGCGGCGGCGAGCCTGGCGGCGGCCAACAAGCGCATCGGCAACATCCTGCGCAAGGCCGAAGCCGCACCGGAGACGGTACGTTCCGATCTGCTCGGCGAACCCGCCGAGCGCGCGCTCGCCGAGGCGATGCAGGTCGCCGGTGCCGCGGTGGCGCCGCTGGTCGCGCGCGGCGAGTACGCCGAGGCGCTCACGTCGCTGGCGCAGTTGCGCGAGCCCGTGGATGCGTTCTTCGACACGGTGCTGGTGATGGCCGACGACCGCGCCGTGCGCGAGAACCGCCTCGCCCTGCTGCAGCAGTTGCACCGCCGCTTCCTGGACATCGCCGACATCGGCCGCCTGCAGGGCTGAGCGCGGCGCGCCGATGAAGCTCGTCATCCTCGACCGCGACGGGGTCATCAACGAGGATTCGCACTGGTACATCAAGTCGCGCGACGAACTTCGGCCGGTGCCCGGCAGCCTGCCAGCGATCGCCACGCTGTGCCGCGCCGGCTATCGGGTGCTGGTGGCGACCAACCAGTCCGGCGTCGGCCGCGGCCTGCTCGACGCCCGCGCGCTGGACGACATCCACGACTTCATCAACGCCTCCCTGGTGCCGCTCGGCGGCCGCATCGAGGCGTTCTTCGCCTGCGTGCACGTCCCGGAGGACGACTGCGACTGCCGCAAGCCGCGCCCCGGGCTGCTGCACCGTATCGCCGCGCATACCGGGCTGCCGCTCGCGGGCGTACCGGTGGTCGGGGATCGGGCGCGCGACCTGGACGCCGCGATCGCGGTCGGCGCACGGCCGATCCTGGTGCGTACCGGCGCGGGCAGGCAGACCGAACGCGAATTCGCCGGCAGCGCGCCGGAGACCTACGACGATCTCGCGGCGTTCGTCGACGCGCTGCTGGCGCAATCGTGAACCAGGGCCACGGCGCGAACCTGCGAGCGCTGGTGTACTACACCGGTGCCGCGATTGCCGCCGCGGTGGTCTGCACCCTGCTGCTGCTGACACTGCCGCTGCCCTACCGGCTGCGCTTTCGCACCGGCCGGCTGTGGACCGACTTCAACCTGTGGATGCTCCGGCACGTATGCGGGATCCGCGCCGAAGTGCGCGGCCGCGAGCACATTCCGGCCGGGCCGGCGATCATCATGGCCAAGCATCAATCCGCGTGGGAAACCATGGCGCTGCAGCAGGTGTTTCCGCCGCAGGTCTGGCTGCTCAAGCGCGAACTGCTCTGGATCCCGCTGTTCGGCTGGGGGCTGTGGCTGCTGAAATCGATCGCGATCGATCGCTCCGCCGGGTTCCGCGCCATGAAGGCGCTGGTGCGGCAGGGCCGCGACCGCCTCGGGCGCGGGATCTGGGTGGTGGTGTTCCCGGAGGGCACGCGCGTGGCGCCGGATGCGACGCGCAAGTACCAGCCCGGGGGCGGCCTGCTGGCCGTGGACACCGGCTGCCCGGTCGTGCCGGTGGCGCACAACGCAGGGCTCTACTGGCCGCGCAACAGCTTCGCCAAGCGGCCCGGGACGATACGGATGGAAATCGGCCCGCCGATCGATCCCAAGGGGCTCTCGGCGACCGAGGTCACCGAGCGCGCCAGGGACTGGATCGAGGCCTCTACGCGGCGCTTGGTCGAGGAGGCCAGGGCCGCGGACACGACGCTCGCTATTGGCCGAAACGGAACGCCAGTCGAATCAGGTGGTAGTTGATGCCCGGGTTGGAGTCGCCAATGCTCGCGTTCGACAGGTGCTGGTAGCGGTAACCCAGTTCCCACTGGGATGCGTCGCCGAACCGCACGCCCGCGCCGATATGCTCGGCGAACGAAAAGTTGATGTCGAAGTCCTTGTCCTGGAGTTCGGTCTCCGAGAACACGTGCATGCCCAGGCCGGCCTCGACGAAGGGCATGAAAGCCCCGATCGGGTTGTGCGGCTGGAGCCTGAACACCGCCGCCGCGCCGCCCTCGCCCAGTGAGTCGGTGCCGGTGCGGCCGGGATCGGCATCCCAGTAGCTGCCGCCGACTTCCCAATAACCGCCCAGGTACCAGGCACCGTCGGCGAACCACTTGCGGTTCCAGTCCCAGGTGAACGCAAGCCCGAAGCGCTGGGCATCGTCGTCCCCCGCGCCGTACTCCACCGCAAACGTATCCACCGCCGCCGCCGGCCGGGCCATGCCCGCCAGCAGCGCCAGCACCGCCATCCCCATTCGCCCGCGCACGATTGCGCCTCCCATCGATATTGCTATCCGCGCGATTATGCGGTCGCCTCACCGGCGCCCGCAACCGCGCGCAGCGCGGCCTGTCCGATCGCGGGGGAAAGCAGAGCGGCGCCCGGGCCTTGCCCGGGCGCCGCTGCTTCGAGGCTCACTCCTCGCCGAAGGTCTTCTTGATCTGGAAGCCCCACATGCGCGGCTCGGCCACCATGCCGCCCTGCATGCCGCCGAGGCTGATCTGGGACAGGGTGTGGATCAGGTACTCCTCGTTCAGGGCGTTGTTCACGAATGCCGCGACGGACAGCCCGTACGCCGGCATCTTGTACTCTACCCGCACGTTGAGCAGGCCGATGTCACGCCGGCCGTTGGAGAAGTTCGACAGGCCGGCGACGAGATCGTCGACCAGGGCCGGCGGCAGCGCCGGGTCCAGGAGACGCGGCGTCGGCCGCGCGCCGGCGGTCCAGGCCCAGTTCATCTCCATGCCCAGCGTGCCTTCGAACAACGGCCGCTCATAGCGGCCGGACAGGCTGTACTGCCAGGGCGGGTTGGCGAAGCGCTCGCCGGTCGCATCCACGCGCTGGTTGGTCAGCGTCAGCGCGCCCGGGAAGGAGTCGTACTGGCCGTCGAGGTAGCCGACGGTCGCCTTCAGGCTCACGCCTTCCCACGGATACGCGAACACCTCGGCCTCGAAGCCCTTGATCTCGGCCGAGGCGGCGTTCTGCACCACGGTCTGCGGCGTCAGGCCGACCGGGATGATGATCGACTCCTGCTTGTTCGAGTACTCGGTACGGTACAGGGCGACGTTCGTGCGCAGCCTGCCGTCGAACCAGTCGGCCTTCATGCCGATCTCGACGTCACGCGCGGTTTCCGGCTCGAACGGCGGCGCGGTGATGAGGCGCAGGTTCCAGCCGCCGCCGCGGAAACCCTCGGCGGACTTCACGTAGACCAGCAGATCCTCGTTCCACTGGTAGTTCAGGCTGCCCAGCCAGGAGAAGCCGGTGAACTTCGCATCGCGGGTGGTGGCACACGCGTTCGGATTGGCGGTGACGATGGTGACGGCGGTGTTGCAGACGTACAGGCCGGTGGTCGGCGAGAAGCGCCGGCTCAGCGAGGTGATGCCGTGGCGTTCCTCGGTGTAGCGACCGCCGAAGGTGAACGTGAGCTGGTCGGTGAAGCGGTAGTCGTTCTGCGAGTACAGCGACCAGCTCGTGTTCTCGATGTCGACGCCCTGGTTGAAATTGATCGTGAACGGGGAGACGAACCCCGTGCGGGCAAAGCGGAAGTCGTTGGTGGTGGTGTCGATGCCCTTCTCGTTCGAATAGTAGACACCGGCCAGCCAGCTCAGGCGGTCACCGAAGGCGTTGCCGGAGAGGTTCAGTTCCTGCGAGAAGAAACGGTCCTCGATCAGATCGAAATCCGGGAATCCGAGTGGGCCCGGGCTCAGGATGCCGACGTCCAGGATGCGGAACTGGGTGCCGTCCAGATCGGTGACCGGATCGTCGTTGAACTCGCTGTAGCCGGTAATCGACTTCAGCTTGACGTTCTCGCTGAAATCGACCGTGATCGTGCCGTTGATCGCGTAGCGGTCCAGATCGTTGTGCAGCGGCAGGTTGGTGGAATTGGTGAAGATGTCCGCGGCATGGCGCGCGGCGATCGAGGTGAGCAGGTTCTGCGCCGTGGTGCGCGCGGCCGGGGTCATCGCCGCCAGCGACGGCACCAGCCCGAGTTCGAGCGCGACGGTCTCGCTGGTCGCCGCCTGCGGGATGTACAGCAGCGGCGTCTGCAGGTAGCCGTTCTCGCGCAACCGCAGCCACTCGCCCTTGACCTCGACCTGCACGTTCTCCCAGGGATTGGCGAGCAGCGAGCCGCGGAAGAAATCCTGGCCCTTGTCGCCGCCCAGATCCTGGCCGGTAATCACGGACTCGCCGTAGCCGTCGCGCTGCCAGTGCTGGTAGGCCAGGCGCACCGCCAGGCGGTCCTGGATGATGGGAACGTTCACCGCGCCGTTGAGGCGGAAGTTCGCGTACCCGCCCGCCTCGACGAAGGCGTAGCCGTGGATGCCGTCGTAGTCGGCGCCGCGGGTGATGATGTTCACCGCACCACCGGTGGTGTTGCGGCCGTACAGGGTGCCCTGCGGGCCCTTCAGCACCTCGATGCGCGCCACGTCCACCAGGCCCGCGCCGACACCGTACGGCCGCGGGACATTGACGCCGTCGAAGTAGGTGCCGACGGCCTGATCGACGGTGAGCAGTACGTCGCTGGCGGTCTGCCCGCGCAGGGCGAAGATGACGACGTCCGAGGTCTTGGAGCTGGACACGATCGTCAGGCTGGGGATCTCCCGCGCCAGGTCGCCCGGTGCGCGAATGCCCTGCTGCTCGAGCTGATCGCCGGTGAATGCCGAGATGGCGACCGGCACCTCCTGCAGCGTCTCCTCCTTCTTGCGCGCGGTGACGACGATTTCCTCGATCTTGCCCTGCGCACCCGCGAACTGCGGCGCGATTGCGAACGTCGCACCGGTGAGCGCGGCGATCATCCTGCTGGAATGGTTCATATGCTGGTTCCCCCTGACGATGCCCGGGCCGACACGACTGCGGCCGCGGGCGGCTTCTTGAACGGATCGAAAACCCTGCGCGGAGATGGGTGCCTCGAATCAGGCAACGGTATCCATCGTGGGGCGCCGAGTCAACTTTTCCGCGCCATGGCGTTGCCTTGAAGCAACGCCTAGGTCGATGGGCCAACCCGCCGGGCAGCGCGGAATTCAGGACGGCGGCGCGTTTCCGGAACGCCCGGCCGTCACCGGCTGGATCAGCAACTGCGCCAGCCCGACTGCGTCGGCCGCCGTCCAACCGTCCAGGCCAAGCCGCATGCCGTGCTGCCCGCCGGTCGGCCGCGGGCACCAGGAACCGAACAGTCGATCCCACCACGGCAGGACCGACCCGAAGTTGCTGTCGGTTTCGGCGCGCACGCAGGAATGGTGCACCCGATGCACGTCCGGCGTGACCAGCAGCAGGCGCGCGAACCGCTCCAGCCACACGGGTAGCCGTACGTTGCCGTGATTGAACAGCGACGCGCAGGACAGCACCAGTTCGAACGCGACGACGACCGCGGGCGAGGCGCCGATCGCGACCGCAACCAAGGCCTTGTATCCCATGGACAGGATCAGCTCCAGCGGATGGAAGCGCACGCCGGTGGTGGTGTCGAAGTCGGGGTCGGTGTGGTGGACGCGGTGCAGGCGCCAGAGCACCGGCAGCGCGTGGAACGCGCGATGCTGCCAGTACAGCGCCAGATCCAGCACCAGCAGGGCGAATGCGACTTCGACCGCGGCCGGCAGCCCGATGCGATGCAGGAGGCCGGATTCGAAGCGGGCGGCGGCACCCGCGGCGGCGATGCCCGGCATTAAGCGCAGCAGCAGGGTTCCGATCGCGGCCAGGCCAAGGTTGGCCGCGCGCCGGCGCCATCCGGGGATGGTCGCGGGACGCAGCGGTGCGATGCGTTCCCAGGCCAGCATCAGCACCAGCACGGCGATGAACGCGGTCATCCGCAGCAGCGCGGTCTGGTCGACGATGGGCTCGGGCATGGTCCGGATCCTGCGCCTGCGCCCGGTCCGGGCCGCGCGCCGGCACGCCTATAATGCCCGGCATGGACACCGACAGCCACGGCCGCTACCCGGCCACCCGCATGCGGCGGATGCGCCGCGACGATTTCAGCCGCCGCCTGATGCGCGAACACGTGCTCACCAGCGCGGATCTCATCTACCCCATGTTCGTGATCGAAGGCACGGGGCGCACCGAGGAGATCGCCTCGATGCCCGGCGTGCAGCGCCAGAGCGTGGATCTGCTGGTCGAGAACGCCCTGCGCGTGCAGGAACTCGGCGTGCCGGCGATCGCGCTGTTCCCCAGCGTGCCGGCCGAACGGCGCAGCGACGACGGCCGCGAAGCGTACAATCCCGAAGGCCTGGTGCAACGCGCGGCGCGGGCGCTCAAGCGCAACGCGCCCGGGCTGGGCGTCATCGCCGACGTGGCGCTGGACCCCTTCACCACGCACGGCCACGACGGCCTCATCGACGCCTCGGGCTACGTGCTGAACGACGCCACCAACGAGGTGCTGGTGAAACAGGCGCTGTCGCAGGCCGAGGCCGGCGTCGACATCGTCGCCCCTTCGGACATGATGGACGGCCGGGTCGGCGCCATCCGCGCGGCGCTGGAACGCGCGGGCCACGTGAACACCCGCATCCTGGCCTACTCGGCGAAGTACGCGTCGAGCTTCTACGGCCCGTTCCGCGACGCGGTGGGCTCGGCGAAGATGCTCGGCGGCGGCAACAAGTACGGCTACCAGATGGACCCGGCGAACTCCGACGAAGCGCTGCGCGAGGTCGCGCTCGATTTGGACGAGGGTGCCGACATGGTCATGGTCAAGCCCGGAATGCCCTACCTCGACATCGTCCGCCGCGTCAAGGAAGCGTTCGCCGCGCCGACCTTCGTCTACCAGGTGAGCGGGGAGTACTCGATGATCATGGCCAGCGTGCGCGCCGGCTGGATCGACGAGCGCGCGGCGGTATTCGAGACCCTCACCGCCTTCAAGCGCGCCGGCGCGGATGGCGTGCTGACCTATTTCGCCGCGCGCGCGGCGCAGTGGTTGAAGTCGGGCTGAATCGCGCTCAGACGTCGAGGTTCAGTTCGGCGATCTTGCGCGTCAGCGTATTGCGCCCCCAGCCCAGCAGGCGTGCCGCGTCCTGGCGGCGGCCGCCGGTGATCCTGAGCGCGGTTTCGATCACGATCCGCTCGAAGGCCGGCGTCGCCTCGTTCAGCACGCCCTCGGCGCCGCCGCGCAGCTTGCGTTCCAGCCAGGTCGCCAGGCCCGCTTCCCAGTCCCCGCCCGGTTCGACCGCCGCCTGCCCCGGCGCGCGCAGTTCCCCGGGCAGGTCATCCACGTGCACCTCGCGCGTGGGCGCCATCACCGTGAGATAGCGGCATACGTTTTCGAGCTGGCGCACGTTGCCGGGCCATTCGTAGCCGGCGAGCCAGGCCTCGGTCTCGGGCAGCAGCGTCTTGACCTCCACGCCCAGTTCGTTCGCTGCCGAGGTCAGGAAGTGGCGCGCGAGCACGCCCAGGTCCTCCTTGCGCTCGCGCAGCGCCGGAATGTGCAGGCGGATGACGTTCAGGCGATGGAACAGATCCTCGCGAAACGCACCGGCCTTCACCCTCGCCTCCAGGTCCTGATGCGTGGCGGCGATGACGCGCACGTCCACCTTGACCGGCTCCATGCCGCCGACCCGGTAGTACTCGCCGGCGGCCAGCACCCGCAGCAAGCGCGTCTGCAGCTCGGCCGGCATGTCTCCGATCTCGTCCAGGAACAGGGTGCCCCGGTCGGCCTGCTCGAAGCGGCCGACGCGCTGCGCGGTGGCGCCGGTGAAGGCGCCGCGCTCGTGACCGAACAGTTCCGACTCCAGCAGTTCGCGCGGTATCGCCGCGGTATTCAGGGCAATGAAGGCGCGGTTCGCGCGCGGGCTGTGGCGGTGCAGCGCGCGCGCGACCAGCTCCTTGCCGGTACCCGACTCGCCGGTAATGAGCACGGTCATGTTCGAACGCGACAAACGGCCGATGGCGCGGAACAGCTCCTGCATCGCCGGCGCAACGCCGACGATCTCGGTGACTTCGGCCTTCGGCGCCTGGACCACCTTGGCGCCGGTGCCGATCTTGCGCACCGCGCGGCGTACGATGTTGACCGCATCGTCGATGTCGAAGGGCTTGGGCAGGTATTCGAACGCCCCTCCCTGGAACGCGGCGACCGCCCGATCCAGGTCCGCGTACGCGGTCATGATGATGACCGGCAGCGACGGGAACCGATCGTGGATCTGCTGCAAGAGCGACAGTCCATCCGCTCCCGGCATGCGGATGTCGGAGACGACCGCATCCGGACGCTCGTCGCCGAGCCGCTGCAACGCCTGCTCGGCGTTCTCGAAGCAGGTGGCGTCGAAATCCGCCTGCAGCAGGGCGCGCTCGAGCACCCAGCGGATGGAGCGATCGTCGTCGACGATCCAGACCTTTTCGCGTTTATCAGCCATTTTCTATCGGAAGCAGAATCGTGAACGTGGTTGAACCCGGCCGGCTTTCGAACTCGATGAAGCCCCCGTTGCGCTGCACCAGCGACTGCGCGATGGCCAGCCCCAGCCCGGTGCCGCTCGGGCGTCCGGACACCATCGGGTAGAAGATTCGCTGCGCGATCTGCTCGGGCACGCCGGGCCCGTCGTCGCAGATGTCCACGCGCAATGCCAGTCGGTGCAGCCGCCCGCCGACGACCGCCAGGCGCTGCACGCGGGTGCGGATCAGGTAGTGTCCATCGCGCCCGGCCGCCTCGACCGCATTGCGCAGCAGGTTCAGGGCCACCTGCACCAGGTGATCCCGGATCGCGGTGATATCCGGCAGGCTCGGGTCGTAGTCGACTTCGATCTTCAGCGCACCCTGGTTCTCCGCCTGCACCAGTCCTCGTACGTGTTCCAGGACTTCGTGGATATTCAGCTTCTGCGGTGCCGCCGGCACCGCCGGCTCCATCATGCGGTCGATGAGGGTGCGCAGCCGGTCGACCTCCTGGACGATGATCCGCGTGTACTCGGTCTGCGGCGAGCCGCGCAGTTCGCGTTCCAGCAGTTGCGCCGCGCCGCGGATGCCTCCGAGCGGATTCTTGATTTCGTGCGCCATGCCGCGCAGGAGTGCCGTGGCCATGGAGTGCTGGGCCACCAGGGATTCATCGCGCACCATGCGCTGGAGCCGCTCGACGCTGGACAGTTCGATCAGCACCTCGCTCAGGCCGTCGTCCTCGAAGATCGGGGTGACGGCACAGTCCACGGCCAGATCGCCCTCGCCGGCGTCGACGTGCAGATCGCGCTCGATGACCGGCGCCTGGGCCTTGCAGGCACGGCGCACGACCGCGTCCAGCGCCGGTGCACGCACCAGGCTGTGCATGTGCAGGCCGCGGGCCTTGCGCTTGCTGAGCGACAGCAGCGCCTCGCCGGCACTGTTGATGTCGCGCAGGCACAGATCGGCGTCGAAGACGAGCACCGCGGTGGCGAGATTGTCGAACACGCGCCTGAAATCGCGCGGGCTGGCCATCGGACTATCTTCTTCCTTGCACCATGGCGGTGCAACCGAGGGAGCGGGGAGCACCTTCCGTTCGACCGGCATCGATCAATTCCGTGAGTAGACAACGCATTACGCCGGCTCCAGGTCGCCTTGCGGGGCCGGAGCCGTGCCTTTGCGGTGTCAACGCAAGAACCAAGCCAGTCGTGGAAAAACGGCGGACCGCAGCCCTCAGGGCCGCTCGGCAGATCACTTGGCCTGTCCGGCCCTGCCTGCGGGGTTGTTGACCGAAGCGCGATGCAGATGGAAACGCGTGAGGGACGAGGACTCGAACGTACCGCCCTTGGAATCCAGGATCCGTGCACGCAGTGTGTGCGTGCCGCGATCCAGATTGGTGAGCTGGAACGTCAGGGCCATGCCGGGCGTCGAGAACGGCTTGCCGTCGACATACAGCACCACCCGATGGCCGAACTGGGCCTGCAGCGCCGGCTTCAGGCTCACGATGACCTGCAGGTTGCCCGTGTTGTCGCGGATCGTGGCTTCGGGCGCGGGCGTCGTGACGGCGAGAACCTCGTAGGGCACCGGCCCAGCCGGCTTTGCCGGCGCCGGCGCGGGTGGCGGCGGCTTGAAGGACTCCACCGTGGGGACTTCGCCCAGGCCCTTGACCAGCTCGGCGCCCGGTACCGGATGATCCGTGTAGACCGTGTGGCCGTCCTTATCCACGGACTTGTACAGGTCGGCCGCGAACGCCGCCGGCAACAGGCCCAGGACCAGGGGCAGGAGGTACGGCTTCATGGTTCCAGCGTACCCAACGGCCAGCGGGCCCGCAAGAAATCCGCCTGAAAAAAAGAGCCCCCGACTGGCGGGGGCTCCGGACCTTGACGCGAACGCTGCCGCGTTTACATCGAGTAGTACATGTCGTACTCGACCGGATGGGTGGTCATGCGGAAGCGCGTGACCTCGTCCAGCTTGAGCTTGATGTACGCATCGACGAGATCGTCGGTGAACACGCCACCCTTGGTGAGGAAGGCGCGATCCTGGTCGAGGTAGTCCAGGGCCATGTCGAGCGCGTGGCACACCGTCGGGATGTGCTTCTGCTCCTCCGGCTCCAGATCGTACAGGTCCTTGTCCATCGCCTCGCCCGGATCGATCTTGTTCTGGATGCCGTCCAGGCCGGCCATCATCATGGCTGCGAAGGTGAGGTACGGATTGCCGGCCGAATCCGGGAATCGGACCTCGATCCGGCGCGCCTTCGGGCTGGATACCCACGGAATGCGGATCGACGCCGAGCGGTTGCGGGCGGAGTAGGCCAGGAACGTCGGCGCCTCGAAACCCGGCACCAGCCGCTTGTAGCTGTTGGTCGTGGAATTGGTGATCGCGTTCAGCGCCCGTGCGTGCTTGAGAATGCCGCCGATGTACCAGAGCGCGAGCTGCGACAGGCCGCCGTAGCCATCACCCGCGAACAGATTCTTGCCGTCCTTCGCCAGGGACTGATGCACGTGCATGCCGCTGCCGTTGTCGCCCACGATAGGCTTGGGCATGAAGGTCGCGGTCTTGCCGTAGCCATGCGCGACGTTGTGCACGCAGTACTTCAGCGTGAGCAGCGAATCGGCGCGCTTGACCAGCGTGTCGAACTTGGTGCCGATCTCGCACTGGCCGGCGGTGGCGACTTCGTGATGATGGACCTCGCACTCCAGCCCCATCTGCTCGATCGCCAGCACCATCGCCGAGCGGATGTCCTGCAGAGAATCGACGGGGGGAACCGGGAAATAGCCGCCCTTGACGCCCGGCCGGTGACCGGTGTTCCCGCTCTCGTAGGAGCGTTCGGAACTCCACGCCGCCTCCTCGGACTCCACCTCGACGTGGCAACCCTTCATGTTCACGGCCCAGCGGACGCTGTCGAAGATGAAGAACTCGGGCTCGGGGCCGAAGAACGCGGTGTCGGCGATGCCGGTGGACTTCAGGTAGGCCTCGGCGCGCTTGGCCAGCGAACGCGGGCAGCGCGAGTAGCCCTGGCCGGTGGACGGCTCGTGGACGTCGCAGCGCACGATCAGGGTCCGCTCCTCGAAGAACGGGTCGATCACCGCCGTGCTGGCGTCCGGCATCAGGATCATGTCGGACTCGTTGATGCCCTTCCAGCCGCCAATCGACGAGCCGTCGAACATCTTGCCGTCTTCAAAGAACGATTCATCGACCGTGTGCGACGGGAGCGTCAGGTGCTGCTCCTTGCCGCGCGTATCGGTGAACCGCATGTCGACGAACCTGATCTCTTCGTCCTTGATGCGCTTGAGGACCGCTGCTCCAGACATAGACCACTCCTCCAGGGTGTACGGAAAATGTTGGTTGAGTTATGGGGTCGGGGAACCGACGTGCGCAGCGGGATTGCATTAGTTATGCCACCCCGGCGGTGCATACGATTCCGCGAGTTGCAGTGCAGAGCCGGATAACTCGCACCCTAACGGTGCATACGCACCGAGCGGGTGTTCTTTTTTGGTGCGTGACGGCCTGGCAACCACCGGGGCCGGCTCAGGCCCCGGGCAGCAGCCGCTCCCCCGCATACAGCGATTCGATCGTTTCCCGCGCCCTGACCAGATGCGCGGCGGCGCCCCGGACCATGACCTCGGCCGGGCGCGGGCGCGCATTATAGTTCGAACTCATCGCGAACCCGTAGGCACCGGCCGTATCCAGCACCAGCAGATCGCCGGGCGCGAGGGCCAGTTCACGCCCCTGGGCCAGGAAATCGCCGGTTTCGCATACCGGACCGACCACGTCCCAGACACCCTTCGCACCCGGATGCGGCGCCACCGGCCGCACCTCGTGCCACGCCTCGTACAGTGCCGGTCGAATGAGGTCGTTCATGGCCGCGTCGACGATGGCGAAACTGCGCCGGCCGCCCGGCTTGAGGTATTCGACCCGGGTCAGCAACACCCCTGCGTCGGCGACGATGGCGCGCCCCGGCTCGACCACGATCTCGACGCCGTCGACATCGACCGCCGCCCCAATCGCTGCCGCATACCGCTGCATCGCCGGTGGCGTCTCGTCGCGGTACCGCACTCCCAGGCCCCCGCCGGCATCGACGTGACGGATCGGGACCCCGCGGCGGCGCAGTTCGCGCACCAGCGCGCTCACCGAAGCGAGCGCATCGCTGAACGGTTCCAGCGCAGTGAGTTGGGAACCGATGTGGCAGGCGATGCCGGTGACCTCGATGCCGGACATCGCCATTGCACGCTCGTACTCGGCGACCGCCTCGCCGATCGGGATGCCGAACTTGTTCTCGGCCAGGCCCGTGGCGATGTACGGGTGGGTTCCGGGGTCGACGTCGGGGTTTACCCGCAGCGCCACCGGGGCCCTGCGGCCGAGCGCCGTGCCAATCCGATCGATCCGTTCCAGTTCGGCGCGCGACTCGACGTTGAAACAACGGATGCCCGCCAGCAACGCGCGCCGGATTTCGTCCTCGCGCTTGCCGACGCCTGCGAATACGACCCGGTCGGCGCGCCCCCCCGCCGCCAGCACGCGTTCCAGCTCACCGATGGAAACGATATCGAAGCCCGAACCGAGCCGCGCGAGCAGGCCGAGCACGGCGAGGTTGGAATTGGCCTTCACCGCATAGCAGACCAGGTGCGACCGCCCCGCGAACGCGGCGTCGAGCGCGCGCCAGTTGGACTCGATTCTCCCGGCCGAATATACGTAGCAGGGCGTGCCGTGCTCGCGCGCCACCGCTGCCAGGGACACATCTTCGGCGAACAGTTCGCCGGAACGATAATGAAACGGCGGAGAATTCACCGCGAAGCCGTTCGATCCGAACGCGGATCAGCCGTGCGTCCGGGACGCGGGCGCACTGGCCGCGCCAGGATGGTAGAGATCGCCCTTCTGCCCACAACCGCCGAGCGCGAGGCCGAGCGCCACCACGGCCAATACCCGACCCAGGCCCCGAAGAACGGCGCGGAACGAACCGCCCATCACGCCCGTGCGCGCATCATTCAGCCACGCGGCCGCGGCCGGCCGCCGCCGCGCCGCCCGCTGCTGCCGCTGCGGCGACCGTCACTGCGGCGCGGGCCATGGTGCACACGCTCGCGTTCCTGGCGCTGAGGAGGCTTGGGCTCGACCAGCAGATCCGGCTCCACCTGGGCGGTCGGGATCTTGTGGCCGATGAATTCCTCGATGTCGATCAAAGAGTATACGTATTCTTCGCAGCCGAAGGAGATGGCGTCGCCGGACTGCCCGGCGCGCGCGGTGCGGCCGATGCGATGCACGTAGTCCTCGGCGTTCTGAGGCAGGTCGTAGTTGATGACGTGGCTGACCCCGGGAATATGCAGGCCGCGGGCGGCGACGTCGGTCGCCACCAGGACGGGCAGGTCGCCGGTGGCGAAGCGGTGGATCAGCTTCTGGCGCTTGTTCTGCGGCACGTCGCCGGTCAGGCAGGCGGCCTGGATGTCGTTGCCGACCAGATAGTCCTCGACCTTCTCGGCGGCGCGCTTGGTATTGACGAACACCAGCGTCCGAACGGGGGCATGCCTGTGCAGAAGACCGATGAGCAGGCGGATCTTCTCGCGGCCCTCGACGTGGTAGAGCACCTGGGTGACCGCGTCGGCGGTGACCCGATCGGGCGCCACCTCGACCGCCTCGGCGTTGTTCATGTGCTCGTAGGACAGCTCGTGCACGCGCAGCGAGATGGTTGCGGAAAACAACATGTTCAGCCGCTCGGTGGGCGGGGGCATGCGGCGCAGCAGGAAGCGCAGGTCCTTGATGAAGCCGAGATCGAACATGCGATCGGCCTCGTCCAGCACGCAGACCTCGATTGCGCGCAGGTCGAACACGTGCTGCTTGAAGTAGTCGATGATCCGGCCCGGCGTGCCGATCAGCACGTCCACGCCCTGGGCGAGCGTATCGCGCTGCTTTTCGTAGTCGATGCCGCCATAGACCAGGGCGAACCGGATCGGGGTGTGGCCGCCGATCTGCAAGGCATCGCGATGGATCTGGATCGCCAGTTCGCGGGTCGGCGCGAGCACGATCGCACGCGGCTGGTTCGGGCGTCGATCCGATGGCGGCTCGCGGCTGAGCAGCTGGTGCAGCGTCGCGAGCAGGAACGCCACCGTCTTGCCGGTGCCGGTCTGCGCCTGGCCGGCGACATCGCGCCGGGCCAGGGCGATGGGGAGCGATGCGGCCTGGATTGGCGTACAGCGCGTGAACCCGGCCCGGGCCAGCCCTTCCAGCAGGAGCGGGTGCAGCGGCAGGTCGGAAAAATTGACTTCGGTGAGCAGATCTCGTTGCATTGGACCGACAGGATACCTGAAAATCCTTCGCGTCGTGCCGACGCGTGCTTGATCTCCCGCGCTCGTTGGACAGAGAATAGGTCATCCCACGGTTTACGACGGTCGCTGCGATGAGCGGTAACATCTCCCACGTGACGGATTCCACCTTCGAGGACGAAGTCCTGAAGTCCGATCTGCCGGTCCTGCTCGATTACTGGGCCGAGTGGTGCGGTCCGTGCCGGATGATCGCTCCCATCCTCGATGAAGTGTCCTCCGAGTACTCGGGTCGCCTGCGCGTGGTTAAGCTCAATATCGACGAGAACCCGATGACGCCGCCCAAGTTCGGAATCCGCGGCATCCCGACCCTGATGCTTTTCAAGGACGGCAACGTCGCCGCGCAGAAGGTCGGTGCGATGTCCAAGTCGCAGCTCACCGCCTTCATCGACAGCAATATCTGAACGAACGAAGATTTCGTAATGCGCGGGCAGGCGCCCGCGCCGGAAACTGGACGCCACCGGAAACGCGTGCTATCGTTCCTGCGAAACAGCTAGATAGCTCGCCTTCCCAGGCTGTTCCTTAAGTCAATTCCTAGTTTGCTGGCCCGTTGCGCATCGCCACGCCCGCGCATCGGTTCTCATCGCGGCCGCTCGAAAATCCTATGAATCTGACAGAACTAAAGCGCAAACCCGTTGCCGAAATCATTGCCCTGGCCGACGAGCTCGGCCTAGAAGGCGCCGCCCGCACCCGGAAGCAGGACGTCATCTTCGGCCTGCTGAAGGCGCACGCGAAGAAAGGCGAGGACATCTCCGGCGACGGCGTCCTCGAAATTCTACAGGACGGTTTCGGCTTCCTGCGCTCGGCCGACAGCTCCTACCTGGCCGGGCCCGACGACATCTACGTGTCGCCTTCGCAGATCCGCCGCTTCAACCTGCGTACCGGCGATACCATCTCCGGCAAGATTCGCCCGCCCAAGGACGGCGAGCGCTACTTCGCGCTGCTCAAGGTCAACGACATCAACTTCGAGCCGCCCGAGAATGCCAAGAACAAGGTCCTGTTCGAAAATCTCACGCCGCTGTTTCCGAACGAACGCCTCAAGCTCGAGATCGGCAACGGCACCACCGAGGACCTTACCCCGCGCGTCATCGACCTCATCGCCCCGATCGGCAAGGGCCAGCGCGCACTGATAGTCTCCCCGCCCAAGGCGGGCAAGACCATGATGCTGCAGAGCATCGCCCACTCGATCGCCGCCAACCACCCGGACTGCTACCTCATCGTGCTGCTCATCGACGAGCGCCCGGAGGAAGTCACGGAGATGGAGCGCTCCGTGCGGGGCGAGGTCATCGCCAGCACCTTCGACGAACCTGCCAGCCGCCACGTGCAGGTCGCCGAGATGGTGACCGAAAAGGCCAAGCGCCTCGTCGAGCACAAGCGCGACGTCGTCATCCTGCTCGATTCCATCACCCGCCTGGCGCGCGCCTACAACACCGTGGTTCCTTCCTCCGGCAAGGTGCTGACCGGCGGCGTCGACGCCAACGCCCTGCAACGCCCCAAGCGCTTCTTCGGCGCGGCACGCAACATCGAGGAGGGCGGCAGCCTGACGGTGGTCGCCACCGCCCTCATCGACACTGGTTCGCGCATGGACGACGTCATCTACGAGGAGTTCAAGGGCACGGGCAACAGCGAAATCCACCTGGAACGCAAGATCTCCGAAAAGCGCGTGTTCCCCTCCATCAACATCAACCGCTCCGGCACGCGCAAGGAGGAACTGCTCACCGAGCCGGACGAACTGCAGAAGCTATGGATCCTGCGCAAGCTGCTGCATCCCATGGACGAGTTGCAGGCGATGGAATTCCTGCTCGAGCGCCTGAAGGCGACCAAGAACAACGGCGACTTCTTCGATTCGATGCGCCGCGGCTGATTAAACATCCGCCCCGCCGCCGCCAGACGCTCGGCGCAGGCGAACCCCTCCGTACGACATCGGCACCGCGCCCGCGGTGCCGCGCCCTCACCCGGGCGGCCAATGCATCTGCCGGCCCGCAAGTACGTGAACGTGCAGGTGGAACACGGTCTGTCCGGCCTCCGCCCCGCAGTTGATCACGACACGGTAGTCATGGTGGCCGAGCGCGGCCGCGACCTCGTTGGCGACCAGCAGCAGGTGCCCGAGCAGGCCCTGGTCCGCCGGCGTCGCTTCCGACAGCCGCGGGATCGGTTTGCGCGGCACCACCAGGGCGTGCACCGGTGCCTGCGGGCTCACGTCCCTGAACGCCACGCAGTGCTCGTCCTCGTGCAGGATGGCGGCCGGGATTTCCCCCTCGATGATTCTCTCGAACAGCGTCTTGGCCATGTCGGAATGCCTTTCCGGCGCGTGTCGCGCTCAACCGGCGCCGCCGCGCCGGAATTGGAATCGAGCCTGCCCGCCCTGGCGCACGATGTCGCCCATGCGCAGCGCGAAACTGCCGCGTGCGCGATCCTCGAAGTAGAACCGCAGCGCGTGCTCGATGGTGGGAAATGCGAGTTCCCGCCAAGGTATCGCTTCGGGCTCGAACAACCGCACTTCGAGCGTCTCGGCGCCCGGGCCGAAGTCCAGATCGGTGAGGCGGGAGCGGAAGATCATGTACACCTGGTTCACGTGCGGGAGATTGAACAGGGCGTACAGATCGATCACCTCGACCCGCGCCCTGGCCTCTTCCAGCGTCTCGCGGGCGGCGGCCTCGAGCGCCGTCTCGGCGTTTTCCATGAATCCCGCCGGCAGGGTCCACAGGCCGTAGCGCGGCTCGATCGCACGTCGGCACAGCAGCACGCGCCCTTCCCACTCGGGAATGCAGCCGGCAACGATGCGCGGGTTCTCGTAGTGGATCGTTCCGCACGCCGGGCACACCCAGCGCTCCCGGTTGTCGCCCTCGGGTATGCGCCGGTCAACGGGCGCCGCGCACTGGCTGCAGAACTTCATCGCGGCCGATTATGCCACACCGATCCGGGGCATCAGTCCGTCGGAGCCTGCGCGCGCAGCGCCGCTTCCAGCGCCGGCCAGGCGTTTTCGAGCAACCGGGCCTGCGCTTGCGCGCGCGGATGCAGCCCGTCCTCCTGGATGAGTTCCGGCCGCCCGCCCACGCCCTCGAGGAACATGCCGGACTGCGACGCACCGGTCGCCGCCGCGACTTCGTCGTAGACCCTCACGAACCGGCTGTTGAACGCCTCGCCGTAGTTCGGCGGCAGCCGCACCGGCAGGATCACCACGCGCGCGCCGCCGCCCCGGGCGAGATCGACCAGCGCGCGAAGATTGCGCCGGAATTCCCCGATCGGCAGGCCGCGCAATCCGTCGTTGGCACCGAGTTCGAGCACCACCAGCGCCGGCCGGTGACGCGACATCAGCGCCGGCAGGCGGGCGAGCGCACCGCGCGTGGTCTCGCCGCTGATGCTGGCGTTCACGACCCGATACGTGAAGCCGCGTTGTGCGATGCGCTTGGCGAGCAGCGCCACCCAGCCCTGCTCGGGCTTGATACCATAGGCAGCACTCAGGCTGTCGCCGAGCACCAGCAGCACCGGTGTGCCGGCAGGCGCCTGGGCCTGCGCGCTGGAGCCCTGCCCGAGACAGACGATGATCAGCACCGACAACGCCACGCGCGCGATCATCCAGGCGCGTGCGGTGAGAAAGTGCGTCCCGAGTCCGGAGGGCGTGCTCACGATTCTCGATGATATCAGCTTCGCCGTGGCGGCCGCGGAAGCGTTTGCGATCGTGGGCGTGTCCGGATCCGGCAAGTCCACGCTGCTCGGGTTGCTCGCCGGGCTCGACAGGCCGACGGCGGGAACCGTGATCCTGGACGGCGCCACGATGTCGGAACTCGACGAGGACGACCGCGCCCGGGTGCGCAACGGTCGCGTCGGCTTCGTCTTCCAGGCCTTCCACCTGCTGGCCAACCTGACCGCGCTGGAGAACGTTTCCCTGCCGCTGGAACTCGCAGGGCGGGCCGACGCGACGCAGGCCGCCGCGGCCGTGCTCGAGCGCGTGGGGCTGGCCGCTCGACGGGACCACTACCCGAACCAGCTTTCCGGTGGCGAGCAGCAGCGCGTCGCGCTCGCGCGCGCGTTCGCGCCGCGGCCGCCGGTGTTGTTCGCCGACGAACCCACCGGAAACCTCGACCAGCGTACCGCCGCGCGGATCGTCGATTTGCTGTTCGAACTGCGCGCCGAGGCCGGTGCGACCCTGGTCCTGGTGACCCACGACGAGCGGCTCGCCCGGCGTTGCGATCGGGTCCTGACCCTGGACGCCGGACGCATCGCTTCGATCGCGCCCGGTACCGGCGCGTGAACGGCGCGCCCTCGGTCGCGGCGTTCGCGGTCGCAACCCTGCGCCGCGATCTGCGCGCCGGCGAACTGCGCCTGATTGCCGTGGCACTGCTGGTCGCCGTGGCCTCGGTCACGGCAGTGGAGTTCTTCGTCGATCGCGTACGCGGGGCGATGGAACGCGACGCCGGCGCGCTGCTGGGCGGCGATCTGGCGATCGAATCCGCGGCGCCCATCCCGCCCGAATTCCTCGAGCAGGCGCGCGAACTCGGCCTTGCGACCGCAACCACGGCCGCGTTCGCCAGCGTGATCGGCGCCGGCGACCGGCTGCAACTCACCGAGGTCAAGGCAGTGGACAGCGCCTACCCGCTGCGCGGCACGGTGGCGATTGCAACGGCGCCGTTCGCCGCGGCGCGCGAGGTCGCCGGCGGCCCACCGGCGGGCGAACTGTGGGCCGACCAGCGGCTGCTGACCATGCTCGGGGTCGGCGTCGGCGATAGCGTGGACATCGGTGCGATACGGCTGCGGATCGGCGCGGTGCTGCTGCTCGAACCCGACCGCGGCGGGGACCTGTTCAACGTCGCCCCGCGCACGCTGATGAATCGCGCGGACCTGCCTGCATCGCGCCTCATCCTGCCAGGCAGCCGCGTGAACTGGCGCCTGCTGGCGGCCGGTGATACCGGAGCGATCGCCGCCTATAGGCGCTGGACGCAGGACCGGATCGCCCCGGGGATCCGGATCCGTGGCGTGCACGACGCACGCCCGGAACTCACCTCCGCGCTCGACCGCGCCGGGCAGTTCCTCGGCCTGGCGGCACTGGTCGCGGTGCTGACCGCGGGCGTGGCCATCGCCCTGGTGGCGGCGCGCTACGTCCAGCGCCGCTACGATGCCTGCGCGATCATGCGCTGCCTGGGGGCGACCCAGGACTTCGTCATCCGCACGCATGCGCTGGCGCTGGCGATCCTGGCGATCGGCGCCGGCCTGGCGGGCTCGGCGCTGGGATTCGTCGCCCAGTTCGGCCTGGCCCGCATCGTCGCGCCGCTCACGGCCGGCACGCTGCCGGCACCTTCCGCACGGCCGGTACTGACGGGCCTGGTGATCGCGCTCGTGACACTCGGGGGCTTCTCGCTGCTGGCGCTCATGCGCCTGAGGGACATCGCGCCGTTGCGGGTGCTGCGCCGGGATCTGGCCCCACCGCCGCGGCTCGGCTGGCTGTACCACGGCCTGGCCTTCGCCGTCGTGATCGCCTGCGCACCGTGGAGCGCGCGTGAACCGCGCCTGACGCTGCTGACGGCCGCCGGCTGCCTGGGCGCGGTGGCGGTACTCGCGCTCCTCGCCCGCCTGCTGGTGCTTGCACTCGGGCACGCGCGCAACGGCGCCGGCGTGGCCTGGCGCTTCGGCGTGGCCAACGTCGCGCGGCGCGCCGGCACGTCGGTGCTGCAGGCGGTCGCACTCGGCCTGGGGATCATGGTCATGATCCTGCTCGCATTGGTCCGAGGCGACCTGCTCGAGGGATGGCGCGCACGCCTGCCGCCCGATGCGCCGAACCGCTTTCTCATCAACATCCAGCCCGACGAGGTCGGGCCGCTTCGCGACTGGTTCACGGCCGAAGGACTGCCGGCGCCCGAGTTCTTTCCGATGGTGCGGGCGCGCCTGGTCGAGCGCAACGGCGAGCCGATCGACCTGGACGCCTACTCCGATCCGCGCGCCCGGCGCATGGCCGATCGCGAGTTCAACCTGTCGTGGGCGAATACTGCGCAGCCCGACAACCGCATCGTCGCCGGAACGTGGTGGAGCGGCGATCGGCCCGCGCCGCAGTTCTCGTTCGAGCAGGACATCGCGCACACGCTCGGCCTCGCCCTCGGCGACGAACTCACCTACCTCGCGGCCGATCAGCGCATCACAGGTCGGATCACCAGCCTGCGCAAGGTCGAATGGGACAGCTTCAACGTGAACTTCTTCGTGGTCTCGCCACCGGGCATGCTCGAGTCGCTGCCGGCCACGTGGATTACGGCCTTCCGGCTCGACGACGGCGCCGGCGAGCGGCTGGTGCACCTGGTGCGGCGATTTCCGAGCGTGACCGTCATCGACATCGAGGCGCTGGAGCAGCACGTGCGCCGCGTCATGGACCAGGTCAGCCTGGCGGTGCAGTACGTTTTCGGGTTCACCATTCTCGCCGGGCTGGTGGTGCTGTACGCGGGCGTCACCGCGACCCATGACGAGCGCGTGCGCGAAATCGCGGTGCTGCGCACGCTTGGTGCGCGCGACGGCGTGCTGCGCGCGGGCGTGCTCGCCGAGCTCGCGGTGCTCGGAGCACTGTGCGGAGCGGTGGCGGCCGTCGGCGCGTCCGTCGCGGGAGCGTTGCTCGCTCGCCAGGTGTTCTCGATCCCCTTCGAATTCGACCCGCTGATCCTGCCGGTATCGATCGCGGCCGGCGTCGTCGGCGTCGCCGCGGTGGGTTGGCTCGGGGTGCGCCCGGCGCTGCGCGCGACGGCCCTGGAGAGCCTGCGGCGCTGAGGGCCTGGTATCAGTCCGGCAGAAAGATGAAATTGTTGATGTAGGGCCGGCTGCGATCGCCGGCCAGCCGCGCGAGCTGGTGCGCCTGGAGCGAAAAGTCCGCCAACGGCCGGCGCACGCCGCGTTCCAGGAATTCGCCGCGATAGCCCGCGGCGGCAATCTCGTCGAAAACCTGCTGCATCGGGACGGACAGGTTGCGCTGCTCGATCTCCACCAGCAGCACCGGGCGGCAGCGCGCGAGCGTGGCGCGCGCACCGCGCAGGATGGGCAGTTCGCCGCCGTCCGCGTCGATCTTCACGAACCCGAGATCGTCGAACCCGAAGCCGTCGAGCGTTCGCACCGGCACGTCGATCCGCACCCGCCGGCGGTCCGGTGCCTGCGGACCGCGGCGATCGAGCGCGGCGGCGAAGGCCTGGTAGCCCTGGTCGACCATGTCGAGCGTGCCGCTGCCGTCGTGATCCGACAGCGCGCACGCATGCACCGTGACCGCTCGGCCGTAGGCACGCGCCAGGAATCTGGCGCACCAGGGCTGCGGCTCGAATGCATGCACGCGTGCCGCCCGGCCGACCAGGAAATAAGTGTACGCGCCCAGGTGCGCACCGACGTCGGCCGCGGCGCGGCGCGGATCCACCAGCACATCGAGCAGGCGGATCTCCGCTTCCCCGTGCAACCAGTTGCGCAGGCCGATACGGTGCTTCATGAGCGCCGGCGGCAGCAGCGCATAGGACGCGCGCGTGAGCGCGCGGCGCAGCGGATGCTTCACGGCGGCGCGACGGCGGGCAGGGTTTCGGTGTGCATGGCGCGATTATGCCCCGGCGGGCGTAGCCCGCGTCAGCAGCACTCCAGCGCCCGCATCGCCTGATGCGTGCTGAGGAACACCTGCCCCGGCGCAAGCGCCTCGACGAAATCGGTTCGCGCCAGCCGATCCATGACCGGTCCCTTGACTTCGGCCAGGTGCAGCGTCACCCGCGAGGCGCGCAGCCGATCGCGCAGCATCGCCAGCGTCTCCAGCGCGCTCGCGTCGATGTGATTGATCGCCGCGGCGACCAGCACCACGTGGCGCAAGGCCGGCTGCGCCGACACCCGCTGCAGGACCAGCGCTTCCAGCGCGTGCGCGTTGGCGAAGTACAGGCTCTCGTCGATCCGCACCGCCAGCACGTGATCGCAGGTGCGCACGGCATGACGCGCGACGTTGCGGAAGTGTTCGCTTTCGCCGACTCGGCCGACGATGGCGATGTGCGGGCGGCTGGTGCGCCACAGGTGCAGGCCGAGCGAAACCGCGACACCGGCGAGGATACCGGACTGCACCCCGTGCCCGAGGGCGGCGGCGAAGGTGGCCAGCGCCGGCAGCGCGTCGAGCCGGTCGTAGCGCCAGATCCGCCGCAGCGCGTCCGCATCGGCGATCTTGGCCACGGCCGCCAGCACCAATGCCGCGAGCACCGCCTTGGGCAGGTGCTCGAGCGCGGGCGCGAGCAGCAACGCGCCGGCCGCCACCGCGAATGCGGCGACGATCGACGCAAGCGGCGTGTTGGCACCGCTGGAGAAGTTGATCATCGAGCGGCTCACGCCACCGGAAACGTTGTACCCGCCCGCCAGCGCCGCGGCAATGTTGGCCGAGCCCAGCGCCACCAGTTCACGGCCGGCGTCGATTTTCCGCCGCCTGCGGCTGGCGAGGGTCTGTGCGATCGCGATGCTCTCCAGGAAACACACCACGGCGATCAGCGCTGCGTGCGGGAGCAGCGTTCGCCACACGTTCGAATCCGGTGCCGGCAACTGCGGCGCCGGAGGGACACGCGGGATCGGCCCGATCACCTCGACGCCATGCAGGCGATCCAGGCCGCCCAGCCGCACGGCGACCACGCCCAGCACCACCACGGCACCGGTCGCTCCGGCCGCGATCAGATCGGTGACCGCCCGCGAGGCACCGGCACGACGCAGCCGGGGAGTGACGACGCCGCGGGCAAGAAAGAGCAGCGCGAGCGCCGTGCCGCCGACCATCGCGGCGGTGGGGTTGGCCTGCGGCAGCGCACGCCACAACGCGCGGAGCGACTCGACCAGCGTGGCGTCGGCGGTGGCGTGCAGCCCGAGCAGGGAAGCGAGCTGGCTGGCACCGATCAACACCGCGGCGGCGGCACCGAACCCGGCGATCACGGGCTGGCTCATGAAGTTCGCCAGCGCGTCGCAACGCGCCGCCCGCATCACCAGCAGCAGGGCACCCGTGAGCACCGCGAGCGCCGCAGCCGCCTGCGGTGCCGCGATTCCGGTCAGGCCGGCGGCGGCGAGCGCGCCGGCCACCAGCAGTGAATCGATCGCCACCGGCCCCACGGACAACACAGGGCTGGAGCCGAGCAACGCGTACACGACGAGCGGGATCACCGCGGCGTACAAGCCCATCACCGGCGGCAGGCCGGCGATCAGTGCGTAGGCCATCGACTGCGGTATGAGCAGCATGGCCACCGTCACGCCAGCGGCGAGATCGCCGGGAAACTGCGCGCGGCTATAGTCGCGCATCCAGTTCGGGATGAGGGCGGCCATGGGCATGGGGGTGCCGGCGATTATAGCGAGCGCCGGTGCGGCGCGGCTTTACAGTATGCTGCCCGCGGCGCGGCAGGCGCGGGCAGAGTTACCTGGAGAGACGGCGGGCGATGGCTGGGAACCGGATCTACTACGGCTGGAGGATGCTGCCGATTTTCTGGTTCGCGTACCTGGCGGCCGCGGCATTGCCGATGTACGGCGGCGGCGTGGTCAACGCACGCATGGCCGAGGACCTCGCGCTCAGCAAGGCCACGCTCGGCCTGGGCTACACGTTCTATCTCACGGTGGGCGGGCTGACCGCGCCACTGGTCGGCGCAATGATTCACGGCGCCGGGCTGCGCAGGACGATTGTCTCGGGCGCAGTGCTGCTGACGGCCGCCGGCGTGATGATGGCGACCGTGGTCGACAGCGCCACCACCTACCTCGTCACGTTCGGCCTGGTGGCCGGGCTGGGATCGGCGATGTGCGGGTACATCCCCTCCCTGACGGGCGCCACGGTCTGGTTCGAGCGCCGGCGCAGCCTCGCCATCGCCATCGTCATCACCGGCGCCGGCGTCGGCGGGTTCGTGGCACCACCGATCCTGGAGGCGATCATCGGTGGCGAGGGCGGGCGCTGGCAGGACGGCTGGGGGGCGATGACTGCCTGTTTTCTCGCCGCCGGGTCCCTGGCGCTGCTCATCCGGAACCGGCCGGAGGATGTCGGCACGGTGCGCGATGGCGCGCCCGGCGTTGCCGGCGCCGCCGGAACGCGCGCCGCCGGCGTCTATCGCTGCAGTGCCTCGCTCACCTTGCGGGAAGCCACGCGCACGCGCGCATTCTGGCTGATCGGTGCCTCGGCGATGCTGGCTGCGGCACCGCTGACCGGCCTCATCGCGCACGTCGTGCCGCATGTCCGGCACATCGGTTTCAGCGCCGCGGACGCAGCAGGCGCGATGGGCGCCCTGTCGCTCGGCAGCCTGGCCGGCCGGATCGGTTGCGGGCTGATCGCCGATCGGATCGAGCCGCGCTGGCTGTGGGTGGCATCGATGGCGATCATCTCCGCCGGCATCGTCGCCCTGAGCGACGCCGCCGGCCCGGCGGCGTTGTACCTGGCGGCAATCCTGGTCGGCCTGGGCGCCGGTGCGTTGATGGTGTGCCAGAGCGCGATGATCGGCAATTATTTCGGCGCCGATGCCTTCGCCCGCGTCATGGGCGTCGTGGTTCCCCTGACCACCCTGATGTCGGCCACCTCGCCGCTCGTCACCGGCTGGTCGTTCGACCGTAACGGCGACTACGGCATCGCGCTCGCCGCGCTGACCGCACTCAGCGTCGCCAGCGCGGCGCTCATCGCCACGGCCGCGCCGCCCGCGTTCGCCGAGCGAACGCAGCGCTGATTCATTCCACCGCCTCGTCCTCGGCCCGCCAGGGCGGGCCGACCACGGCAAGGAACTCCAGGTCGCCTGCGCCGACGTTCTCGATCCACTGGCGCGCCCGCGGCGGGATGTGCACCGTGTCGCCGGCCGCCACCTTGCGCTGCGCGCTGCCCACGTGCATGCGGCCGTCCCCTCTCAGGATGTAGTAGACCTCGTCGCTCGACAGTGCGTGCGGCAGGCTCCTCGTGCCGGGTGCCAGGCGCGCATGGGCGATGGAGAACGGCAGCGGCACGGCGTCGTTGCGCGGGTGCAGGAGTTCCCGCAGCAGCGTCGCATCGCCGGCCTGGAATTGCGGGCACTGCCACGGATGCTTGACTAGCATGGGATCGGGCTCCTGACCTGCAGGGCGGCACTATATCAGCGTGGCGGCACGCGCCTGCGAGGTTTGCGTACAATGCCCGCATGCCGCACGCACCAGGGAACGATTTCGATCACGCGGCGCTGCCACGCGCCGGCGTGCTGATCGTCAACCTGGGCACGCCGGCGGCGCCGACACCGGCGGCCGTTCGGCGCTATCTGGCCGAGTTTCTCGCCGATCCACGCGTGGTCGAGCTGCCGCGGCTGCTGTGGCTGCCGATCCTGCACGGCGTCGTACTGCCGCTGCGCGCGCGCCGCAGCGCGCACGCCTACGCGCAGATCTGGCGCCCGGACGGCTCGCCGCTTTTGGCGTTGTCGCGGCGGCTCGCGAGCGGGATTCGCGCCGCGCTCCAGGCGCGCTTTCCGGATCGGTTCGCGGTCGAACTGGCCATGCGCTACGGCGATCCGGGCGTCGAGGCCGCGCTCGCGCGGCTGCTCCAGGCCGGCTCGGATCGGCTCGTGGTCCTGCCGCTGTACCCGCAGTACAGCGCCGCCACCACCGCCTCCACCTTCGACGCGCTCGCGCGCGCGCTCGCGCACCACAGGCGCCTGCCCGAACTGCGCTTCGTCGCCCAGTACCACGACGACCCGGGCTATGTGCGCGCGCTGGTGGCCGCAATCCAGGCACACTGGAAATCCCATGGCCGCGGGGACTGCCTGCTGTTTTCGTTCCACGGGCTGCCCGAGCGCAGCCTGCGCGACGGCGACCCCTACCACTGCCAGTGTCACAAGACCGCGCGCCTGGTGGCCGAGGCGCTCGGGCTGGCGCCGGAGCGCTGGCGGGTCGCGTTCCAGTCCCGCTTCGGGCGCCAGGAATGGCTCAAGCCCTATACCGAGCCGACGCTCGCCGAGCTTGCGCGCACCGGCACGGTCGACGTCGACGTGGTGAGCGCGGGGTTCGCGGTGGATTGCCTGGAGACGCTGGAGGAGATTGACCTGCGCTACCGCGCCGCCTTCCTCGCCGCCGGCGGCCGCCGCTTCGGCTACATCCCCTGTCTGAACGACAGCCCGGCCCACGTCGAGGCGCTGACCGGGATCGTCCTCGCACACGCTGCGGGCTGGCCGCAATGCGGCGCCGACTTCGCCACGGAGCTTGCCGGGCGCGAGGCCGGCGCAGCCCGGGCGCGCGCCATGGGCGCGCCACGCTGAGTCGCAGCGCGGAGCTATTCTCCGTAGACGGTCACGAGCACGCGGCGGCGATGTGCCCGGGCGCGATGCTCCCAGAGATAGATGCCCTGCCAGGTACCGAGCGCGCAGGCGCCGTCGACGATCGGCACGGTGACCTCGACCTGCGTCAGCACGCTGCGCACATGCGCGGGCATGTCGTCGGGGCCCTCGGCGTCATGTGCGAAATCCGGGTCACCGTCCGGAACCAGCCGGGACATGAAGGTTTCCAGATCGCGCATCACCTGCGGATCGGCGTTCTCGCACACCAGCAGCGAGGCGCTGGTGTGGGTGATGAACACGTTGCACAGCCCGCGCCGCAATCCTGCCGACGCCACCACGCGCGCGACGTCCGCCGTGATCTCATGTACACCGCGGCCGCGGGTGGCGACGTCAATCGGCTGCTGGACGATCACCCCGGCGCCCGGAACGCGCGGGCGGGTCCCACGCTACGGCAGTTCGACCAGGACTTCCGCCACCGGCTTGCGCACGGTCTGGCCGACCTCGGCCGGGTAGCCATACCAGAGCAGCCCGACCACCGTTTCGCGCTCGGGGTCGATCCAGGCGATCTCGTAGAACTTCGGATCGCGCGAGACCTTGCCGGTGGTCCACTTCACGCCCACGCCGGCGCTCCACAGCGCCAGTTGCAGGTTCTGGATTGCGCAGCAGCAGGCGGCGTAATCCTCCTTCGCACGCACCGCGTCCTGCGAGTTCTCGCAGGTGACCAGCAGCCAGCCCGGCACGGATTTCCAGCGCGCGAGCTTCTCGGCGGCGGCAGCCTCGCCCTTGCCGGCGCGGACGATATCGGCATTGAGCTCGCAGATCGCGTCCGCGGTCTCGGGGCCGAGCAGGTAGAAATGCCACGGCTCGGTCATCTTGTGGTTCGGGGCCCAGCGCGCCAGATCGATTGCCTCCAGGACGAGTTCGCGCGGCGGCAACTCGGGCTTGAAGTCGTGGACGGTGCGGCGGTTGCGGATGATGTCTTTGATGGTGTCGTTCATAGTGGCGCGGATTGTACCGGTCCGGCCCACCCGCACCCAAGCGCTCCCGCCCCGGCGGCCCGGTTCGCGTGGGCAAGGCGGGACGACGAAGCACCTTCCTGCGCTATGCCGCGTGCATTGCACGCCGCCGGTGGAGCGCGGACAATGCAGTTGCACCCCGCTCCTCACGCAGAAACACCAACTACCTCACGATGATCCGCTTCGCACGCGTCGTCCTGGCCTGCGCGGTCGTGCTCGGCTGCCAGCCCTGCAGCGCCGCCGGCGGCGTCGATCGCGCCCGCGGCGAGTTCCGCGCGGCGTGGAAGGCGGCGCAGAGCGGGCAGGTCACCCAGGCACTGGCCTCGGCGCGCCGATTGAAGGACTACCCCCTCGCCGCCTACCTCCACTACAAGTATCTCAGCGCCACGCTGCCCAAGGCCGGCGCCGAGAACGTCCGCGCATTCCTGGCCGGAAACGAGGGCACGCTCATCGGCGAGACCCTGCGGGCCGAGTGGCTCAAGCACCTGGCACGCAACGGGCTATGGACCGACTTCCTGCAGGATTACCGGCCCCAGGGCGAGATGCGGCTGCGGTGCGCGTACCTGCTCGCGCGGATCCGTACCGGCGCGCCCGAGGCGGCGATCCTCGACGCGCGGCCGCTGTGGCTGGGCTCCGAGCCGGTCACCGACGAATGCAAGCCGGCGTTCGCGCTGCTCGAAGCCAGCCCGACCACCACCGAGGATCTGCGCTGGGAGCGCGTGCGCGCAGCAATCGGCGCAGGCAACACGGCACGCGCGCGCGAAACCGCCAACCGCCTCGGCCATGCGCGCCGGGCCTGGGTTGCCAGGTGGATTGCCGCAACTTCCGACCCGGAACGCGCCCTGCGCGGCGATGCGCTGCGTGCGCAAGCCACGGAAGCACGCGAAATCGCGCTCGACGCCCTGGCGCGGCTGGCGCGGCGCGACCTGCGCCGCGCGCTCGATGCCTGGGGCGATCGCGCCGCCGCCCCCGGCTGGGATGCACGCGAACGCGGCATCGCCGCCCGTACCCTCGCCTTGGCCGCGTTCTCGCAGGATCACGCGGACGCGATGCGCCTGCTCGACGCCGTTCCCGAAGACGCCGCGGACGCCGCGGTCCAGGACGCACGCCTGCGCATTGCGATCCGGCGCCAGGACTGGGAGGCACTGGCGCGCTGGACGGCCGAGCCGCCGCAGGCCGAGAACGAAGCACTGCGCTGGCACTATTGGCGTGCGCGCGCGCTCGAAGCGACCGGGCGCGGGAACGAGGCGCACACAATCTTCGAATCGCTGGCACGCGAGCGCGACTACTACGGCTTTCGCGCGGCCGATCGCATCGGCGCCGGATACCGGATGAACGACCGCCCGATCCCCGGCGGGGATCTCGCTGCCATCGAGTCGCGACCGGGCGTGGCGCGCGCGCGCGAGTTCTTCGCCCTGAAGATGCGGCTCGAGGCCCGTCGCGAGTGGTACTACGAGATTACCCACATGCCGGCCGGACTGCTGGCGCAGGCCGCCGCCTACGCCTATCGCGAGGGCTGGTACGACCGCGCGGTGCTCACTGCCGCGCGTGCCGGAGCGCTGGACGATCTGCAGGTGCGGTTCCCCACGCCGTTCGAAGCGCTCGTGCACCAGAGCGCGCGCCAGCGCAAACTGCCTCCGGCGGTGCTGTTCAGCATCATCCGCGCCGAGAGCGCGTTCATGACCGACGCCCGTTCGCCGGTGGGGGCGATGGGACTCATGCAACTCATGCCCCAGACCGCCGAGCACACCGCGCGCACGCTGGGCATCAAGCTGAACGACCCCAAGCTGCTGTACGATGCCCGCACCAACATCACCCTCGGGTCGGCTTATCTCAAGCGCATGCTCGACGCCCATGGCGGAAACCTCGCGCTCGCGGCGGCGGCCTACAATGCCGGGCCGGGCCGGGTGCGCGCGTGGCGCGCCAATGCCGGGTGCATGGCCGCGGAGAACTGGATCGAACTCGTGCCGTTCACCGAGACGCGTCGCTACGTGCGCCAGGCGTTGTTCAATACCGTGATCTACGAGTGGCGCCTGGGTCATCCCATCGTGCCGCTGGCCGACCGGGTCGGGCCGGTGCCGGACAAAGCCGGCGGCACCTGCTGAGCCACGCAGGCCTCGCGATGGGTACGGTGGCGATCCTCGGCGGTACCGGTTTCATCGGCTCACGCCTGTGCGCCGAACTCGCCGCGCAGGGGTGGGCGCTGCGCGTGGCGACCCGGCGCCGTGCGCGCGCGGATCACCTCCGCTTGCTGCCGGCGTCGTCGGTCGTCGAGGCGGACGTGAACACAGCCGAGGGTCTTGCCGCCGCACTCGACGGGGTCGATGCCGCGGTGAACCTGGTCGGCATCCTCAATGAACGCGGCGACGACGGGCGCGGCTTCCAGGCCGCGCACGCCGCGCTGCCGGCGGCACTAGCGCGGGCCTGCGTCGCCACGGGCGTGCACCGCGTGGTGCACATGAGCGCGCTGGGCGCCGGGCCCGGCGCGCCGAGCCACTACCTGCGCAGCAAGGCAGCCGGCGAGGCGGCGCTGCGCGCGTTACCGGAACTGGAACTCACCGTGTTGCGGCCTTCGGTGGTATTCGGCCCCGGGGATTCGTTCTTCAACCGATTCGCGGGGCTGCTGCGCCTGGCGCCCGGGGTTTTTCCGCTCGCCTGCGCTGGCAGCCGGTTCGCGCCGGTGTACGTCGGCGACGTCGCGCGTGCGTTCGCCGCCGTACTCGCGAGTCCGGGCACGGCCGGGCACGACTACGACCTGTGCGGGCCGCACGCATATACGCTGGGCGAGCTGGTACGCATCTGCGCGGCGGCCGCCGGCCTGCGCCGTCTCGTGATCGGCCTGCCGGCATGGGCTTCCTGGTTGCAGGCGCAGGTGCTCGAATTCGCGCCGGGCAAGCCGTTCTCGCGCGACAACTACCGTTCGCTCGGCGTGGACAACGTCTGCACCGGCCGATGCGGCCTGCGGGCCCTGGGCATCGAACCGACCGCAATCGAGGCGGTGGTACCAGACCTGCTCGCCCGGCGGCCCGGGGGGCGCTACGGCGCGCTGCGGCGCCGGCGCTGAACCGGCATGCGCGTCTATCAGGTCGGCGGTGCGGTGCGGGACCGGTTGCTCGGCCGCCCTGCGGGCGACGTCGACTGGGTGGTCGTGGGCGCAACGCCGGCGGAGTTGGAGCGCCAGGGCTTTCGCGCGGTCGGGCGCGATTTCCCCGTGTTCCTGCACCCGGTCACGCACGAGGAGTACGCGCTCGCCCGAACCGAGCGCAAGAGTGGGCGCGGGTACAAGGGCTTCACCTTCCATGCGGCGCCCGACGTCACGCTGGAAGAGGATCTGCGCCGGCGCGATCTGACCATCAACGCGATTGCCCGGGACGAGCACGGCACCCTCATCGACCCTTACGGCGGCCAGGCCGATCTGCGCGCCGGGATCCTGCGCCACGTGTCGCCGGCCTTCGTCGAGGATCCGCTGCGGGTGCTGCGCGTGGCGCGGTTCGCGGCCCGGTTCGGTTTCGCGGTGGCCGACGAGACACGCGCCCTGATGCGCGCGCTCGCCGCCTCGGGCGAACTCGCCGAACTCACCCCCGAGCGGGTCTGGTCCGAGATCGACCGGTCGCTGGGCGAACCGTACCCGCGCAGGTTCGTCGAAGTGCTCAGGGACGCTGGTGCACTCGCCCCGCTGTTCCCGGAACTGGATCGCCTGTTCGGCGTGCCCCAGACGCCCCGCCACCACCCGGAAATAGACACCGGCGAGCACGTGCTGCTGGCATTGGACCAGGCGGCGCGCATGGGCGCGGACTCGATCACGGCGTTCGCGGTGCTGGTGCACGATCTCGGCAAGGGTGCGACGCCACCCGCTCAATGGCCGCGCCATATCGGCCACGAGAACGCCGGCATCGCGCTCATCGACGCGCTGTGCGACCGACTGCGCGCACCGAACGAACATCGCGCGCTGGCGTGCATGGTGGCGCGCTACCATACCCACGTGCATCGCGCGCAGGAGTTGCGGCCGCGGACCATGCTCGAACTGCTCGAACGCTGCGACGCCTGGCGCAGGCCCGAGCGCTTCGAACGGTTCCTGCGCGCATGCGAAGCCGATGCGCGCGGCCGGGCCGGGCTCGCCGACCGGGACTATCCGCAGGCTGATCTCGTACGCCGCGCTTGCACCCAAGCCGCCGCCGTGTCGGCACAGTCACTGCTGGCGCAGGGGTTGTCGGGCGCCGCACTCGGCGAACGCCTGCGGCGCGAACGCATCTCGGCACTCGCGGCATTGCTGAGGCCGGGGCAGGGACCGACCGGCGATTGAAACTGCCCGAAAGCGATTTCCGCCACGGCTAGAGCCGGGCGCGGTGATCGGCGAACGAAAACCCGCGCCACGGTCGATCCGGCAGGCCGCGGGTCAGGACGAGCGCCTTGAAGCGCTCGCCCATCTCCCCCGGCAGCACCAGCGTGCGCGCCTGCGACGCGAGCCGCAATGCCTGGCCATGCGGCAATTCCTGCAGCGATCCCAGCACCTCGTCCAGGCCGCAGCCGATGAGGAAGTGCGCCTGCGTGGCATAGCCGGCAAGATCGAACCCGGCAGCGCAAGCGGCGTCCGCCACCGCGCTGAAATCCACCGCACAGCTCAGATCCTGCAGGCCGGCCAGGACCAGCGGATCGGCATGCATGCGATGCCGGTAGTGACAGACGAGATTTCCGTCGCGGTGCCCGGGATGGTGGGACTCGGCGCGGCTGCCGCCATAGTCGACCAGCAGCACAGCGCCGCGCCGCACGACTGCCGCGAGTGCGGCGAGCCAGGGACCGAACATCGGGCACAGTTCCACCACCTGGCCCTGTGCGACCGGCGTCCCGAGCGCGACCTCGATCGCCTCCAGTCCGGCCCGGTCCGCCGCCGACGCCGGTGCGGTACGCCAGGCGAAGCCGGCGCCGTCCGTACCGACCCGCAGTTCCTCGACCGCCTCGCCCTGCCGGCGCAGCCGTACCACCGGCATGGCGTCGAGCACTTCATTGGCAATCACGACTCCGTCCCACGGCGCCGCCGGCAGGCGATCCAGCCAGGCAACGCCAGCGTGGCCGGCGGCGAGGCGCTCGCGCTGTCGCGCACGCAGATCCGCGCTGACCTCGAGGATGTCGTATCCCGGTGCGGTGCCGCCCGAACGCGCGAGTTCATCGAGCAGATCCTGCGCCAGTCGGCCGCTGCCGGCGCCGAACTCCAGGATCCGCGCGCCAGGCCCGATGGCGTCGAGCCACTCGCGGATCTGGCGCGCCAGGCAGCGCGCGAACACCGGCGACAGCTCCGGCGCGGTGGTGAAATCGCCGCCGGTGCCGAAGCGCGCCGCGCCGGCCTGGTAATAGCCCAGGCCCGGCGCATACAGCGCCAGGCGCATGAACTCGTCGAAGCCGATGCTGCCGCCGGCTGCATCGATCGCGGCGCGGATCGCGGCGGCGACGCGCGCGCCGTGGGCAGCCGCGACCGGATCCGGCGCCGGAAGGAGCGACCGCACGCTCATGCGCGCAACGCGTTCGGCACGCACGCCGGGCCAGCGGGCGCGCGCACGCCGATCAGCGACGCTCGGCGGCGCCGGCGAAGTCCGGCAGCACGCCGTCCAGCCACCACAGTCCGCTGGCCTCCTCGTACCACCAGGTCTGGGCATCCTCGAACGTATGCACGACGCCGCTGCCGGCGTCGTAGTAGCTGATCCGCGCCAGGATCCGCGCCTCGTCGTGAGTGGCATTGACGCCATTCTCGATCGTGTCGTACGCAGTAACCCGTATGCCGCGCAGCGAGTGCATGTCGAACGTCACGGGCTCGCGGTCGCGAAAGCGGATCATGCGGGCGGCTTCCTCGAATTCGCCCCAGCGGATCATTTTCGCGTAGCGCGTCAGGGTGGCGTCGAGCAGCGTAGCCCGGCGCGCGCCGCCGCCACTGACGCACCCGGCCACCGCCACCAGCAGGGCGAGCACGGCGAGGCGGGCCGCGAGGAAGGCTCTCGGTTTCATTCGTGACGCTCCGCAAGGTGCATTGAGGCAGGTTGCAACGGCTGGCTGCGGCGGTCGAAGCGCGCCCACAAGGCGGCGAAGGTCTCGCCGGTCTCCGGGTGCACCTGCGTGCCGGCGATGTCCGCGAGCGGCCGCAGCACGAACGCATAGCGCAGGATGTCCGGGTGCGGTACGTCGACGCCGCCGTGATGGCGTACCAGGTCGCCGTACAACAGCAGGTCGAGATCGAGGGTGCGGTCCACGAATCGCTCCGGACCGCGTACGCGGCCATGGGCGGCCTCGATTCGGCGCAATTCGGCGACCAGGCCGTCCGGATCCAGATCGACGCTCATGGCCACGACCAGGTTGAGGAAATCCCCGCCGGTCATGCCCACCGCGGCGGATTCGTACACCGGCGATGCTTCCACGTCGCGCGCCAGCGCGCGCAGTTCGGCCACGCTGGCGGCCACGTGGTGCTCGCGATCGACGTTGCTGCCGACGCTGACGTAGGCGCGCACCATCGGCCTGGCCGGATCAGGTGCGCACGCCGCGCTCGCCACGCTCGATGAGCACGCCTACGTCGCGCACGCCGCGCACGGCACCCTGCTTGTTGATGCGCAGCCGCAGCCAAGGCAGGGAGAACTCGCGCCGCAGGAGATCCGCCAGGCGCTCGGCGAGTGTTTCCACGAGTTGGAAGCGACTCTCCTCGACGAAGGCGATCGAACGCCGGGTGACGGCCTTGTAGTCGAGAGTATCGGCGATGTCGTCGCTGGCAGCGGCCTTGCGGATATCGGTGCCGAGTTCGAGATCGAGCACGAGGGTCTGTTTGAGCTGGCGTTCCCATCCGAACACGCCGATCACGGTCTTGATGCGCAGATCGCTGATGTAGATGATGTCCATGCGGTGGCGTCGCTGAATTTGGCCGAAGGTTAACACACCGGGCGCGACGGGGCTTGACCGCGCTCGCCGGCAGGACATCCAATAGCCCGCCATGCTGACATCGCTGATCCTGATCGCACTCTCCTACTGTGCCGGCTCGCTGTCGTCGGCGGTCGTGGTCTGCCGCATGCTGGGCCATGGCGATCCGCGCGAGGGTGGTTCGGGCAACCCCGGGGCGACCAACGTGCTGCGCCAGTTCGGCAAGCGCCCGGCCGCGCTCACGCTCGCCGGTGATCTGCTCAAGGGCCTGCTCGCAGTCTGGGTCGGCCGCATCATGGGTGTGGGCCCGGTGGCACTCGGCGCCATCGGGCTGGCCGCGTTCCTTGGCCACCTGTACCCGGTCTTTTTCGAATTCCGCGGTGGCAAGGGAGTGGCGACCTACATCGGCGTGCTGATCGGCTACGGCATGGCGCTCGGCGCCGGCTTCGGCATCGTCTGGCTGGCGATGGCGGCCTTGTTCCGCTACTCGTCGCTCGCCGCACTGGTCGCCGCCGCGCTTTCGCCGCTGCTGGCGATCGCCATCGGCCAGCCGGCGCCGATCGTCGCCGCCATGGTGGCGATGGTGGCGCTGCTCGCCTGGCGCCACCGCGACAACATCCGCAGCCTCGCAGCCGGTACCGAGCGCCGGATCGGCTCGCGCTGACGCGCGTTTCAGGGCGGCGCCAGTTCCGACAGCGGCCAGCGCGCGCGCGCGCGGATGCGCAGATCCTCGCCGCCGCCGTCCAGCAGCCTCCGGCAGCCCGCGAAGGCAATCATTGCCCCGTTGTCGGTGCAGAACTTCAGCCGCGGGTAGTGCACCGTTGCGCCCAGTTCGGCGCCGACCCGCGCCAGGCGCTCGCGCAATGCGCGGTTCGCGCTCACCCCGCCGGCCGCCACCAGCCGGGCCAGGCCGGTCTGCTCCAACGCGCGCCTGCACTTGCGCGCCAGAGTATCCACCACCGCTTCCATGAACGCGGCGGCGATGTCGGCGTGCAGCGCCGGATCCGCCTCGCCCGCCGAGCGCAGTGCCGTCGCTACCGCGGTCTTCAGGCCGCTGAAGCTGAAGTCCAGCCCCGGGCGGTTCAGCATCGGGCGCGGAAAATCGAACCGGTCCGCCCGGCCCGCCTGCGCCAGCCGTTCGATGGCCGGGCCACCCGGGTAGGGCAGCCCGAGCAGCTTGGCGGTCTTGTCGAATGCCTCGCCCGCGGCGTCGTCCAGGGACTCGCCCAGGATTTCGTAGCGGCCGACGCCGTCGACCCTTACCAACTGCGTGTGCCCGCCGGAAACCAGCAGCGCCAGGAACGGAAACGCCGGCGCATCCGGCTCCAGCAGCGGCGCCAGCAGATGGCCCTCCATGTGGTGCACGCCGATCGCCGGGATGCCCAGGGCCCAGGCCAGCGTCCGCGCGCTGGCCGCGCCGACCAGCAAGGCCCCGACCAGGCCCGGCCCTGCGGTATAGGCGATACCCTGCAGATCGCCCAGGGTACGGCCGGATTCGGCCAGGATTTCGCGGATGAGCGGCACCATGCGCCGGACGTGGTCGCGCGAAGCCAGCTCCGGCACCACCCCCCCGTAAGGGGCGTGCAGGGCAATCTGGCTGTGCATTCGATCGGCGATCAGGCCGTGCGCGCTGTCGTACAGCGCGACACCGGTTTCGTCGCAGGAAGTCTCCAGGCCCAGGACCAGCACGCCACCCCTCCGGGCCCGGCCTGCTTTACAGGGGCCGGACCGTCTCAATACAATGCCCGCCTTTTCCGCCGGGCACGCCGGCGGATCCCGAGCCCCCGAATCCCTGGAGACGCGAGCCGCCCATGCCGACTGTCAAAGTACGCGAGAACGAACCGTTCGACGTTGCCCTGCGCCGCTTCAAGCGTGCGTGCGAGAAGGCCGGGGTCCTGGCCGAGGTCCACCGTCGGGAATTCTACGAGAAGCCGACCCAGGTTCGTAAGCGTAAGGCAGCCGCTGCGGTCAAGCGCTGGCAGAAGAAGCTCTCACGCATGGCATTGCGCCAGATGCGCCCTGCCTGACCCCTCGCGGGCCCGTTTCCCGACCGTGACCTCGCCGTCGTGAGCGCCCTGAAGCAGCGCCTGAACGACGACGTCAAGACGGCGCTCAAGTCCGGCGACAAGAACCGGGTCGCCGCCCTGAGGCTGGTCCTGGCGGCCGTCAAGCAGCGCGAGGTGGACGAGCGGGTCACGCTCGAGGACGCCGACCTCACCGCGCTGCTCGACAAGCTCGCCAAGCAGCGCCGGGAATCGATCGACCAGTACCGCCAGGGCGGCCGGGAGGATCTGGTCGCCCGCGAGCAGTATGAGCTCGACCTCATCGTCTCCTACCTGCCGGCGGCGCTCCCGCAGGCCGAGATCGACGCCGCGATAGCCGCCGCGATCGGCGCGTGCGGGGCGACATCCATCAAGGACATGGGCAAGGTCATGGCGGCGCTCAAGCCGGCGCTGCAGGGCCGCGCCGACATGGCCGCGGTCAGCGCATTGGTACGCGCCAGGCTCGGCTGACCTCCACGCCGGCCGGCACGCGGCCGGCGCCGCCGAACCGCTATACTTCCCAGGCGCCCACCGCGGCCGGCTCGGTCCGCGGCGCCCGGCCATCCGGCCGCGCGACGCGCGATTCCTCGGACGGCGACACGTGGCGGGACAGATCCCGAAAGCCTTCATCGACGAGTTGCTGTCGCGCATCGACATCGTCGACGTGATCGAGCAGTACCTGCCGCTGAAAAAAGCCGGCAAGGACTACCAGGCCCTGTGCCCGTTCCACCACGAGAAGTCGCCGTCCTTCACGGTCAGCCAGCAGAAGCAGTTCTATTACTGTTTCGGTTGCGGTGCGAGCGGGTCGGCCATCGGCTTCCTCATGGCCTACGGCAATGCCGAATTCCCCGAAGCAGTGGCCGAACTGGCCGCTCGCGCCGGGATGCAGTTGCCGGCGCTGCAGGAGTCCGGCGCCGAACGCGGCCCGTCGCTGACGCCGCTGTACGACATCCTCGCCGCGGCGCAGCGCTGGTTCGCGCGCCAGTTGCGGGATCATGCCGCCGCCGCCAAGGCCAAGGATTACCTCCGGCAGCGTGGACTGACCGGAGAGATGGCCCAGGCGTTCGGCATCGGGTACGCGCCGCCGGGCTGGGACAACCTCCTGCGTGCGCTCGGCATCGACGCCGAAAGCATCCGCCACCTTTCCGACGCCGGCCTGATCGTGCCGCGAGAGGGTGGGCATTACGACCGCTTCCGGGACCGGATCATGTTTCCGATCCACGACCAGCGCGGGCGGGTGGTCGGCTTCGGCGGCCGGGTGCTCGGCGCCGAGGAACCCAAGTATCTCAACTCGCCGGAAACGCCGGTGTTCCACAAGGGCCGGGAACTGTACGGGCTGTACCGGGCGCGGCGCGAAACCGCCGAACTGCGCCGGCTGATCGTGGTCGAGGGCTACATGGACGTGGTGGCGCTGTCCCAGCATGGAGTGACCAACGCGGTCGCCACGCTCGGCACCGCCACGACCCGCGAGCACCTCGAACGCCTGTTCCGTTCCGTCCCGGAGGTGGTGTTCTGCTTTGATGGCGACAACGCCGGCCGCCGCGCGGCCTGGCGCGCGCTGGAGGTGGCGCTGCCGTTGCTGCGCGATGGCCGCTCGGCCGGATTCCTGTTCATGCCGGCGGGCGAGGATCCGGACTCCCAGGTCCGCAAGGCCGGCACCGCCATGTTCCAGGATCAGCGAGCGGTGCAGCCCTTGTCGGAGTTCCTGTTCGGCACCCTGTGCGCGCGCGTCGACATGCAGACACTGGATGGCCGGGCGCGGATGGTGGAGGAGGCCCGGCCGCTCCTGAACCAGATCCCGCCCGGAGCCTTGCGCACGCTGCTCAATCACCGGCTGATGGAACTGGCCCAGCTCTCGGAGGCCGAGGCCGCGCCACTGCTTGGCGCCGGCGACCCGCCGCCGCGGCGCATCGGCGTTCCCGCCGGCGCCCGGACGCAGGCCCGGGCTCCCTCGCTGGTGCGCATCGCCATCGCGCGGCTGATGCATCAGCCGGCGCTGGCCGCCGGGGTCATCGAACCGGCCGTGTTCCGCAAAGCCGGCCAGCCGGGGTGCGAACTTCTGGCCGAACTGCTCGAATTCTTCCAGGCGCGGCCGGATGCCAGCGCCGGTGCGGCCATCGAAAACCTGCGCGGAACGCCGCACGCCGGGCATCTGTCCAAGCTGATGTCCAGCGAACCGCCGGGCACCGACGAGGACCGCGCGGCCGAGTTCTCCGCCGCCCTCGCCAGGCTCCGCGAGCGGGCGGAAAAAGCCGCGCGCAATCAGGTACTCAACCGCCGCAATGCGAGCGAGTACAGCGACGAGGAGAAGGCCGCCATCCGGGCCGCGCTGCAGGCCCGCAGGCCACCGGGCCGAGGCCCTTGAAACTGGCACAATCGGATATATCTGCTATAAACTTGGCAGTTCGCCGGATTGCCGCCGCGATGCGTCTGCACCGCCTCGCGCGTCCACGAAACCCTCTTGCGTGAGATCGCCGCCGCCCTATGGAAATTATCGACGAACTTGACGTGAGCGACGAGCAGTCGCAGTTGAAGCTCCTGATTGCCAAAGGCAAGGAACAGGGTTTCCTGACCTACGCCGAGGTCAACGACCACCTTCCCGATGACATCGTCGATCCCGAGCAGATCGAAGACATCATCAACATGATCAATGACATGGGTATTACGGTGCACGAGACTCCGCCGGAGCTCGATGCACTGCTGCTGCCCGAGACCGCGGTGGCCGACGAGGACGTCGCCGAGGAAGCCGCTGCCGCCCTGGCCACGGTCGACGCCGAGTTCGGCCGCACCACCGATCCGGTGCGGATGTACATGCGCGAGATGGGCACGGTGGATCTGCTCACCCGCGAGGGTGAAATCAAGATCGCCAAGCGCATCGAGGAGGGCCTGAACCAGGTCCTGTCGGCGCTCTCGGACTTCCCCCAGGTGCTGCAGATGTTCCTGGACGAGTACGGCCGGGTCGAACGCAGCGAGATCAAGCTGGCCGAGGTCATCAGCGGCTTCGTCGACGCCGATGCCGGCGCCCCGCCGCCGCTGGAGGAACTGCCCGCGGCCGCGGTGGACGCTGCCGCCGAGGACGCCGAAATCGAGGAAGCCGACGGCGGCGACGGCGAGGAGACCGATCCGCTCGGCAACGAGCTCGACCCGGTCGAGGTGGCCCGTCGCTTCGAGGAATTCCACGCGGTGGTCAAGAAGGTGGCGCTGGCGACCAGGCGCAACGGCCGCGACCACAAGAAAACCAAGGAACTGCGCGACGAACTCGGCGCCGCGTTCCTGACCATGAAGGTCGTGCCCAAGCTGGTCGATGCGATGACCGGCGAGGTGCGCAAGCTGGTCGACGCAATCCGCGTCCACGAAAAGACCATCATGGAGCTGTGCGTGCGCCAGTGCGGCATGCCGCGCAAGGACTTCGTCGGCAGCTTCCTCAACAACGAGTCCAACCCGGACTGGCTCGGCAAGCTGCTGCGCGCGCGCAAGCCGTACGTGAACACGCTCAAGACCCGCAAGGCCGAAATCGACGCCATCCAGGGTGCGCTGAAGTCGATCGAGGAGGCCAACGGCCTGACGATCGCCGAGATCAAGGACATCAACCGCCGGCTGTCGCTCGGCGAGGCCAAGGCCCGGCGCGCGAAGAAGGAGATGGTCGAGGCGAACCTGCGCCTGGTCATCTCGATCGCGAAGAAGTACACCAACCGCGGCCTGCTGTTCCTGGACCTCATCCAGGAAGGCAACATCGGCCTGATGAAGGCGGTGGACAAGTTCGAATACCGCCGCGGCTACAAGTTCTCGACCTACGCGACCTGGTGGATCCGCCAGGCCATCACCCGATCGATCGCCGACCAGGCGCGCACCATCCGCATCCCGGTGCACATGATCGAGACCATCAACAAGCTGAATCGCATCTCGCGCACGATCCTGCAGGAAAAGGGCCGCGAGCCCACGCCGGAGGAACTGGCCGAGAAGATGGAGATGCCCGAGGACAAGGTCCGCAAGGTGCTGAAGATCGCCAAGGAGCCGATTTCTATGGAGACTCCCATCGGCGACGACGAGGACTCGCACCTGGGCGATTTCATCGAGGACACCTCGGCGCAACCGCCGGTGGAAGCAGCGACCTTCGAGGGCCTGTGCCGCGCCACGCGCGAGGTCCTGGAAACGCTGACCCCGCGCGAGGCCAAGGTGCTGCGGATGCGGTTCGGAATCGGCATGAACACGGATCACACGCTCGAGGAAGTCGGCAAGCAGTTCGACGTCACCCGCGAGCGGATCCGCCAGATCGAAGCCAAGGCGCTGCGCAAGCTGCGCCACCCGTCGCGCTCGGAGCAGTTGCGGACGTTCCTCGACTGAGGCGCGTTGCGCTCCGCTCCCGGTTCTCCGGGCCCGTAGCTCAGTCGGTTAGAGCAGGGGACTCATCAGCAATGGTGCGTTCGCGTCGCGAGGCGCGAAATGAACGGGATGAATTCAGGGAACCCTCACCGGCGCGGCCGATGGGAACCCTGAGCCAAGCCGGCGGTGCACCGCCGGAAGGTGCAGAGACTACCTGAGGGCTGCAGTGCCCTTAATGACAGGCTAGAGCGTCCCGCACCCGCGCGAGCGGGTGGTGAGATAGTCCACTCCGGGGGGAAACGCCCGGGCAAGTGAATCCCTTGGTCGTAGGTTCGAGTCCTACCGGGCCCACCAACCACGGCGCGGCGGCGCACGGCCGCCGCGCCGGATACGCGAGCGCTCAGCGCGGCAGGCCAAGCCCGCGCTGGGCGATGAGATTGCGCTGGATTTCGTTCGTCCCGCCGCCCACCACCATCATGATCGACTGGCGCAACATCTGCTCGATGCGGCCGTCAGTGATTGCCCCCGGGGCGCCCTCGCCCAGCGACACGCCCATGCCGGCCAGGTCCAGGGCCGCTTCGCCGAAACGCTGCATGAACTCGGCGGTGTAGGCCTTGCTCATCGCCGCCTCGTGCACCGGAACCTTGCCCTGCTCGACCATGCGCACGCTGTGCATCAGGAACTGGCGCGCGACCTCGGCCTCGGCGGCCAGCATGCCGATCCGATCCCGCACGACGGCGTCGTCCTTGAGCGCAGCGCCGCCGGCGCGGGCCTCGCGCAGGTGCGCCACCAGCCGGTCGAAGTTCGCGCACACCCAAGTCACCATGCCGCCCATCATGACGCGCTCGGTGGCGAGCGCCGCGGTGAGCACCTTCCAGCCGTTGTTGACGCCACCGACCACGGCATCCGCCGGCACGCGCACGTCGTCGAGAAACTCGTTGCAGAAATTGTGGCCATACAGAGCCATCGACGGCCGCAGCGTCAGGCCCGGGGTATTCATCGGCACGATGAACACGCTGATGCCGGCGTGCGGCGGCTTGGCATCCGGATCGGTGCGCGCCGCAAGCCACATGTAGTCTGCACGCTCGGCGATCGTGGTCCAGATCTTCTGGCCGTTGATCACCCACTCATCGCCATCGCGCACCGCGCGGGTCTTGAGCGAGGCGAGATCCGAGCCCGAGCCCGGCTCGCTGTAGCCCAGGCAGAAGGAAATCTCCCCACGCACCATCGGCGGCAGGTAGCGGGCCTTCTGCTCCGGCGTACCGAACGCCATGATGGCGTGCGCCTGGATCTCGCAGCCGCCGGGGCGCGGCGCCTCCGCGCGGTAGATCTCGCCGAAGAACGCGAGCTGCTCCAGAGGCGTACGCGCCTGACCGCCGAATTCCTTCGGCCAGCTCAGCGTGTGCCAGCCCTTCTCGCCGATGGCGCGGCTGAACTCGTCGTCGAAGCCCCGCTCCTTGAACGGCAGCGCGTCGTAGCGCGCCTTGCGCTCGCCGGTCCAGTACTCGGCGAGCCACGCGCGCACCTCGGTGCGGAATGCGTTGCCGGCCGAGCCGAGGTCGTACTCGGGCAGCGTATTGCCCTCGTCGAGCAGGTAGCGGGCGACGTCCTCGCGCGAGCGGCGCACGCCGCCCAGGCGCACCAGATCCGAATGTGTGCGGCGGAAGTGGCGCGGCGCCTCGTGCTCCTCGGCATACCCGATCGCGCCGAACGTGTGGTGGGTCTCAAGCGAGACCTGGCGCAACTCCGCGCTCGCGAACGCGTGCGCCGCAGCGCCGAGCACGCGCCATTGCGCATCACCGCGATCCCGGTTCAGCGCTGCGTTCCCGAGCGCCAGGCGCGCGCCGTCCAGGCTCATGAGGCAGTTCGCCAGCTTGTGCTGGATCGCCTGGAAGCGGCCGATCGGCTGCCCGAACTGGAAACGCTCCTTGGCGTAGGCGGTGACCATCTCGAAGCCGCGATCGGCGGCCCCGAGTGCCCGTGCCGCCAGCGCCATGCGCGCGACCAGGTGCAGATCCCGTGCGGCGAGCGCGTCCAGCGCCACCGACGCCGCCGGCGCACCTTCCAACGTCAGCTCTGCAAGCGGCGGCACCGAGTAGCCGGGCATGTCCTCGATTGCGACCGCGGGGCCGCCCAGTTCGACGATGGCGAGCACCGGCCCGGGTTCGGCGAGCAGTACCAGGTGGCTGCAATGGCGCGCGCCTTCGACGAAGCGGAGCCGGCCGCCGGCCTTGCCGCCGGAGACGGTGGCGCTGCCGGCGCCCGGGTCGCCGTCGTCTACGCCGAACGCGAACGCGACGGACGCCTTGCCGGCGTGCAGATCGGCGAGCAAAGCGCGCACGGCGGCGTTGGTCCCGCGCGCGGACCACAACGCGAGGTTGACCAGCACTGCGTCGATGAACGGCGCGGGGCAGGCGGCGCGGCCGAGTTCCTGCGCGACCACGACGATCTCCTGCAGGCCGCCCTCGCCGGGATCGGTGCCGAGCGACGCAACGCCCAGTTCGGCGAGGGCACGCCAGACGGCGCCGACATTCCTTGGATCGTGCGCGGCCGCGACCGCGGTAGCTGCCGGCCAATGCTGGTCGAGACAGGCGCGTACGCTCTTGCGCAGCAAGTCGCGCTCTTCGTCGGTGGGCAGTGCTTCGCCCGGGCGGGGATCGGGTTGGCTCATGATTGACTCCGTTGCATGAATTCGGGCAACCGCGGCTGCCGGCATGGACAGGGCTGTCGCGGCGCGGCGTACCGGCGGTTGGCGGCGGCACGGCGGCCGACGCCTTGCGGGATTGATCGAGATCTAATGACGGCGCGCGGCGGCTGTCAATGCGGCCACTTGCCGGCTCCGGTCCGCGATGCGCGACCCCGCTGCCACCGGCATCGCGCCCGGATCGTCGACGAGCGCCGGCACGGCCGGGAACGAGATCGGTCCGATGCGCTTGCGCTCATGCGCAGCATGGCGGCCGAACCCCGCGCGAACTCGACCGCCGGTGCATTCGCGGCGGGTTCCAATGCGTGCACCCGCCCGGCTACCATGGCGTCATGCTCGAAACCCTCGACACCTTGCGCCACATCGTCCAGGAGGTTGGCAACGCCGCTTCGCTGGAGCAGGCGCTGAGGATCATCGTCACGCGCGTGAAGCAGGCGCTCGAACTGGACGTCTGCTCGGTGTACCTGTTCGACCCGCTTGCGCAGCAGTACGTGCTGCGCGCCAGCGAGGGACTGAACCCGGCCGCGATCGGCAAGGTCCGGCTGCGTCCGACCGAGGGGCTGGTCGGCCTGGTGGCGCAGCGCCAGGAACCGGTGAACCTGCAGGATGCCGCGAACCACCCGCGCTACCGCTATTTCCCGGAGACCGGCGAGGAACGCTACAAGTCCTTCCTGGGCGTGCCGCTGGTGCACTACCGCCAGGTCCTGGGCGTGCTGGTGGCCCAGCAGCGCGACCAGCGCCTGTTCGAGAACGACGAAGCCGCGTTCCTGGTCACGATCGCGGCACAGCTCGCCGGTGCGCTGCACGAGGTCGCCGTGGTCGGCGGCTTCACCACCCTGCTCGCCGGCCACAGCGCGGAGAAGGCCTACATCGAGGGCGCGCGCGCCGCGGAGGGCGTGGCGATCGGCACCGCGGTGATCGCCGCCCGCTCCGCGGACCTGGACGGAATTCCCGACCAGACCGTGGCCGACGTCGAGGCCGAGCTCGAACGCCTGCAGGGCGCCATCGCGCAGGTGCAGCAGGAAATGCGCGCGGCGCGCGAACGCATCGCGGCGTCGGTGTCGGAATCCGAGCGCGCCCTGTTCGACGTCTACATCATGCTGCTCGACGACGACAGCCTCACCGAGGACATGGCCAAGCGCGTGCGCGAGGGCCTGTGGGCGCCGGCGGCGGTGCGCGACGCGGCGCTCGCGCACGCGCGCGTGTTCGAAGCGATGGAGGATCAGTACCTGCGCGCGCGCGCCGAGGACATCCGCGAGCTCGGCCGGCGCATCCTGGTGGAGCTGTTCGAGGACGCCGAGGAACGGATCGTCGACTACCCGGAGCGCACCGTGCTGGTCGGGGACGAAGTCGGAATCGCCGACATCGCCGCCGTGCCGCGCGCACGCCTGTGCGGCATCATCTCCTGCCGCGGCTCGCAGTTCTCCCATACCGCCGTGCTCGCGCGCGCCATGGGCGTGCCGGCGGTGGTGAACGTCGGCGAACTGCCGCTGGCGCGCCTGTCGGGACACACCGTGGTGGTCGACGGCTACCGCGGCCGGATCTTCATCGAACCCACCGGCGCGGTGATTGCCGAGTTCCGCAAGATCGAGCTGGCCGATCAGCAGCTCAGTACCGAGCTGCGCACGCTGAAAGACGTGCCGGCCGAGACGCCGGACGGCGTACGCGTGCACCTGCACGTCAACACCGGCATGCTCTCGGACATCACCCCGTCGCTGGAGAGCGGCGCCGAGGGCGTGGGGCTGTACCGCACGGAATTCCCGTTCATGATCCGCGAGTCGTTCCCCGGCGAGGACGAGCAGACCCGCATCTATCGCGAGGTGTTGACCGCATTCGCGCCGCGGCCGGTGACCATGCGCACGCTCGACATCGGCGGCGACAAGCCGCTGCCGTACTTCACGGTCGAGGAGGCCAATCCATTCCTGGGCTGGCGCGGGATCCGCGTCACCCTCGATCACCCCGAAATCTTCCTGACCCAGATCCGCGCCATGCTCCGGGCCAACGTGGGGGTGAACAACCTGCGCCTGCTGCTGCCGATGATCACCAGCCTGGGCGAGGTGGACGAATCCCTGCGCCTGCTCGACCGCGCGATCGCCGAGCTCTCCGAGGAGGGGCACCCGGTACGTCGCCCGCCGGTGGGAGTGATGGTCGAGGTACCGGCCGCGGTGTATGTCGCCGAGCGGCTGGCGCGGCGGGTGGACTTCCTGTCGATCGGCTCCAACGATCTCACCCAGTACCTGCTGGCGGTGGATCGATCGAACGCGCGCGTCGCGAGGATCTACGACAGCCTGCACCCGGCGGTGCTGTCAGCGGTGCTCGAGACCTACCGCGCCGCGCGCAGCCGCGGCAAGGGGGCGAGCGTGTGCGGGGACATCGCCGGCGATCCGTGCGGCGCGGTGCTGCTGATGGGCATGGGCTTCACCTGGCTCAGCGTGACGGCCTACAACCTCTCGCGCGTCAAGCGCATCCTGCGCACGATCACGCGCGAGCGCGCACGCCGGCTGCTGGACGCCGCCTTCGAACTCGACGACGGCGCCGCGGTACGCGCGCTGGTGCGAGGCGAACTGGAGCGCGCCGGCCTGGCCGAGCTGGTACGCGCGATCTGAGCGGGCACGTTCATTCCACGCCGGACAGATCCAGGGGTTCGATCCCGAGAATCTGCCTGCGAAGCGGCTTGAACGGCTTCGCCCCCAGGTTGACGATAAACAGATGCAGCGGGAACTCCAGGGCAGCCAGGCGGCCGGATACCTCGTCGCCCTTGTCGCCCAGGGTCCAGCGACTGGTCTCGAACAGCAGCACGTGGTCGCTGAGTTTCGGGTCCGAAGCCAGGATGCGGCGCACCAGCCACGCGCGCCGGATGTGCCTGCCGTTCGCGCGCACCAGGCGGCGAATGCAGGCGAGTTGCTCGGGCGTCACCTGCGCCGGCGCGAGCGTGGCCGCGGGCGTCAGCGTCGAGAGCTCCGTGCGTACGCGCTGCACGTGCCCGGCGCGCGCCTGCCAGCGCGCACGGTAGTCCTCGGCCTTTTCAGGCGCACGTTCCTGGTAGAACTGCCAGGCCGCCTCGCAACCCGGCAGGATCGCCTCCTCGTCCGCTGCCATGACGGCTTCCAGATCCGCGATACCGGATTCCTGGCCGCGATCGAGCAGCAACGTACCGCGCCGAAAACGTGCCTGCCTGTGCTCGGGGTCTCGTTCGAGCACCGCCTCGACGAGCGGCAGTACGTCCTGCTCCGGCCGCAATTCCCGGATGAGCGTCACCCGTTCCCACTGCTGCTCGACGGGCACCGGATCCGCCGCCTCGATTTCCTGCAGGCGCCGGGCGCACTCTTTCAGATGCGTGTGCCGGTCATGCCAGCGCCCGGACACGGCCGTGCGCCAGGCACCATCGAGATCGGAGCACACCGCCGCCAGGGACGGCCCCAGCCAGGCCTGCGCGGCGCTGATCGCCGGCGGCGCCAGACCCTGCGCGGCGGCGGCGTCCGGCTCGACCCCGATCGCCGCCAGCCGATCGGCGAGTGCCGGGTGGGTATCGTGGTGATCGGTACGGCGCTTGCGCGCCGCATCCAGGAATCGGGCGCGCTCGTCCGCACCGAGCCGATCGTGCAGTGCCGCGGACCACAGCGCGCTGCGGTTCTCCACCGGATCGGGCAGTTCCGCGATGCGGCCCAGCACCGACGGCCAGAAATCCGCGTCCTCGAAGCGCGCGGCGATGTTCACCCGCATCAGCGCGTTCGCGGCGTGCTCGCGGCCGACGAGTTCCGCCGCGGTGCGATCGGCGAGGTACTCGTTCTGGCGCGCCAGCACGAACGTATAGGCGTTGAAGTACGGTGCGTACCAGCCGACCAGGCGCGCGATCAGCTTCGAGCCCCAGTCCTGCCACTGCGCGGACAATGCCTCCAGTGCTCCCCAGGAACTGCGCAGGCGGTAGATGAAGCCGCCCAGGCGGCTGTGGTTGCCGGCCAGGTGCCCGTACTCGTGCGCGACCACCGCCAGCGCCTCCTCCTCGCCGAGCGCCTGCAGCAGCGGCAGGCCGAGGATGAGGATGTTCTCGTGCCAGCCGAACAACCCCATGCGCGGGTGCTGCGCGATGGCGGCGTTGATGTCCCCGGTGACCAGCACCGTGTGCACCGGCGGCCCGCCGATGCGGGCGCGCATCCCGTGCAGGCGCTCGAACAGGCGCGGTGCCTGCGCCGGCGTGAGCGGGCGCCCTTCGGGGCGCGGAAAGCGCGCGAACATCAGGTGGAACGCGGCCCTGGTCATCGCCCACGCCGGCAACGCCAGCAGCAACACGAACTTGCCGAGCTTGAGCAGCAGGAACAGCGCCTTGCCTCCGGTGGCAATCACCACCAGGCCCATGCC
>JBFXBD010000012.1:0-118791 GCA_050183625.1 Gammaproteobacteria bacterium
CCGGGTGGGTCGGGCGGCGGCCTGCGATCGCAAGCGGGCCATGGATGGCATAGCGCAGCGATCGCGGCAGCGGAGCAGGCCAGGGATGGCCTGCGTAGCGGTAGCCGACCGACCCACCCGGTCCTCGACCCGAAACGAAGGCACAAGCAAACGCCAAACGCGATGCACGCGGTGACCGCAGACTCGGACCGCCGCGCCAATCGGCGCTACGAGGAAGCCGCCGGACGGTGACGTGCGGCGTTCAGGTCCCGAACAGATCGCGCAGCACGACGCGGTCGGTCGGGAATGCGAGCGCGGCCGGGATATCCGGCGCGGCGAAGAACCGCACCTCGTCCAGGTCGTCGGCGGCGCGCAGTACACCGCCCACGGCGCGGGCGTCGAACCAGATCCCCACCGTGTGCTGGGCCGGGTTGTGGAAGTTCGAGTGCACGGCGCGCACCGGGCCGAGTTCGACCACCAGCCCGGTTTCCTCCTCGAACTCGCGCCGCGCCGCTTCGCGCACGTCCTCGTCGTACTCGACGTAGCCGCAGGGGATGCACCATTGGCCGGCGTAGGCGCCGCGCGAGCGCCGGCCGAGCAGGACCCTGCCGTCCTCGATCAGCACAACCGCGACGCCCACGGCCGGGTTCTGCCAGAACACGAAGCCGCAGCCCGTGCACACCTGGCGCGCGAGATCCCGCTCCGTGCGCGTCGCCAGCGCGGCGGCACAGTGCGGGCAGTGCCGGTAGCGGCGCGGCATCGGCTGCGGGGCCGGATCAGCGCACCCCGAACTTCGGCGGCCGCTTCTCGGCGAAGGCCGTGATCGCCTCCACCACGTTCGGCGAGCCGCGCAGCATGCGCTGGTACTCGTTCTCCAGGCCGATCTGGATCGGCAGGTCGTTGGTGATCGACTTGGCCACCATGCGCTTGATGTAGGCGTAGGTGGTCGACGGGCCGGCGGCCAGCTTGCGCGCCATCGCGTCGGTGACCTCGGCGAGCTGGTCGTCCTCCACGCACTTCCACACCAGGCCCCACTCGGCCGCCTGTTCGGCCGGGAGCCGCTCGCCGAGCATCAGCATGCCCATCGCCCGCGCGTAGCCGATCGAGTGCGGCAGGAACCAGCTTGCGCCGTTGTCCGGCACCAGGGCGATGTTCACGAACGCCGCCAGGAAGTACGCGGACTTCGCCGCCACGACGATGTCGCAGGACAGCGCCATGCTCATGGCGGCGCCCACGCTCGGCCCGTTCACGGCGGCGATCGTCGGGATGGAGAGATCCTTCAGCAGCGCATAGGAGGGGGTGAAGTAGTCGCGCAGGAGCGCATCCGGATCCTCGGGGCGCTTGGCGGTCAGATCCAGGCCGGCGGCGAAGGCGCGGCCGGCGCCGGTGATGATCAGCGCGCGCGTGTCGGGGGAGCGCGCAATGATGCGCAGCGCGTCGTGGAATTCCTCCAGCAGGTGCATGCTCAGGGCGTTGAGCTTGTCCGGCCGGTTCAGGGTGATGCGGGCGATGTTGTCGCGGGTCTCGAAGAGGATGTTCTCGTAGCTCATGGGGCGTTCCAGGAAAGTGGATGCGCGGCGATGATGGAGCATTCGGCCGCGGGCCACAACCGAGCCATCCGGGCCCACCCGGCGCGAAATCCAGGTACCGGATCCGGGGCGTTGCTTTTTGCGGTGCGCGGGCGGATACAATGCGGGCGCAAGGGGGGAGCCGATGGCATCGCAGCTCACGGTCGTGCAGCCGGCGTGGACGCGCATCGAGCCCGCGCTCGCGGTCGATGACGTCGACGCGGTCGATTGGGACGACGCGGCCGACGTAGTCGTGGTCGGCTTCGGCGGCGCCGGGGCCTGCGCGGCCATCCAGGCGCGCCAGGACGGCGCGTCCGTACTGGCGCTGGATCGATTCGGCGGCGGCGGCGCGACGGCCTACAGCGGCGGGGTGGTCTACGCGGGCGGCACGCGCGTGCAGCGCGACGCCGGCGTCGAGGACGACGCCGGCGAGATGTGCAAGTACCTGGCGATGGAGGTCGGCGACGTCGTCTCCGGCCAGACCCTGCGCCGCTATTGCGAGGGCACGGCCGGCGACATCGACTGGCTCGCAGCCCAGGGCGTGCAGTTCAGCGGCACCGCCTTCCTGGAGAAAACCGCCTACCCGCCGGACGGCAAGTACCTCTACTACTCCGGCAACGAGCAGGTCGAAGGCTACCGCGAGCACGCCCGGCCCGCGCCGCGCGGCCATCGTACCGTCGGCAGCGGCTTCACGGGCCCGGCCTACTTCGCCGCGCTGCGCACCTCGGCCCTGGCCGCGGGCGTGCAACTCATCCCGCACGCGCGCGCGATGCGGCTGCTGGTCGATCGGGGGGGCGCGGTGGTCGGCGTGGAGGCCGCGGTGCTGCCGCCGGCGTCGCACCCGGAGCATGAGCGCCTGTACGGCATCGTCTCGCCGTACAAGCCGATGAACTGGAATGCCGCCCGCAAGGCGATGCAGGACTGCGACGCCCAGGAACTCGCCGCAAGCCAGCGCCGGCTGTATCGGGCTCGCGCTGGGGTGATCCTCAGCACCGGCGGCTACGTCTACAACCAGCAGATGCTGCGCAGGCACCGCCCGATCCTCGCCGACCATTTCGGCGCGCTGCTGCCGCTGGCCTCCGCCGGCTGCGACGGCAGCGGCGTGGAATTGGGCGAGTCCGCCGGCGGTGCCATCGCCCTGATGGACAGCGTATTCCTGTCCACCAACATCGCCCCGCCGCCGGCGCTGCTGCAGGGGATCATCGTCAACAGCCGGGGCCAGCGCTTCATCAACGAGACGGCCTACAGCGGGTTCATCGGCAATGCGACGACCGATCAGCCCGATGGCGCCGCGTGGCTGATCGTCGACAGCCTCACCCTGCGCACGACGCTGCGGCAGATCTTCGGCGGCATCGGCAGCGGCCTGTTCCGGAAGTTCCATCTGCCGGCGCTGCTGAACATCGTCCTGGGCGGCACCCGGCGCGGCCGGGACGCGCAGGCCATTGCCGCCCGCTGCGGCATCGACGCCGCGGGCCTCGCCGCGACGATCGCCGAGTACAACCGCACCGCCGCCGCGCACGGGCCGGACGCCTTCGGCAAGTCGGCCAAGTACCTGCGCCCGCTGCAGGGCGCCTGCTACGCGCTGAACCTGTGCATCGGCAACCGCTTCGCCTTCAAGATGGCATTCTCGCTCGGCGGCCTGCGCGTCGACGAGGACACCGGCGAGGTGCGCCGCCCGGACGGCACGAACATTCCGGGCCTGTATGCCGCAGGGCGCACCGCGGTGGGCCTGTGTTCAAAAGGGTACCTGAGCGGCATGTCGCTCGGGGACTGCGTATTCTCCGGCCGCCGTGCCGGGCGCGACTGCGCCCGCCGCGCGGCGGCGTCCAACAGCCGATGACCGCCGCGGCGGCCATCCCGGGCCCGTGTCGCGCGTCGGGCCGGTTCATGCAAACACCCAAGGGGGGACCATGTCTGATCAGGATCTGACCTACGACTTCATCATCGTCGGCAGCGGCGCCGCGTCGGTGCCGGCGGCGCTGGCGATGAAGGAGCGCGGCAAGCGTGCGCTCGTCATCGAGAAGCAGAACGTCGTCGGCGGCTCCTCGGCCTTCTCCGGCGGCGTGCTCTGGATACCGAACAACGATCATCTCAACGCCGCCGGCGGCAACGATTCGCACGAGCGCGCCCGCGCCTACCTCGATGGACTCATCGGCGAACCCATCCCGGGGTCCACGATTGCCCGTCGCGACGCCTTCATCAAGGAAGGCCCGCAGATGCTGCGCTTCCTGGAGCGCCACGGCATGAAGTTCCTGCATGCGAACTGGCCGGACTACTACGATTCGCGCCCGGGCGGCATCGCACTGGGGCGCTCGCTGGTCGCGCCGCTGTTCGACGTCAACGAACTCGGCGCCTGGAAGGACAAGCTCGCCGTGTTCCCGATGTTCGCCGGCCTGCCGATGGGCAGCCAGGACGGCGCGGCGCTGTCCACCATGAAGACCACCTGGCGCGGCAGGATGGTGGCGGCCAAGCTCGGCCTGCGGATCCTGGAGAACAAGATCCTGGGCAAGACCCTGCGCGGCTCGGGAAATGCATTGCAGGGCCGGCTGCTGCAGATCGCGCTGCGCGAGCAGATCAACTACTGGACCGGCACGCCGGTGAAGGGCTTCATCCACGACAACCGCGTCTCGGGCGTCATCGTCGAGCGCGAGGGCAGGCAGGTCGAAGTGCGCGCCACCTGCGGCGTGCTGATCAACGCCGGCGGGTTCTCGCACAACCTGGCGATGCGAGAGCAGTACCAGCCCAAGCCGGCGTCGACCAAGTGGACCGCGTCCAACCCGGGCGATACCGGCGAGATGATTCAGGCCGCGCAGGCGCTGGGCGCGGCCATCGACTGCATGAATGAGTCCTGGTGGACGCCGGGCACCTTCAAGCCCGACGGCACCTTCATGGGCTTCCACGTTCCCAATGACGTCGCCAAGCCGCACAGCATCGTCGTGGACGGCAACGGCAACCGCTTCGCCAACGAGGCCGGCGCCTACATGGAGTTCGGCCAGCGCATGTACGCGGCCGGCGCGGTGCCGGCGTACGTGATCCTGGAGAGCCGCAATCGCAGCCGCTACCCGTTCGGCATGATGCCGCCGGGGGTCACCTCCCGGGAACTGCTCGACTGCGGCTACATCCGGCGCTTCGACAGCCTCGACGCGCTCGCGCGCGGCTGCGGCATCGATCCGGCGGGCCTGGCGCGGACCATCGAGCGCTTCAATGGCTTCTGCGCGACCGGGGTCGATCCGGACTTCGGCCGCGGCGCGAGCGCCTACAACTGCTGGGCGGGCGACGTGAGCCACAAGCCCAACGCCTGCCTGGGCGCGATCGAAAAGCCGCCGTTCTATGCGCTGGAACTGCAGCCGGCGGACGTAGGCACCGCGGGCGGCGTGGTGACCGACGAGTTCGCGCGCGTGCTGCGCGCCGACGGCTCGGTGATCGAAGGCCTGTATGCCACCGGCAACTGCACCGCCTCGGTCATGGGGCGCTGCTATCCCGGCGCCGGCGCCAGCATCGGCCCGTCGATGACCTTCGGCTACATCGCGGCGCGGCACGCAGGCCAGTAGCGGGCGGGATCGATCGCCCGGCGACGGTGAGCGGCAGCGATCGACTCATCCTGTGCCTGAATGCGGGCTCTTCGAGCCTGAAGTTCGGGCTGTTCCGCGCCGGCGTCGATGCCTCGGACGGCGCCGCGCGCGCGGAGCCGGTCGATCCGGTGCGGCTGCTGTCGGGCACGTTCGCGAACATCGGCCGGGCCGATGCCGTGGCCAGCTACACCGAGCGGCCGGGCGGCGGGCCGGCCGCGCTCCCGAGCGGCCTGTCGCACGCGGATTGCCTGGATCGGTTGCGGGGGCGGCTTGCGGATGGCGGAAGCGTCGATGCGCTGTTCGCCATCGGGCATCGCGTCGTGCACGGCGGCGATCGATTCACCGCGCCGGCTCGGATCGACGATGCATTGCGCGCGGAGCTTGGCCGGCTCGCGTACCTCGCCCCGGATCACCAACCGCCGGCGCTGGCGTTGATCGACGCGACCCGCGCGGCCTGGCCGGGTCTGCCGCAGGTCGCCTGCTTCGACACTGCGTTCCACGCCGGGCTGCCGCGCGCCGCGCGCCGGCTCCCGATCCCCCGCGAGTACGAAGCCCGCGGCGTGCGCCGCTATGGATTCCATGGCCTTTCGTACGAGTACCTGATGCAGGCGCTGGCCGTGGCCGGCGATCCGGCCGTGGCCGGTGGGCGCGTGATCCTGGCGCACCTGGGCAACGGCGCGAGCCTGGCGGCGGTGCGCGACGGGCGCTGCATCGATACGACGATGGCGCTGACGCCCGCTTCGGGCCTGGTCATGAGCCATCGTGCGGGCGATCTGGATCCGGGGCTCGCCGGCCACCTTGCGCGCGCCGAGGGCATGACGCCGGAACGGTTCCAGGCCATGGTCACGCAGGAATCCGGGTTGCTCGGGATCTCCGGGATCAGCCCCGATCTGCGCGAACTGCTGGCGCTGGAAGCGGCCGATCCGCGCGCGGCCGAGGCGGTGGAGGTGTTCTGTTATCAGGCGCGCAAGTGGATCGGTGCGTTCGCCGCCGCGCTCGGTGGCCTGGACGTGCTGGTGTTCTCCGGCGGCATCGGCGAGAACGGGGCCGAGGTTCGGGCGCGGATCTGCGCCGGCCTGGGCTTCCTGGGCATCGACCTGGATCCGGCGCGCAACCGCGTCCATGCCGGCCTCATTTCGGCCGACGCCGGCCGCGTGCGGGTGCGCGTGATCCGCACCGACGAGGAACTCACGATCGCCCGCGCCACCGCCCGCCTCGCCGCCGGTTGAACGCGCACGCCCGTCGCCACCGTCGTTGCAATTCCGAACCGGGCCGCGCTCCGGCCGACCGCGTCCATGCACCGTCCGCCGTCATTGCGAGCGCAGCGAAGCAATCCATGCGGCGTCGGATTCGTCCGGGCCGCCTGGATTGCCGCGGCCGCTGCGCGACCTCGCAATGACGGGGGCGCTGCGCCGGCAAGGACGCTTGCGATTATCATGCGGTCGTCGCCGGTGCGAATTGCGGAGAATCCCGTGGAGTCGATGTTCACGTACGAGTCCGGCTGCTTCATGCCCACCGATCGGGCACGCGGCCCATGGAACCGCGAATTCCTGCACGGCGGGCCGACCGGCGCGCTGCTCACGCATCTGGTCGAATCAGCGCGCGAACCGGGGTTGTTCACCACCCGGATCGCGATCGACCTGCTGCGCCCGGTGCCCGTGGCGCCGCTGTCGTTCGACACCCAGGTCGTGCGCGACGGCCGCCGCGTACGCTATGTGGAGGTCTCGCTCTACGATGGCCAGGCCCGCGTCGCGCGCGCGGACGCGGTGATGCAGAGTTTCGACGCCGCCGCCGCGCCGCCCGTCGCCGCGGCCGACCTGCCGGCATCGAACCCCGCCGCCGGCTGGGAGCAGGTGCCGATCGGGCCGTGGCTCGGGCGCCCGGACGATCGCATCCTCTACCACACCGGGATCCAGTGCCGCCTGCTGCGCACGCCCTACGTCGGCCAGCCCGCCGCCGCGTGGCTGCGGGTGCCGTACGCACTGCTGCCCGGGCGGCCGCTGACGCCGATCGAACACGCCGGCACGCTCGCGGACTGCGCCAATGGCATCGGGCTCATGTCACGCGCGGGGCCGTTGCGCGGCTTCATCAACGGCGAGCTTACGATCCACCTCGTGCGCGCGCCGGTGAGCGACTGGATCTGCATGGAATGCGCCGGCTTCGGCGAGTACGCCGGCCTGTGCACCTCGAACGTGAACCTGTACGACGGTGCCGGACTGTTCGGCCATGTCGGCCTGGCGGGCATGGCGAACCCGCTGCCCGAGGACATGCCGCGGACCTTCCCGGTGCCGCCCGAGGCGCAGAGCGGCCTCTGATTCAGCGTTCGCGCGCGCGCAGATCGCCCACGATCGCCAGCCCGGCGTCGGCGAGATCGTTGCGCGGGTGGGCCTTGCAGAACTCGCTGGCCTGGCGCACCAGCCGCTCGCGCTGCGCCCCGGCCAGGAAGTCGCTCAGCGCCGCCATCGCGATGCCGCTCACGAAGCCCATCAGCCATTGCTGCAGCGCCGGCGAGCCCGCGGCCTTCGTGCCCGCGTGCGCCTGGTTCCAGGCCGCGCAGGTCGGCGTGCCGATGATCGTCGTCCGGTCGCCGCCCGCGGCGACGCAAGATAGCGTCAGCAGGCAGGTCGCAATGGCGGCCCTGGGCGCGCGCATCGGCCGTATTCAGCGCAGGGCTTCGTCCAGGAACGGGGTCACCGCGGCGATGAAGCCGGGCGTGTTCTGGCCGTGGACGTTGTGGCCGCAGTCCGGCACCTGCACGAGCCGGCCGGCCGGCAGAGCGTCCACGAAGCGCTGCGCGGCTTCGGCCGAGAGCACGTTCGAATCCGCTCCGCGCACCAGCAGCACCGGCAGGCGCAGATCGCGCACGCCGTCGAGCGTCAGCCGCTCGGCGGCATTGGCGGACTTGAGCAGGCCGAGCCGGCGCGGCGCGCCGTCGTTCTTGCTCACGTACTTGCCGTCGGCACGCTGGAACAGGTTGTACTTCACCGTGCGCGCGATGTGCTCCGCGCTGCGGTAGGGATCGTAGCGGCGCACGTTGGCGGTGAACTGCTCGAGGTCTTCGAACTCCTCGTTGGCGGCGACGAAGCTGGAGATGACGCGCTTGCCGATGTCGGAGATCTCCGGGCCGATGTCCACCACCACCAGCGCGCGCAGGGCTTCCGGCGCGTTCAGCGCCAGCAGCAGGCTGTTGCGGCCGCCCATCGAGTGGCCCATCACCAGCGGCTTCGTGAGCCCCAGCGCGGCGATGACCGCCTGGGCGTCCCTGGCCATTTCCTCGCTGGAATAGGACACGTCGCGCGCCCATTCGCTGTCGCCGTGGCCGCGCTGGTCCACCGCGATCACGTGGAATCGATCCGCCAGGTGCAGGCTGACCAGATCCCAGGAATGCGCCGACTGGTGCCCGCCGTGCAGCAGCAGGATCGGCGGCGCGCCCGGCTCGCCCCACTCCAGCAGGTGGAAGCGCAGGTGGCGGGCGACGATGTTGCGCGAGACATAGCGCACCCGCGGCGCGTGGCGGATGCCGAGATCGACCGCGCTCTGCAACAGGCTCTGGAATTCGGCGCTGCCGGTCATGTCCAGCGGGGCCGTGCCGTCGGCGAACGCGTTCAGGTTCATGCGGGATCCGCTCCGATCTGAGATACGTGGGGCCTCGAATTATAGCCACAGGCGGCGCTTGCCTGCCGGCCGCGGCCGGCGCCACAATCGCAGCGTCCCGGCCATCCGGCCGCCGCCATCCCGCCATCCCCCGGAGCTTCCCGCATGAGCACCGCGATCCGTCCGTTCCGCATCGAAATCCCAGAAGCCGCGTTGCAGGACCTCAAGCAGCGCCTGGCGAACACCCGCTGGCCCGAGCGCGAGACCGTGGTCGACTGGACGCAGGGGATCCCGCTGTCCTACGTCCAGGAACTCTGCGCGTACTGGCGTGATAGCTACGACTGGCGCGCACGCGAGGCGCTGTTGAACGCGCGGCCGCAGTTCCTCACCGAAGTGGACGGCCTGGACATCCACTTCATGCACATCCGCTCGCCCGAGGCCGGCGCCAGGCCGCTCGTGCTGACCCACGGCTGGCCCGGCTCGATCGTGGAGTTCGCCAAGGTTATCGACGCACTCGCGGACCCCGCGCGCCACGGCGGCGATGCGGCGGACGCCTTTCACCTCGTCATCCCGGCGCTGCCCGGCTACGGTTTCTCGGGCAAGCCGGCGGCCACCGGCTGGAAGGTCGAGCGCATCGCGGATGCCTGGTCGGTGCTGATGCAGCGCCTGGGCTATGACCGCTACTTCGCGCAGGGAGGCGACTGGGGCTCCGCGGTCACGACCGCGATCGGCGCCCGGGATCCGGTGCACTGCATGGGCATCCACGTCAACCTGGCGCTCGGCCAGCCGCGCCCGGAGCAGATGAACGACCTCACCGATTTCGAGAAGAGCGCCCTGGCGGCGGCGAAGTTCTACGAGGAGTGGGACTCGGGCTATTCCAAGCAGCAGTGCACGCGACCGCAGACCGTCGGCTACGGCCTGGCCGACTCGCCGTCCGGCCAGCTCGCGTGGATCGTGGAGAAGTTCTACTTCTGGACCGATTGCAACGGCCACCCCGAGAACGTGCTGGCGCGCGACGAAATCCTCGACAACGTGATGCTGTACTGGCTGACCAACGCAGGCGCGTCCTCGGCGCGGCTGTACTGGGAGAGCATGCGATCCGGGTTCACCTCCAGGCCGTCGGTCCCGTCCGGGGTCTCGATCTTCCCCAAGGAGATCTTCCGGGCCTCCAGGCGCTGGGTCGAGAACGCCTTCTCCAGGCTCGTTTACTACAACGAGCTCGACAAGGGCGGCCACTTCGCCGCCTTCGAACAGCCCGGGCTGTTCGTGCAGGAAGTCCGAAACTGCTTCCGCCTTATGCGCTGATGGTCAGGCTGCACGAGTCGGATCTCGCCGCCGCCCGCACGCTGATGGGGCATTGGGCCTACACGCTCGCCTGCCACGACTCGTTCCTCGAAGCGGCGCTGTGCGAGCATCTCGCCGCGGACGACGAACTGCTCGGCATCGCCATGGGTGTGCGCCCGGGCCAGCACATGGGGTACATGCTGTTCAATTCCGTGCAGTACCTGCTCGGCCTGCACCCGGACGAGCCGCTGGCCGCCTGGTATCCAAGCTACGCCGCGCACCCGAAGCCGCGCGAGGACGCCTGGCCGGTGTTCCGTGAATTCTGCCTGCGCCGGCGCGCGGAACTCGCCCATCTGCTCGCCACGCGCACGGTGCAGACCACCGCCGCGGATCGCGCGAACTTCGTGATGCTCGGCCTGGCGTGGATCGCGCGCCGCGTCGGCGAGCCGCTGTCGGTGATCGAAATCGGCAGCAGCGCGGGGCTGTGCCTGCAGTTCGACCGCTACCGCTATCGCACGCCGGACGGCCGCGTCATCGGGCCGGCGGATTCGCCGGTGACGCTGGAACTGCGGTTGCGCAACGGCTTCATGCCTGCGCCTGCCGCGGTGCCGCGCGTGGCCTGGCGCGCGGGCGTGGATCTCGCGCCGGTGGACGCGCGCGATGCCGATGCGCGGCGCTGGATCGAGGCTTCAATCTTTCCGGAGTGGATCGAGGAGCGTGCGCGCCTGCGCGCCGCGCTGGAACTGGCCGCGGCCCGGCCGCTGCGGATCGAGCGCGGCGACGCACTCGAGGCGTTGCCGTCGCTCATGGCCGAGACTTCCGGCCCGCTGGTGCTGTTCCACTCCTGTTGCGTCATCTACTGGCCGCGCGAGGCAGTGCAGCGCCTGCACGCGATGCTGCGCGAGGCGAGCCGCGCGCGCCCGATTCACGTGCTCGGCATCGAGCTGGACACGACGACCTCGATCGAGGAGATCTCCGCGCGCTTCAAGCGCGGGCTCGCACCGCCGGTTCGGATCGAACACTGGCAGTTCGAGCGCGGCGACGAACCCGCGCACAGCGTGCTCGCCGACTGCGACGGCTACGGGCGCTGGATCGAATGGCGCGAGGAGCACGGGGCCGGTTGACCGATGGTGACGGGATCCGGCGGCCCCGACCTGCAAGGCGTGGGGTCCGAATGCTCCGCCGGCGAGGTCCAGACGGCGTCGCTGGAAATGCAGCGCGAATTCGCGAGCGCCTGCGGCTCAGTGCCGCATCCCAATCTCCGCCGGTTGGTGCTCCGCGAGGCTCCACAAATGACCAATCGCCGCGCCGTAGTCCATGCGCTCGCCGTACCAGCGTGGTTCGCCGGTGCGCGGATCGATGGTGCAGCCCAGCCGCGCGTTCGCATCGCGCAGGTCGGCATCGGCGGATGGCAGAGCCGGTGTCGCGGGCACGCGGCCACGCCCCGGCGCATCGAATTCGATCGCGCCGCCGGCGAGTGCGGTGACGCTCCAGCCGCCCTCGTGCACGAGCCGGTGGTGCCGCCGGCATAGCAGCACGAGATTGTCGAGCCGCGTGGCACCGCCGGCCGCCCAGTGGTCGATGTGGTGCCCGTCGACGAAACGATGCGCCGTGCAGCCGGGGAACCGGCAACCGTGGTCGCGTACGATCAGGGCGCGGCGCATCGCGGGCGGGATCGCGCGCGTCCTGCGGCCGATGTCGAGCACGTGCCCGGCGCCGTCCTCGACCGCGACGAGCACGTCGCAGTCGCAACCCAGGCGGCGCAGCGTGTCGACGGCGAGCGGCACGTGGCCGTCGACGTCGCAGCGGCCGTCGGCGTGCCGGGCATAGGCGCCTGCGTCAACGTGCAGCATCACCTGGTAGCGCTCCGGACCGCCGGTCTGGCCTTCGCCGCCTGCGAGCCAGGCTTCGGCGAGTGCTGCAAGCGCATCGGCGCGCCGCTGTGCGTGTGTGGCGATTTCAATCGGTTCGCGGTGGGCGTGGCCTGCACCCTGCGACGTTTCCGCGGAAACGTCGCCGCCGAGCGCGGGTCGGGTTTCTGCGTGGATGTCCCGTTTGTCGGCGGCCTCGACCGTGGGTGCAGCAACCGCCGCCAGCTCGGCCATGCCTGCGCGTTCCCGCAGCAGCCGGCTCCACTCACGAGTCTCGGCGGCGTCGATGCCGCCATCGGCGCGCAGCGCCTGGTCCGCCGCGTCGAGCGCCTTCAATACGAGCGCGCCGACTTCGGCCGGCAGCCGCGCTTCGAGCACCAGGGTGCCGTCGTCATCGTAGTGGTAGCGCAGGTAGCGGTTCTCGTGCGCGGCCCGCGCCCGCCCGGCCTCCGCCAGCCTTACCGAGCGCCGGTAACCGCGGACCAGCTTTTCGACGTGCGCCGCCGTGCCGTGGCGGGCGATCATGAGCAGCCAGTCTTCGTTCTGCGTCGTGGCGATGCGGGTCATGGCCCGCACCTTGGAATAGCTGAGCGTACCGGACGCGAACGCCGCGCCGATCCGAGGCAGCGCTTCGAGCGCCCGTGCGACCCGTACCTTCTCGCGCGCGGCGCCGAGGTCGACGCCGCAGCGCCAGTTGAGCCAGTGCGCGCAGGACAGGATGCCAATGCCCTCCCAACCCGCGCGGCGATCGAATTCGGCGATCAGAACGAGCCAGCGGTACGTCGCGGCATTGATGTTCGCCGCCAGGGTGGTGATTTCGGCTTCGATGTCGGCGAGCGGGCGTACGCCAACGGTGGGTTCCGGCGCGGCACGGTCGGTCGCTTGCATTCGGGCTTCCTGTTGAACGGCACGAATGCTGTAAGTATATACAGCAAAACCGGCGTGTGCCAGGAATGCCGGCGGGAAACCGCAGCCGTATCGCCGGGCACGCGACTCGCCCTGGCGAGGTCGCGCCGTCCACGAAGGTGTTCGCCAAGGCCGGTCAACCGCGCTGCACGTACGCGCAGCCGTTCGGGCGTCACCAGCGATACCGGATCCCGCCCGAGAGGCTGGCGACCTGCCGGTCGCCGCCGAATTCGGCATCGATGGCGCCGAAGACCGTCAGGCCGTTGCCGCGCTGCAGGCCGAGCGACACGCCCACGACGGCGCTATCGCGCCCGGCCTTGCTGCCAGACACGAGTATCCCCGCCGCTTGCGGATCGCCGCCCAGGCTCACGGTGCTGCGCGGCCGCCCGGCGAAGTCGTGCGACCAGCCCAGGCGCGCGTCGACGGCCACCCGGGAGCCGGCCGCAGTTGCACGGCTGGATGACCAGTCGAACCCGATCGTCGAGCGTATGGCGTCGCTACGCGTCGAATCCACGGCGAGGTCGAGTACGCCCGCGCCGGATTCGCGATGGCTTTCGCGGAACTGCCGGGTCCATTCGACCGCGGCGAACGGCGCCAGCGCCGGGAACGATGCGAGCGGCCGGCCGGCTTCCAGGTGCAGATTCCAGGTGTGGCCGCCGAATTCCGACAGCGCCTGCCGCGTCGTCGCGCCGAGTGCGATGGAGCGCCTGGACTCGTACTGCTGGGCGGAGTAACCGGCGACGGCGTCGACCTGCACCCCGTGCCATTGCGTCCGGCCATACGCGCCGATCTGCACGGCTTCGATTGAAGTGGCGGACGATGGGCGATCCTGGCTGATCTCGGGCGCGTCGTATCCGGCGAACAACCCGATCACCGCGCCGTTCTCCAGGCGCTGGTCGAGGCCGCCGACCACTCCCGCGGACTGCGCGGCGACGTCGCTGGTACCGGTCGAGCCGGCGAAGCGGGCGATGCTGCCGAAACCGCGCAGCCACCAGCCGTGTTCGGCCGGATCCGTGTCGACGGCGCTCGCCGCGAGCGCGGCCGCATACAGGGCGCTGCCGTCGCCCCGGCGGCCGATCTCGTTGAACGCGAGGGAGGCTTCATGCACGGCGGCGAGCGCGGCTGCCGAAGGCAGTGCGCTGTCGAGATTGTTCATGCGCCCGATTGCCGCGCGTGCGACGGCCTGTTGCCCTGCCAGCGCCACGCTGGCCAGGTTGTTCAGGCTGCCGCCCGAGATTGCTTCGAACGCCGTCGCCGCACCGGTGGCGTCGAGGCCATTCAAGGCGTCGAGCACCGCGATCGCATCGCCCTGCGCATCGCGCGAGAGCCGAGTGAGGGTGGTCGCGACGGCGCGTTGATTGGCGGACACGGCGGCCTGCACGTAGTCGACGTCGTTTCGTCGCAGTGTCAGGACGATGCGGTCGGCGGCGTATTCGAGCGCGGGTGTCAGGAAGGCGAGATCGGTGTCGATGTCCGCGAAGGTACCGCTGATGCCGCCCGGCGCCTCGATCACCGTGTAGTCCGTCCGCACGCGGTACGCGCCGGGGATCGCATGCACGTCCAGCGTCGCGCCCGCGACCGCGGCCGATGCGGTCGTGCCGGCCAGGCGCGGAGCCTGCGCGCTGCCGTCCGCGGCGACCGTCATCGCCAGTGTCGCGCCCGGTTGCAGGGTGAGATTGCCGCCGAGGCTTCCACCGCCTTCGAGGCGCGCGCCCGAGGCGACGATGACGTCGCCGGCGAGCGAGCCCATCAATCGCAAGGTACCGGCTTGCACGAGCGTCGGTCCCGCGTAGCGCGCCACGGTTTCGATCGCCATCGCGCCGCTGCCCAGCTTGCGCAAGCCGCCGGGGCCCTCCAGCGGGCCGCTCAACCGCAGCGTGTACGTGCCTGTGTCTAAGGTGCCGCCGTCGGGGAATTCGGGCTCGGTTTGATCCCCCGCTATTTCAGGGAACGGGAGCGTCAACACCGGACGGGAGCTTTCGATGTCGGCGTCGAGGACGAGCGTACCCGCGCTCAGGACCAGGGGGGTGCCACGTGCGCCCAGAGCGTCATCGGTGGCGATCCGCAGGCGCGCGTCGCCGGAAACGAATGTCCCGCCCAGGTGGCTGTTGGCGGAAGCGAAGCGGACGGTTCCGGTGCCCGCGACCGCGACCGCCCCGCGGCCGTGGATGCTGCCCTGGAAGGTGCCGTCGGCGGGTCCGAACGGGCTCTGCAGGAAGGCGAGCAGGAAGCGGTTGTCGATGTCGCCGACCAGCGATTGCGTCGTGCCGCCGAGAAGGCCGGATTCGACCACGGCGCCTCCGGTGTAGGTGCCGCTGCCGAGCAGTAGCAGGCTGCCATCGCCGGTCTTGCGAAGCGTGCCCGGCCCCGAGACCGGGCCGGCGAGCGTGAACGAGCCGCCTCGGTCGATGGCAATCGTGCCGCCATCCTCGCCCAGGTGCAGCGGACGGATCATGAAATCGATGGCGCCGGTCGCGAGCGTGCCGCCTTCGAGCGCGAGCAACGCAGACCGATCGCCGAGGTTGCGGTCGCCGGAGATCCGCACGGTGCCGACGACGCTGGTGCCGCCGGTGTAGGTGTTCGTGCCGCCCAGCGAGAGTACGCCCGGTCCGTACTGGACCACGCTGCCGCTGCCGCTGATCGATCCGGTGAAGGTGCCGTCGGTCACCTGGTAAAAGCCCAGCACCGACTGATTGACGATGGTCCCTTGCAGGCTGTCGGTATTTCCGAGCAGGGTGCCGCCGAGCACCTCGGTACCGCCGCCGTAGCTGTTGTGGCCGCGCAGCCAGACCGCGCCGGAACCGGTGATGCGCACCTGGCCGGTGCCGCTGATGTCGCCTGAATAGGCATCGATCGGCAGCGGTAATTCGCCGGGCTGGAAGAGTTCCAGGGTCGCGTCGTTCACGATCCGATCCGAGCGCAGGTTCGCCCGCGCGATGAGCGTGCCGCCCGCGATCGTCGTCGTTCCCGTGTAGTTCAACGTTCCGTCCAGCATCAACAAGCCCAGGCCGGTCTTGGTCAGGCCGCCGGATCCGGACACGGTGCCGGAATAGGTCATGTCGACGCCGCTGCCGCCCGTGGTCAGCGTGTTCGCTCCGAGTTCGACGCCGCCCGCGCCGGATAGCCCGCCGATCTCGCGGTCGCCGTCCGCGCCGGCGATGCTGAAGCCGGCGTCGTCGTCCATCGAAACGATCGTTGCCGAACTCAGTCGGCCGGGACCCGTCAGCAGCACACTGCCGCGGAGCGAAGTGGGTCCGGTGTAGGTGTTGGCGCCGCCGAGCGTCAGGGACTGACCTTCGGCTACGGACAGGCCCCCGGAGCCCGAGATCGACCCGATAAACGCAGCGCTGCCGTCGACTCTCAGGGCGTTCGATCCGAGCGCGACGGCACCGGCGCCCGACAGCGACAGGATGCCCCGATTACCGTCGGCCGCGGAAATATCAAAGGTCGCGCCGCCGGCGACCGATACGTGGCTGCCGCTGATGTACCCGGGCCCCGCCAATGCGAGCCCGCCGGCGAGCACCGTGGTGGTCCCGTCGAAGCCGTGATCGCGCGTCAGCGTGACCACGCCCGTGCCGGTCTTCTCGATGAAACCGGCGCCGATGATCCGATTCGCGTAGGTTCCGGCGAAATCCTGCGCGAATTCGAGCGTCGCAACCTCGAAGGCACTCGGAAACACGATATCCGCCCCCAGGCTGGAGGTGGTGCCGCGGACCCGTCCTTGTTCGATGATCAGGTTGTCGTGCCAGGTGTTGCCGCCGGAAAGACCGAGGATGCCCGGGCCGGTCTTGAGCAGCGGACCGTTCGCGGTGAGTGCGCCCGCAATCTGGAATTCCGATCCGGCGGTATTCACGTTCGCGCCGCTCGTGCCCACGATGAACTCGCGGGCGGTGGTGAACGACGCAAGCGTCGTCAACGTCACGCCGTCGAGCGTCACGGCTGCCCCGGGTGCGCCGAAATCGGCATCGGTCGTCACGTCCAGGAAGCCGGACGTGACCGGTGCGTTGTAACCGCCCGGTCCGCACAGGCAGGTGGCGCTGAACCCGGCGGTGTAGTTGGACGCGATCGGATCGACGGCAGCGCCCTGCAAGCCCGCCAGTGCGATCTCCAGGCCGTCCAGCGCCGCATTGAGCTTGTCGTCCGTCGCCGGGCCGAGGTAGGCGTCGCGCACCGCCGGTGCGGAGGTGTCGAACGGCACGGTCGAAATCGAACGGATCGAAGCGACCCAGCCGTCGACACGTGGAAGCGTTTGCGGTCCCGTGGACTGGATGAACGACAAGGCGATCCGGCGGGTCGAGAAGCGCGAGGCGTCCGGCGGGACGGCAGTCAATGCGTTCGAGTCGAGCGCGGAAGTGTCGCCGTTCAGGCTGAGCCCGAAGTTTTCCGTCGGCGCGCCGGGTCCGGGGCCGCTGGTGCGGTTCAGTGTGACCGAGTAGCCGTCGATGAATTCCGTGTCCGGGGTAATGAACGGATTGCCGATGTTGATGCGGTTGGCGGTGATGCCCAGCGCCGGCGCGAGATCGAACCGGCTCGTACCGGCAACGGCGGACAATGCAGTGACTGCACCTTCATAGGCTCCGATCGTGCTGCCGCTGAATGTCCCGGCCAGTGCGTTCGGAGTCTGCGTATCGAAGGTGTACTTGACCAGGACGCGTTCGCCGACCTGGAGACCGTCGACGTAGGCAAGCGTCGGATCGTCTTCGACCTGCGTCAGGTTTCCACGAACATAGAACGTGACCTGGCCGGCCTGGGCCGCGCCAGGCAAGAGCAGCAGTGCCGCGAGGGCGGCCCCGGCTGCGAGTCCATTTCCCGACTCCGTCATCTGCCGCCCTCCCGGGCGATGCGCGGGCGCCTCCGTGCGCGATCAGACCCCCCGCCACTGCGGCGTGCGCTTCTCCCCGAAGGCCTTGGCGCCTTCCATCGCGTCCTGGCTCTTGAACACCTTCTCCTGCTCGCCGGCCATGAGCAGGCGGCCGACGTCGGCGCCGCGGGTGGCGGTGGCGTACATCAGCTTCTTGGTGGCGGCGATCGCCAGCGGGCCGTTCTCGGCGATGCGGTTGGCGATCTGCAGTGCGTTGGCGAGCACCTCGGCGGCCGGCACGACGCGGTTGACGATGCCCAGTTCGTAGGCGCGCCGGGCGTCGATCGGATCGCCGGTCAGGCCCAGTTCCAGGGCCACCGCGAGCGGGATGCGTGCGGGCAGCAGCACGCCGCCGCCGGCCGCGAACAGGCCGCGCTTGACCTCGGGGATGCCGAATTTCGCGGTTTCGGCAGCGACGGCGATGTCGCAGTTCATCATCAGTTCGAAGCCGCCTGCGACCGCCGTGGCCTGCACCGCGGCAATGATCGGCTTGGTCAGCCGGCCTTCGTTGAAGTTGCGAAAGCCGGTGGGCTCCTTCTTCGCGAACATGTCCGCGCCGCCGGCCTCGGCGAAGGCCTTGAGATCCATGCCGGCACAGAACGCCTTGTCGCCGGCCGCGGTGAGGATCATCGCGCGCACCGCCGGGTCGCGCTCGCATTCGTTGAATGCGTCGTCCAGCGCGTAGATCATCTCGGGGTTCATCGCGTTGCGTTGCTCGGGGCGGTTCAGCGTCAGGATTTCCACCGCGCCGTTGCGTTCGCGCTTCAGGGCCATCGTTCGATTCTCCGTTGATTCGGTTGCGGGTGCCGGGGCCGGGAGCCCGGGCCGGGTGGTCCAGTGTAGCGGGGCCGGCGCGAAATGGGGCGGGGAGCGATTAGAATTCCCCTCCCGCCCGTGGCGCCGCCGCGGGCCCGCCCTGCAATCCGGACCATGGCACTCGTCACGCTGATCGACGCCGAACTCGCCTACGGCATGCATCCGCTGCTGGATCGCGCCAACTTCGCCCTGGAAGCGGGCGAGCGCATCGGCCTCATCGGCCGCAACGGCACGGGCAAGTCGTCCCTGCTGCGGGTGATCGAGGGCAGCGAGTCGCTCGCCGACGGGCAGCGGCGGGTGCAGGCCGGGCTGCGCATCGCCGCCGTCGAGCAGGAGCCGGCGCTGCCGGAAGCACCCACGCTTCTCGAATGCCTGCAACTGCGCGGGCGCATCGACGCCCACGGCGACGATCCGGAGCGCTGGAAGATCGAGGCCCGGCTCGGCGAGTACCTGCATCGGTTCGGCCTGGATCCGGGCCTGGACCCCGGCCGTGCCTCGGGCGGGGAGTGCAAGCGCGCCGCGCTGTCGCTGGCGTTCGCGCTCGGGCCGGATCTGCTGCTGCTGGACGAGCCCACCAACCACCTGGACATCGACGCCATCGCGCTGCTGGAGGATCTGCTGCTGGCTGTGCCGGCCGCGATCGTCGTCACCCACGATCGCCGGTTCCTGGATCGGGTGACCACGCGGATCGTCGAGCTGGACCGCGGCCTGCTGCGCTCCTACGCCGGCAACTATGCGGCGTACGAGCGCATCCGCCGCGACCAGGATGCTTCGGAGGACGCCTCGAACCGGCGCTTCGACAAGTTCTGGGCCCAGGAGGAGGTGTGGATACGCCAGGGCATCAAGGCCCGGCGCACGCGCAACGAGGGCCGGGTGCGGCGCCTGGAGGCGCTGCGGCGCGAACGCGAGGCGCGCCGGGAACGCCTGGGCAGCGTGCGCATGACGGTCGACGCGGGCGAGCGTTCGGGCCGGCTGGTGGCGGAGCTTACCGGGGTCGAAAAGCGCTTCGCGGACCGGGTCGTGGTGCGCGATCTCGACCTGCGCCTGATGCGCGGCGACCGGCTCGCCCTGCTGGGCCCCAATGGCGCCGGGAAATCCACGCTCATTCGCCTCATCCTTGGCGAACTCGCCCCGGACTCCGGCGAGGTCCGCCTCGGGACGAATCTCGCGATCGCCTACTTCGACCAGATGCGCGCGCAACTCGACCCCGAGCGCAGCATCGGCGACACGATCAGTCCGGGTTCGGACTGGGTCGAAGTCGAGGGACGCAGGCGGCACATCGCGAGCTACATGGCCGACTTCCTGTTTCCGCCCGAACGGGTGCGCACGCCGGTCAAGGCGCTGTCGGGCGGGGAACGCAACCGCCTGCTGCTCGCCCGGCTGTTCGCGCGGCCGGCCAACCTGCTGGTCCTCGACGAGCCGACCAACGACCTGGACATCGACTCGCTCGAATTGCTCGAGCAGCTCCTTCAGGACTACACCGGCACGCTGCTGCTGGTGAGCCACGACCGCGCTTTCCTCGACAATGTCGCCACCCAGACGCTGGTCGCCGAGGGCGACGGCCGCTGGCGCGAGTACCCCGGCGGCTACTCGGACTGGCTCGTCCAGCGCCCGCAGCCGGCTCCGGCGCGCGCTCCGACGCCCGCGGCCGAACCCAGGGACGGCGCCGAACGCATCCGCGCGCGCCCGGTCGCGCCCGCCAAGCTGAGCTACAAGGATCAACGTGCGCTGGACGCATTGCCCGGCGAGATCGAGGCGCTGGAAGCGGAGCAGAAGGCGCTCGCGGAGCGCATGCAGGCACCCGATTACTACCGCGGCGATCCGGCCGCGATCCGGGCCGACCACGAGCGCGTGGCCGAGATCGAATCCCGCCTCATGGAGAAACTCGAACTCTGGGACACCCTCGAATCCCGCCACAAAAAGGGGTCGGAGTGAATTTGGAATCCGGCGCAACTCGGACCGGACGTTTTCCCAATTCACTCCGACCCCTTTTTGTGGCGCGCCGAAACGGGGTCGGAGTGATTTTCGCGGTCGGGACCGGGCCGGACCGGAAATTCACTCCGACCCCGTTTTTGTTTGTTGATCCAGATCAGGTTGGGGGTGGGGTGGGGCAATAGCCTCTCGTCGTCCGGGAGCCGCGTCTCGTCGCCGGCGACCGCCGCCCCGACGTGCCTGGAGGAAGAAGACGATGGCCACCGTACCGCGCGGCGACCAGCCGCTGCCGTTCCCGTATCCCGTCACCAGCCCGGATCGCATCCCGGCCAAGCGCTACTACGATCAGGCGTTCTTCGATCTGGAGCGTGAGCGGCTCTGGCCGCGGGTGTGGCAGATGGCCTGCCGCCTGGAGGAGATCCCCAAGCGTGGCGACTACGTGGTCTACGAGAATCTCGACCAGTCCGTGATCGTGCTGCGGGTGGACGACAGGACGATCAAGGCCTACCACAATCACTGCCGTCACCGCGGCGTGCAGCTCGCCAAGGATCGCGGCTGCCGGCCGGGCGGGTTCGTGTGCCCGTTCCACGGCTGGGCCTGGAACGTCGAGGGCCAGTGCACCTTCGTCTTCGGCGAGGAGCTGTTCAAGAAGGACGCCCTGGATCCGAATGAGCTCAGGTTGCGCGAGTGCCGGGTGGAAACCTGGGGCGGCTGCGCCTTCATCAACATGGACGACAATGCCCCACCGCTGCGCGATTCGATCGCCTCGTTCGCGGATCTGCACGACCCCTGGCACGTGGATACGCTGCGCGTGGAGCATTGGTTCGCGATGAAGATCCCGTGCAACTGGAAGCTGGCGATGGAGGCCTTCATGGAGGGCTACCACGTCATGGCCACGCACCCGCAATTGCTCGGGCCGGATATTCCGCGCGGCAGGGGGGCGACGTACGGACGCCAGCCGGATGACTTCAAGGGCAACCGGCACTGGACGATGCGGGTCGACGCGCCGCCGGTCACCGCGGTGGACGCGCGGCAGTACATCGATGCCAACCTGAACGCCATGCGCATCCTCAACCGGGGCATGTCCGGCATGACCGACGAAAAGGACATCCGCATCGCCGAGGGGCTGCGCGACACCAGGCTGCCTTCCGATCCGGCCGGGGCGATGAAGACCTGGCGCCGCACGCTGAACGAGGCGGTGATGAAGTGGCACCGCAGCGCTGGCCTGGACGTGGCCGACCTGAACTTCATTGACGAGACCGACCGCGACGAACCGGTCAATTTCTGCTTCCCGCACTTCTTCCTGCTGCCGACCTACAGCAGCGCGTCCTCCTACCGCATTCGCCCGCTCGGCCCGGAGGAATGCCTGTTCGAGCTCTGGTCGCTGACGCGCTTTCCGCCGGGCCAGGAGCCGCCGCCGATCAGGACGCCGACGCCGCTGCCGCATGATGCGCCGGTGATCCCGGAAATTCCGGCCCAGGACTACTCGAACCTGCCCAGGCAGCAGAAGGGCCTGCACACCAAGGGCTTCGAGCACATGCTTCTGTCGGAGAAGGTCGAGGGCCTGATCAGCAACTACCACCGCCTGATCGACGGCTACCTGGGTGGCAAGGGCTACGATCGCCTCACTCCGGCCGCGAAGAAGGTCTCCGGCCCGATCGACATGCCGATCCTCGACCTGGGGCTGTAGCGCTTCGGGACCGGCGCGCGGCGGGGCAGGCGACGCACACCCCGCCTACCGCGCGCCGGCCTGGAATGGTCCAGGACGGGCTTTCCCGGCATCGCCCCCGCCGCTCCGCCCTGGTCGGGGTACCCGTTCCTCTTTCAGAGCCCCCGAAGCCGGAGGTCGATTCCTGCCGGCAGCGCCAGCCGCTATCATTCTCTCGCCCCTGGACGGGATGGCAGCCGATACCTCCCGAACGCTCCAGACTGCGGCGGGCATGGGCGACCCGCACCGGGCATCGCCATCGGGGCTGACCATGAACCGGCAAGAAGCCATCCGAAAAGCGCCGCAGTTGCCGCCGGACGGAATCGTCCGGACGGAAGCGCTCAGGCTCTACGTCGATCTCGTGCGCGATCTGGGCGGCGATCCGGCCCGCCTGCTCGGGGACGTCCGCATCGACCCCGACGCGCTGTCGAGCGCGGATGCCGTGATTTCCTACCGTTCGATGATCCACCTGCTGGAACGCACCGCAGCCGACCTGAACTGCCCGGATTTCGGCCTGCGGCTCGCCGGTCGGCAGGGGGGCATGGCCGTGCTCGGGCCGCTCGAAGTCGCCATGCGCAACGCGTCCACGGTCGGCGAGGCCTACCGTTTCTGCGCCGCGCATCTGCAGGTCTACAGCCCGGTCATCCAGATTGGGATCGAGCCCAGCCGCGGCAGCGGCCGGCACTTCATGCGATTCGAGATCCTGCTCGAGCGGGTACCGAACCAGCGCCAGACGGTGGAGAACGCGCTCGGTCTCACCCACCATGCGGTGCTGGCGCTCTCGGGAGGGCGATTCGGTTCGCGCGAGACCTGGTTCACGCACGAACCGCTGGCGCCGGCAGCGGTCTATCGGCGGTTCTTCGGCGGCCCGGTGCGGTTCGGCCAGCCGTACAACGCGATCTTCTTCGACGATCGCGATCTCGACCACCCGATCGGCGGGCAGAACCCGCGCCTCTCCGAGATGGCTTCGTGCTACATCGCGTCCCGCTATCCCGCGCGCCAGCAGACCTTCGTCGCCACCGTGCGCACGCTGGCGACGCGGTTGCTGCCGCATGGCACCTGCACCCACGACACCATCGCCGCGCAGATGGGCATGCATCCGCGGACGCTGCAGCGGCGCCTGCGCGACGAGGGCACCAGCTTCGACGAAATCAAGGATCAGGTCCGGCGCGCCGCCGCCGAGCGCTACCTGCGCGAGTCGGACCTGCCGCTGACCAAGATTGCGATGCTGCTGGGCTACAGCGAGACCTCCGTGCTCACCCGGAGTTGCCAGCGCTGGTTTTCCGCCTCGCCGCGCCAGGTTCGCAAGTCCAGGGCGGCGCTGCGCGACTCGGCCTGAGGGGACCTGCCCGCCGCGGCGTCGCAGCCGGTCCGGGATTTGTCGCCAGGAATCAAGATCGGCCCCGCGCCGAGCCCCTATAAAGAAAGCAGCGCCGCCGGTCATTCGAACGCCGCGCCCGTGCGGGAGGAGTCGAGGATGAAAGAGCCGATCAGCTTCCTGGATCCGGACGTGCAGTTGTGCCCGTTCCCGGCCTACGACGCCGTGCGCGCCCGAACCGCCGCCTATCGTGACCCGGCCACGGGCTGGTTTTTCGTCACCGATTACGAACTGGTGCGCCGGCTCTCGGCCGACACAGCGAATCTGTCCAGCTTCACCGGCGTGCTGATGTGCAAGACCAAGTCCGCGCACCAGGACGAGATCGACAGGATCTGGAACGAGGAGGGCTTCCTGCCCACGCCGGTGCTGGTCGTGTCGGATCCGCCGGACCACGCCTTCTACCGCTCGTTCGTGGACAAGTCCTTCTCCCCGGCGCGGGTGAAGGCGATGGAATCCTACCTGGAGGGGATCGTCGACCAGATCGTCGATGAAATCGCCGGGCGTGGGGAGATCGAGTTCCGGTCCGCGGTCGCGACCAAGCTGACGCTGTCGGTCATCGCCGACCAGCTGGGCATGCCGCTCTCCGATCGCCACGTGCTCGACGAATGGTCCGACGCGGTGATGGCGCACCAGGATCAGTCGCTGGAACCGGAACGCGAAAAGACACTGGTGCATACGATCTGCAAGCTGCACCAGTACGCCGCGCGCAAGGTCGAGGAGTATCGGCGCGAGCCTCGGGAATGCCTGCTCAGCGATTTCGCCAACGCCGAGATCGGCGGCCGTAGGATGACCATGCGCGAGATCGCGGCGATGGTGGAACAGGCCCTCACGGGCGGCAAGGACACTTCCGCCAGCGCCATGACCAGCGCGATGCTGCGGCTGTGCCAGGATCGGGCACTGCAGGAGCGGCTGCGCGCGGATCCGTCCCTGATGGGCAATTTCGTCGAGGAGGTTCTGCGTCTGGATGCGCCGGTGCAGGGCCTGTTCCGCGAGGCGCGGGCGGATCTCGACATCGGCGGGGTCCAGGTCCCGAAGGGATCGGTAGTCGTGCTCAAATGGGGCGCCGCGAACCGGGATCCGGCGCAGTTTCCGCAACCCGACGTCCTGGACCTCGAACGGCAGAACTCCAAGCGTCACATGACGTTCGGCTTCGGCCCCCACACCTGCGTCGGCAACATGCTCGCGCGCGGCGAGATGCGCATCACCTTCACCCGCCTGCTGGAGCGGCTGCGCAGCTTCCGCCTGGCGCGGGGCGAGGCCGGCGTGCTGCGCGAGGCTCACTTTTTCTCGTACGGCCCAAAGGCGCTTTACGTGGCGTTCGACAGGGCCTGAAGCGCGCCGGGACTTTCGGCGCACCGGAGCGTGCAATGAGTTTCTCGTTCGAGGGCAAGGTCGTCATCGTCACCGGTGCCGGCGGCTCGATCGGCCGGGCCGCGGCGACGCAGTTTGCGGCGCGCGGTGCGCGCGTGGCGGTTTCCGACCTTGACGCCGGTGCCGCGCAGGCGACCGTCGACGTCATCCGCGGCGCCGGCGGCGAAGCGTTCGCCCATGCCGGGGACGTGTCGGTCGCGGCCGACGTGCAGACCCTGGTGGAACGGACGGTGGCCCGGTACGGCGGCCTGGATTGTGCCTTCAACAACGCCGGCATCATGGACCCGCGGGACTCGGAGTGGGACGAGGAGGTTTTCCGCCGGGTGCTGAACGTCAATCTCGTCAGCCAGATGCTGTGCATGAAGTACGAGATCCCGCACATGCTCGCGCGCGGCAAGGGCGCGATCGTGAACATGTCCTCGGTGCTGGGCGTGATCAGTCAACCCGATCCTATTCTGCAGGGGTACACCGCCAGCAAGCATGGAGTCATCGGGCTGACGAAGGCGGCCGCGCTGCAGTACGCCGGGCGGGGGGTCCGGGTCAACGCCCTGTGCCCGGGGGTCACCCGCAGCGCGATGGTCGAACAGGCGATGTCGATGAGCCCGGAGATCCGCGCACGCCTGTCGAACTATGCGCCGCTGCGCGGGATAGCCGAGCCGGCCGAGATCGCCGAGGTGGCGCTTTGGCTGTGTTCGGACGCCGCCGCCTTCGTGACTGGGCACGCCATGGTCGCCGACGGCGGCTATACCGCGCAGTAGCACCTGCACGCCCGCCGGGAGCCGGGCGGACGCGATCGTGTCGCATTCCGCGGCAGATCTGTCGCGTCCCATCAAGACGCACCGGAGGGCGGAATCTACCCTGCGCCCGCGTACACCCGCGGCGTCCGCACGGGGTGTCCGGCGCCGTCCGTGCCGCCGGCCGATAACGAGAAAGGGGCTTGGGATGATCATTTCCGCGCGAACGATTCGCCTGGCGGCGGTAGCCGCTTCACTTGCCGCAGGGACTGCCGGTGCCGCCGAGTCCACGGGCGGCTCGGCGCTGCTCGAGGAGGTCACGGTCACTGCCCAGCGGCGCACGGAGAACCTGCAGAAGGTGCCGGTCGCGGTGCAGTCGCTGATGGCCGAGGATCTCGATTCGCGCGGCGTGTCGAACATGATGGAACTGCAGCGCGCGACACCCTCACTGACGGTCGGCCAGACCGGTTGCTGTACCTCGCCCTTCATCCGCGGCGTCGGCAGCGTCAACGCCGGGGGGGGACAGTTCACCAGCGTCGCCGTTTATCTCGACGGGATCTACATCGGTCAGCAGACCGGGTTGTCGTTCATGTTCGACGACGCCGAGCAGATCCAGGTCCTGAAGGGACCGCAAGGCGCGCTCTACGGCCGCAATGCGACCGGCGGCGCGATCGTGATCAGCACGCGTACCCCACGCCCGGGGGATCCGTTCAGTGGCGAGGGCAAGTTCGAGTACGGCAATTACGACGCGCAGACCTATTCGGGGTCGCTGTCAGGATCGATGGGCGACATGTTCGCCGGCTACGTCAAGGCGTACCGGCGCACTCACGACGGCTACGTCGAGAACATCAACCCGCCGGGGACGGGGTACCACTCCGACGATTTCAACGACGCGGATAGCTGGGGCATCACCGGCGCGTTGACCTTCGAGCCGAACGATCGGCTGCGGATCGTCGGCCGCGCCTCGCACTACGACCAGGAGGACCGCGCCGGGCTGGGCCTGCAGGCGGTCGGCCTGGACATTCCGATCGCCGGGACGCTGAACGGCACGCAGGCGTACTACGCAGCGACGCTGCAGGCGTTCGGTGTGCCCCCGGTGCAGGCCGGTGCGGCGGCGGCGGGCCTGCAATTCTCGCGCGACATCTACGAGACCTATTCGAACCTGCGCAACGGCTGGCAGAACGGAATACTGCCCGGCGAGGGCCTGCCCGGATCCTTCAACGCCCTGGAAACCAACCGCGGATCGCTGGGCATCACCTATCGCTTCGATCGGGTCGAGGTTTCCACGCTGACGTCCTATACGGATGCCCTCAATCGCATCGCGATCGACTTCATCACCGCCTCGCCGACCTCCTATCCGCCGGGTCTGGAAGGCGGGTCGATCGGGTTCTCGGCCTCCTATCCGTTCCGTGACTTCCAGCAGGACCTGCAGATCAGCTCGATCGACACGCCGATCCGCTGGGTCGGCGGCGTGAGCTACTACAACAGCCGCGGCAAGAGCGTTCTGTCGGCCGATCTGCCGGGCGGGCTGTCCTTCATCGCCGGGGACAACGTCTGGAAGGTGGACTCGAAATCCGTGTTCGGGCAGGCGACGGTACCGATATCCGGGCCCTGGTCGGTGACGGGCGGCGCGCGCTACACCGAGGAATCCAACGGGATCATCGACGCCGTCGTTCCGACCCGGCCGACGACCCTGCCAGGGCAAGTCAACGTCGGCCGCCGCGAGGTGGACTCCTCGCAGGCGACCTACACCGCGCGCCTCGAATACGAACGCGACGGGTTCCTCGCCTACGCCGGGGTCGTCACCGGCTTCAAGGGCGCCCTGCTCAACCCGGCGAATCCGTCGACGCCGGCGGTGGATCCCGAGGAGCTGACATCCTACGAGGGCGGCTTCAAATGGGACATCACCAAAGCGCTGCGTGTGAACGGCGCCGTGTTCCACTATTCCTACGACAACGTCCAGGTGTCCTACATCGATACCGCGTCCGGCGCCAACGTGCTCATCAACGGCGAAGGGGCGCAGGTCACCGGTCTGGAGGCGGAAAGCATCTACCAGGCGAACGAGTGGCTGCGCCTGCGCGGCAGCGCGCTCTGGCTCGACACCCACTACGAGAACGACGTCCTCGCCCCGAGCGGGACGCTGGTGCTGCTGCCCATCGGCGACAATCGCCTGGGCGGTGCGCCCGAGGTGGTCATCACGGCGGGCGCAGACGTGGAGTTCGTCATCGCTGGCGGCACCGTGAGCGGCTCGTTGGATCTGCTCTACAGCGGCGGCTATTTCTTCGACCCGATGAATCTTACCGGCACCGGCGGCGCGTCCGCGGACAGTTATGCGACCGTCGACATCGGAGTCGAGTACCAGCCCGCGAACCGCCCGTGGTGGGTGGCGATCCGGGGTGTGAACGTGACCGGCGAGGAGTACTACCAGGGCAGCCTGGTCGCGAGCGGGATCCTGCGCGAAGCGCTGCCGGCCACTCCGGCGCTCGTGAGCGTGTCGCTCGGCGTCCGCTTCTGAGGTTGCACGCGGACGGCCTGCGGGCCAGGTCGCGCAAGCGGGCACCTGATTGCCGGGCACGAACGATCCCGGCCAAACCCGGGCCTTGACGGCGGACGCGGACCGACGCAGATTTCCCGCTGGCCGGGCCCACCGGCCCGAAGCAAGCGCCGGAACCGTGAAGTCCGGCGCTGGGACCGCAAGACAAAGTGAGGAAATCCCCGATGGCGACAGTTTCCAAATCGAGCCCTCCGCAGAACGTGCCCCATGCCGTCACCGAGCCGGACAAGATCCCCGCGCGGCGTTACTACGACCAGGCATTCTTCGATCTGGAGTGCGAGAAGCTCTGGCCGCGCGTGTGGCAGATGGCCTGCCGCCTGGAGGAGATCCCAAAGCGCGGCGACTACGTCGTGTACGAGAACGTCGGCCATTCGGTCATCGTCACGCGCGTCGACGAAAACACCGTCAAGGCCTACCACAACCACTGCCGGCACCGCGGCGTGCAGCTCGCGAAGGATCGCGGCTGCCGGCCGGGCGGGTTCGTGTGCCCGTTCCACGGCTGGGCCTGGAACATCGAGGGTCAGTGCACCTTCGTGTTCGGGGAGGAGCTGTTCAACAAGCGCAACCTGGATCCGCAGGAACTCAAGCTGCGCGAGTGCCGCGTGGAGACCTGGGGCGGCTGCGCGTTCATCAACCTGGATGACAGCGCCCCGCCGCTGCGAGAGTGCATCGCCTCGTTCGCGGATCTGCACGATCCCTGGCACGTGGACACGCTGCGGGTCGAGTGGTGGTACGCGGCGACGATTCCCTGCAACTGGAAGCTGGCGATGGAGGCCTTCATGGAGGGCTACCACGTGTTGGCCACCCATCCCCAGCTGGTCGGGCCCGAGGTACCGCGCGGGCGAGGCGCCACCTACGGTCTCATCGGCGAGCGCGCCAAGGGCTTTCGTTATTTCACGCAGGTCGCCAATCCGCCCGCGGATGCGAAGGTCGATCCGCGCCAGGTCGTCGAGTCGACGATTCATTTCATGCGCGTGCTGAACGTCGGCATGGCCGGCATGGCGCACGAGAAGGACGTGCGCATTGCCGAGGGCCTGCGCAATACGCCGCTGCCGGAGGATCCGATGGATGCGATGGTGCAGTTCCGGCGCAAGCTGAACGATGCGGTCATGGCCTGGCATCGCAACGCCGGCATGGATGTGCCGGATCTGAACTTTATCGACGAGACCGATCGCGACGAGGCGGTGAACTTCTGCTTCCCGCACTTCTTCCTGCTGCCGACCCTGAGCAGTGCCTCGTCGTACCGGATCCGGCCGCTCGGCCCGGAGCAGTGCCTGTTCGAGCTCTGGTCGCTGACACGCTACCCGCCGGGCCAGGAACCGCCGCCGATCAAGACTCCCACGCCGGTGCCGCACGATGACCCGCAGTGGCCGCCAATCCCGGCGCAGGACTATTCCAACCTGCCCCGGCAGCAGAAGGGGCTGCACTCCAAGGGCTTCGAGTACATGCGCCTGTCGGACAAGGTGGAGGGCCTGATCAGCAACTACCATCGCCTGATCGACGGCTACCTGGGCGGCCAGCCCGACGAAAAGCTCACCGCCGCGGCCCGCAAGGTCTCCGGCCCGATCGACGTCCCCATCGCCGACCTCGGCTTCTAGAAACGGGGTCGGAGTGATTTAACGCGCGCATCAATTCACTCCGACCCCTTTTTGTGCCCCGAAACGGGGTCGGAGTGATTTTTCGCACGACCGGAACTCACTCCGACCCCGTTTCGTGCGTGGGCGAAACGCGCTAGCGTATGGGTGGACTCGATGCCGGGAGAGCCGTCATGCCCAAGACTGCCGTGAAAATCCGTATCGCCGCCGTCAAGGCCTTCGACTCGAAATTCGAGGCCGGTGCGAAGAAGGCTGCCCTGGAGGGAGCGGAGGCCGCCGTGAAGGCGAACTCGGGCTTCGAGAATGCCGACCCGAAAAGCGGGGGCTGGATCATCCAGCTCAAGGGCCTGGTCGAACTGGACGAGAAGGCGCGCCAGGTGGTGTCCTCGTTCAAGTTCGACATCTTCGCCGTGGAGAAGGGCAAGGAGAGTCTGTACAACAAGCTCAAGCTGTCCAAGAGCGCAACCGCCGCCGCCGATTGCGACCCGCTAAACGTCCGGCAGGCGCAGGTGGACGATTCCGCGGCGGCCAGCGCGGAAGCGCAGGTCAGGGGCATCCTCGCCAAGCTTTGACGGCCGCGCGCCGGCTCATCGACGCCGCGGCAGCATCCGCAGCAGGGTGTTGTCGCGCACGAAGTGGTGATGGTAGAGCGCCGCCGCCGTGTGCAGGCCGATGAGGAAATAGCCGATCGTACCGACGGTTTCGTGGACCTCCTCCAAGGTGTGTGCGAGGTCTCGGTCCGCACCGATCAACGCCGGCAGTCCCAACCCCGGCAGGCTCACCGCCTTGCCGTCCGCATTCTGCATCAGCCAGCCGAGGACCGGCATTCCGATCATCAGCGCGTACAGGGCAAGGTGCATCGCCTGCGCTGCGCGATGCTGCAGGTCCGCGGGCGCCGGAACGATCCTCGGGACGGGGCTGGTCAGGCGCACAAGCAACCGTACCGCCACCAGCGCGAGCACGAGCAGGCCGAGCACCGAATGCCAATACTTCATCGCCTCGCGCGGATCGCTGCCCTTGGGAAATATCTCGCGCAGTTCCACGAAGGCGTAGACGCCGACGAACAGCACCAGCATGCCCCAGTGCAGGGCGATGGAAAGCGTGCCGTAGCGTTCGCTCGTGTTTCGAAGGGTCATGCGCGCCTCCCCGGCCGGCAATCTCGCGGCCGACCTGGGCAGTATCGGCGGCCAAATCCGCGCGTGCCTTAACCGGAATCAAGTCCGGCCCCGAACACGGCCGCCCGGTCGACGCCTGGTCGAAACGCGCAGGCCGGTCCTGCAAGGGGCGGCAGTGGGTTTCAATTCCGGCTATGCTGACTGGATGAAGTGGATATCCGTCGCCAGCCGGGCCGAGAATCTGCACGATGCGCTGGGGCAGTGCATCGACGAACTGCGCGCCGGCCTGGGCGTGGAGCCGGATCTCGCCTTCGTCTTCGTCTCCGAGCAGCACCGCGCGTTCTACGGGACGGTTCCGGGCCGGCTGGCGCGGGCGCTGCCGCAGGCCTGCATCGTGGGCTGCTCGGCGAGCGGAGTCATCGGCGGCGGGCATGAGATCGAGAACGGTGCCGCGGTCGCGATTACGGCGGCGTCGCTGCCGGGCGTGGGGCTGCGGGCGCGCTGGCTGCGTGCCGGCGATCTGCCGCCGGCGGACGGTTCCATGCTGCGCTGGCAGAGCGTGCTCGGCGTGGCGGCGAGCGAGGTGAGGGCGTTCGTGATCCTCGCCGATCCGTTTGGTTTTCCGACCGAGCAGTTCGTCTCCGCGCTCGAACGCACCTACCCGGCGGCGGTCAAGATCGGTGGCCTGGCGAGCGGCATGCAGGCGCCGCGCGAAGGCGCGCTGTACGTCGACGGCGAGGTGCGCCGCGAAGGCGCGGTGTGCCTGGCGCTGTCCGGCGACGTCGAGATCGAGACTCGCGTGGCGCAGGGCTGCAGGCCGATAGGGCAGCCCATGTTCGTCACCCGCAGCCTGGGCTCGCGCCTGCTGGCGCTGGATGGGCAGCCGCCGCTGGCGGTGCTGGAATCGCTCTATCGCACGCTGCCCGAGCGCGATCGGGAACTGCTGCAGCATTCGCTGTTCCTGGGCATCGCGATGCGCCCGGCCGGGCAGGAATACCGCCAGGGCGACTTCCTCATCCGCAACCTGGTCGGCGCCGAACGTGACTCGGGCGCGTTGCTCGTCGGCGCCGATCTGTCCGAGTGCAAGGTCGTGCAGTTCCACCTGCGGGATGCGCAGACCTCCGCCTACGACATCGATCGGGTGCTGGCCGATCTGGCGCCGGCCGGCCGGACCGCGGCCGGCGCCCTGCTGTTTTCCTGTACCGGCCGCGGCGAGCGGCTGTATCGCACGCCGGATCACGACTCGGGCGTGTTGCGCAGGTATGCCGGCGAACTGCCCCTGGGCGGGTTCTTCTGCAACGGCGAGATTGGCCCGGTGGGCGGCACCGCCTTCCTGCACGGATATACCAGCGCCTTCGGGATCTTCCGCGCGCGCGGCTGACGCGCCGGGTCGCACGCCGGCGCGGAGTACGCTAAGGTATCCGCGCCGCACCGGCGTACTTCCCTGAGACGAAACCCGCATCCATGACTGCGTCCGTCCCCATCGACTCGCGCGAGTTCCGTAGCGCGCTCGGCACCTTCACCACCGGCGTCACGATCGTCACCACGCGCGATCAGGCCGGCAGCGACATCGGCCTGACCGCGAACAGCTTCAACTCCGTATCGCTGGATCCACCGATGGTGCTTTGGAGCCTGGCACGTTCGTCCCTGAGCCTGGAAGCGTTCCGCAATGCCGAGTACTTCGCGGTGCACATCCTGGCGGCGGACCAGCAGGGGCTGTCCGACCTGTTCGCGCGTCGCGGTGCGGATAAGTTCGCGGGCCTGGATCTGAAACGCGGCGAGGGCGGCGTACCGCTCATCGAAGGCTGCGCGGCTCGCTTCCTGTGCCGCACCACGTTCGTCTACGAGGGCGGCGACCACGAAATCTTCGTCGGCGAGGTGGTGACCTTCGACCACTTCGATCGACCGCCACTGGTCTTCCATGGCGGGCGCTACACCCGCGTCGTCGCCAAGCCCGGTTCGCGCGAGCCGGAAGCCGCCGCGCGCGACGCCGATGCGAGCTTCAGCCGCGACTACCTCGGCTACCTGCTCAATCTGGCCGCGCACCAGATGTTCCTGCGCCTGCGCGCCGAGTACCAGAAGCTCGGCCTGTCCGAGGACGAATACTTCCTGCTGTCGATCCTGAGCCACGGCGACGACCGTTCCATCGAGGAGATGGAGCCGTTGTTTCAGTTCGGCCGCCGCGTGCTGACCGACGCACTGGTCGACGCCATGGCCGCGCGCAATCTGGTCGTCGCCTCCGCCGGCTCCGGCCCGCAGCGCCGCATCCGCCTGCTCCCCGACGGCCGCCGGCTGACGGTGCAGACCGCCGCGATCACCAAGGCGCTCGAGTCCGAAGCCGAGGCCGGCCTGGACTACGAGCAGGCGCGGCTGCTCAAGGATCTGGTCCGCCAGGTGATCCGCAACACCCGCAGCAGCGAGGTTCCGCCGCTCACGCGCAGGAAGTGAAGTTCCGGCGCGGGGCCGGTGTCAGCGGCGCCGGCCCCCCGCGCGCAGTTCCCGCTGGACCAGCGCCCGTTGCGCGGCGAAGAAGCTGCCGAGCATGAACCCGAGCACGGCGCCGCTCACGTGCGCGACGAAGTTCGTCTGCGAGTCCCCGGCGTCGTGCAGCAGGCGCCAGACGTCCAGGCCCACGTACCACAGCGCCAGGATCCAGGCCGGGATCGCGAACACCCGCCAGAAGAACAGGAACCAGGCGAAGCAACGGATGTGCGCCTGCGGCGCCAGGTAGGTGAACAGGCCGATCATGCCCATCACCACGCCCGACAGTCCGAGCGTCGGCACCGATTGCTCGGCGAGCACCTGCGTGAGCCCGTAGAACACGTGCGTGCCCACGGCCAGCGCCAGCACGACCAGCGGGTAGGCGAGCGGACCGATCACGATCTCCACCGTGGACGCGAAGGCGTAGAAGAAGATCAGGTTGCCGATGAGGTGGGACCAGTCCGCGTGCGCGAAAGCCGCGGTGACCATGTGCCAGAGGCTGCGGGAGGCGGGGTCGAACACGAGCAGGTCGGTGAGCGGAGGTTTCACCTGGCGCTTGAATCCCGCGTAGACCTCCCTTAGCTGCTGTGCCGTGTACGCCCGGCTCGCAGCCGGCGACTTGGTGCTCCAGGGGTCGGCATCCTCGGCGAGTTCGTCGATCACGGCGTCGGCGCGCCCGGAACCGTGGATCCCGGCCAGGATCCCGGCGCAGGCGCCGGCGTCGCGCGTGCCCGCGACCTTCTCCACCGACACCAGGAAATCGCGCGGCAGGTGTCCCGCGCAGTAGGCCTGCGCGGCCTGGGCGATCGAATCGGCGCTGCGGTTCTGCTGCAGGAAGACGAGCACGCACAGCACGCAGATCGCGATCGTGAGCACCGGCGTGCGGTTCAGTTCCATGTCGACGCGGTAGGGAATGAACATGGCAGCCCGCGGTTCCTACCCCAGGTCCTGGGGTGCGAGGATTTTCATCGCCGTACATCCTAGCCGCGAACCCCCTCGACGTCATGGACGGGCTCGTCATTGCGGGCACAGCGAAGCGACCCGGGCAGCCGTCGCGCAGGCGGCGCCGCACGCGACGGGCGCGACGGGCGTCGCCGGCCGGCGCCCGGAGTTCATAGAAACGTGATCGGCTTCCGGGCTTCGGGCGAGCGGCTGCGGTGGAGGGAGTAATATCCGGCAGTGCCGCCGGCGGAACGCGAAGCCGCCGCGGCCGGTGATCCGGCGCCAGCGTGCGCCGGATCGGTCTGCAATCACGCAAGGAGAACGTCGGGATGGCCAGGAAGCTCAGTCGAAATGCGCCCGCGCGGGCGATGTCGCTGCACATCGGCCTGAATGCGGTCGGTGCCGCCGCCTACGCCGGCTGGACCGGGCCGTTGGCGGCCTGCGAGTTCGACGCCAACGACATGGCGGCAATCGCCGCCAGCCGAAAGATGAAATCCACCGTGCTGCTCACCCGCAAGGCCACGCGCGCCGCGGTACTGGCCGGAATCCGCGCAGCGACCAAGGCACTCGGCGCGGGGGACCTGTTTTTCCTGACGTACTCGGGCCACGGTGGCCAGGTGCCCGACCGGAGCGGCGAGGAAGCCGACAAGAAGGACGAGACGTGGTGCCTGTTCGACGGCCAGTTGATCGACGATGAACTCTATGCGGAACTGGCCGCTTTCAGGGCAGGGGTGCGCATCCTGGTGTTGTCCGACAGTTGCCACAGCGGCACCGTCACCCGTGCCGCGCCGGTGCCTGGCACCCAGCCCGGCCTGCGGCCGAAGTGGATGCCGGCCGCGGTGGCCCAGCGCACCTACCGCGACCATCAGAAGTTCTACGACCGGCTCCAGGTCGCGCTGGCGGCCAGGGCCGGGCGCGCCGTCGATCCCGACGCCGCGCTGGCCAATGTCGCCACGAGCACGCGGCTGACGTCGATCGTCAGGAAGTTCAATCCGGCCGCGATCCTGATCTCCGGCTGCCAGGACAACCAGACCTCCATGGACGGCGATCACAACGGTGCCTTTACCGAGATGCTGCTCAAGGTCTGGAACAACGGTGAGTTCGAGGGCAACTACGCCGATCTGCACAAACAGATCCTGGCGCGCATGCCGCCGACCCAGTCGCCGAACCTGTTCGCGCTCGGCGCGGCCGCGAAGTTCCTGGCACAGGCGCCGTTCACGGTCTGAGCGGCCCGCGGTTCGATGAGGTCACGCGCCCGGCACGCACGGGCGCGTGACCCCGGCACTGGCCGACTGTGGAGACCGACGCCATGACCGATGCGATCCCCCTGGCCCTGACCGCGCGCCCCGCCGAGTGCAGGTTGCCGCCGCTGCTCGGCGCGGTGCGCGCGACCGCCGCCGCGGACGACGCGTTCCTGCCCGAGGGGTTCCTGCGCGCGACCGGCGCATTCGACCTCGGAGCGGCTGCGCGCGGGGACCCGCAGGCGCAGCCGCTACGGTTGCAGGCGGCCGCCGACGAACTCGTCTACGTCGAGCTCGCCGATGGTGGCGTGCTGCTCACCAGTGCCGGCCGGCTGCGGGACGCGCTGGCCCGGCGCGGCGCGGATCCGGCCGGCACGCCAATCGCCCTGGACGACCTGCTCGGAGCGGTTCCGGCCGGGCGCGGACCCGGCGCCGTGCTCGGGCGGATTGCCGGCAAGGTCTACACCTTCGTCGCCAGCGCGGCCGGAAATGCCATCGGCGAGGCGGCGGCGGCGAAGATCGAATCCGCCGGCGGCCGCGTGCTGGAACTGGGTGTGACCTGGGCCGGGACGCGGGCGCTGATGTGGGCGATCGAGGAACGGCTCGATCGCCGGCCGGGCCTGTATCGCTGGCGCGGGCGCCGCGGCGGCGACGCGCTGGCTCCGGTCGACGCGGCGGAACTGCGCGAGTCCGCCGCCGCTGGCCGGCCGATGCTCGTGTTCGTGCACGGCACCGCGTCGAGCACGCGCGGCAGCTTCGAGGACCTGCGCGACGGCGATCCGGAGACGTGGAACGCACTCGAAGCCCGCTATACCGGCGGCATCCTCGCGTACGAGCACCGCACGCTGTCGCAGAGCCCGATCGAGAACGCCCTGGACCTCGCCCGCGCGCTGCCGGCGGGCGCGCGGATCGCCCTGGTGTCGCATTCCCGCGGTGGGTTGGTGGCGGACCTGATGTGCTGCGAGGATCTCGCGGCCCGGATCGACGACTACGCGCGGCCGCCGAACCTGCCGGGCCTGGGCAGCGTGGATCCGGGCAGCGAGCCAGGCCGCCGGATCGCGGCCTGGCTCGACGCCGCGCATGCCGAGCAGCGCGGCGTGCTGCGCGAGCTGGCGGCCGAACTCGAGCGCAAGCGGCTGTCCGTGGAGCGCTACGTGCGGGTGGCGAGCCCGGCGAACGGCACTTCGCTCGCGGGCGGCAATCTCGACCTGTTCCTGTCCGGCATGCTCACGCTCCTGGGGCGCGTGCCGGTATTCTTCGGCAGCCCGCTGTACGCGGCGTTCAAGCGCGTGGTCATCGAGATCGCGCGCAATCGTACTGACCCGCACATGGTGCCGGGGATCGAGGCGATGCTTCCTGATTCGCCGATGGCACGGCTGCTGCGTGATGCCGCGCCGCGCGCGGGCGTGGCGATGTCGGTGATCGCCGGGGACGCGGAGGGTTCCGGGCTGCTCGGGCAACTCGGCGTCCTGCTCGCCGACACGGTGCTGTTCGACCGCGGCGACAACGATCTCGTGGTCGATACGGCGGCGATGCTCGCGGGCGTGGCGCCGCGCGCCGGCGCGCGGGTGCTGTTCGATCGCGGCCCGGAGGTGTCGCACTTCCGGTACTTCGCCAACACCGCCACCCGCGCGGCGCTGCGCGACTGGCTGCTCGCGGACGTACCCGCCGTGCTGGATGCGTTCCAGCCGTTGCCGTCGCCCGGTGAATTCGCGCAGGCGCTCGCGACCGCCACGCACCGCGACGCGGTCGCGGCACAGCGCCCGGTGGTGGTGGTCCTGCCCGGCGTGATGGGCTCGCACCTGGCCGTGGGCGGCAAGGATCGGGTGTGGTTCGATCCGCTCGATATCGCCACCGGCGGGCTGGCCAAAATCGCCTGGGGCGCGCCCGGCGTGGCCGCCGACGATCTGTTCGAGATGTTCTACGGCCGGTTGTGCGAGGTGCTGGCGCGCACGCATCACGTCGTGCGCTTCGCGTACGACTGGCGCCAGCCCCTCGACGTGCTCGGTGCCGAGCTGGGCGCACGGCTCCAGGCGCTGATGGCGCAGACCGCGCAGCCGATCCGCCTGCTGGCGCACAGCATGGGCGGGCTGGTGGTGCGCGCGTGCATCCATCGGGTTCCCGAGACGATGGACGCGCTCATGGCGCGCGACGGTTCCCGGCTGGTGATGCTCGGAACCCCGCACCAGGGCGCGCACTCGATGGTGGCCAACCTCATCGGCAAGGGTGATTCGCTGCGCATGCTCGTGCGGCTCGATCTCAGCCACGACATGCAGGAAGTGCTGGATATCGTCGCCGGCTTCCGCGGCGCATTGCAGCTGCTTCCCAAGCCGGGCTTTCGCGATACCTTCCAGGGCGATCCGGACGGCGGCGAACTGCACGACTACCGGGATCCGGCGACGTGGGCGGCCTTCAGGGACGTGGCCAAGGACTTCTGGTTCGGCGACGGCCGGGTCGGCCAGCCCTCGCGAGAGGCCATCGAACAGGCCTCGTGGCTCTGGACGCGGGATGGTCGATCGCGCCCGGCCCTGCCGGCGGCGTACGAAGGCAGGAGCGCGTATGTGTTCGGCGTCGCCCGCAATACGCCGTGCGGCGTTCGCGTGGAGGGCGGGCGGCTGAAGCTGGTCGGCACCACGCGCGGCGACGGCACGGTCACCTGGGACTCGGGCCGCATCGGCGGGATTGGCGCGTTCTACTACATGCCGGTCGAGCACGGGGACCTGCTCTCGACGGCCGAACACTTTCCGGCGATCGCGGACCTGCTCGCGACCGGCGCCACCGCGCGGCTGGCGACCACGCCACCGGCGAGTCGCGATCCGTCCCATGCACGCGCGGTCAGCTACGACGCCGGGCCGCCGCTGGCCGTGGACGCCTATGCGATCGCGCGTTCGGCGGTTGGCGCGGCGGCTCACGGCGCACTCGCTCCGCGCCGCAGCCGCCGGCTGCGCGTGCGGGTGAGGGCGATGGACCTGCGCTTCATCGATCGTCCGATCCTGGCGGGCCACTACGAGCAGGATCCAATCGCCGGTCCACAGAAGCTCATCGATCGGGAAATTCTCGGCGGCGATCTCTCGGATCGCTACGACCTCGGGCTGTACGCCGGTCCGCTCGGCACCGCCACCGTCGTCCTGCGTGGCGCGCTCGGCACCGCGCCGGGTGGACTGCGCGGCGCGATCGTGACCGGCCTGGGGCCCTACGACAGGCCGCTGTCGCGCGAGCACCTGACCGAGGCCGTGCGCGCCGGAGCCCTGCGCTACCTGCTGCAGGTGATCGACATCCATGGCGAGTCGGCGCGCGAAGTGCCGCTCGCCACGCTGCTGCTCGGCTTCAACTCCACCGCGAATCTCACCGTCGAGGCCGCGACCGAGGCGATCGTGCGCGGCGTGATGGAGGCGAACGCGCGCTTTTTCGAGATCACCCGGCTCGACATCCGCATCGCCGACCTGGAAATCGTGGAACTGTACCGCGACACCGCAATCACCGCCGTCTACGCGCTGCGCCGGCTGCAGCGCGGCCTGGAAGCGCAGGCCGCGGCCAACGGTACGCGCCTGGATTGCGAACCGGAACTCGCCGAGGGCGAGGGCGTACGCCAGCGACTGTTCGACGCGGGCGGATCGAGCTACTGGCCGCGCCTCATCGTCACGCAGGACGGCGGCGAGAACGTCGCGGCGGCGGCCGTCCGCACGGCGCCCGTGGATCGGCTGCGCTTCGTCTACGTCGGCCAGCGCGCACGCGCCGAGACCGTCGTCCGCCAGCGCCAGCCGGACCTCATCGAGCAGTTCGTGCGCCAGCAGATCCGCCAGGCGATCTGGGACGAGGATTTCGGCCGCGTGCTGTTCCAGCAGATCGTGCCGGCGGAGTTCAAGGAAGCGGCGCGGCAGTTCGAACGCCTGGTGCTGGTCGTGGACCGTGCCACCGCGAACCTGCCCTGGGAACTGATGTTGGCCGACGATCCGGCGCGGGCGGACGACGATCCGCGCCCGCTCGCGGTGCGCATGGCCATGGTGCGCCAGCTGTCCTCGGCGCAGTTCCGCCGCCAGGTCCGGCAGGGTGCCCGGCGCACGGCGCTCGTGGTCGGCAACCCGTCGGTCGCCGGTTTCAAGGATGCCTTCCAGGTGGCCGTGGATCCGCCGGATCTGCCGGCCGCGCAGGCCGAATCCGAGGCGACCGGGGCGCTGCTGCGCGGCGCCGGCTATGACGTCGCCCTGCTCGCGGATCGCGATCCGGCGCGCGCGGTCTTCGGCGCCTTGCACCACCAGCCCTGGCGCATCCTGCACGTGTCCGGGCACGGCGTGTTCGCGCTCGCGCACCGCGACGGCCGGCCGCGCAGCGGCGTGGCGCTTTCCGATGGGCTGCTCATCACCGCCGCCGACATCGCTGCGCTGGAGTACGTGCCGGAGCTGGTGTTCCTCAACTGCTGCCACCTTGGCACGGTCGAGTCCGGCGACCAGGGCAACAAGCTCGCCGCGAGCCTGGCTGCCGAGTTGATCGACATCGGCGTGCGTTGCGTCGTGGTCGCCGGATGGGCCGTGAGCGACGATCTGGCCGCGTTGTTCGGCGAGGTGTTCTACCGCGAGTTGCTGGTCGACGGCCGGCCGTTCGGCGAGGCGGTTTTCGCGGCGCGCCGCGCCGCCTGGAGCGAGCGCAGCCAGGACATCACCTGGGGCGCCTTCCAGGCCTATGGCGATCCCGACTGGCGGCCGGACCCACGCCCGATCGACGGCGAGGCCGCCGGCGCCGCGTATGCGTCCGTCGACGAACTGCTCGACGCGCTTGCGCGCATCCGCGTGGATTTCGCGCGCCGCGCCACCGCAGCCCCGGCACCGTCGGCGCGCGACGCGGCCGCGAGCGTGCAGGCACTGCTGCGCCGGCGCTGCACGCCGCAGTGGGCCGGGTTGCCGCTGGTGCAGGCCGCGATCGGCGAGACCTGGTACGACCTGGGCCGGTTCGATCGCGCGCGTGAGTCGCTGCTCGCGGCGCTGGCCGGGGCGGACGGCGAGGATGAACTGCCTATCCGGATCCTGGAGAAGATCGCCGATGCCGAGACGCGGCTCGCGGCCGGCGGCGCGGCCGGCGCCGAGGCGCTGGTGGATGCGGCGATCGCACGCCTGAACCAGTTGCAGGCCCTGATCGGCACGGCCGACACCGAGCCGGCGGCCGAACGCCGCCGGGCACTCATGGACGCGGCGGTCGCGTGCAAGGCGGCGCTGCGGCGCCGGGTTTCGAAGGCGCCCGGCAAGGGCGGCCGCGGTGCGCGCTCGCGGCGCCCGCGCCGAAGCCGCTGAAGGCGCGGTCGGCCTGGGCCGGCATCAGGCCGGCTCCAACCCGATCCCGAACTGCGCGCGCAGATCGTAGGCGATGCCGTGCACCGTGCCTTCGCCTTCGGCGATGCAGAGCTTGCGCGCGCGCACGTCCTCGACCCAGCGCGGATTGGCGGCCTCGGCGCGCCGGTTGGCGATGATCCTCAAGCGGCGGACCTCGGCCTGGGCAGGGTCGGGATCGTCCCGGCCGGCCCCGAAGTCGGCGAGGATCTGGGCCCGGGTGACCGCGCCGATGCTGCCGTTCTGGACCCGGATGTCGAACATCAGCGCCAGCGCGCGCTGGCTGCGCACGCCGTAGGCGCCGCAGTCCCTGCGTGCGGCCTGCAGCAGGCGCGCCGCAGCCTCGGCCTGGATGACCTGGAATTCCGGCGTACGCCCCAGGGCTCGCAGCAGACCGCGCCAGGGTTCGTTCACGGTGTGTTTCACCGGGTGCTGGATGCGGCGCACGAACTGCATCTGCTCGTCCTGCGGGGCCGCGAGCGCCGCCTGGAGCACCGCGGTGTAGTCATGGAAGATGCCTTGGACCACCGCGCGATGCCGCGCGAGCATCCTGGCCATCAGCGGCTGCAGCGAGCGCTGGCCGACGTTCCATTGCAGCACGCCGAAGCTCAGGCCCTGGCCGTCGAAGTCCCCGGACAAGCCCGCGAAACACTGCGGTGGCGGCTCGCCGGTCTCGAACGCACCGGACAGGGCCAGGCAGCGGCGGCCGAGATCCTGCGCGGAGAATTCCGGCGCCGGCGGCCGGCGCTTGAACAGCGCCTTCCATGTGATCGGGCCGACGATGCCGTCGGCGTCGAGGCGCCGATCCTTCTGGAACGCGACGACGGCCGCCAGCGTGCCGCCGCCGAAGCGCCCGTCCAGCGCGCCGGTATACCAGCCGAGTTGCGCGAGCCGGCGCTGGATGGCCTGGACCTGCGCGCCGCTCGAACCGAGCCTGTAGATCGCCATGGTTCGATCTTCGCCCGATTCGAAGCCGGCGGCCATCCCTGCGCCGGGGATCGTCGGGATCCCTCGCGCGCACGACGCCTGTCTCAGGATCCGCGATCGGCGGGGTCGCGCGGAAACCAACGGGCGAGCACTGCCGCCGCCCAGTCGCGCCCCCCGAGTCCGAAGGCCAGCGCGAGTGCGAATACGACGCCGCCGAGCACGATGAGGAAGGTACGCTGGACGAGATCGCCGCCGATGTCGAGCTGGTCGATGGCGATGAGCGCGACGAAGACGACGATGGCCGCCTGCGCGATGCCGCCGAGCGGTTCCGCGTCGCCGATGCCTGCATTGCGGCAGCGGCCGGTCACCGCCGCGCCGACGAAACGGCCGAAGTACGCTCCGAAGACCAGCACCAGCAACGCCAGCAGCACTTTCGGCAGGAACAGCAGTACGTGCATCAGGATTTCGGTGACGTACGTCAGGCCGAGGCCGTTGAAGGCGATGATCAAAGCCGACAGGACCGCAAGCCAGTACACGATGATGCCTACCAGGACGGTGGTATCGTTCCGGGTACCGCTCTGCTGCAGGAAGCCATCGACGCCCGCCCGTTCCGTGAGTACGTGGAAGTTGAGCGCCCGCAGGGCCTTCACGGTGCCGAACCGCACCGCCTTGGCGGCCAGCCATCCGATCGCCAGGACCAACGCGGCCACCGCGAGCCGGGGCAGGTAGCCTCCGACCTGAACCAGGAACGCCCGGGTCGGCTCCAGGATGAAATCGAATTCCTGCATGACCGTCTCCTTCATTGCGTCGGATGCGGGCCGAGGCCGAACAGGCGCATCAGCCCGGAAACCGGCACCGCGGCCCAGTCGGGCCGGTGGGTCAACTCGTATCGCAGCTCGTAGAACGCCTTTTCGATTTCGAACAGGCGCAGCAATGGCGCCAGCGACTCGAAATGATCGGCATTGCGGAACAAGCCCCGGGCGATCGCGGTGTCGCGATAGATCCGCAGGTAGGCCTCCCGGACGCGCCGCCCCCACTCGGCGGCCACCGCGTCCAGGGTGTCACGTCCGGCCTGCGGATGTACGACCCGCAGCAAAGCTGCCTGGCGCGCGTAGTCGAACGAACGCAGCATGCCGGCGACATCCCGCAGCGGCGATTGCTTGCGGCGCCGATCCGCGATCTCCCGGTCGGGCTCGCCTTCGAAATCGATGATCACGAAATCGTTGCGAACCATCAGCACCTGCCCCAGGTGATAGTCGCCGTGCGTACGCGTCTTCAATGCGTCGAGCGGCAATTGCGCGCCGTTGCCGATCGCGCCCGCCGGATCGACGGCGACCAGCCGCCGGGCACCGTCGACCAGCCCGGGATCGAGATCGCCGAGCCGGGCGGCGAGCAGTTCGATCGACACCGCAGCTTCGGCTCGAACGCCGCGGATCCAGCCGTCGACATCCTCCGCGGACACCGATTCCGGATCGAATGCCGGGTTCCCGGTGATTCGGGAAAGTGCGGCGTGCATCTCGGCGGTACGGCGGCCGAGGGTGCCCATCAGGTCCAGGAACCCGCCGCTGGCGTCGTCCACGGCGCGTTCGACGTAGTCGCGGCTCGCTTCGAGGACACCCGCCACGTGATCGACGGTGGCGGACCAGGCGTCTCCCTGATTGGCGACGAAGCCCTGCACCAGCGCGAGCGTGCGAACGGTGCCGTCCTGCGCGACGTGGTCGACGCTGCCGGCCACCGGAACGCAATGTTCGAAGCCGGCGACTTCGGTCAGGTGGCGGCCCATCTCCAGTTCGAGATTCTCGCCTGCACGCAGGCGCCGATACCACTTCACGAACAGCCGTTCACCCAGCATGACCACGGTATTGCTGCTCTGGCCGATTGCGCGCACCGGGTTCAGCGCCTCGCGGTCGGTGCCGGCAAGACGAGCGAACGCCGCGGTCGGCACGAAGCGCAGGATCCCGCCGGGGCCGGAGATCTCGCGTCCCGCGCCAATCGCCTCGACCACGGCGTGGCAGAGCGCCGGATCGGCGCCGGCGTCCGCGAGCAGGCCGGTCTTCGCCTGCTGGCGGACCTTGGCCAGCGCGGCCGGCCCGAGCTGCCTGATCCGCTCGTCGTCGCGACCTTCCCAGAGCAGTGCAAGCGGCACGAGGTAGCGCGCGGTCCCGGCCGCGCCTGCCACTTCGGTCTGCACCAGCAGCCAGCCGCCCTGCGGCGCATCCGGGAAGTCCAGCCGGACGCTGTCGACGATCCGGGCGTTGCGCGCGGGTTCGCCCTTGGCGGCGTACCAGCGCTGCCGCGCGACGAATTGCGGCAGCACCTCGTTCTCGAACCGCGCGCGGGTCCTCTCGGCCATGCCGATGCGCCAGGGCACGGCACGCTCGCGGAAGAAGCTGTTCCATTCGTCGAACAGCACGATCGAGGGCAGATCGTCGGCGGTCCCCCGCTCTTCGTGCCAGTCCGGCGGCGGCGCGTCGGCGGCCAGGCGAAACCAGTAGAAGCCATGCGCGGCGAGCGTCAGCAGGTAGGGCAGGTCGCCGATCGGCGGGAATGGCTGCCGCCCGGTCATCTCGATCGGGACGCGGCCCTTGAAGCGGGCGAGATCCAGCTCGACCGGCTGCGCGGAGCGGCTGACGTTGGCGACGCACAGGATGACCTCGTCGCCGTACTCGCGCGTATACGCGAGGATCTTCCGGTTCCCCGGATGCAGGAACCTGAAGTCGCCGCGCCCGAAGGCCGGCGAGGTCTTGCGCACGGCGAGCATACGCCGCGTCCAGTTCAGCAGCGACGACGGTGCGCGCAGTTGCGACTCGACGTTGATCGCCTCGAATCCGTAGACCGGATCCTGGATCGGCGGCAGGTACAGCCGCTGAGGATCCGCCCGGGAGAACCCGCCGTTGCGGTCGCTCGTCCACTGCATCGGCGTACGCACGCCGTCCCGGTCTCCGAGGAAGATGTTGTCCCCCATGCCGATCTCGTCGCCGTAGTAGATGATCGGCGAGCCGGGCATGGAAAGCAGCAGGCTGTTCATCAGCTTGATGCGGTCCCGGTCGTTCTCCATCAGCGGTGCCAGCCGCCGGCGGATCCCGAGGTTGATGCGCGCGCGCTTGTCGCTCGCGTACATGTTCCACATGTAGTCCCGCTCGCGGTCGGTGACCATCTCGAGCGTCAATTCGTCGTGGTTGCGCAGGAAGACCGCCCATTGGCAGGACTGCGGGATCTCCGGAGTCTGCTGCAGGATGTCGACGATCGGGTGGCGGTCCTCCATGGCTATCGCCATGAACATGCGCGGCATGAGAGGGAAGTGGTACGCCATGTGGCACTCGTCGCCATCGCCGAAGTATTCGCGCACGTCCTCGGGCCACATGTTCGCCTCGGCCAGGAACAGCCTGTCCGGGTAGCGCTCGTCGAGCCCGCGCCGCAACTCCTTGATGACCTCGTGGGTTTCGCGCAGGTTCTCGTTGCTCGTGCCGTCGCGCTCCACGAGGTACGGGATCGCATCCAGGCGGAATCCGTCCACGCCCATGTCGAGCCAGAAGCGCAGGATGCGGAAGATCGCCTTGCGCACGTGCGGGTTGTCGAAGTTCAAGTCGGGCTGGTGGCTGAAGAAGCGGTGCCAGTAGTATTGCCCGGCGACATCGTCCCACGCCCAGTTCGACTTCTCCGTGTCGGTGAAGATGATGCGCGTGCCGCCGTACCGGTCGGGATCGTCGCTCCACACGTAGAAGTTCCGCTTGTCGGAGCCCCTGGGAGCGCGGCGTGCGGCCTGAAACCACGGGTGCTGGTCCGAAGTGTGGTTCACGACCAGCTCGGTGATGACGCGAAGCCCCCGGCGATGGGCTTCACGAACGAAATGGCGGAAGTCCTGCCGGGTGCCGTACGCCGGGTGGACATTGTGGTAGTCCGAGACGTCGTAGCCGTCGTCGCGGAACGGGGACGGGTAGAACGGCAGCAGCCAGAGCGTATTGACGCCCAGGTCCGCTACGTAGTCGAGCTTGTCCGCGAGCCCCGGAAAATCGCCGATGCCGTCGCCGTTGGCGTCGTGAAATGCCTTGACGTGCAGCTCGTAGATGACGGCATCGCGGTACCAATGCGGGTCGGATGCTCGCTCCGGAGGCGCTGCGGCCGGGTCCGGAGCACTCTTCCTGGTCCTGTCCCCCCGCATTGGCGGCATCCTACAGGAAGTAGTCGAAGTCATGCTCCGTGCGCAACCGGCGCCGGACACGGAACACGTGCGCCGGGCAGCGCTGCGGATCGAGCCGCACGAAATTGCGTTCGCCCTGCCACAGGAAGTGCGCATCGCTCAGCTGGTCGTGCATCTGGTAGGGAGTCGACGGATCGATGCCAAGGGGCGCCGCGTCCAGCGAGATCCATCCGGACTGCACGTGATGCGGGTCGAGGTTCACCACGCAGACGATCACGTTGTCCAATGCCGGGGTGGCCTTCGCGTAGGCGATCATCTGGTCGTTGTCGATTGGCAGGAATACCAGGGAGTCGTTGGCGTGGAGCGCGGCGTTCTCCCGGCGCACCTGGTTGATGCGCGCGATGAAGGGCGCGAGCGAGTCGGGGCGTTCGAGATTCCAGTCGCGGATCTGGTATTTCTCGGAGTCCAGGTACTCCTCGCCGCCGGGTTCGCGAGCCGCGCTTTCCAGGTGCTCGAAGGCCGGGCCGTAGATCCCGTAGCTGGCACTCAAGGTGGCCGCGAGGACGATCCTGGACATGAACACCGGGCGCCCGCCGAACTGCAGCGCCTCCGTGAGGATGTCGGGCGTGTTTGGCCACGCGTTCGGGCGCAGGTACTCGCGGCCCGGTCCGTGCGCGAGCTCGGTGAAGTAGTCGGCGATTTCACGCTTCGTATTACGCCACGCGAAGTAGGTGTAGCTCTGCGAGAAGCCCAGTTTGGCCAGTCGATGCATCACTTTCGGCCGGGTGAACGCCTCCGACAGGAACAGCACCTCCGGATGCTCGTCCTTGAGCCGTTCGATGGCCCATTCCCAGAACCCGAAGGACTTGGTGTGGGGGTTGTCCACGCGGAAAATCCTCACGCCGCGGGCCACCCAGAACCCGAACACCCCATGCAGCTCCTGCCACAGATCCGCCCATTCATCGCTCTCGAAGTCGAAGGGGTAGATGTCCTGGTATTTCTTGGGGGGGTTCTCGGCGTACTGCACCGAGCCGTCCGGGCGGCGGCGGAACCAGCCCGGCCGCGTGGTCACGTAGGGGTGGTCCGGAGCGCACTGCAGGGCGATGTCGAGCGCGATCTCGATGCCCAGGGCGCGCGCCTCTCCCACCAGGGCCTCGAAGTCCGCCAGCGTGCCCAGGGGCGCGTGCACGGCCTTGTGTCCGCCTTCCCGCGCGCCGATCGCCCACGGACTGCCGACATCGTCGCTCGCGGCCTGCAGCGTATTGTTGCGGCCCTTGCGGTTGACGCGCCCGACCGGGTGGATCGGCGGGAAGTACAGCACGTCGAAACCCATGCGCGCGACATAGGGCAGCCAGGCCCGGCAGTCGCGAAACGTGCCGTGCCGCCCCGGCTCGCGGCTCGCGGAGCGGGGAAAGAACTCGTACCAGCTCGAGAACCGCGCGAGCGCGGGGTCCACCACCAGCGGAAGTTCGATCGGGTGGACTGCCTGCAGGCTGCGATCCGGATGCGAGGCGGCGAGACCGGCGAGATCCGCGTCGAGCGCGATGGCCTTGATCTCATCGGCGCCGGGCGCGTGCCCGGCGGCCCGGGCGATCGCGCGGGCCCAATCGTCGAGGCGGCGCGCATCGGCTTCGGCGCCTGCCGTGCGGGCACGGACGGCGGCTTCGGCGACGATCCCGGCACCCGAGCGGGCTGCAAGGCGCAGATCGGCGAGTTCGACGCGGCGAGCGAAGTCATGGCGCCAGGAGAGGAACCGATCGACCCATGCGCATACGCCGTAGACCCACCTGCCGATGCAATCGGGTTCGAAAGCACCGCGCCAGCGGTCATTGCCGATCGACACCATCGGTACTTCCGTCCATTGTGGCCGGTCCAGCCGGCGCCACCGCAGGCGCGCGACGACCGCATCGTGGCCGTCGGCGAAGCAGTCGGCCTCCACCACGACCCGCTCGCCCAGCACGCGCTTGACCGGGAAACGCCCTTCGTCGACGCTGGGCGTCACGCGTTCGATCACCGCGCGCACGCGGCCGTCGATCCCGGGTGCCGGCTGGGCGTTCACGGTTCGCTCCGGTGCTTGAGCATGAGGGTCGAAAGCGGCGGCAACGTGACCGTCAGCGACTGCAACCGGCCGTGCGAGGGCACCGGCTGGGTGGCCACGCTGCCGAGATTGCCCATGCCGCTTCCGCCGTAATCGCGCGCGTCGCTGTTGGCGACTTCGAGCCATGTGCCGTGGGCGGGCACGCCGACCACGAAATTCCGGTGGGGCACGGGTGCGAAATTGCACAGCACGAGCATGGTCTCGCCGCCGCGCGAGTGCCGCAGGTAGCTCAGGGTGGTCGGGGCGAGATCGGCAGGGTCCACCCATTCGAAGCCGGCTTCCTCGGTGTCGATCTCATGCAGCGCCGGTTCGGATCGATAGAGCCGGTTCAGATCGGCGACCCACCGTTGCACGCCCTGGTGTTCCGGGAAGCGTTCGATCACCCACCATTCCAGTTCGCCCTCGTGCGTCCACTCGCGCCGTTGGCCGAACTCGCCGCACATGAACAGCAGCTTCTTGCCGGGGTGCGTCCACATGTAGCCGTAGAGCGTGCGCAACCCGGCGAACTGGCGCCAGGCGTCTCCGGGTTGCCTGCCGATCAGCGATCCCTTTCCGTACACCACCTCGTCGTGGGACAGCGGAAGGATGAAATTCTCGTGGAAGGCGTAGAGCAGGGAGAAGGTGAGCTTGTTGTCGTGATGGCGGCGGTACAGGGGATCCTCCTGGAAGTACCGCAAGGTGTCGTGCATCCAGCCCATGTTCCACTTCAGGCCGAAGCCCAGCCCGCCGAGATCCGTCGGCCGGGAGACCATCGGCCATGCCGTGGATTCCTCGGCAATCGTCTGCACGTCCGGAAAGTCCCGGTAGACCGAGGCATTGAGCGTGCGAATGAATTCGATCGCGTCGAGATTCTCCTTGCCGCCGAACCTGTTGGGGACCCACTCGCCGGCCTTGCGACCGTAGTCCAGGTACAGCATGGACGCGACGGCATCGACGCGCAGCCCGTCGAAGTGGTACTTGTCGAGCCAGAAGTGCGCGGACGAGAGCAGGAATGCGCGCACTTCGTGCCGGCCGTAGTTGAAGATCGAAGAGTGCCATTCGGGGTGGTAGCCCTGGCGCGGATCGGCGTGTTCGAACAGCGACGTACCGTCGAACCTCGACAGGCCGTGCGGATCGTCCGGAAAATGCGAAGGCACCCAGTCCAGGATGACGCCGATGCCCTGCTGGTGCAGCGCGTCAACGAAGTACATCAGGTCCTGAGGCGTCCCGTACCGCGCGGTGGGCGCGAAGTAGCCGGTCGTCTGGTAGCCCCATGAGCCGTAGAACGGATGCTCGCACACCGGCATCAGTTCCACGTGCGTGAACCCCATGTCGACCGCGTAGCGGCCGAGTTCGTCGGCGATGTCCCGGTACGTCGGCCAGCGCCCTTCCCGGCGGCGCCACGATCCGAGATGGACTTCGTAGATCGACAGCGGTGCGGCGAGGCTGTTGCGCCCGCCGCGGCTCTGCATCCACCCGGCGTCGTTCCATGTGTAGTCGAGCGACCACGCGCGCGACGCCGTGCGCGGCGGCGCTTCTGTGGCCACGGCAAAGGGGTCCGCCTTGTCGAACGGTTCCGCCCCGCCCGCCGGCGCAATCCGGAACTTGTACGCCGCGCCGGCGGGTACGCCGGGCACGTCGCCTTCCCAAATACCGGAGGAGTCCCAGCGCGGTCCGAGCGCGTGCGACTCCGGGTTCCAGTCGTTGAAGTCGCCGATGACGGACACCGCGCGCGCATTCGGGGCCCAGACCGCGAACCGGGTCGAGCCGTTTCCCGGGTGGCATCCGAGCTTGTCGTACAGCCGGGTGTGCGTGCCTTCGCGGAACAGATAGATATCGTGCTCCGTCAGCGTCGCGGTGGTGTCGTCAGGCAGCATGGCGCCTCCGGAGAATGGGCGTTCATGATTTCGGCAACACGGAGCAAAAAAAGTTTCGCGCAAACATATACCCTTGCGGGCGAACGGTCAAAACGGCGCGTTCGCCGCGCGGCGGCGGATTCGAGGGTGGCTAGCCGACGCGGATCAATGCCACGGGATAGCGGGCCAGCGCCTGCGCGAGGGGCAGCTCGGAACCGGCCGCGAAGGTGGTGCCGGTCAGCACGTCGCGGCACGCGCGTCCCGCCACGCCGTGCGGTAATCCGATCGCGGTGTCCTGCCAGACTGGCGTACCCACCGGCAGGCCGCCGGCGTCTCCGAGCAGCCTGTACGTGAGCCGCGGCGCGATGACGACGATAGCCTGGCCATCCTGCCGGCGCATGAATGCGCATGCGTGCGCGCTGCGCTTGCCGGTCGTTTCCAGCGGAAGGTAGGTGCCGTCGCGAAACAGTGCCGGAAGCTCGGATCGCAAGGCCAGTATTCGCCGGATGAGGTGCAGCTTGTGACGCGGATCGGCGAGCGGGCTGTCGAGGTCGAACGTATCGATTGCGGCGCTCAACCGCATCCGCAGCCCATAGTCGACCGGCCGCCGATTGTCCGGGTCGACGAGGGTGAACTGCCACAGTTCGCAGCCCTGGTAGGTGTCGGGGATGCCGGGCGACGTATGCTTGAGCAGCGCCAGGGAAAGGCTGTTGAGCAGGCCGTGGTGCGCGATGCGCTGCGCGAACGGAACGAAATCGGGCAGGAACAGATTCCTGTCCGCCGGGGCGAGCAGCGCGCGAACGAAACCGGCAAGAGCCTCCTCGTATCGGGCATCGATGCCGATCCAGCTGCTGTTCTGCTTCGCCTCGCGGACCGCCTTGGTCATGTACTCGACGACGCGCTCCGCGTAGCCGGCCAAGTCGGCATCGGGCTCCAGGGGCCAGGTGCCGACCAGGGTCTGGTAGAGCAGGTATTCGTCGTTCGACGTGGGGCAGGGCCGGCCGTCGATGACGCGCTTCCTGCTGCGGTTCATGCGCGACCAGCGCTTGACCATCACCTTCCACTGCGCGGGCAGTTCGGAAAGTACGTCGAGGCGGCAGCGCGTGTCCTCGCCCCGCTTGCTGTCGTGCGTGGACGTGGCCAGCACATTGTGCGGCCAGCGCTTCATCCGCTCGCGCGTCGCGGCATGGTAGGCGGCCACCGAAACGCCGAAACGGCGCGGGTCGGCTCCGACGTCGTTGAGCGAGACGAGACGGTGGTAGCGGTAGAACGCCGTGTCCTCCAGACCCTTGGCCATCACCGGGGAGGTGAACTGCTGGAACTTCATGGCGAACGCGATCACCGCCGCGCGGTAGGACTCGGCGCGCCCCTGGGCGATCGCGGTGGTGAGCACGTCGCGCAGGAATCCGAGCACACGGGCGTCGATGTCGGGTCGGCGCCTGCCGGCCACGGCGACCGCCCAGTCGATGTGCGTGCAATCGGCGGCGGAGGCCCCGCTGCGGCCGACGTAGGTGCGGTACACGGGAAAGCAGGCGACGACCTCGGCGATAGCGTCCTTCAGGCAGTTCAGCGTGTAGTCGCAGGTGTCGCGGTCCGCTGCCGCGATGCGTGACAGGCTGCTGGCCAGCACCGCGAGCTCGCTGGCGAGCGAAGTGGTCATGATCAGCTTCCTGGCGTCGTGGGCGAGCGCGTCGAAATCGGTTTTCTCGCCGATGAACTCGGCATAGGCGCGCGTCATACGGCGCTCGCCGGCGCCATCGACCAGCAGGTTGTTGGCCAGGTTGGCGAAGCGGTAGCCGGTCGCGCCGTGGATCGGCCAGTCGCCGGGCAGTTGTTCGTGCTCGGCGAGGATCTTCTCGACCATCAGGTACAGAGCGAGCGGTTCGCGCGGATTGAGCGGGCGGCCGGCGGCGCGTTCCTGCAGCCGGATGAAGTATTCGCCCGGATCGTAGAGGCCGTCCGGATGGTCGACGCGCAGGCCGTCTATCTGCCCCATGCGTACGCGATCCATCACGTAACCGTGCGTCGCATCGAATACGGTCGCATCCTCCGTGCGCAGGGCGGCGAGGTCGTTGATATCGAAGAACCGGCGGTAGTTGATTTCGTCGGCGGCCACGCGCCACCAGGCAAGGCGGTATCCCTGCGCGCCGATCAGGTCGTGAAGCAGGTCGAAGCTCGCGGCGTCTCCCGGCCGGCCGTTGAATTCGTCCAGCGCCTCATCGAGGCGTCGCCGCAGATCGGGCGACTCGGCGTACAGTGCGGCGAGGCGGCGCTTGAGCACCTCCTTGTCGCGCTGGCGCTCGCCGGCATGCAGGGGATCCGAATCCAGCCGCGGCGGCAGCCGCGCGAACGCGGTGATCAGGCTCTCCATCTCGGTCCATGCGGGATCCTGCTCGCCGGGCAGGTCGACGGGTCGGCCGGCGTGCCGGCCGACGATCCGCGGATAGGTGACGGGATCCACCGGCAGGCGATGATGCCAGTAGTGCAGGGAGAACTCGCCGTGGCCGCCGTCGAAGCCAAGCCTGAGCTCGCCGCGTTCCAGAATCGTGCCGTAGTGGTCGCCAAGGATTGGCAACAACACTTTGCCCTTCAGATCGGGGTTCAACGGATCCCAGTCGATGTCGAAGTAGCCGGCGTGCGCCGAGGCCGGTCCGTTCTCCAGAACGTCGAGCCACCAGGCGTTGTCGGCGCCCATGACCCCCATGTGGTTGGGTACGATGTCGAGGATCTGCCCCATCGCGTGCTCGCGCAGCGTCGCGACGAAGCGCGCGTAGTCCGCCTCGCTGCCGATCTCGGGATTGATCGCGCCATGGTCGACGATGTCGTAGCCATGGCTGCTGCCGGGGCGTGCCTTGAGGTAGGGCGAGGCGTATATATGGCTGATGCCGAGCTGCGCGAGGTAGGGCACGATGGCCGTCGCGTCGTTGAATCGGAAATCCCGGTTGAACTGGATGCGGTAGGTGGCGCGGGGTATGACGGCGATGCGCTGGGAGACCGGTGCGCCATACGCGGCTCCGTGCGGCGATACCGCGCTGCCGCGTTCCGCGCGCAGCGCTTCGAAAACCGCGATGAATCGCGCGTCGCCGCGCCAGTCCTCGATGTCCAGCGGCAGGCGGCGGCGCCAGTTGGGATGGCGATCGTCGGTGCTTCCCGGCAGGTTGGCCTGTTCGATCTGGCCGGTGATGTCCTCTGGCTGCAGCGCCATGACGCTGCAGGGCGTGCGTGCGAGGTAGGCATGCACGGCGACGACGAGCTCGGGCGAGAGAACCGGTACGGCGACCGGGTCGATCCCGGTGCCGGGCGGCAGCACGTGCGCGCGTTCGAGCGCGACGAGCAGGCGCGCGCGATCCTGGGCGCGTTCGACGACACTGCGCTGGCGCAGCGAATCGTCCGGGAAAAGACCGAGTTCGATTCGGCGATCGATATCGCGCCCCTGCCACAGGCCGGCCAGGGTCGGAAGGTCGTGTGTGCCGGCGGCGACCAGCGCCTTGCGTTCGAAGCCGGCGGGCGGTGTGAAGCCGCCATCGGGTTCGCGCTGGAAAAGCAACGGTCGGCAGGCGAGCAGGTCGGCGGCAGCCAGGCGCGGCCGCAATCCTTCGGGCACCGTGCCGAGATCCTCTCCGACGACCATGCAGTGATTGCGCCGGCTCTCCAGCGCGAGGATTCCGAGCAGATCGTCGAACGGATAGGACACATAGGCGCCATCGGCCGCCGGCCGGCCGGCCGGGATCCAGAACAGGCGCATCAATCCCATCACGTGGTCGATGCGCAACGCGCCGCTGTGCTTCATGTTCGCACGCAGCATCTCGACGAAGGGCGCGTAGGACGCGCCGCGAAGGCGATGCGGCACGAAGGGCGGCAGGCCCCAGTCCTGGCCGTGCGCGTTGAACTCGTCGGCCGGCGCTCCCAGGTGCGCGCCGGCCGCGAACACCCCCTGCCATCCCCATGCATCGGCGCCGTCGGGATCGACGCCGGCCGCCAGGTCGGCGTACAGCCCGATGCCCAGGCCGCGGTGCCAGGATCGGCGCCCGGCGTCACCGAGTTGTTCGTCCGCGCACCATTGCAGCCATGCATGGAACGAGACCTCATCCGCGTGCGCCGTCGCGAATTCGGTCACCGGCGCTGCGTCCGGGTCGCGGTATTGCGCCGGCCATGCCGGCCACCCCCGGATCGAGGCGTCCCGGGCACGAAAATGCGCCTGCAACGCTTCGAAGCGGGCCAGCCGCTCGATGGGTGCCCCCGCCTGCGCCCGAAAGGTGGCGAAGGCCCTGGCGCGGGGTGTGTCGTGCGCCAGTTCGCGATCCCTGAAGCCGCGCCAGAGCAGGTCGAGCACCTCGCGCTTGGCCGCAGCGACGGCCGCATAGTCGACGTACTCCCCGGCGCGCAGGCTGCGCAGTCGCGCCTGGAACGCGGGCGCGGCAACCAGTGCCTGCGCAGCTTCGTTCGCCGCGAACTCCGGTAGCGCCTCGACGTCGAGAAAGGCGGTGTTCAGTGCCGCGCGCGAGGACGGACGGTATGGGCTGATACGGGTGGGGTCGTCGGGAAAAAGCTGGTGCAGCGGACTGACGCCGACGATTCCGCCGCCGGTGTCCGCGGCCAGGTCGACGAGATTGCGCAGGTCGGTGAAGTCACCGATGCCCCAGTTGCGATGCGAGCGCAGGCCGTAGGCCTGGACCGCCGGCCCCCAGACCCGGCCGTCGTGGCGGATCGCGTCGGGCAGGTAGCACGTCTCGGGTACGACGACGATCGTCATCGCATCGCGCTCGCCCCCGGGCGCCTCGACTTCGAAGCGGTGGTATCCCGTGAGCGTCATGCCCGGCAACAGGATGCGGCGACGGCTGAACTGGGATGGATCGTGAAGATTCCAGAAACCGGGACTGGCCAGTACGCGCTGCCCGATCTGCGAAAGCGTCGCCGGCACGAACGCGCTGCCGCGGGATTGCGCCCCCTCCTGGTGCAGGGACCAGCGCCACGCCCGCGCTTCCAGGTCGGCGGGCAGCGCAAGCGCGATCCCGGGCGGCTCGCCCGCGCGGACAACCAGCACCGCGGGCAAGGGCTTGTGCCATTCGGCATCCTCCAGGGCGCGCTGGATTTCCCGCGGTGCGCAGTCGCGAACGGGCAAGTGCATCGCGGCAAGCAAATCGCGCCGGGTGTCGTCCGTGGTGGCGCGCCGCCCGCCCCGGACGTCCCAGTACTCGTCGGCGATGCCGCAGCGCCGCGCAAGCTCCCGCAGGTCCGGGTCGGTCATCGGCGGACCTTCTTCGCGATATGCCAGAGGACGGCCCAGCCGGGCAGGCGTGCCACCTCCGTACCGACGTTTGCGGTGGCGAACAGGCGCTCGCCTGCGGGCGGTGTGTCCAACTCGATGGGTGACGGCCCGAGGTTGGCGACGAGCGTGAGCCGGCTGCCGTCGCCGAGCGTCCATTGCACGTGCAGCGCGTGCGGGCCCGGGCGTGCCACGCGCGCGGATTCGGCCAGGCTGCCGATCCCGGCCAGGCGCGGCACGATCTGCTCGTGGCGCCGTGCCAGCAGCGCGCGATACAGCGCCAGCGACTCGCGGCGCTCGTCGTCGTCCCGCGTGTTCCAGTCCAGGCGACTGGCAAGAAAGGAGGCCTCGTCGTTGGGGTCGGGGATCCGTTCCCGCGCGGCCGGGTCGGCGAACTGCGCGAAGCCGGCGAACTCACGCCTGCGGCCGGTCGTGACGGCACGGGCCAGGGCGGGGTTGGCGTCGAAGTCGCAGAAGTAAAGGAAGGGCGTGCCCGCCGCGAACTCCTCGCCCATGAACAGCAGCGGCGGTTGCGGCGCAAGCAGCAGCATGGCGGTCAGTGCGTGCAGGACGTGGGCGGGTGCAAGTTGCGACAGCCGCTCGCCCATGGCCCGGTTGCCGATCTGATCGTGAGTCTGCAGGAAATTGACGAACGCGCCGGGTCGCAAACCGCCGCTCGGTTCGCCACGGCGTTCGCCGCCGCGATGCGGGGAAGCCTCGCCCTGCCAGGCGAAGCCCTCGCCGAGGCACCGCGCGAGTGGCGCGAAGGGGTCCTGCGCATAGTCCGCGTAGTAGCCGTCGCCTTCGCCGGTGGCGATCACGTGGCAGGCGTGGTGCATGTCGTCGTTCCACTGGGCGACGCCGCCGCAGGCTCCGCGGGTCCGCGGGCGCGAAGCGGCCAGGTAGCGCGCCTGGTTTCGGTCGTTTTCGAGGATTACGTGAACCTGGCGTCCTCGTGGCGCGGCGCCGGCGTCGGCGCGCAGCGCGGCGAGGATCTCCTCGACGATGTCGGGCGCGCTTTCGTCGCAAATCGCGTGAATCGCGTCGAGGCGCAGGCCATCGAGCTGGTATTCGCCGATCCAGTAGCGTGCGTTGTGCACGAAGAAGTCCCGCACGGTGCGCGAACGCGCGCCATCGAAATTGATCGCCGCTCCCCACGGCGTGTGGTGCGCGGGGTTGAAGAATTCAGGGCAGTAGGCGTGCAGGTAGTTGCCGTCGGGGCCGAAGTGGTTGTAGACCACGTCGAGGATGACCATCAGGCCGCGCGCATGCGCGGCGGCGACGAGATGCTTGAACTGCTCCGGCGTACCGTAGGCGGGATGCGGCGCGAAGGGCAGTACGCCGTCGTAGCCCCAGCCCCTGTGCCCGGGGAAGGCGGCCACCGGCATGATCTCCAGCGCGGTGACGCCGAGTCCGGCGAGGTAATCCAGGCGATCTTCGACGCCGGCGAACGTTCCTTGCGGCGAAAAGGTGCCGACGTGCAACTCGTAGATCACGGCCTGTTCCCAGGGGCGACCGCGCCACTGTTCGTCCGGCCACTCGAATGCGGCCGGATCGACGACCGCTGACGCGGCGTGTACGCCGTCGGGATTGCAGCGCGACGCCGGGTCGGGCACCGCCGAACCGTCGTCGAGCACGAACGCGTAGCGGGTGCCGGCGCCTGCCGAAGGCAGATCCAGGCAGTGCCAGCCGGCATCGTCCCTGCGCATGCCGAAGTCGGCGCCGGCGGGACCCGGCGAGATCCGAAGCGCAATACGTTCCACCGACGGCGCCCAGAGGCGAAAGCGCACGCCTCCGGAGTCGAGCACGGTGGCGCCGAAGGGCATCGCGTGCCGGAAGATCACGGCTGCTGCGACTCCTGCAGCAAGACGAGCGAACGGCCTTGCAGGCGAAAGGAACCGCCAGTCGCCGGCGGGGAAGCCGCGGGCGCATCGGCACGGTCGGTGTCGAGCACCGTCTGCCAATGGCGGCGGGCGGACAACACCGGCAGGACGAAATCGACCGCTTCGTGGTGGGCATTGAAGAGCAGCAGCATGTTGACGTCGCGGATCGGGCGCCCCCGGCGATCGCGCGCGCCCATGCCTTCGCCCGAGAGATACACGCCCAGGCAGCGGGCGAATTCGTGCGCCCACTCCTCATCGTTCATCTCGCCACCGTCCGGCTTGAGCCAGCGGATGTCCTGGATGCCCGTGCCGCGGATGGCGCGGCCCTGAAAGAAGTTGCGGCGGCGGAATACCGGGTGCTCGCGCCGGATCCGCATCAACCGGACGACGAACGCGAGAAATTCCAGGTCGTCTTCCGAGAGCGTCCAGTTCACCCAGCTCGTCGGATTGTCCTGGCAGTAGGCGTTGTTGTTGCCGAGCTGCGTGCGCCCCATCTCGTCGCCTGCCAGCAGCATCGGAACACCCTGTGAAAAGAGCAGCGTCGCCAGGAGGTTGCGCTTCTGACGCGCGCGCAGCGCGTTGATGGCGACGCTGTCGGTCGGTCCTTCGGCACCGCAGTTCCAGGCGTTGTTGTTGTCGGTGCCATCGCGGTTGTCCTCGCCGTTGGCCTGGTTGTGCTTGTCGTTGTAGCTCACCAGATCCTGCAGCGTGAAGCCGTCGTGGGCGGTCACGTAGTTGATGCTGGCGTAGGGCCGCCGGCCGCTGTGTTCGTAGAGATCGCTCGAGCCGGTCAATCGCCGGGCGAATTCGCCGATGAGCCCGCCGTCGCCTTTCCAATAGGCGCGGATCGTGTCGCGGTAGCGGTCGTTCCACTCCGCCCAGCCCACCGGGAAGTTGCCGACCTGGTAGCCGCCCTCGCCGAGGTCCCACGGTTCGGCGATCAGCTTGACCTGGGACAGCACCGGATCCTGCCGCAGGATGTCGAAGAAGGCGCCGAGGCGGTCCACCGCCTGCAGTTCGCGCGCGAGCGCCGAGGCGAGGTCGAAGCGGAAGCCGTCGACGTGCATCTCGAGCACCCAGTAGCGCAACGAATCCATGATCAGCTGGAGCACGCGCGGGTGCTGCATGTCCAGCGTGTTGCCGCAGCCGGTGTAGTCCATGTAGAAGCGTGGGTCGTCGCCGACCAGGCGGTAGTAGGCGGTATTGTCGATGCCGCGGAAGGACAGCGTGGGCCCCATGTGGTTGCCTTCCGCGGTGTGGTTGTAGACCACGTCCAGGATGACCTCGATGCCTGCCGAGTGCAGCGTCTTGACCATGGTCTTGAACTCGCTGATCGACGAGCCGGCGCGGTAGCGCGGCTCGGGGACGAGGAATCCGATCGAGTTGTAGCCCCAGTAGTTCGACAGGCCGCGCTCGAGGAGATGGCGGTCGTCTACGAACGCATGTACCGGCATCAACTCGACCGAAGTGACCCCGAGCCGGAGCAGGTGATCCAGCACGGGCGTCGTGGCAAGGGCGGCATACGTGCCGCGCAGCCGCTTCGGCACCTCGGGGTGAAGCATCGTGAACCCGCGCACGTGCAGCTCGTAGATCACCATGTCGGCCCAGGGGATCGCGGGCCGGCGGTCCTCGCCCCAGGTGAAGGCCGGATCGACCACGCGGCACTTGGGCATGCCTGCCGCGTTGTCGCGCCGGTCGAAGGAAAGGTCGCCGTCGCGGTGGCCGATGCGGTAGCCGAAGTGGGCGTCGGACCAGCGCAGGGTGCCGGCGATGTCCTTGGCGTAGGGTTCGATCAGCAGCTTGTTCGGGTTGAAGCGCTGGCCGCGTGCCGGGTCGTATGGCCCGTGCACGCGATAACCGTAGAGCTGGCCAGGGCGCGCCTCGGGCAGGTAGCAGTGCCAGATCTGGTCGGTCTGCTCGGGCATGTCGACGCGCTGCAGCTCGCGCCGGCCGCCCGGATCGAACAGGCACAACTCGACCCCGGTGGCGTTTTCGGAGAACAGGGCGAAGTTGACCCCTTCGCCGTCCCAGGTCGCGCCCCGCGGGTACGGGGCGCCGGGCCAGACGGCGGTGATCGGCTGCAACATCGGATCCGCCATGAGATTCTCCTCAGGGCCGGTACGATTCCGAGTGTGGGCCCGGGCACTCGAGCCGGCAACACCGCGGGCGGCCATCGCGGCCCGCTGACGGACTGCCGGAGGATCAGAGGTGGCCCCACCGATTAAGACAGTAGGCTAAGTGGATCTTCTGCTCTATCGTAGGCGAGAACTCTCGCCTGCAGAAGGAGCGATGTCCATGAATCGTCCCCGTCGCAATCACACACCACTTGGCTGAGCCGCGGATCCTTTCCGAAATCCTGGGGCTACATCTCTACCGCGGACCGAAAAGGCGACTTATGCTTCCTGAATGCATCGCGATCCACCCGAACATGCCAATACGCTCGCGCTCGACAACGAGCGCGAGAACGAGGCCTTCATCTTGCCGCCCGGTGAATCCGCGTGGATGCAAGGCATGAGGCTGCCTTCAACGCTCGACGAGATAACCGCACCCTGGCTGACGGCCGCGCTGCGTATCTGGCACCCCGGCGTGACGGTCGAGGCGGTCGGAATCGAGCAGGTACTGCACGGCACCGCGACCAAGGCGAAGCTGGCATTGCAATACGATCCTGCGGGCCGGGCCGCGGGTCTGCCGGCGGTACTATGGATCAAGGCCGGGTTCGAGGCGCATTTCGTATTGATGGGCCCCATCGGGATCTATCGCACGGAAGGGCGGTTCTACCGGGACATCCGGCGCCAGGTACCCGTGACGGCACCGGAACCCTTCTACGCGCAGTTCGATCACGAAACCGGTCAGGGGATAGTACTGCTCGAGGACCTGGGGGCCCCCGGGGTGCGATTCGGCAGTTTTGGCACCGCGGCCACGGTCGACATGGTGGCTGCACAGCTGGAGAACTTCGCTCGCCTGCACGCGTTCTGGTGGGGCGCAACGGCGCTCGACACCTTGGGACTGGAAGTGCCGAGCTCGCCGGGCTCGGGCCCGGATCGGTATTACCGGGCGCAGACCCCTGCAGTCGTGGAAGGATTCCTGGGTCGTCCCCGAGCTCTGGCGGTGCCCGGGTCGCTGCGCGACGCAAAGCGCATCATCGATGCATACTTCGCCCTGCAGCGCGTGGGACATGCCGGGTCTCACGTACTGCTCCATGGTGACGCGCACCTGGGCAATTCGTACTACCTGCCGGACGGCCGGGCCGGCATGTACGACTGGCAGACCATCATGCGCGGCTGCTGGGCACACGACGTGAGCTATTTCGTCGGCAGCGCGCTCGAGCCCGCCGTTCGGAGACGGGCTGAACGCGATCTCCTGCGCCATTATCTCGAATGTCTGCGTGCGGCGGGTGCACCGGCGCCGTCGTTCGATACGGCATGGCTGGATTACCGAAGATTCATGGCCTACGGGTTCATCGCCTGGCTCACTAATCCGGAGACGTTTCAACCGGAAGTCAATAACACCGTGACCACGGCGCGTTACTCCCAGGCGTGCGAGGATCTGGAAACCTACGAAATCCTTGGCGTCTGAACTGCGCGCGACCGCGTCGTTCGACGTGAACAAGTCCGTGCCCTTGCGGACGCGCCCACGCCGGGTCTTGCAACCATGTCGAGTTTCATCGAATCTGCAGTCGGCAACTCCGCAGTTCGGCATTCAGATCCTGGGAAACCCGAAACGAACGCCGGATTCCATCTCCACCTGCAGGAAGGGTTCGATGCCTTGCCCAGCCTCTGAAATCGTGCCGATTCGGGCAAGCACTGCGTCGGTGATTGGCACCGCAAGACCGAGCACCGTCGCAATCTCCCTGGTGCGTTTCAAACCGCCAACGACGACGGCGAGTGGGGGCGTCTGAATGGGTTCTCTTCCGCATGTCCGGGCTTCGAGCAGCGGTCGAAACTGGGTCTCGAGGACGGCGGAGTATCCGGTACCGCCGCGGATCCCGTCGTAAAGTACACGTTGGTCGATCCCACCGCGGATCCCGATGGCAAACGCCTCCGGATTCGCCGTTCGCATGGTCGCGCTTACGAGGTTGGTGCATAGCCGGACGATCTCGGAACCTGGAAATGTTGCGCCACGATCCGAACTGTCGCCCGACGGTGAAAACTGCAGCGTGACATTACCCTCGTGCTCTACCAGTCTCCAAAGGTCAATGCCGTATCCGCCATCCATCGACACGCGCAGTCGATCCAATACCGCCGTGCCGATCGGAGCATGAACGCCCCAGTGGTGCGCGAGATCCAGCGCGAGCCCGACGTCCTTGACCGCCACACCCGGAAACGATCCGGTTGTCCGCGACTCGAGGTAACCGCGCGCGGCGAGCCGCAGCATCATGCTGTCCGCCGGGCCGGACGCAAGCGCTTCGAACAACGCGCGGGCGGTCATGCCGGCCTTGACTCCCAATGCGAAAACTTCTGGCAGCAAGCACTTCAGGACGTTGTTCAGCAGATTATTGCAAAGCTTGACCACATTGCCCGACCCGAGCGGTCCGCAGTGCTGGATGGCACCCTTGCCAAAAACCTCCAGGATTGACCGGCATCTTTCGAGGGTTGATTGGTTCCCGCCAACGTAGACCGCCAGGGTGCCGGCGCGGGCCCCCATCGGCCCGCCGCTCACCGGCGCGTCGAGAAAGGCCGTGCCGAGCAAATCGAAACATCTTGCGACTTCGCGTACCAGGTCCGGCGAGTTGGTGGTCAGATCGACGCAGATTGTTCCAGCGCGCACCCCCTCCAGAATGCCTTGATTCCCGAGTGCCACGGCGCGCATTTCCTCCGGCCCCGGCAGGCAGGTGAACACGAGATCCGAGCACCTCGCGACCTCCGCCGGTGTCGCACACACCCTGGCTCCCGCGTCGGCGAACTCGCGCGTCGCGTCCGTACGGATATCCATCACCGAGAGTGTCTGTTGCGCCTGCACGAGTCGCGCGGCAATCGCCCCGCCCATATTGCCAAGCCCGATGAATCCCAGGTTCATTGCAATCACGCGATCCTTCAGCGCGCCTCGATACCCGCGGCGCCCGGCTCGAGCGCGATGCCGAGCGATCTGTGCAGCCAAGCTATCAGATGATAATTGCCAATCACCATGATCAACTCGATCATCTGCTCGTAGTCCAGCCGCTGCGCGAGTACCGCCCATGTCGGATTGGATATCACCCCGTTGCTTCGCAGTTCGTCCACCGCCTGCACGACCGCCCGGTCACCCGGATCCCATCGCGGATCCGTCGGACCGGCGATCACCTGCTCTATTTCCCGATGGGTGAGGCCCGCAGCCAGCGCCTTGGGTACGTGCTGCCCCCACTCGTAGGCCCCCTGGCACAGCCACCCTGTGCGCAGGACTGCGAGTTCGCGGACCCGTTCCGGGATCGCGGGGTGCGCCGAGAGTTGCCGGTTGAACATCGCCCAGGCGCCGAAAGCGTCCGGGTGGCGAACCATCACGGAAAGCCAGTTCGATCCCGCCCGGCCAGGCGCGGGCAGCGGCGCGAGCAACGCGTAGGCCCTGCGCATCGCCTCGGTCCACTGCTCCGGCGGCAGCAGCGGCACAGGCCGCGTCCGCGGCGGTTCCGGCGCACTCACGCCGGCGTCTCCGAGCGGCGGCGCACCTTGGAACGCACAATGGCACTTTCATCGAGCCGGTAGAACTTCAGGGCAGTCCGACGGTACATTCCGTCGCGCTGGCTGTCGGTGAGGTCGCTGCGCGGCAGGACGAATGGCGACTCGGTATCGAAATGCGGAAAGTCGCTCGCCCACAACACCGTTTCCTCGCCGAACATTTCCTGGACGTGTCGCACCTCCCGTTCCTCGCTTTCAGTACCGACCACGCAGCGCTCCCGGAATACCTCGGACGGATCGACCCCGAGCGGTGGGTCGAACATCCAGCCCATCATTTCGGCGTGCTCGTGCAGACGTTCCATCCAGAACGGCGCCCAGCCGCACCCGCTTTCCATGAAACCGATACGCAGCGTCGGAAATCGCTCGAAGACCCGCCCCTGAAGCAACGCTCCGAATGCAAGCATCGCTTCGAACGGATGTGCGACCGAATGCGCGAGCAGGAACGACGAAGCGCGGTCCTGGCCTGCCCAGCGCGCCAGCGGCGTCGTGTTGTTGTGGACGGTGATCGGCACGTCCAGTTCCACCGCCGCCTGCCAGATCGGCGTCATCGATGGATGATCGAGCCACCGGCCGTCGGCGGTCGGTGTCGAGCGAACGAATCCGGCCTTGCTTCCGTACTCGCGCACGCACCGGCGCAGCTCGTCGGCTCCCGCCTGGGGATCGGTGGTCGTGACGCAGACCACAGCGTACAGTTCGTCGGGCGCGGCGCTGCAAAAATCCGCGGCCCAACGGTTCACCGCTTCGGCAGCCACCCGGGCCAGGTCCGGATCGGTCACGGTATTGGTAAAGTCCATGCCGTGCGTCGGAAACAGGACCGCAGCATCGATACCCTCGGCATCGTGGAGCGCCAGACGCGCGTGCGCGTCGAATCCGCCGTGCTCGCCCTGCTCCCAGCGTCGCGCCGCCGGCCGACCGGGTTTGAGGCCGCCCGGCGTTATGAAGTCGCCCGTGCCCAGCCCTGGGCGGTCGATGACCAAATGCCAGATAACGTTGCCGACGACCAGCCGTTCGCCCAGACCATCCTCTCCGAACTGCACGTAGATGCGGTCCTGACAGGAACGCGGTATGTACTGCTTCCAAAGGCTCAAGGGTTCGACGATGTGGCCGTCGCCATCTATGACCATGACCGGAGTCTCCCTTTTCAATTCGCTCGCGTGGCCGGGTTGTACCATCGGGCGATCAAGCAAAATTCTGCTCAAGACACCATGCGGGCTTTCTTTCCCATACTTGCACGCAGCAATGCAACTGTAGTCGAAGTTGCAAACCGTGCCAGCCACGATGGCCTTCTTTCCAACCGGCACCGTTGTCCGATGCCGGCCGTTTAAGCCGCGACCGCGGGCCCTGAACGGCTGACGCACCGGTGTCGTAATCGACCTCCGGTGCGCGCGTATTCCGGCAGCGGTCTGCAATCCTGGTGGGCCGGGTATTGCGTCCTCCGCGCCGAAGCCAGCATGATTGACGGCACGGTCAGACCGCAACGGCGTCACGTCGGACCCGATACGCGAACCTGTTCGCCGCATCCTCGTGCGGTTCGAGGCAGGCGTCTATGGTTCGCTCCGGACTCGCAATCGCACGTACACGGTCGCGATCCAGGATCACCGCGCGAACATATATGTGGCCTCCATGAACGCACGACCAGCCGGAAGGACGCGGGGCTCGACCCCTAAAGCACTGATAGAGATGGCCGAGCAGCTTTTCGGCCGGCACGGGATCGAGGGGGTCTCGCTGCGCCAGATCAATGTCGCGGCCGGGTTGGCAAACAAGTCGGCCGTCCACTATCACTTCGGCGACCGCGCAGAACTCGTCCGGGCCATCTGGAGATACCGCCTGCCACAGCTCACCGCCCGACGGATGACGCTCATCCATCAAGCCGGTGAGCGGGGCACCCTCAATGACCCCCACACGTTGTTGTCCATTGTCGTGCAGCCCATCCACGAAATTGTCGACGAGACGGGGTACCGCTGCTTTGCCGCATTTTCCCGTCACGCAATTCGCGCTTCAATCGCGGCTGAGCTGCCGGACTCAATCCTTGTCGAAGACCCGTCCCTGGGCATCGCCCTCGGCGAAGTGGTCAAGCTCGGTGCAAAGCTGCGCCCCGCCCTGACTCGCGATGTCGCCTGGTATCGGGTGCGATACGCAATCAGCGCATTTTTCGACATGGAGTTCGAACGCGGTCACGCGCCCCCGCTCGGCATGCCCCGGTCCGAAGCCGATTTTTTCGCCGATGGCATCCGGATGATGGTGGCCATGTGCTTTCGATAGTTTCAGCGGGCGAATAGCTGCGCACCGCGTGGTACCGATGCGGCGCAGCCCGCATTCTCACGGGGTCGAGTTCGAATCGTCGTTGCGCGCACGCACGGCTGGAGCCGTCTGATCGGCAAGGCGCGGGTCTGGCCCCGCCTGTCGTTGACTGGTGTCAATTCTTTAAGGTATGTGCTTTAATCGGTAAAGCAGATACCCGGTAGCCGAGGTACTTGTCCGCATGCGTGCCAGCCCGCAGTTCCGGCGCGGTCCGACGGCCAGACCCCTGTGGTTCTATATGGAAGCCGCACAAGCGCCGATTCCGACGGCCTCACCCGCTGCCCGCGGCCGGCTTACCGCGGCGCGGGCTGCAACAGCGCCGAAATCCGGGACCACGGTACGCGCGGACGCCGTCATCGCCCGATTGCCATCAGCCGGTACAACCGCCGCGTGCGGGCCGCCCGACGACCTTTGCACTTCTTCCTCCCGTCTGAGCTTTAATCCGCGCAGCGGTCGGCATCCGGGCGGCAGGGAAAGGCAGCGCATTCCTTCCTCCACGCGCATGTTTTACAGGAGGCGAATCGGATGTTCGATTTGATAATCAGGAACGGTTCCGTCGTAGACGGATCCGGCGCGCCCCGGCGGCTTGCCGATGTCGCCATCCAAGGCGGGGTCATTCGCGCAATCGGCCGCGTCGACGATCAGTCCGGACAGACCCTCGACGCCGGCGGACAAATCGTCGCTCCCGGGTTTGTCGACGTGCACACGCATTACGATGCCCAGGTGTTCTGGGACCCCAGCCTCACGCCTTCGAGCAATCATGGCGTGACCAGCGTCATCGGTGGTAACTGCGGATTCAGCATCGCACCGCTGACGCCCGAGGCCGGCGCCTATCTGATGCCGATGCTGGCGCGGGTGGAGGGCATGCCGCTGGAATCACTACGTCTGGGCGTGCCCTGGAACTGGCGCTCGTTCGGCGAATACCTGGCGAAAATCGAGGGCAGGATCGCAATCAATGCCGGGTTCATGGTCGGTCATTCAGCACTGCGCCGGGTGGTGATGGGCGAGCGCGCGGTCGGCCATGAAGCGAGCCCGGCCGATCTGCTCGGAATGGTCTCCCTGCTGCGCCGGTCATTGGCCGAGGGCGGAATGGGATTTTCCTCCACCATCTCCAACTCACACAACGATGCCGACGGCGCCCCGGTCCCCTCCCGTCACGCCAGTCGGGACGAGTTGCTGGCACTGGCCGGCGTTCTTCGCGATTTCCCCGGTACCTCGCTGGAATTCCTGCCTGGCCCGGAGGAGTTCGACGATGCAAAAAAGCAGCTGATGGCCGATCTCTCGCTGGCGGCCAATCGACCGCTCAACTGGAACGCGATCGGCGTCACCGCAAGCAACGGCGCCTACGTGCGAGCGCAACTGTCCGCCAGCGATTTTGCGCGCGCGCGCGGTGCGGAGGTGGTCGCCCTGACGGTTCCCGACTCGACGACGTTGCGGATCAACCTCGTTTCCGGGTTCATGTTCGACATGGTGTCCGGTTGGGCGGATTTCTTCCGCCTTCCACCGGAAGAACGTAAGCGCCAGATGGCGGATCCCGGCGGGCGCCGGAGTCTGCGCGACCGTGCTGCCGCGGATCGGAGCTACCTCGGGCAGCAGATCGCGAATTTCGCTGGGATGAGAGTCGAGGAAGTCTTCGCGCCGATCAACCAGGCATTCGTTGGCAGGACGCTCGGAGAGGCCGCAGCCGGCAGCGGCAGGGAGGTGTTCGACCTCTTCTGCGAAATCGCGCTCGCCGACGACCTGCGTACGTCCTTTACGCCCGCAATCGAAACCATCGCCGACGATTCGAAATCGACTTGGTTGGCGAAGAGATCGGTCTGGCTGGACGATCGCACCCTCATTGGTGCCTCCGACGCAGGCGCGCACCTCGACATGATCGATACCTTCGCGATACCAACCCGCGTTCTCGAGAAGGGTGTCAGACAGCATGGAATTCTTACGCTTGAGCAGGCCATTCATCAGCTATGCGACCTCCCCGCCCGTCTGTATGGCCTGCGGGGCCGCGGGCGGATTGCGGAAGGCTGGCAAGCGGATATCGTCGTCTTCGACGAACGCAGGATCGGCTGCCGGCCGGTCTCCACGCGGTTTGATCTTCCCGGCGGTGCCGGCCGGATATTCGCAGAGGCCGAGGGCATCGAACACGTGCTTGTGAACGGTGTCGAAATCCTGCGCGGTTCGCAGTCGACCGGGAAATTGCCCGGCGCCGTGTTTCGTTCAGGGCGCGACACGCAGACAGTCGATCTTTCGCAGCGGTGGTTCGAGGCGAACTGATTTCATGGGGTACTGCGCCAAGCGGCGAGTGGAAGCGCGGTTTTCCAGTCAGCGCATCCGGACTGCCCGGTTCAGTGGAGGAAAGCCATGGGACAAGCGTTCAAGTCCGACGATCCCAACTATTTTTCGACGGCGCCCGCGGAGCTCATGTATGCCCGTATCGGTGGCGAAGCGATGGGTTACCGCAACGCGGTATTCCGGATGGGCGACGATGCAGCCGAAAATCCGCCCACGGTCGTAATGCTCTATCTCCCGCCCGGCGCAGTGCTCCCACGCCACGCTCACGACTGTCATCGCCTCGAGGTCATCGTGCTGGGGTCCATGCTGGCCGAGGATGGCACATGGCTGCACCCTGGCGACGTCCGCACGTCGGCCCCGGGCGAGTTCTACGGCCCGCACATCGCCGGTCCGCTGGGAGTCCTCTCCGTAGAGGTCTTCTCCGCCGCTTCCGGTGTCGATGCTTCCTTTCCTGACGATCTGCCCCCCGAACACCGGGAACTCCTCGCGCGCGCCGCTGCGGCGGTCGACGCATTTCATCGCGCCGGGATTTCAGCACCGAGCGTCAAAACCCTTTGATTGGAACGGTTCCGTATGACGGGGTCCTTCAGTACGACGGCGACGCACGACGGCATCCTGCGCCACGACGAGGTCGAACGTTCATGGTTGGGCGCGGAACGGTGGGACGGTCGGGATCTTCCCTTCGTGCCGTCCGCCGGGTCCATCGTCGACGCCACGCTTCAATTGCACGGAGATTTCGATCGCGAGCTCGACCCAATCGATTACCAGGTGCTGCGTTACCGCTTCTGGAGCATCCAGCTCGAGCAGGCCGATACCATCAAGCGCGTCTCCGGCACGCCGATCGTCTGCTACATGAACGACTTCAACGTGTCACTGCTCACCGAAAACGGCGACATGTTCATGGCGGGTCCGTTCGTACAACTGCAGGTCGGAATGGCCGACCTCGACGTCAAGTGGACACTGCAGTATCGCAGCGCCAATCCTGGAATTCAGGACGGGGACGTATTCTTCCAGAATGATCCGTACGTAGGCGCCTGCCATCAGCAGGACATGTCTCTGTTCGCGCCGGTATTCACGGAAGGACGGCTCTTTTGCTGGATCTACACGACCGCGCACCAGTGGGACGTCGGCGGAAACGTACCCGGAAGCTTCAATCGCAGCGCGCGGGATATCTACCAGGAACCGACCCGATGGCGACCGATGAAGGTGGTCGAGCGCGATAAGGTCCGCGACGATCTTTTCGAGTCCATCGTCCAACAGAGCCGCACCCCGGACCTCGTGCTGCTTCAATTGCGCAGTCAACTGGCAGGGCTGCGCGCGGCGAAGGCGCGCTTGAGCGCGATGATCGGGGAATACGGTCCACGAAAAGTCAAAGGCGTGATGCGCGCCATGATCCGCGATACCTCTCAGACGGTGAGCCGGCGGCTGCTCCAGGTCCCCGACGGCGTTTGGGAGGAATCCTACTACCTGGGGTGCCTCGCGCCGGGCGACCGGCGGGCGCACCGGCTGAGAATGACTGTTCGAAAGCAGGGCGACCGTCTGACCTTCAGCAACGACGGCACCGATCCGCAATTCGGCTCCGCCAACGGCACCTACGGCACGTTCAGGACTGCCGTCATCGCCGCGATGACGCCGCTTTTCGCCTGGGATCAACTGTATTGCCCTGCCGGCGTGCTGAACCAGCTTTCGTTTCGACCTGTCCCGGGCACCCTGCTCGTGGCCCGGTTGCCCGGAGCAGTTACCTTCAATTCCGCGGATTTGTCGAACTGCTATCTGGCCGGCAACGTGCTCGGGAAGATGGTGCTGCCCGGCCCCCCGGAGTTGCGCACTCGCGCGAACGCCGCCGGAGGACTCGCAATCTGCGCGGCCGTCACCTGCCATGGTACGGACGCGCAAGGAAAGCTGCGATTCGGCATGAGCGGCGATACGATGACCGGTGCCCTGGGCGCGTTTCCGGACCGCGACGGCGTGGATCTCGGCGGCATGTGGTGGGTGCCGTTCACGAACGCGGGTAACGTCGAGGAATGGGAGCACGCCGGACCGGTGTTGTATCTCTGGCGTCGGGAACAGCGAGATAGCGGCGGGCCGGGCCGTTTTCGAGGCGGTAACGCGCTCAGCACCGGCGTGGTCGGGCACAATGTCCGCCAGTGGTACGCCAACCTTCTGACGTCCGATCCCGCGGTCAACGCCTCTCCCGGCCTCGCCGGCGGTTATCCCGGCCACTCCGGGAATCAGCTTGCGCTGGCGGGCACGCGAATCCGCGCGATCCTCGCCGCAGGACGACTGCCCGCCAGCCGCGAAGCACTGGAAGCGGAGATCGGACCGGTACCGCGCCTGTCGTTTCACTGCGAAGACTTCGACGTGGGTCCGGACGGCGTGGTCGTCGCCGAGTATTGCTCGGGCGGCGGCTATGGAGATCCCACCACGCGCGACCCTGATCGTGTGCTGGCCGACGTTCGCGCCGGAGCCGTGAGCACCGCAGCAGCCGCGCGCGACTATGGTGTCGTCATTCGCGACGACCAGGTCGACATCGAAGCGACGGCGGTACGACGTTCCTCGCTTCGCTCTGCCCGCCTCGCGGCCAGCCGTGCGCCCGCCATACCGCTGGCAGGGCGGTTTGCCGGGTCGCCCGATCATCGTCGTGCAGTCACCGGCGGCCTGGAACTTGTCGAGGCCGACGGCATTTCGCGTTGGCTGTGCGCTGAGTGCGGCCGGTACCTTGCGCCATCAGACAGGAGCTATCGCGACGGAGCGGCGCTCCTGCAGTCCTCGCCCCAGGACGTCGATCCGGTTCGCTACCCTGATCCCGGCGAATTCAGCGACCGGGCCGTCGTACTCCGGCAGTGGCTGTGCCCGGAATGCGGCCTTCAGATCGCCATGGATTGCTGCATGGAGAACGATCCACCGCCCGACGACTTCCGGCTCGACATTGCGAGTTTCCGGACCATTGGAACATGAACACGCCCCGCTACGCCGTCGGTGTCGACATCGGCGGCACGTTCACCGACTGTTTCATCATTGACGAGGCAGGCAACGCGGCGGTCGGCAAGGCGCCGACCACACCCGACGATCGTTCGCGCGGATTTTTCGATTCGATTGCCGACGCCGCGCTGGCGCTGGGCACCGATGTCGCTGGGGTCCTGTCGCGAACGATACGCCTGGTGCACGGTACGACTACCGGGATCAATGCCATCGTTTCACGCACCGGCGCCAAGGTCGGGCTGCTTGCGACGGCGGGTCACGGCGACGCGATCTTCATCATGAAGGGGGGTGGCCGCACGGCGGGCATGTTGCCTGATCAATTGCTCGACCTGGTCGCCGCGCGCAAACCGGACCCGATCGTGCCGCGCGCGCAGGTCGTGGAAATTGAAGAGCGCATCGACCTCGATGGCAACGTCGTCGTGGCCCTTTGCGACGAGAGCGCTCGCTCCCAAATTCACGCGCTGCTGCGCACCGGAGTCGACGCGATTGCAATCAGCCTGCTCTGGTCGTCCAAGAACCCGCGCCACGAGCAGCGCCTGCGCGCGCTGATATCCGATCTGGCGCCCGACATGTTCGTTTCCTGCAGCAGCGATGTCGTATCGCGTATCGGCGAGTACGAACGTACCGTCACATGCGTCATGAATGCCTATATTGGCCCGCTCATGATCCGCTACATCGACGCGATCGAGGCCAGGGCCCGTTCACTCGGCTATTCCCACGGCGTCCAGTTCGCGCAGTGCGGCGGCGGCGCGATGAGCGCCGCGGAAGCCAGAAGCGCGCCGATATTCACTTTGCAATCAGGCCCGGTAGCCGGCGTAATCGCATCCGTACTGTTCGCCCAGCGCACGAACATTCGCGACATCATTACGACCGACATGGGCGGCACGACGTTCGACGTCAGCGTTATACGCGACGGGAACGCCATGTCGCGCGACCTGACCGTATTTCATGGCTATGAGCTTGTGCTGCCGATGTACGACATTGAATCCATCGGCGCGGGCGGTGGGAGTATCGCGTGGATCGATTCTGCTGGCCGTCTGGATGTCGGGCCGCGCAGTGCCGGAGCCGATCCGGGCCCGGTCTGCTACGACCGCGGGGGCGTCGAGCCGACGGTCACGGATGCCGACGTGGTGCTTGGCGTCATCTCCAGCGATTCGTTTCTCCACGGCAGATTCGACATCAACCCCGATCTGGCGTTCCGTGCCATCGAAAGACTGGGAGCCAGAATAGGTCTGGACGTATACGCAACGGCCGCGGGCATGAATCGTCTGATTGACGCGAAGATGGCCGAGTTGTTGCGCCGCATGGTGCAATTTCGGGGCTTCGATCCACGAAGATTTGCGATGCTTGCGTTCGGCGGCGGCGGGCCGGTACACGCGGCCGCGTCCGCCGCCGCGGCGGGGATACCGACCGTAATCGTTCCGGATCCGCATCTCGCGCCGGTGTGGTCGGCCGTGGGGGCCGCAAATGCCGATGTCGTCCACATCCTGCTGGAACCGCGCGTCCTGTTGCTGCCCGTCGATCCGGAAATTCTCGAAAGTACGTTCTCGGACCTCGAGGAACGCGCGCGGAGTAGGTTCTCCGCGGAGACGCTCGGGAATGTGAGACTCGAGCGCTCGCTGCGGATGAAGCATGCAATGCAGGTGTTCGATGTGGACGTCCCAATCGCCTTCGAATTCGGCGACCCTGCGGATATCGCGATGCTCGACGATGAATTCACCCGCATCTATGAGGAGCGATTCGGCGCTGGCTCCGGCAATCGCAGTGGAGGCATCGAAATCACCGCGTTCGCGCTCAGAGCGACCTTGCCCACGGCGAAATCGCGGTTTCTGTTCGAACGGTCGAAGCGAAGCGAACGACCTGAGCGGAGCCAACGCCCGGTCTATTGGCACGAACTCGGCGGCTTCACGCAGACACCCGTGATCCGAGTCATCCCGGGCACGGCACCCGTCGACAGCGAACCCGAGGACGGTCCGCTGCTGGTCGAATTGCCCGATACCGTCGTGGTCGCACGTCCCGGGCAAAGGCTGTGGTTCGACGCGCATGGAAACGTCGTGGTGTCGACGCTTCCGAACCGGCCGCGAGCCTGACGTCCATGCCGGCTCAGGTCGCACCGGGTGGTCGTGCCCCGCCGACGCTTCCAGACCGGCGACGAGATACGGTGGAGAGGGCGATCCATGTGGCCGGAATCGTTTTGCCGCCGGCGGTTTCCACCGTACCGACCGGCGAAAGGCCCTGGCCCGCGACATCGGAGCGGCTCTCCGGAGGCGAGCACAATACGGCGGCACGCATGAGTATCCCTGGCGGCGAACGCAGATTGCGGCTCTTCGATGTCGCGGTAGAACCCAACGATCGCATCGAAGTACATGTGCACGTGCACGGCGCGACCATCTTCATCGACTTGGGTGAACAGCGGTTCGACCGGCGGAGCTGTCGGGCGGGTTCCGCGATCGCTGTGGCACCGCGATCCCGCCATGGTTCGCCGCCGGACTTTCAAGGAGCATTTCCATGATTCTTATTGGCGCCGCCGATTTCAGCCACATTCCGCGGTCGGAGCGATTCCGGACCAGGCGCGAGACCACCCAATGAGCCCGGATCAGAAAGCCAGGTCGCCAGAACTCGACGGTCGTGCGCGGAACCCGCCGGAGGCACGGCCCGCCGTGCCGTTCGATCACCACTCGATGGAGTATTCACGCGAGCCATGGAGAGTTCACGCGCAATTGCGCAATGAAAGCCCCGTCGCGTGGACCGAAGCGCACGGCGGATTTTGGGTGCTCAACCGGGCCGACGACATTGCGAGGGTGGCCCGGGACGACGTCACATTCTCGGCGCGTCACGACCTCGAGAACGACGGGAGATCGTATACGGGGATCACGATTCCCGAAGCCGCCGCGTTCCTCATGCCGCCCGCGGAGGTCGACCCGCCGGAAACCGGCTTCTACCGCCGACTGATCAATAGGCGCCTGTCGCCGGTAGCCGTCGCGCGTCTGGAATCGACCGTGCGCAGGCTCACGAGCTGGTGTCTGAACCGCCACGTTGCCTCGGGCGCGATCGACCTGGTGCTCGATTTGGCGAACCCGGTCGCGGCGATGACGACCATGCACCTGATGGGGCTTCCGTTGAAGCAGTGGCGCATCTGGGCCGAGCCGCTCCACGCCTCCAATTCAACGCCGCGAGGCAGCCCGGAGCGCGCAGCGGCGGAACAAGGGATGCGCCTGCTGGGCGAGCGGCTGTCCGCGACGATCGAGTCGCAGCGCCGCGGTCCCAAGCGCGGCCTCATAGGAGATTTGCTCAACGCGCGCGTCGACGGCCAGCCTCTTTCCGACGACATTCTGTTTGGATTGTGCTTCATCGTGATCGGAGGCGGTGTCGATACCACGACCGGTTTGCTTGCGGCCGCGTTCGATCATCTCGATCGTCACCCCGGCGACCGGCGGACGTTGATTGAGGACCCGACGCGGATCCCGGCTGCGGGCGAAGAGTTTCTGCGGTTCTTCACTCCGGCACCGAACAACGTTCGCACTGCGACGCGCGATACGGAAATTGGCGCTATCCGGATCCGGAAGGGTGAACGGGTCCTGCTGTGCTGGGGCGCCGCAAACCACGACCCCGAGCATTTTTCCGAGCCCGACCGGGTGATTATCGAGCGCTTTCCCAACCGGCATCTTGCATTCGGGTTAGGCGCCCATCGCTGCGTCGGATCGACGCTGGCGCGCACGATGTTCCGGATCGTACTGCAGTCCGTCCTCGAATCGCTTCCGGACTACACCCTCGACCGGAAGCACGTCGCGCTGTACGAAGATCGGGGGCATATCGCCGGCTACTGCCGACTACCGGCGAATTTCACGCCGCCACGCGCCGGGTTCCGCAACCGGGCCGCACGAGCACGAGGGGATTGAATCCGATTCGCCGCTGCGCGAATCGGGACACCCGAAATCATCAGGCACCAGGACACAAGGGGTACATGCAATGAAACGAGGTCTCAAGATCTGCGACTCCGACGGGCATCTGATCGAGTCACACGACATTTACGAGCGCTACATGGATCCACGCTTCAGCGGTCGCGTAACGACGGTGGCAGTTCCCCATTCGCCGATGCCCATCCGGGCCGTCGACGGCGTCCAGGTACTGGCAATGGCATCGGCGACCGACATCGAGCACGCCCGCGGCTACGAAAGCTGGCTGCCGGAAAACATGGTCAAGCGCTTTGGTGAAGTCGCTGCAAGCGGCTGGAAGGCACGTCCGACCGCCGCGTGCCTGGAAGGCGTGGGCGTGGACCTTTCCGTAACCTACGGACCTGGATTTGATTGCTGGGTCGGAGGGATGGATCCGCAACTGGCCGCCGAGATGGCCAAGGCGTACTGCCGCTGGCTGGTCGACTACTCTGGCGAATCCGGCGGTAGGATCACCGGCGCTGCACCGGTACCGCTTCAAGAGATATCGCTGGCGATGGACGTCGTTCGTTTCGCTTACGATCTCGGGCTGCGGGCGTTCTGGACTCGTCCCAACCCCGTCAATGGACGCACGCTCGGCGACCGCTGTTACGACCCCCTGTATGCGTTGCTGCAGGATCTGGACGTACCGTTCGCGACGCACTGCTTCCAGGGTGGCGTCAATCTCGTCGCCGCCGGCCGCGACCACGGCTTCAGCCGCCAAATCGACCAGCATGTCTGCGAACACCCCATGGAGGCGCAGATGGCGATGCTGTCGATGGTGGTCAATGGCGTTTTCGACCGTTTTCCACGCCTGCGGATGGGATATTTCGAGGCAGGCGCTGCATGGGCGCCCTACTGGCTGTCGCGCATGACGCATCACCTTCATACGTCCAACTGGAAGAAATACAGCGGATTGAAGCTGGAGCCCGTCGAGTACTTTCAGCGCAATATCTGGTTGACCACTGAATGCGACGAGGACTTTCTGTATCAAGCGATCGAAGCGCTCGGTGACGACAAGTTCCTGTTTCCGACTGACTTTCCGCATCCAGACGCAACGTGGCCCGGGGTCGTCGACGAATTCCTGGACATGCCGCGCGTCAGCACCCAGAGCAAGCAGAAGATCCTGTGGGATAACGCGATGGCATTCTACGGCTTTGACGAATCGCGCCTGCCCGATCCGGTTCCGGAGTCCACGGCCTAGGCGTGGCTGACCCCCACGGGATTTGATTGCGCCGGGGCTACCGGAAGTAGAAGCGGAACCGTTTCGGTTGGTTCATCGCGGATCCGCACATGCGCCGCCTGAGGTACCTGTCGGGCGGGGGTGCCGAAACCCCGGCGATGAACGAGTGCGTCGTGCTGATGGCTGGGGGACGAGGATTCGAACCTCGATTGACGGAGTCAGAGTCCGTAGTCTTGCCGTTAGACGATCCCCCAGTGGGATCCGGGAAGCTTCGGAACCCCCCGCGGGCAAGCAGGGCGGGGAGCGCCGTAACGTTCGCGGGGCCGAACCGGCCCCGCGAAATGCTGCGATCAGCGCTTGGAGTACTGAGGCCGCTTGCGCGCCTTGTGCAGGCCGACCTTCTTGCGCTCGACCTCGCGCGCGTCGCGCGTCAGGTAACCGGCCTTGCGCAGCGTGGAGTGGAAGGCGCTGTCATAGCCGCACAGCGCGCGGGCGATGCCCATGCGCAGCGCGCCGGCCTGGCCGGTGATGCCGCCGCCGGCGACGGTGGCGTCGACGTCGAGCGTCTCGGCCATGCCGACCGCTTCCAGCGGCTGCATGACGACCATGCGCGCCGTCTCGCGGCCGAAGTATTCCTTCAGGCTGCGGCCGTTGATGGTGATCGTCCCCTTGCCGCGGTTGATCGAGACGCGGGCGGAGGAGGTCTTGCGGCGGCCGGTATTCAGCGGGATGGGCATGGGATTTCAGAACTCCAGGGCGAGCGGCTGCTGGGCCGCGTGGTTGTGCTGCGGACCGGCGTATACCTTGAGCTTGCGCAGCATCGCCCGGCCGAGTGGCCCCTTGGGCAGCATGCCGCGCACGGCGATTTCGATCGCCCGCTCAGGCGCCTTCTGCAGTAGCTTCTCCAGGGTGATGTCGCGGATCCCGCCCGGATAGCCGGTATGGTGGTAGTAGCGCTTGTCCTTGAGCTTGTTGCCGGTGACCTGCACCTTTTCGGCGTTGATCACGATGATGTAGTCGCCGGTGTCCACGTGCGGCGTGTAGACGGGCTTGTGCTTGCCGCGCAGGCGGCGGGCGGTCTCGGAGGCGAGACGGCCGAGGATCTTGTCGGACGCGTCGATGACGAACCAGTCGCGCTTGACGGTCGCAGGCTTGGCGATGAAGGATTTCATTACGGACTTTCCGGAAAAGGCGCACGGGGAAAAAGGCGGCAAATGGTAAGCACTGACCGGGCGAGCGTCAACCGCGGCCGCGAATTCGCCGGCCGCCCAGTGGAGCGGCAGGGATGACCGGGCCGACGCGGGGACCCGGGCTCGACCCGCTGGACCGCCTGATCGTCGGCTTCGATACCCTGCTGCGCGGGGTCACGGCCACGCCCACGCGCCCGCCGGGGCCCAATCCGGCTGCGGGCGTCGAGGACGGCACGCTCGACGGCGCCGGCAGGCGCCTGTCCGCCGGGTTGATGCGCGTGAATCATACCGGGGAGGTCTGCGCCCAGGCACTGTACAGCGGCCAGGGGCTCACCGCCCGCAGCGAGGCCGTACGGCGGGTGCTGCGCACCGCGGCCGACGAGGAAGCCGACCACCTGCATTGGTGCGCGGAGCGGGTCGCGGAACTCGGGGGGCGGACCAGCCTTCTGAACCCGCTGTGGTACATCGGGGCATTCGGCATCGGGGCGGTCGCCGGCGCCGCCGGGGACAAGTACAACCTGGGCTTCGTGGCCGAGACCGAGCGCCAGGTCGAGGCGCACCTGGATGGTCACCTCGAACGCCTGCCCCGCGAGGACCGCCGCAGCCGCGCGATCGTGGAACGGATGAAGCAGGACGAGGCGCGGCATGGCGGTGCCGCGCGGGCCGGGGGCGGGGTCGATCTGCCCAAGGTGGTTCGGATGCTGATGCGGGCCCAGGCCAGGGTCATGACCACCCTGGCGATGCGCATCTGAAGCGGCCCGGAAGGCCGGCGGAGCCCCGGGGGCAATGCCGGCAACCTATTGAAAATCCGACACGCGACCCCATTGTGAAGGCACCGTGAGGTGGGCGGGAAGTCGATACGATGCAGTACAAGGACTACTACAGGATCCTGGGGGTCGGGAAAACCGCGAGCGCGGAGGAAATCAAGCGCGCCTATCGCAAGCTGGCGCGCAAGTACCACCCCGACGTCAGCAAGGAGAAGGACGCCGAGGCGCGGTTCAAGGATGTGAACGAGGCGCACGCTGTCCTGTCGGATCCGAAAAAGCGCAAGGCCTACGACGAACTCGGTCCGGGCTGGCAGTCGGGCCAGGAATTCCGCCCGCCGCCGGGATGGGAAGGGCGGGTGGATCCCGGCGATCTGGGCGGCGCGTTCGGCGGCGGCGACTTCAGCGACTTCTTCGACGCCCTGTTCCGCGGCGGCTCGGGCCGCGCAGGGGCGGGCGCCGGCGGACGCAGGCGCGGTGGCATGCAAATGCCCGGCAGCGACGAGCACGCGCGACTGACGATTACGCTCCAGGATGCCTACCACGGTGCCGCGCGCACGATCAGCCTGGGGGACGGGCGCAGCCTGAAGGTTACAATCCCGCGCGGCGTCACGCCGGGCCAGCGGATCCGCCTCGCCGGCCAGGGACAGCCGGGATTCGGCGGCGGCCCGAACGGCGATCTCTACCTGGAGGTGGAATTCGCGCCGCACGCGGTGTTCCGGGCCGAAGGCCGGCACATTCACATGAACCTTCGGATCGCACCCTGGGAAGCCGCGCTCGGCGCGACCGTGACCGTTCCGACCCTGGGCGGCCGGGTGGATCTCAAGGTGCCGGCGGGTTCGGAGTCCGGCCAGCAGTTGCGCCTGAAGGGCCGTGGGCTGCCCGGCGATCCACCCGGAGACCAGCTCGTCGCGCTACAGATCGTGACCCCGCGCGCGGATACCCCGGCGGCGCGGGCGCTGTATGAAAAGATGCGCGACGCGTTCGCGTTCAATCCACGTCCCGAGCTCGACTCGGTGCCGTAGCGTGATCCTCAACCCCCTGGAGACCACCGCATTGAATCACCCAATCCACCGGCCGCTGCGGCGCGCCGTGCCCGCCCTGCTGGCTTGTGCTCTTGCCTGCCTTCCCGCGGTATGTGTCGCGGCACTGCCCCTGGTGGTCGAAGGCCAGGAATTGCCCAGCCTGGCGCCCATGGTCGAGCGTGCCTCGCCCGCGGTGGTGAACATTTCCACCGAGAGCACCGTGCGGCTCGCCAACCCGCTGATGGACGATCCGTTCTTCCGCCGCTTCTTCCGCATTCCCGAGCGGATGAGCAAGAAGCATGCGCTCGGCTCCGGTGTCATCATCGACGCCAGGCGCGGCCTCATCCTCACCAACAACCACGTGATCGCCGAAGCCGATCAGATCAGCGTGAAACTGAACGATGGCCGGGTATTCGAGGCCAGCAAAGTGGGCACCGATCCCGATACCGAAGTCGCGGTGATCCGCATCCCGGCCGAGAATCTGGTGGCACTGCCGATATCGGATTCCGACAAGCTGCGCGTGGGCGACTTCGTCGTGGCGATCGGCAATCCCTTCGGCCTGGACCATACCGTGACCTCGGGCATCGTCAGTGCGCTCGGCCGGCGCGGGCTGGGCGCCAACTACGAGGATTTCATCCAGACCGACGCTGCGATCAACCCAGGCAATTCCGGCGGCGCGCTGGTGAACCTGCGCGGCGAGCTGGTCGGCATCAATACCGCCATCTATTCCCGCTCGGGCGGCAGCATCGGCATCGGATTCGCGATCCCGACCAACATCGCGCGCGCCATCATGGAGCAGCTGGTGCAGTACGGCGAGGTCAAGCGCGGCTTCATCGGCACGCAGATGCAGGACCTCAACGCCGAGCTCGCCGACGCCTTCGGCGTCAAGGAGCGCAGCGGGGCGGTGCTGGTGGAAATCGCGCCGGACTCCCCGGCGCAGCAGGCCGGGCTGAGGGCGGGCGACATCATCGTCGGCATCAACGGCCAGAAGATCGGCAACGCCAGCGACGCGCACAACATCCTGGGTTTCGCCAAGGTCGGCGATACGCTCAAGGTCGAACTGCTGCGCGCCGGCAAGCGCGAACAGGTGACGCTGCAGGTGGCCGAGCGCAAGGCCGCCGCCGGCCTGCCGCGAGGGATCCAGAACACTCGCCTGGCGGGGGTCTCGTTCGGCGACCTGGAGCCCGGGCATCCGGCCTACGGCCAGTCCAAGGGCGTGGTGGTGATGGACATCGAGCCGGGCGCACCCGCCTGGCGGGCCGGCCTGCGCGAGGGCGACGTGGTGCTGTCGGTGAACCGGGTGCCGGTGCCGGGCCTGCAGGACTTCCTGCGCGTCGTCGGCCAGATCAAGGGGCAGATGCTGCTTCAGGTCCGGCGCGGGGACGCGGTCGCCTTCATGGTCCTGAAGTAGCAGTTCGGCCGCGCCCCCGCCGGCGGGGGCGCGACCTCAGGCCGCCGCCTGCTTGATGCGCGCGGCGCGCGTTCGCTCGGTGCGGATGATCTTGCGCAGCAGTTTCAGGTCGACGAACGTGGCGTCCCAGAACTCTCCGGCGCGGGGCGTGAAGGGCTGGTCGGGCTCGCCAAGGTGGTCCACGACCAGCGACGCACCCGGGAAGCGGTCGTTGCGGGTGAAGTAGTTCGTGGTGATGACGGTGCGGATCCCGGCGCCGCTGGCGGCCCGATGTCCGTTCACCGTGTCCTCGAAGGCGACGCAGTAGCGCGGCGCCAGACCGAGTTCGGACAGCACGTGCTCGTAGACGGTGGGGGCGGGCTTCTTCTCAGGGACGATGTCGCTGGTGGCGATGACGTCGAACCAGTGCTCCCAGTCCGGGCCGAGGTTGCGGCCGAGCAGCAGGTCGACGTTCGAGCGTGCGGTGCAGGTGGCGATGCCAATGAGCAGTTTCGCCTCGCGCGCTTCCTCCAGGAGCCGCCGTACCCCGGGGCGCAGCGGCAGGTTGGTCTCCCGCAGCAGGCGCACGTAGTGCGCGGTCTTGACCTGGTGGAGCTTGCGGAAGAAGTCCGACGGATTGCGCGGCCAGTGGAAACTCGTGCCCAGGCTCTCGGCATAGGCCTGCAGCCGTTCCCGACCTCCGGAGACCGACAGCCATTGCTCGTACAGGCGGGGGGTCCACTCCCATTCCAGGCCGAACTCGTCGAAAGCGTGGTTGAAGGCCTGGCGGTGGAGTTCCTCGGTGTCGGCGAGCGTGCCGTCGACGTCGAATACGAGCGCTTGCAGATCGGGCATGGTCGAATGGGTAGCGGTATGCGTTGTGTTAACTTGAGCCAGGGATTGGAACCGTTCGCCTGACGCGCATCAAGCCTGCGTTGTCGAGTACATCACGGTTCGCCGGTGGCTCGCTATCCGCACTGCGGATGACGGCACATTTGCCTGGTTCTTTGCCGCGCTGCGGCAAAGTGCCGGAGTGCCGCGCGCGCCAGGGTGAGGCTAGGCCCGTGTCACTGAATGTGATCTGAATGACACCAGACGAGCCCATCGATCCCGGCGCGGGTGCGAACGAATCCTCGCCGCGTCCGCGGCGCGGGCGTGGCGCGAACTCCACCCCGGCGCCGCGATACCTCCAGGAGCGGCGCGAGCGATTCGACGACGGCTGGCGCGACGAAGACCCCGCTTTGGAACCGCTGCCGACCACGGTCGCGATCGAGCGTCCGCGTACCATCATCTCGCGCAACGCCTCCCCGGACGTGCCGTTCGAGCAGTCCCTGAACCCCTATCGCGGCTGCGAGCACGGCTGCTCCTATTGCTACGCGCGGCCGACGCATGCGTACATGGACCTTTCCCCGGGGCTGGATTTCGAAACCCGATTGTTCGCCAAGCCGGATGCGCCGCGGCTTCTGGAGCGCGAACTGGCCGCTCCCGGCTACCGCTGCCGCCCGATCGCGCTCGGCGCCAACACCGATCCGTACCAGCCAATCGAACGCCGGCATCGGATCACCCGGGCCGTCATCGAAGTGCTCGCCGCCTGCCGGCACCCGTTCACGATCGTCACCAAGTCCGCGCTCGTGGAACGCGACCTCGACCTGCTCGCCCCGCTGGCGGCGCAAAAACTGGTGGAGGTCTTCGTCTCGGTCACCACGCTGGATCGCGGGCTCGCCCGGCGCATGGAGCCACGCGCGGCGGCACCTCAGCGCCGCCTGGAAACCATCGGCGCGCTGCGCGCGGCGGGAGTACCGGTGGGCGTGCTGTTCGCGCCGGTCATTCCGGCGCTGAACGATCACGAACTCGAGGCGGTGCTGCAGGCCGCGGTGGAGCACGGGGCCGGCTGCGCCGGCTACGTGCTGCTGTGCCTGCCGCGCGAGGTGGAGCCGGTATTCGTGCAATGGCTGCGGGCGCACGAACCGCTGCGGGCGGACCGCGTGCTCGGCCGGGTGGAGTCGATGCGTGGCGGGGCGCGCAACGACGCGGCATTCGGCAGCCGCATGCGCGGGTCGGGGGTGTTCGCGGATCTGTTGCGCAAGCGCTTCGAACGCGCATGCGCCCGTGCCGGAATCACTCGCTCGCGACGCGACCTGGACACGACGCTGTTCCGCCCGCCGGGGCAGGCTCAGCTCGAACTGCTCTGATTTCCGCTCAGGCGGTAGCGCGGACTACCACCAGCGTGACGTCGTCCGTGCGCCTGCCCTCGCCGCGGAAGCGATCGATCTCCTCCAGGATGCGGCCGCACAGCGCCTGCGCGGACAGGTCCCGATGAGTGCGTACCGTCTCCTTCAGGCGACCGATTCCGAACATCTCGCCGGCGGGCGAGCGTGTTTCCCAGATACCGTCGGTGGCGAGTACCGCGATGTCGCCGGCCTGCCAGTACTCGGCATGACGCTCGTGGTAACGCCAGCCGTCGTCCACGCCGACTGGAATGTCCGGGCCGCCCAACGCGGCGAAGCCGTCCTCGCCGCGCCGATAGACGAGTGCCGGCGCGTGGCCCGCGCTTACCCAGGACAGGCGGCGGCTGCGGGTATCGACCAGCGCGTACAGCAGCGTCATGTAGCGCCCGGCGTCCAGATCCCGGCACGCGAACTGGTTGATCGACTGCATCAGCTCGCCGGGCGCCGCGCCGCGTTCGGCGTGGCTGCGCAGCAGCGCTCGCACAGTGGCCATCAGCAGTGCCGACGGCACGCCATGGCCGCTGACGTCTCCGACCGCGATTCCCAGCCATCCGGGGTGCAGGCGGCCGAGGTCGATGAAGTCGTAGTAGTCACCACCGGTTTCGTCGCAATACCGGCTGGCGCCCGCCAGGTCCAGGCCGTCGATCCGCGGCGGTGTGTGCGGCAGCAGGTGCTGTTGCACCTCGCGCGCGAGCGCGAGGGATTCCAGCAGCCGTACCCGATCGTTCAGCTTGGGGACCATGTCGTCGAACGCCTGGCCGAGCGATTCGAGTTCATCGCCGGTGCGGATGAGTGCGCGGGCCTGGAGATCGCCGGAGGCGATCGCCTGCGCGGTGCGCGTGATCCGTTGCAGCGGGATGGTCACGGAGCGCGCACTCATCCAGGCGACCAGCGCCGCTCCCAGCACGATCGCCAGCACCACCGGAACGGTGCTGCGGGCATGCTCGGCGAACTGCGCCAGCGTGTAGTCGCGGGCGCTGTCGGCAGCCTGGACGATGCCTGCGTAGGGCACCAGGAACAGCAGGTAGGTGGAATTTCCGGCGATGCGCTGGTAGGCCCAGAAAGCGCGATCGCCCCGGTACGGCAGTTCGCGGATCCCGCTGCGCCCGGCCTGCATGTCGACCACCATCGCCGCGAGCGCCGCTGTGTCCGCGGACACCAGCGGCTCGCCCCGGAGCATGGTCTTCCAGTCGCCGCCGGTCTCGCCGTAGCTCTGCTTGGCGATCACCCATAGCCGCCCGGACGTGGTCGGTTGGACGATGTAGGCGCGTCCGCTGCCGACCCACTTCGGCGGCAGCGCCGACTCGCGCAGCAGCTGCGTGACCGGAACGTCGATCGCCGTGACGCCCGCGAAGCGCCCGCCAGGCCGCGTCACCGGCATGGCGACCGACATGCTGATCTGGCGCGTGGCGACGTCCACGATCGGGCGCGTCCACACCAGCGCGTGTTCGCTGCGCGCGGCACGGTACCAATCCCGGTCGCGCGGATCGAAATCGGCCGGATAGCCGCCATGGCCCGGGTAGGTCATGTGCAGCCCGTTCTCCAGGCTGGTGTACTGCCAGTGCAGCCATTCGCCGTAGCGCGAGTAGACTTCGCGGTGGAATTCGTCCATCGAGCCGAGCCGCGCGATGTCGGCATCGACGTCGGCGCGCCTGACTCCGCTCGCGAGCCGGAATGCGCTGTTGGCGAACGACACCGGCAGCGGCTCGCGTGCGCCGTTGGCGCCGAAGCGGAAGTACTTCTCGCTGTGCACGGTGTTCGCAGGCAGCCTCGCGGGATCGTCGTACGCCTGCGCCAGGATGACCGGCGTCGGCCCGACCGGCGCGCCGGCGAGCCGGTATTCGACCTCGCGCGCCTGGCGTCGCAGCGCCAGTTCCAGGATGGTGCGATCGCGCGCGAAACGCGCGGCCTCCGCGGCCGCGAACTTGTCCAGTTCGGTGCGGCCGGTGGCGATGTAGCTGTCGCGGTTCATCGCCGCGAGCCCGTTCGCCAGCCCGGTCAGGGTGTTGAAATCAAGCCAGATGAGCAGCGCGGCGGGTCCGAGCGAGGTGATCAGGAACAGCGCCAGCAGCTTCCAGCGCAGCGACAGCCGCAGGTTCATCTCCGCCGCGCTCCGGGCGGTTTCAATTGAGCGTCCGCTGTCCGGCCGCCGCAGGCTCCCCGCGCACCGCGGGCGCTGCCAGGTCCCACTGCGCCTTGTCGAGGGCGTCCGCGAACAGGCGCGACAACGAGTGCACCAGCTGGGGGTTCATCGCCAGTTCCACGCCCGGCCCCTGTTCCGGGTGCAGGCACAGTATCGAACCGCCGCCCGGCCCGGGCTTGAGCTGTACGCGCGCCAGCAGCACGGGCGCGGGCCCCAGCGGCAGGACCGCGGCGGCGGCGTCGAAGGCGCGGGAAAAATCGGCGCGCTCGATCGCATCCTGGTGGCGGAAGGAAAGCACGGCATCCCGGGCCTGGGCGCTGGCCTGCTGCGCGACGATCGGATCGGTTTCAAGCAGGCGCTGGAACACCGGCCCGAGCAGGCGCGCGTAGCGGCGCGTGATCCAGAGCCGGAACTCCTCTGCGGCATCGGTGTTCAAGCGCAGCAGGAGGCGGTCCTCGAGCGGTACGAAGGCAATCTGAACCTGCTTTATTTGCGCCATGACGATGCTGCTATGATGCGATGCCCCGCTCGCCGCGCACGACCCTGCAGACGATGACCGACAGAATCGGCGCCATCGCCGGACTGGCTCCGCTCGAACGCTATGCGCGCGAACTCCAGCGCCCGGATTTCGCCGCCGACCCCGCGCAGCGTGGGGCGATGGAACGGCTGGACCGCCTCTATCGCGAACTGGTTCGCGCGGATGGTACCAGAAAGCCTTCGTGGTGGGCCCGGATGCGCGGCGCGGCCATGCCGGCCGCCGGTCCGCGCGGCATATACCTCTGGGGCGGCGTGGGCCGCGGCAAGACGCTGCTGGTCGACATGTTCTACGACAGCCTGCCGTTCGCGGCCAGGCGGCGCACGCATTTCCATCGCTTCATGCAGGGCGTGCACCACGAACTGCGCCAGTTGCGGGACGAGCGCGATCCGCTGGTACGCGTGGGGCGGCGTTTCGCGGGCGAGTTCCGGGTGCTGGTGCTCGACGAATTCCACGTCTCGGACATCACCGACGCGATGCTGCTGGCGAACCTGCTGCGGGCGTTGTTCGACCACGGCGTCACGCTCGTCACCACCTCCAACGACGAACCCGATCGCCTCTACTGGGGCGGCCTGCAGCGCGAACGCTTCCTGCCGGCCATCGCCCTGCTCAAGGAGCACACCGAGGCCATCAACCTGGACAGCGGCGTCGACTACCGCCTGCGCGTGCTGGAGCGGGCGGAGATCTATCTGCAACCGCTCGATGCGGCCGCGCAGGCGGGCCTGGCCGCCGCATTCGATGCGCTCGCGCCCGAGCCGGGCGAAGCAGGAGCGATGATCGAAATCGATGGCCGTCCGCTGCGCACCGTGCGCTGCGCGGACGGCGTGGTCTGGTTCGATTTCGCCGAATTGTGCGGCGGGCCGCGCGGCACGCGCGACTACATCGAAATCGCACGTTGCTACCAGACGCTGGTGCTGTCGAATGTGCCGGTGTTCGACGAACACGGCAACGACGCCGCGCGCCGGTTCGTACACCTGATCGACGAGCTCTACGACCGCAACGTCAAGCTGGTGATATCGGCCGCGGCCCCGCCCGCGGGCCTGTACCGCGGCGAGCGGCTGCAGGGGCCGTTCGGCCGCACCGCGAGCCGGCTGATCGAAATGCAGTCGCACGCCTACCTGGCCAGCCAGCACATCAGCGATTGACCAGCCGCCTCCGTGTTTCCACATCCGGGGTATCCTTGGCACGTCAGTTAATTACACGTGATACTTGACAACATAATTAGCTATGCTAGCTTACTATCTAATACAACAAGATATTTGAATGCAGGGTGGGGTGGTAACGTGGGTGCTGGGGGAGTGGCGCGCGATTTTGCGAGGGACCGCGAAATCGCGCGGTTGCTCGGGTTCCGTTTCGGCGACGGGGCGGTCTACCTGCCGCAGCCTGAGTATCGCAGCACGCTCGACCTCGCCATCCGCGAGGGTTTCGTCAGCGAAGAAGGTTACGTGACGCGCCGCGGGCGGGCATTGCTCGCGGACTTCAACGCCGACTGACCGGCGCCGCCACGGCGGCGAACGGCGGTCCAACGATGTCTGTCACCAGCGCTTGGGGCTGCATTGCAGCCCCTCTTTTTTTGCGCGACCGGTTCGGTCCAGCGCCCGTTGCGGCCATTGCGCCGGCGGACTCCCGGCCTATACTGCGGCTCATCCGTCCTTTTCATGCACCTGCGTGCCAAGGGGGAACTCATGCCCAGGTATACGACCGAGGCGATCCGCAACATTGCGCTGGTCGGCCACGGCGGCGCCGGCAAGACCACGCTGGCGGAGGCGCTGCTGAATCGCGCGGGCGCGATTGCGACACCGGGCTCGGTCGAGAAGGGCAGTACCGTCAGCGATTTCGATCCGCGCGAGAAAGCCCACCGCCACAGCCTGCATGCCGCCGTCATGCACTTCGAGCATGGCGGGGTGCACGTCAACCTGCTCGATACCCCCGGATACCCCGATTTCGTCGGCCGCGCCCTGGCAGTGCTGCCCGCGGTCGAGACGGTGGCCGTGGTGATCAACGCCCAGCGCGGGCCTGAACTGGTGGCCCGGCGGATGATGGCCTGGGCCGCCGGGCGCGGGCTGGATCGCCTGCTCATCGTCAACCAGATCGACGCCGAGGGCGTGGATCCGGCCCGCTGCCTGGAGGAACTGCGCGCGGCGTTCGGCACCGAGTGCCTGCCGATCAACCTGCCGGCCCGCCGTGGCGCGGCCGTCGTGGACTGCTTCTTCGAACCCAGCGGCGAAGCCACCGACTTCTCCTCGGTGGCCGAGGCGCACACGAAGCTGGTCGATCAGGTCGTGGAAGTAGACGAAAAGCTCATGGAGATCTACCTGGAGCAGGGCCAGGAGATCGCGCCGGCGCAACTGCACGATCCGTTCGAGAAAGCGCTGCGCGAGGGTCACCTGGTGCCGGTGTGCTTCGTCTCCGCGCGTACCGGCGCCGGTGTCGGCGAACTGCTCGATGTATTCGCCCGCCTGATGCCGAACCCGACCGAGGGCAATCCGCCGCCGTTCCTGAAAGGCGAAGGCCCGACGGCCGAGCGCGTGCGCGTGTCCGGCAGTGCCCGGGATCACGTCCTGGCGCATGTGGTGAAGGTCTCGATCGATCCGTTCGTCGGCCGCCTGGGCGTGTTCCGCATCCACCAGGGCACCATCGGCCGCGACACCCAGCTTTTCGTCGGCGACGGCAGGAAGCCGTTCAAGGTCGCGCACCTTTTCAAGGTGCAGGGGCGCGAGACGCGCGAAGTCGACGCCGGCATTCCAGGGGACATCTGCGCCGTCTCCAAGGTAGACGAGGTCCATTTCGACGCCGTGCTGCACGACTCGCACGACGAGGATCACTTCCACCTGCAGTCGCTGTCGCTGCCCGCGCCCATGCACGGCGTCGCGGTGGTTGCGCGCGCCAGGGGCGACGAGCAGAAGATATCCGACGCCCTGCACAGGATCGAGGCCGAGGATCCGAGCGTGCGCATCGAGCACAATCACGCAGTCAACGAAACCGTGATCCGCGGCCTGGGTGAATTGCATCTGCGCATGGTGCTCGAGGATCTCAAGGACCGGTTCCACGTCGAGATCGATGCACGGCCGCCGCGCATCGCCTACCGCGAGACGATCACGGCCCCGGCCGAGGGCCATCACCGCCACAAGAAGCAGACCGGCGGGGCGGGCCAGTTCGGCGAGGTGTTCCTGACGGTCGAGCCGTTGCCGCGCGGCGCCGGGTTCGAGTTCGTCGACGAGGTGGTGGGAGGGGTCATTCCGCGGCAGTTCATCCCGGCCGTGGAGAAGGGGGTGCGGCAGGCACTGCAGGAAGGCGTACTTGCCGGCTATCCGTTGCAGGATGTGCGCGTGCGCGTCCAGGACGGCAAGCACCATCCGGTGGATTCCAAGGAAATCGCGTTCGTCACCGCCGGCAGGCGGGCATTCGTCGACGCGGTGCGCAAGGCGCACCCGGCGGTGCTGGAGCCGATCGTGAACATCGAGGTGATCGTTCCGCCCGAGCGCATGGGCGACGTCACGGGCGATCTTTCCGGCCGGCGCGGGCGAATCAACGATTCCACCGTGCTGGCGGACGGCCGCGCGGCGATCCGTGCGCTGGTGCCCTTGTCCGGGATCGGCGGCTACCAGGCGCACCTGAATTCGATGACGGGAGGCGCCGGCAGCTACGGCATCGAGTTCAGCCACTACGATCCGGTGCCGGCACGCGTGCAGCAGGAACTTGTGGCGGCCTACAAGCCGCACGCGGACGCCGACGATTGATCGGGCCGCCGCCGGCCGATGTCCCTGGATTTTTAGGGGTATTGCCTTCCGGCCGGCTGGCCCGGCGCGGTTCGGCCCGCTCCTCGAGCCCGGCTCCGCCCGCGCCGCGATTGCGCGTTGTCGGGGCATATCGATAGAAACACTAATTACTTTTCCGAATATGGCGGCTTTGTTAATCTTGCCGCCCCTGCGGCCCTGCCCGCGCGGCCGAAGCCGGTGTTTCCATGTACCGATACGACCAATTCGATCAGCGCATCGTCGACGAGCGGGTCGAACAGTTCCGCGATCAGGTCCGGCGCTTTTTCGCCGGGGAGCTGACCGAGGACGAGTTCCGACCCCTGCGCCTGCGCAACGGCCTGTACATGCAGCGCCATGCGCACATGCTGCGCGTGGCCATACCGTACGGGCTGCTCAGCTCGGGCCAGGTGCGCATGCTGGCGCACATCGCCCGCAAGTACGACCGCGACTACGGCCACTTCACCACGCGCCAGAACATCCAGTACAACTGGCCCGAGCTCAAGGACGTTCCTGACATCCTGGCCGACCTCGCCAGCGTGCAGATGCACGCGATCCAGACCAGCGGCAACTGCATCCGCAACGTCACCAGCGATCACCTCGCGGGCGTCGCCGCGGACGAGATTGCCGACCCACGGCCGTACTGCGAAATCATGCGCCAGTGGTCGACGTTCCATCCGGAGTTCTCCTGGCTGCCGCGCAAGTTCAAGATCGCCTTCAATGCCGCGGCGACCGATCGCGCCGCGGTTGCGGTGCACGACATCGGCTTCCACCTGGTGCGCGACGGCGCCGGCCGGCCCGGCTTCAAGGTGCTCGTGGGCGGCGGCCTGGGCCGCACGCCGATCCTCGGCGCGGTGATCCGCGAATTCCTCGAAGAAAAGTACCTGCTGACGTACACCGAGGCGATCCTGCGCGTGTACAACCTCGAAGGGCGGCGCGACAACATCCACAAGGCTCGCATCAAGATCCTGGTGCGGGCGCTGGGCATCGACGCGTTCCGCGCAAAGGTCGAGCGCGAGTTCGAGCGCATCCGGGGCTCCGCCCCCGAACTCGACCCGCGCGAGGTGCAGCGCATCGCCTCGCACTTCGCGCCGCCCGCTTATGCGTCCGCCGGCGCCGCGGATCCGTCGCTGCCGGCGCGGATCGCCGGGGATCGCGACTTCGCGGCCTGGATGTCGCGCAACGTGAAGGCGCACAAGGTGCCCGGGTACCGCGCGGTGTTCGTCTCGCTCAAGCCGCCGGAAGGGCCGCCGGGCGACTGCACCTCGGCGCAGATGGATGCGATCGCCGATCTCGCCGACCGGTACAGCTTCGGCCAGGTCCGGGTGACGCACACGCAGAACCTGGTGTTCGCCGACGTGCGCGAAGTCGACCTGCCGGCGCTGTGGCAGGCATTGCGCGCGCAGGGGCTGGCGACGCCCAACATCGGCACGCTGACCGACATCATCTGCTGCCCCGGGCTGGATTTCTGCAGCCTGGCGAACGCCACCTCGATCCCGGTCGCGCGCCAGATCAACGAGCGTTTCAGTGATCTGGACTACCTCTACGATCTGGGCGAGATCCGCATCAACATGTCCGGATGCGTCAACGCCTGCGGCCATCACCACGTCGGCCACATCGGCATCCTCGGCGTCGACAAGCAGGGCGAGGAGTGGTACCAGATCACGGTCGGCGGCTCGTCCTCGACCGACGCCGCGCTCGGCGACCGGCTCGGCCCGGCGGTCGCCAAGGCCGACGTCGCCGATGCGGTCGGCCGGTTGCTGGAGGTTTACATCGACCAGCGGCGCGAGGAGGAACGTTTCCTGGACACCTACCGCCGCATCGGGGTCGAGCCGTTCCGCAAGCGCGTCTACGCCGCGTCCGCCGGCCAGCACAAGGAGGCCGCCGTTGCGAGTCATTAAGAACAGGACGATCGTCCAGGACCGCTGGCAGCGCGTGGCGGACGACGCACCGCTGCCGGAGGGCGACGTCATCGTGTCCTTCAAGCGCTTCCAGGCCGAGCCGCAGGCGTTCGCCGGCCGCGCCGGCAGGGTCGCGGTATGGATCGAGCCGGCAGACGACGTCGACGCGCTCGTACCGCACCTGCCGCGGATGGATCTCGTTGCAATCAGTTTCCCCAGTTTCAGCGACGGACGCGGGTTCTCGCATGCGCGCCTGCTGCGCGGCCGGCACGGCTACCGGGGTGAATTGCGCGCGATAGGCGACGTGCTGCGCGATCAGATTTACTTCATGGCCCGTTGTGGGATCGACTCCTTCGAAATCCGCGCCGATCGCAGCGCCGAGGATGCCCTGAAGGCGCTGGACGAGTTCACCGTCCGCTACCAGAGTGCCGCCGACGACGCCGTCCCAATCTGGCGCCTGCGCTGAGCGCCGTTCTCCGGGTCAGACCGTGAGAACGGTGATCGACGGGGTGTTGAGTTCGGGGTTGGCGCTGAAACCGCGCACCAGCACGATGAACTGACCGGGTTCGGCCAGGCCCAGTTCGCGCGCGATGCGGCGCGCCACCAGGTTCGGGTTGCTGCGGCCCGCGTCGTCGGTCTGCACCGGGATTGCGCCCCAGTGCAGGTTCATGCGCCGGCACACCGCCGGATCCGCCGCGACCGTCACCACCGGGGCCGAAGGCCGGGCCGCAGTGATCGTCGCCGCGGACATGCCGCTGGAGGAAATCACCAGCACCGCGCGCGCCTGCACCTCGTCGGTGAGCTTGGCGGTGGCGTCCGCGATGGCGTCTCCGAAGGGTACCGGGGCATCCGCGCGTGCCGGCCCGTAGCTCACGAAGGTTCCGCGCCGGTGCCAGAACCAGGCCTCGGTCTGCTTGGCGATGCGGGCCATGATTTCCACCGCCTGCACCGGATGCGCACCGCTGGCGGTTTCCGCCGACAGCATCACCGCGTCGGCGCCGAGCGTGACCGCGTGCGACACGTCGGTGACCTCGGCGCGGGTCGGGCGCGGGTTCTCGATCATCGACTCCAGCATCTGCGTGGCGACGATGACCGGCTTGTTCGCCGATCGCGCCTGATCGATGAGCTGGTGCTGTGCGAGCGGCACCTGCTCCGGATTCAGCTCCACGCCCAGGTCGCCGCGCGCCACCATGATGCCGTCGGCCGCGGCGATGATCTCGCCGGCGTTTTCGAGTGCCTCGGGCTTTTCGATCTTGGCGATGATGCCCGGGTGCGCGCCGGCCGCGGCCGTCAGCTCGCGCAGCGCGCGGATGTCGGCGGCGCGACGCACGAAGGATAGCGCCAGGAAGTCCACGCCCTCCTGCATCGCGAATGCCGCGTCGGCGCGGTCCTTGTCCGTGAGCGAGGGCGCCGAAACCTCCGTCCCCGGCAGGTTGATGCCCTTGTGGTCCGTGAGCCGGCCGCCGTGCACCACGGTGCAGCGCACCTCGGACCCCTCGATGGCGTCCACGCGCAGTTCGAACTGGCCGTCGGCGAGCAGGATACGGCCGCCGGGACGCACGTCCCCGGCCAGCGCCCGGTACTGCGAGACGATGAGGCCGTCCTCGCCCTGGGTCTGGCGCATGGTGACGGTCACCGTCGCCCCGGGCACCAGGTCGATGCCGCCGCCGCGAAACCGGCCGGTGCGGATCTTCGGCCCGGACAGGTCGGCCAGGATCGCCACGTGTCGCCCGCTCGTCTGCGCCGCCGCGCGGACGTTCGCGATCGTCGTGTGGTGGAAGGGGTGGTCGCCATGTGACATGTTCACCCGCACCACGTCGACGCCGGCTGCCAGCAGCCGGGCGATCGTCTCCGGGTCCTGGCTTGCCGGGCCGAGCGTGGCGACGATCTTGGTGCGGCGGTACTTGAGCAGGTCGAACTCGGTCACGATCCGCACGTCGTTCCCCTCCATGCGCGTTGCGGCCGTCTCACGGCCCGGGCGGCTGCGGGGCCACTGTCGGCCAAGTCGCCGCCCGGATCAATCCCGCGTACCGGCACGCGATTCCGTCGGCCGCTGTCTTGACGGCGCCCGGGCGATCGATTTGACTGGCCGGCACCGCGCGAGGCGCGTCAGGCGGCGTGCCATCACCGGCGCCGGTTCGGGAGATGCTGCCGCGCGGCGTGGAGCAGGCGCGACAGGAGAGGGGGCTCATCCATGGTTTCGTTCTGCAAGTCGATCGCCGACGCGAAGTGGTTCCAGAATTTCATCCTGGCCATCATCCTGCTCACGGCTGCGTCCGAGGGCCTCCAGACCTATCCGGCGATTCTCAACCGCCACGTCGATTTCTTCGACGCCATCGACAAGATCATCCTGGGGATTTTCGTCGTCGAGATTGCGATCCGCATCGTCGCCTACGGCTCCCGGTTCTGGCGCTTCTTCTCCGACGGCTGGAACGTGTTCGACTTCCTGGTCGTGGTCGCCTGCCTGCTGCCCATCGGTGCGCAGTTCTCGCTGGTGCTGCGGCTGGTGCGCGTGTTGCGCGTGCTGCGCCTGGTGACCCGGCTGCCGCGCCTGCAGGTCATCGTCGGCACCCTGATTCGCAGCTTCCCCTCGATGGGCTACGTCGCGCTGCTGCTGGCCCTGCATTTCTACATCTACGCGGTGATGGGCGTGTCGGTGTTTGGCCTGAACGACCCGGTCCACTTCGGATCGTTGCAGCGGGCCATGGTGGCGCTGTTCAGCGTGGTCACGCTGGAGGGCTGGGTCGACCTGATGCGCATCCAGATGTTCGGCTCGGCCGCGTACGGCTACGAGGCCTATTCGACGCTGCCGCACGGCCCGTGGGTGTCGAGCGCGCGGCCCTACGCCGCGGTGGCGTACTTCATCACCTTCATCATGTTCGGCACGATGATCATCCTGAACCTGCTCATCGGCATCATCATGAACGGCATGCAGGAGGCCGAGGTCGAACGCGAGGAGTCCGCGCGCGAGGAACACATCGCCGAAACCGGCAAGACCGCCGTCGACGACGAGATCAACCTCGCCGAGCGCCATCTTGCGGAGCTCAAGACCCAGCTGGAGATCATCCGCCGGCGGGTGAACGAACCTGCGGCACCGACCTGATCCGGGAGCGCGCCGCGCCGGGCGGGTTCACCGCCCGGCGAAGACGACGGCGGCGACGTCAGCGTAGCGCTGCGCGAAGTGCACCGTCAGGCCCTCGCGCACGTAGTCCGGCAGTTCCTGGAAATCGCGCTTGTTGGCCAGCGGCAGGATGAGCTCGGACAGCCCGTTGCGGCGCGCGGCAATCACCTTTTCCCTGATCCCGCCCACGGGCAGCACGCGGCCCGCCAGGGTGAGTTCGCCGGTCATCGCGATCGGCCGTGCGATCGACTCCCCGCGCGCGAGCGACAGCAGCGCCGTGGCCATCGTGACGCCGGCGCTCGGTCCATCCTTGGGCGTGGCGCCCTCGGGCACGTGCAGATGCACGAAGGCGCCGTCCAGGAACCTAGCATCCGCCCCATGCCGGCGCAGGTTCGCGGCGATGAAGCTGTAGGCGATCTCGGCCGATTCGCGCATCACGTCGCCGAGCTTGCCGGTGAGCTTGAAACCGCGGGCGCCGCGGTGCACGACCGCCGCTTCCACGTCGAGCGTGGCGCCGCCGAGCGGCGTCCAGGCCAGTCCGGTGACCACGCCGACGCCGCGCGCGGGCTTCTCGCCGCGGAACACCGGCGGCCCGAGGTATTCGTGCAGGGCACTGCCGCCGACGCGGATCGGCCCGCGGACCCCGCCGAGCAGCTTGACCACGGCCTTGCGGGCGATCCGGCCGAGCTGCTTTTCCAGGTTGCGCACGCCGGCCTCGCGCGCGTAGTCCTCGATGACCCGTGTCAGCGCGGCGTCTGAGATCGTGACCTGAGCGGGCCGCAGGCCTGCGCGTTCCAGCACCCGCGGCCACAGGTGCCGGCGTGCGATGCGCAGCTTCTCGGCGGTGATGTACCCGGGCAGCCGGATCTGCTCCATGCGATCCAGCAACGGGCCGGGGATGGTGTCGAGCTGGTTCGCGGTGCATACGAACAGGATCTTGGACAGGTCGAAGCGCACGTCGAGGTAGTGGTCCAGGAAGTCCGCGTTCAACTCCGGATCCAGCACCTCCAGCAGGGCAGAGGCCGGATCGCCCTGGTAGGACGCGCCGATCTTGTCGACCTCGTCGAGCATGACCACCGGGTTGGCGCTGCCGCAATCGCGCAGGGCCTGGATGAACTTGCCGGGCATCGCGCCGATGTAGGTGCGGCGATGGCCCTTGATCTCGGCTTCGTCGCGCATGCCGCCGACCGAGAAGCGGAAGAACCTGCGCCCGAGCGCCTGCGCGATCGAACGCCCGATGGAACTCTTGCCGACGCCCGGAGGGCCGACCAGCAGCAGGATCGATCCGGCCACCGTGCGCCTGAAGGCGCCCACGGCGAGGAACTCCAGGATCCGATCCTTCACGTCGGCCAGGCCGTCGTGATCGCGGTCGAGGATCTCGCGCGCGTGGGCGAGATCGAAGCGGTCGTCCGTGTAGCGGCCCCACGGCAGGCCGGTGAGGGCGTCGAGATAATTGCGCGTCACGGCGTACTCGGGCGAGCCGGTTTCCAGGAACGAGAACTTGCGCAGTTCGTCGTCGATGCGGGCCTGCGCCTCGGCCGGCACGGACAGGCCCTCCAGCCGCGCCTTGAAGCGCTCGAGCTCGATGGTCCTGTCGTCCTTGGAAATCCCCAGCTCCTGCTGGATCTCCTTCAACTGCTCGCGCAGGAAGAACTGGCGCTGGCGTTCGGAGACCTTCTCCTCCACCGCCTTGCGGATCTGGGCCTGCAGGCCCGCGACTTCCAGCTCCTTCTGCAGCAGCACCAGCACTTTCTCCATGCGCCGCAGGAGCGGTACGGTGTCCAGTATTTCCTGCAGATCGTCGGCGCCGGCGCTGGTCAGGGCGGCGGCGAAATCGGCAAGCGGACCGGGATCGTCCGGAGTGAAGCGGTCAAGGAACGCGCGCAGGTGTTCCTTGTACAGTGGATTGAGCGGCAGCAGTTCCTTGATGACGTTGATGAGCGCCAGCGCATAGGCCCGCACTTCGCTGCCGGTCTCGCGCGGGATCTCCGGGTACTCCACCTGGACCAGGAACGGCGGCGTGCTGGAGATCCAGCGCACGATACGGAAGCGGCGCAGGCCTTCGGCGATGAACTGGATGCGGCCCTCGTTGCGGCCCGGGTGGTGGATGCGCGCGGCGGTGCCCATGGGACGGAAGTCGCCGGGCTGCGGTGCTCCGGAAGGATCCGACGGTGCATGGCACAGTCCGAGCACGTGATGCGGGGTCGCGCCGACGCGCTGCAGGGTCTCGCGCCAGGTTTCCTCGGCGAACATCACCGGCATGGTCTGCGCTGGGAAGAACGGCCGCGACGGCAGCGGCAGCAGATACAACCTGTCCGGAAGCACCTCGTCCGCGCGTGCGAGCACGGTGGGGCCGCGGTTTTCGACGACGCGTTCAGCGTCGGTGCGATTGTCGTCGGTCATGTCGCCTCCCGGCGCCCGGCGGCGGGCGCAGGATCCCGACAATCGGGGCGCCGGAGAGGTATTTCAAGTCAGCGGTGCAGAAGGCTCTGCAGGTTCACCACCAGTTCCGAGGCGGTCTGGAACCGGTCCTGCGGGTTCTTGGCCAGGAGCCGATCGACGAGCGGCTGGTAGCGGGCCTGCGCGGGCGGCAGGCGTGGGATGTCCGCGTGCACGTGCATGTAGACCACGCCGGCAGGCGTATCGGCCTTGTAGGCCTTGCGGCCGGTGAGCATCTCGAACAGCACCACGCCGGCGCTGTAGAGATCGGTGCGCGCGTCCACCGCCAGCCCCTGCGCCTGCTCGGGGCTGATGTAGTACGGCGTGCCGAGAATGGCACCGGTGCTGGTGATGTCCAGCGGCGCGTCCATGCGCTTGGAGATGCCGAAATCGGCCAGCGCCAGGCTGTCGTCGGAGCGGAACATGATGTTGCCGGGCTTGATGTCCCGGTGCACCACGCCGACCGAGTGGATTGCCTCCAGGCCATAGGCGATGTGCAGTGCGTAGTTCAATGCGTCGCCCCGCGGGATACCGTGTTCGATGCGCTGCTTGAGATCGCCGCGGGTGAAGAATTCCACCGCGATGTAGCCGTAGTTCGGCGTGAAGCCCTGGCCGTGGAAGCGGACCACGTGCGGGCTGTGCAGATCGGCGATCAGCTCGGCTTCGTGGATGAAGCGCTGCAGCACGGTCGGATCGGCGATGGTCTCGACATCGATGATCTTCAGCACCAGCGTGAGGCCGTCGTCGTCGCGTTCAGCCAGGTATACCCGGCAGTGCGCACCCTGGCCGATGAGACGCACGAATCGATAGCCGATGCGGCTGCCGTCGGGCAGCGAGAACAGATTGGCGCGCCGGACGATGCGCGCGTCCTGGCGCAGCCGGGGGTGGCGCGCCGGGCGGTTCGCCGTGCGCAGGATCTGCGGCACGACCCGGGCGACGGCGGCGGCGTCGATGTCGGCCTTGCCCAGGTACTCCACCGCGCCACGCTTGATCGCGGCCGCGGCGACGTACGGATCGATGCCCTCGCTCATCAGGATCACCGGCGGGAAGCGCGGGTGCCGCTGCTGCAGCTCGGCCATCCACTCGATGCCCGACTGCGCCAGGCCGAGTTCGTTGTCGAGGAAAACCGCGTCGTACAGGCCCCAGTCGAAACCCGAGGGCGGTGTCCCGAGCTGGTCCGGATCGAATTCGCTGACTTCGACATCCGGCAGGGCGGCGGCGATCAACCGGCGCAGGTGCGCGCTGAACTGCCTGGAGTCGTCGACGAGGATGATGCGCATCGGGCGCGATCGAGATCCGGGAATTCTTCACGGGTGGGCGGGCAGCGCTACCTTAGCCCATTTGCCCAGGCAGGTATAGGCGCAATGCCCGCGCTTTCAAGCGGGTTGCGGTACCTGTTGCTATCATGCCGGGCGCGCGCATCGGAGCCTTCCTGAGATGAAAAGATCGGTCCTGATTTTCATGTTCGCCCTGTCCTGGGCCACGGGCGCGGGCGCGGCGGAAGGCGCCGGTTCCCGGGCCGCGGAGCTGCGGCCGCAGATCGAAGCGATGAAGGCAAATCCGCGCGGGCCGTTCGCGCGCATACGCTGGTTCTGCAAGGACGGCACGCTGCTGCCCCCGACTCCCTCGGCCTGCGAGTCGTACGGGGGCGGCAATCAGCACGGCGAGTGGACCGAAGCGGTCAAGAAGCTGCGCACACAGGGATATCTCGTCGCCAACATCCTGGCCGACCTGGACGAGCAGGCGTTCGTGCGCGCACCGGATGCGGCCGATGCCCTGGCGCAGATCCTGATCGAGCAGTACCTGATCCAGGTCGACGACGGCTGGATCCTGCGCAAGGCGCGTTATTACCGCGGCGCGCTGCAGGAGGAGGGCGAGCGCAAGGGCGCGCGCCGACTGCTGCTGGCGCTGGTCGCGGAGCCGGGCTGGCTCGCGCGCCGCTACGTGTTGCTGCGCGCTGCCGCGCAGGCCCTGCCGCACGGCCGCGAGACGCCGGGGATCCGCGCCCTGCGCCAGCTCGCCGCCGATCTCGCCGCGCGCGACAGGCGTTTCACCGACATCAAGAATCGCATCCATATCCGCCCCGAAGCCCAGGACGCCACGCGCGTGCGTGCCTATGCGGCCAGCGCCGATGCCGCGCTCGGGCCGGATCTCGAACGCCTGGCGGGGATGATCGACGCCAACTACGGCGCACGCGCAATCGCGGACCGCCTGATCGGAATCGGCACCGAGCTTGAATCCGCGCCGCCGCTGGCCGCGCGACTGGCGCAGGCCGGCGCGGCGCTCGCCGACGCCAAGGCGCCGGCCGAACGCATGCGCATGGCGGCGGGGCTCCTGGTCGAATTACGCGATCGCGCCGCGGAACCGGCCGCAGCGCAGGCGCGGCTGGCCCTGCTCGATGCCTCGATCGCGATCGAGAACGAGTTCTTCGTCAGCGCCGCGGCACAGGGGCGCGAGCCGGTGCCGCAGACCCGCCGCGCCCGCATCGAACTGCTGCGCGTCGCTGCGGACGCCGCCTACGGCACGGGCCTCATCGGCGCGCGCCAGCGAACGGCGCTCGCCCAGACCCTGGCTTCGCTCGCCGTGCCGCAGGTCACGCTGGCGCAGTACAAGCGCGCCGCCGACTACCTCGCCCTGGTACCGGGCTGGGGCACGCAGGCGCTGCGGCTGCACTTCGGCCCGGCCCTGGATCGATATCTGGAACTGGACGCCCGCAGTGCCGTGTACCTGCAGGATCATCTCCGCGGCGGCCCGCTGTTCGCCTACGCGGCGCTCGTGGATCGCGTGGCCCGGGATGCCAAGCAACTCGCGGGCGTGCGGACGGAGCTGTTCGGCGAAAGCGTGGGCAGTGGTCTGCGGGGGCTGAACCCGGGCCTGGCGCGCGGAACGCTGCGCGTGGTGGCGCAGGCGCCTACCGCGCAGGAAGTGCAGGCGGACGGCATCTACCTGCTGCCGGAGACGGTTTCGGACCTGCCGCCCGTGGCCGGCATCCTGACCGCTGGCGAGGGCAACCCGCTCTCGCACGTCCAACTCCTGGCGCGCAATCTGGGCATTCCGAACGTCGCCGTCGATCTCGGCCTGGTGGACAAGCTGAAGGCGTTCGACGGCCAGCCGGTGGTGGTCGCCGTGAGCCCGGGCGGGGCCGTGCGGATCATGCGCGACGACGGCAGCCTGGCCCAGGTGTTCGAAAGCGCCGCCGCGGAGCCGGATTTCGTCATCCGTCCCGATCTCGGCAAATTGGATCTCGGTGCGCGCGAGTTCATCGATCTGGCCACGCTGCGGGCAGCCGACTCGGGGCGCACGGTCGGGCCCAAGGCTGCCAAGCTCGGCGAGCTCAAGCATCGCTATCCCGAGGCGGTAGCCGACGGCATTGCCATTCCGTTCGGCATGTTCCGCGCCGCACTCGAACAGCCGATGCCGGGCGAGGGTGTCGGCATCTTCGACTGGATGGTCGCACAGTACCGCGCCCTCGCCGCCATGCCCGCCGGTTCGCAGGAGCGGCGCGCCGCCACCGAGGCATTTCGCGCGCGCCTGGAACGTGCCATCGCCGGCCTGACGCTCGCACCCGAACAGCAGGGGAAGCTGCGCGCACTGCTCGAGGCCAGGTTCGGGCCGGACGGCAGCTACGGGGTGTTCGTGCGCAGCGACACCAACGTGGAGGATCTGCCGGGCTTCACTGGTGCCGGGCTCAATCTCACCGTTCCCAACGTGGTCGGCTTCGATCGGATCGCGGCCTCGATCGCGCGGGTGTGGGCCTCGCCGTTCACCGCGCGCGCGTTCGCCTGGCGGCAGGCGCACATGCAGGATCCGCAGCACGTGTATCCGGCCGTGCTGCTGCTGCGGACGGTACACTCGGAGAAATCCGGCGTGCTGGTCACGCGTGACGTCGATACCGGCGCCGATGGCTGGCTGTCGATCGCGGTCAACGAAGGCGTGGGCGGTGCGGTCGACGGGCAGGCCGCGGAATCGCTGCGGGTGGAGATGGCCACCGGCCGCGTGGTGTTGCTGGCACAGGCGACCGCGCCGCGCCGGCGCGTCCCGGATCCGAAGGGCGGCGTCGCCGAACTGCCCGCCAGCGGTGTCGAGTCGGTCCTGCAGCCGGCGGAGATCGAGCAGTTGGTCGCGTTCGCGCGCGAGCTTCCGGTGCGCTTCCCGGCGGTCACGGACGAGCAGGGGCGCCCCACCGCCGCTGATGTCGAGTTCGGGTTCGTGGACGGCCGCCTGCGGTTGTTCCAGATCCGGCCGCTGAACGAGAGCCGGCGTGCGCGCGGCAATGCCTGGCTCGCCTCGCTGGATCCGGACCCTGCCCTGCTCGCAACCACCCAGGTGGTGCTGGACGCCGCGCCCTGAGTGCGCGATGAAAATTGCTTGGAGGACTGACATGACGATAGCCCGCCTGCCCTGTGCGTTCGTGCTCGCCTGCCTGTGCGGGGGCGCGGCCGCATACCCGATCGACGGCTTCGAGACCACCGGCATCGGTCGACTGGACGAAGCACGCCGGATCCAGGAGGGCACGCGCACGGGCACCAAGCAGCCGCGCGGTGCGCTGCTGTCGATCGAGCAGGTCGATATCCGCCTGGCCGGGCGCCCGGACTTCGCCATCCCCGCGCCCGATCCGGAGCTCAGCGCGCAGGTTCGCGCACTGCTCGGCGACAAGGCGGATCGCTACAACATCGCGTTGCTGGATCTGTCCGATCCGCAACGCCCGGTCTACGCCGAGCACAACGCCCGCGAACTGCGCAATCCCGGCAGCGTCGGCAAGCTGCTGGTCGCGCTCGCCTTCTTCCAGGCGCTCGCGGACCTGTACCCGGACGACATCGAGGCACGCAAGCGGCTGCTGCGGGACACCGAGGTGACCGCGGACGACTTCGTGCTCACCGATCACCACACGGTGCGCAACTTCGACCCGGCCACGGGCGTTTTGGTACGGCGCCAGCTCCTGCCCGGCGACAAGGCCTCCCTGTGGGAGTACATGGACTGGATGATTTCCGCCAGCTCCAATTCCGCCGCGGCCGCGGTGATGAAGGAGCTGATGCTGCTGCGCAGGTTCGGCCGCGAGTACCCCGTGCCCGCGGCACGGGCGAATGCCTATCTGCGCGAGACCTCCAAGAGCCAGCTGCGGACCGATCTGCTCGACGCGATGCTGCCGCCGGTCACGCGCAGCGGGCTGGATCTGGCGCAGTTCCGGCAGGGCAGCTTCTTCACCCGCACCGGCAAGCGCCACGTGTCGGGCACGTCGAGCCACGGCAACGCACACGAGATCCTGAAATTCCTGCTGCTGATGGAGCAGGGCCGGCTGGTGGACGAGTTCTCGAGCCGCGAGATCAAGCGCCTCATGTACCAGACCGAGCGCCGGATCCGCTACGCGTCCTCGCCCGTGCTGTTCGGCGACGCGGTGTATTTCAAGTCCGGTTCGCTGTTCGAATGCAAGCCGGAGCCGGATTTCCGCTGCCGGCCCTACCAGGGCAACATCAAGAACTTCATGAATTCCGCGGCGATCGTCGAATCCCCGGCCGGCGAGCGCAAGCTGCATTACCTGATCGGGTTGATGTCGAACGTGCTGCGCAGGAATTCCGCGGTGGACCACCAGGCGCTCGCGGGGCGGCTCCATCGCCTGCTCCAGCAACGCCACGGCCTGGTGAAACCGGCGCCGACATCGTCCGCCGGGCCTTCGACCGAGGAGTGAGACGCGCCACGACGGCGCGCTAACGAATCCGGCCTCAGCGGTGGGCGACCAGGCGCTGCCGGGCCTGCGGCCGTACGACCAGATCGTGCATCGGCACGATCATCTTCGCGAGCCAATCCCCGCCGGCGGGATTCTCGGCGATCGCCACCGCGATGAACTTGTGCCCGCCGGACTCCACCAGCGCGCTGTCCGCGTGGTACCTCTCCCAGGTACCGGACTTGCGGTAGACCACCGCACCGGGGCGGGCCTGCTCGAGGCCCTTGACGAACTTGTGGTGGATGCCGGGCTTGCCGAGCATGGATTTCATTTCCCGCGTCAGCCGCGGCGACACGAGCTGGCCGGTCTCGAGCAGATAGTAGAAACGCGCCGCCTGCATCGCGGTGGCGCCGTGGGAGAGGTTGTGCAGCGGATCGCGACGGTAGGCGGGCGAGCCGCCGTATTCCTTGCCGACCCACAGGCCGCCGTTGACGGACGGATCGTAGAGACGGAAGCGGTCGGATTGCAGGATGCGGATGAGGCGATCCTTGCCGACGCGGTTCAGCATGCGCGTGGCTTCGACGTTCGACGAGACCCGTACCATGTCGGTGAGCGAACGGCGCGTGGCGTCGTCGAGCTGCATCGAGCCTTCCTCGATTTCGACGAAGGCGCCGAGCAGGATGGCGATCTTCGGCATGCTCGCGGCGTAGAGCATCTCGTCGCCATTGACGGCGGCGACGCGCGGCTCGTGCGGATTGGTGATGTCCACCAGCGCCACGCCGAGTTCGCGCTGGTTGATTGCCTTGCCGAGCCCGAGCTTGCCGAGCGCGGCTTCAAGGTGTTCCTGCAATTCGGGATCGAAGCTTTCCCACAGTTCCGGATACTGCGCGAAGCCATCGGCCCGCGCACCGAACGTTGCAACGAGCGCAAGCAGGCCCGCCACCAGTGCTCTTCTCAACACTAACCCGACCCCCTCGAGTGATTTTGAAGCAGCCTTGAAAGGCTCGTCGTTCCCGTGCGACGGCGCAGACTACCATCACGCGCAAAAAAACCGCAACCCGATGGATGCGATCGATGCGCGCGTCGATCGCGTCAATCGCGCATGCATCCATGCATCGATCGCGGCGACGCACGCGATGTCGTTCGCTTCGGCGCACGCCGGCGCGCGGACATGCATCGGTTGCTCGTTGCGTGAAGTAGCAACGCCCGTGCCTGCGTGCGAAGTCCACCCCAAGCGGCACGTCGATGTGGCCAATGATTCACTCAACGCACGATGTAGTGGCGACATTCGTCACTCGAAGTGGCCCATGCGTGGCATCAGCGGAACAAGTCGTGGGAGGACACAGCAGCCCGGCCCACACCCGGCCGGTGCCCGCTTGCCGCATCCGCCCCCGATTGGTGCCCCGCCGGGAGCCCGGCGCATTCCAAACAATGTTGAATGTCCCCTTTTTCGGGTGGCGGCGGGGCTGGCGCGCCGATTGCGTCGCCCGGGGACGCGCCGGACGATAAACTGTCGGGATGCCTTCGAACCAGTCGACCCAGGACGGCGGCGCCGCCGTCTTCGCCATCGTCACGGCCACCGCCCTCATCGCCCACCAGGTGGCCGGCAAGGCCACGCGGGACGGGATGTTCCTGATGCACTACGCGGTGAGTTCGCTGCCGCGGATCGTCATCGCCACGGCCGTGCTGTCGATCGTCGGCGTGCTCATCATGTCGCGGCTGATAGCGGTCCACGGCCCGTTGAAGACCGTGCCGCGCGCCTTTGCCGTCAGTGCCCTGCTGTTCGTCGCCGAATGGGTCGTCGCGGGCATGGCCGCGCCCGCCGCGGCCGCGATCCTGTACCTGCACATGGGGGTGTTCAGCGCGCTGCTGATCAGCGGCTTCTGGTCGGTGGTGAACGAACGCTTCGACCCGCACACGGCCAAGCGCACGATTGCGAAGATCGCCGCCGCGGCCACCCTGGGCGGCCTCATCGGCGGTTTCGTCGCCGGGCGCGTCGCCGGCGAGGACGTGCGGCTGATGCTGCTGGTGCTCGCGCTGCTGCACGCGTTCTCGGCGTTCACGGTCAGCCGCATCGGCGCCGGCGCGCGCGCCGCGCGCGGCTTCGAGGTGCGCTCGGCGCTCAAGGTGCTGGCCGGGTCACGCTACCTGCTGACCATCGGCCTGCTGATGGTGATCGCGGCCACCACGGCCACGGTCCTCGACTACGCCCTGAAGAGCGAAGCCGCGGCGCACTACGACAAGGGCGAGGATCTGATCGGCTTCTTCGCGACCTTCTATGCCGTGGTCGGCGCGCTGACCTTCGCGCTGCAGTCGCTGTTCGGTGGCCGCGCGCTGCAGCGGCTGGGCCTGACCGGTACCATGGCCATGCTGCCGCTGGCCGTCGTCCTGGGCGGCATCAACTGCCTGCTCCTGCCGCGCTTCATCAGCGTGGCGGGATTGCGCGCCGCCGAGGCGATGTTCGCCAATTCATTCTTCCGCGCCGGCTTCGAACTGCTGTATACGCCGGTGGCGCCCGAGGACAAGCGCCCCACCAAGACCATCATCGACGTGGCTTCCAACCGACTGGGCGACCTGGTTGGCGGCGGCCTGCTGCTGGTGCTGGTGGCGGCGATCCCGCATCCGCCGGTGTGGATCGTGATCGCCTGGGCGGTGGCCTTCGCGGTGATCGCAATCGCGGTCATCGCGCATTTGAACCGAGGGTATGTCGCGCAACTCGCCGGCAGCCTGCGCGAGGGCGTGGTCTCCCCGGAAACGGTCGAGGCCGTGGACGCCACCACGCGCCGGATCCTGGCCGAGTGGAGCCCGGCCGCCGAACGCGAGATGCTCGCCCGCCGCATCGCCGATCGGCGCGAGGGCCAGTCGGCGGCCGAGGGCATCGCCAGCCTGCCCGCCGCGCGCGCCCCGGGGCCCGGATGGAAGGCGGCGCTGGTGGCGGATCTCACCTCCGGGGATCTGTCCCGCGCGCGCCGTGCGCTGCACAGCGAGCATCTGGATCGCAGCCTGACGCCCTACCTCATCGATCTGCTCGCCGATCGCGATCTGGCCGACGACGCGCGCCTGGAACTGCGCTGGCTGGTACCGCGCATCGTCGGCCAGCTCACCGATGCGCTGCTCGACCCGGACACGCCGGTGGTGATCCGCCAGCGCCTGCCGAGCGTGCTGGAGGTGTACCACAACCCGCGCGCGGTCGAGGGGCTGGTGCAGGGGCTGGAGGATCCCGTGTTCCACGTCCGCTACGGCTGTGCCCGCGCGCTGGCGCGCATGCTCCGGCGCAGCCGCGATCTGCGTGTGGAAGAGCAGCGCGTCCATGCCGCGGTGCTGCGCGAGGTGGAAATCGACGGCGATACCTGGGCCGCGCAGGGCCTGCTGCCCCCGCAGGACTTCGACGATGCCGCCGCGGGCGTTTCCGCGCCGGTGGGCCTGAGCCTGCAGCACGTGTTCACCCTGCTCGGGCTGGCGCTGGACCAGGACGCGATGAACCTGGCGATGCACGCCGTCTCCAGCCACGATCGTGCGGTGCGCGGAACCGCGCTGGAGTATCTCGAGAACGTGCTGCCGGTGGAGGTGCGCCGCGGCCTGTGGCGGCACATCGGCATTCAGGAAACCGCCCCGCGTACCGGCCGCAGCAGCGGGGAGATCCTGGAAGAACTGGCGCGCCTGTGGCCGGCCGTGCGCGGCGAACGCCGCACGGCCGACCGCTGACGGGGCCTGGGGATCAGAACGGGATGTCGTCGTCGAATTCGTCCGCCACCGCCGCCGCGCCGCCGCCTGCGCGCCCGGCCGCCGCGCGCGCAGGCGGGGCGTCGTAGTCGCGATCGCGGCCGCTGTCGGGCGCGGACTCGCTGCGCGCGCCGCCGCCGCGGCCACCGAGCATCTGCATGTCGTTGGCGACGATCTCGGTGGAATAGCGCTTGACGCCGTCCTTCTCCCATTCCCGGGTCTGGAGCCTGCCCTCGACGTAGACCTGCGAGCCCTTGCGCAGGTACTCGGCGACGATCTCGGCGAGCCTGCCGAAGAACACCACGCGGTGCCACTCGGTACGCTCCTGCGTCTCGCCGGTCTGCTTGTCCTTCCAGCTCTCGGCGGTCGCGAGCCGCACGTTGGCCACGGCGCTGCCGCCGGCCGTGTATCGAACTTCGGGATCGGCGCCCAAATTCCCTATGAGCATGACCTTGTTTATCCCTCTAGCCATGGTGTTCTCCCGGATTGATTGAGTCTGTCAGCAGGGGGGCACGATACCGCCCGCGGGTGCGGCCGGCAATTGCGGAACGCGCGAATTTGTCGCGTCCGTGCCGGGATCAGGCCACGGCGGTCGCGGTGCGCAGCGCGACCGCGTCCAGGCGCTCCGGATCCACCAGCAGGTAGGCCACGCCCTCGTCGGCGACCACCACCGCGTCGGCCACGCCGACGATCGCGACCAGGCGCGTGCGCAGCGCGGCGGCGGCTCCGGGCGAGAGGGCGCCGATGGGAATGACCTGCTGTCGCAGCATCGCCTGGCCGGGCATGGTTGCGCTGGCGATCAGCCAGATCGCGGCCACCGCCGCCGCTGCCAGGTGCACCATCGAGTCGTTCACCGCGCCGTGCAGGTAGCCACCGAGCGCACCGCCGGCGAACGAGCCCAGGAACTGCGCGGTGGAAAATACGCCCAGCGCGGTGCCCTTGGCGCCGAGCGGCGCGGTGCGCGAGACCAGCGACGGCAGGAGCGCTTCCAGCAGGTTGAATGCGGTGAAGAACGCCACCAGCAGCGCGGCGATCCCCGCCAGCCCGCCGGCGCGCTCGGCGAACGCAATCTCGGTGAGGGTGATGAGCGCGATGCCCCCGACCATCACCGGCTTGAGCTGGTGCCGGCGCTCGGCGAGCCACAGGAACGGGATCATGAGGACGACGGAGGCGATCAGCACCGGCAGGTACAGGGCCCAGTGGTGCCCGGGGTCCAGCCCGACCTGATCGCGCAGCGCCAGCGGCAGGACCACGAAGCTCGCGGTCAGGACGAAATGCAAGCTGAAAACGCCGACGTTCAAGCGCATCAGCGGACCGTTGCCCAGGATGCGGGCCAGTTCGCCGGCGTCCGCCTCGCAGTCGCGGTGGTGCGGCGAGCGGGGCGGGTCCGGCACGACGGCGTGCAGGATGGCAATCGCCGCCAGCCCCGAAGCCGCCGCCGCCCAGAACACCGCGGGCAGGCCGTGGTGGGAATAGATGAGTGGGCCGAACACGAAGGCGAGCAGGAACGCCAGGCCGATGCTCGATCCGATCATCGCGAAGGCCTTGGTGCGATGGACTTCCGTGGTGAGATCCGCCGCCAGCGCCATCACCGCCGCGGCCACTGCGCCCGCACCCTGCAGCACCCGGCCGAGGATCACGCCGTAGATCGATTCCGACAACCCCGCCACGACCCCACCGGCGGCGAACAGGAGCATGCCGAAGGTGATGACGCGCTTCCTGCCCCAGCGGTCCGAGAGCATGCCGAAGGGGATCTGCAGCAGCGCCTGGCTGACGCCGTAGCCGCCCAGGGCCAGGCCGATGAGCATCGGCGTCGCGCCGTCGAGGGCGTCGGCGTGCAGCGGCAGCACCGGCAGGATCATGAACAGGCCGAGCATGCGCAGGAAGAACACGCTGGCGAGCGCCGCCGCCGAGCGGATCTCGGTGCCGGTCATCGATGCGGGGGAGTGTGCTGCGTTTTGATCCATGGCGCGTGCAGCGCTTATAGTACCAGTTTGCACCGGGCTGTCGCAGTGCAACAATCCACGCCCGGGGCAGTCGACGACGCTACATGGACACGATCCGCATCCGGGGCGCCCGAACCCACAACCTCAAGGCGATCGACGTCGATCTCCCGCGCGACCGGTTGATCGTCATCACCGGCCTTTCAGGGTCGGGAAAGTCCTCGCTGGCGTTCGACACCATCTACGCCGAGGGCCAGCGCCGCTACGTCGAGTCGCTGTCGGCGTACGCACGGCAATTCCTGTCGATCATGGAAAAGCCGGACGTCGATTACATCGACGGCCTGTCGCCGGCGATTTCGATCGAACAGAAGACCACGACGCACAACCCGCGCTCCACGGTCGGCACAATCACGGAAATCCACGATTACCTGCGCCTGCTGTACGCCCGCGCCGGCGAGCCGCGTTGCCCCGAGCACGGCACGATCCTGGCGGCGCAGACCGTGAGCCAGATGGTCGACCAGGTGCTGGCCGAGCCCGAGGGCACGCGCATGATGCTGCTGGCACCGGTGGTGCAGGCGCGCAAGGGCGAACACGCGCAGCTCCTGGAGAACCTGCGCCGGCAGGGCTTCGTGCGGGCGATGATCGACGGCGATCTGGTCGAGCTGGACGATCCGCCGCCGCTGGATCCGGCGCACAAGCACACGATCGCCGTCGTCGTGGATCGGTTCAAGGCGCGGGCGGATCTCGCCCAGCGCCTGGCCGATTCCTTCGAAACCGCGCTCGGGCTCGCCGAGGGCGTCGCGCGCGTGGTCGACATCGATCGGCCCGATCGCGCGCCGATGGTATTCTCGGCGCGCTTCGCCTGCCCGCATTGCGGGTATGCGGTCGCCGAGCTGGAGCCGCGGCTGTTCTCGTTCAACAACCCGGCCGGTGCCTGCGCCGACTGCGGCGGGCTGGGGCAGGTGCAGTTCTTCGACCCGGCGCGGATCGTCACGCATCCGGAGCTGTCGCTGCCGGCCGGGGCCATCCGCGGCTGGGACCGGCGCAACGCCTACTACTTCCAGATGCTGCAGGCACTGTCGGCGCACTACGGTTTCGACCTGGATCAACCCTTCGCGAAGCTGCCGAAGAAGGTCCGCGATGCAATCCTGCACGGCAGTGGCAAGGAGGCGATCGAGTTCCGCTACAGCAAGGTGGGCGGCGGTCATTTCTCCAGGCGCCACCCGTTCGAGGGCATCCTCGCGAACATCGAGCGCCGCTACAAGGAATCCGACTCCGCGGTGGTGCGCGAGGAACTGTCCAGGTACATGGGCTCGCGCACCTGCCAGGGCTGCAACGGCACGCGCCTTTCGCTGGCGGCGCGCAATGTGTTCGTCGACGGGCGCACGCTGCCCGAGATTGCCTGCCTGCCGGTCGGTCGCGCGCGCGCGCTGATCGCCGCGCTGGACCTGCCCGGGCAGCGCGGCGAGATCGCGCGGCGCATCGTGCGCGAAATCGAAGCCCGGCTCGGGTTCCTGGTCAACGTCGGGCTGGACTACCTGGCCCTGGATCGCGGCGCGGATACGCTCTCGGGCGGCGAAGCGCAGCGGATCCGGCTCGCCAGCCAGGTCGGCGCCGGGCTCGTGGGAGTGATGTACATCCTCGACGAACCTTCCATCGGCCTGCACCAGCGCGACAACCAGCGCCTCATCGACACCCTCGTGCACCTGCGCGACATCGGCAATACCGTCATCGTGGTCGAGCACGACGAGGAGGCGATCCGTGCCGCGGATTACATCGTCGACATCGGCCCAGGGGCCGGCGTACACGGCGGGCGGGTGGTGGCCACCGGGACCGCGGCGGATATCGAACGGCACCCGGAGTCGCTCACCGGCATGTACCTCTCGGGCCGGCGCTGCATCCAGGTGCCACGCGTGCGGCGCGAAGTCGACCCTCAGCTCGTGGTCAGCGTGTCCGGTGCGCGGGGCAACAACCTGCGCGGCGTCGACGTGCAGTTTCCGGTGGGGCTGCTGACCTGCGTCACCGGCGTGTCGGGCTCGGGCAAGTCGACTCTGGTCAACGACACCGTCTACCGCGCGGCGGCGCGGCGCCTGAACGGTGCCGCCGAGGACGCCGCCGACTGCGACGCGGTCGAGGGGCTGGAGCATTTCGACAAGGTCATCGACATCGACCAGAGCCCGATCGGCCGCACCCCGCGCTCAAATCCCGCCACCTATACCGGGCTGTTCGCGCCGATCCGCGATCTGTTCGCGGCCACGCAGGAAGCGCGCTCGCGCGGCTACAAGTCGGGCCGATTCAGTTTCAACGTGCGCGGCGGGCGCTGCGAAGCCTGCGAGGGCGACGGCGTCATCAAGGTCGAGATGCACTTCCTGCCGGACATCTACGTGCCCTGCGACGTCTGCAAGGGCCGGCGCTACAACCGCGAGACGCTCGAAGTCGCGTACAAGGGGCGCTCGATAGCCGAGGTGCTGGACATGACCGTCGAGGAGGCGCGCGCCTTCTTCGACGCGGTCGCGCCGGTGGCGGCCAAGCTGCAGACGTTGATGGACGTCGGGTTGTCCTACGTGCGGCTGGGGCAGAACGCGACCACGCTCTCGGGCGGGGAGGCACAGCGGGTGAAGCTCGCGCGGGAGCTTTCCAAGCGCGACACGGGCAAGACCCTGTACATCCTGGACGAGCCCACCACCGGCCTGCACTTCCACGACATCGAGCAGCTCCTGGCCGTGTTGCAGCGGCTGCGCGACCACGGCAATACGATCCTGGTCATCGAACACAACCTGGAGGTCATCAAGACCGCCGACTGGATCGTCGACCTCGGCCCCGAGGGCGGCGACGGCGGCGGCAAGGTGATCGCGGTCGGCACGCCCGAGCAGGTGGCGGCGAACCCGGTCTCCCACACCGGGCGCTACCTCGCGCCCGTGCTGGCACGCGCGCCCGCGCCGGCCTCCACCACGCCGCTGCTCGCGGCGGGCTGAATTCAAACCCAAGCACCCGGAGAGGCAACGACATGTCGGTATTGATTTGCGGTTCGTTTGCGTACGACAACATCATGGTGTTCGAGGATCGGTTCGCCAACCACATCCTCCCGGACAAGATCCACATCCTGAACGTGTCTTTCCTGGTGCCGGCGATGCGCCGGGAGTTCGGCGGCTGTGCCGGCAACATCGCCTACAACCTCAAGCTGCTGGGCGGCGCGCCGGTACCGATGGGCACGGTCGGCAGCGATTTCGAACCCTATCGGCAATGGCTGGACCGCTGCGGCATCGACCATCGCTACGTGCGCGCGGTGTCGGACAGCCTCACCGCGCAGGCCTTCATCACCACGGACCTGGACGACAACCAGATCACCGCCTTCCACCCCGGCGCGATGAGCCACGCGCAGCAGAACAAGGTCGGCGAGGTCTCCGGCGTGCGGCTGGGGATCGTCGCGCCGGACGGGCGCGACGGCATGATCCAGCACGCCGAGCAGTTCGCGGCGGCGAAGATCCCCTTCATCTTCGACCCCGGCCAGGGCATGCCGATGTTCGACGGTGCCGATCTGCGCCGGTTCATGGAGCAGGCGAACTACGTCACCGTGAACGACTACGAGTGGCAGCTGCTGCAGGAGCGGACCGGCCTGGACGAGAAGGGCGTGCTCGCGCAGGTGGACGCGCTGATCGTCACCCGCGGCGCGCACGGCTCGACGATCTACACCCGCACCGACACGCACTACATTCCGCCGGCAAAGCCCGCGCAGGTGGTCGACCCGACCGGCTGCGGCGACGCCTATCGCGCCGGCCTGCTGTACGGCCTCGCGCGCGGAATGGACTGGGAGGTCACCGGCCGCATCGCCTCGCTCGCGGGCGCCATCAAGATCGAGCACCACGGCACCCAGAACCACAGGTTCACTCCGGCCGAGTTCGCCACCCGCTACGAGCGCGAATTCAACGCCCCCCTTTCCCTCTGAACTTATCCACGTGCCTGGCACCGGAAAAATTCCGGTGCCAGGCACCGGGACAAGTCATCGATGCGCCTGGCACCGCCGGGGCGCCCGTCGGTGGTGCGATGCGGCAAAGTGGGTGCCTGGCACGGCGCCGGGGGTTGATTGGGGTGGCGGCCGGTTCGACAATGCCCCGGCTTCGCAAACGATGGAGATCCTCCCATGAGCGCTGCCGTCCCGCTGGAAGTTCCCGCCCACGTCTCGCCGGCCCGGGTGCTCGATTACGACATGTTCCATGACCCGGGCCTGCTCGATGACCCGACCCGGCGCTTCGAGGAGCTCCTGAAGAGCGCGCCCGAATTCTTCTATACGCCGCGCAATGGAGGCCACTGGGTGGTGATCGGCCGCGAGGCGATCAGCGAGATGCTGCAGCGGCTGGATCTGTTCACCACCGTCGACATGGGCATTCCGCCGCCACCGCTCGGCGCGCCCGTGAACCGCGTGCCTCCGCTGGACCTGGACCCGCCTGATCACGGCCCCTTGCGCAGCCTGATCAATCCGTTCATGAGCCCCAAGTCGATCGATCGCCTCGAGGGAGACATCCGCTCGATGATGGTAGATCTCATCGAAAAGGTCCGGCCTGCCGGCGAGTGCGATTTCGTCGCCGATTTCGCCCTGCCGGTGCCGGTGAAGATCTTCATGGCCCAGATGGGCATGGACCTGAACCGCTACCTGGAGTTCTCCGGCTGGGTGTCGGACTTCCTCGACAGCGGCGACCTGCAGGTGCAGGCGATGAGCTTCCAGCGCACCATGAATTACCTGCGCGAGCTGATCCGCGACCGCCAGGCGAACCCCGGCAGCGACTGGGTCAGCCAGCTCCTGGCGTCGAAGGTCGACGGCCGCCCGGTGGACCCGGAGGAAATCGTCGCGCCGATCTGCAACCTGCTCTTCATCGCCGGACTGGACACGGTCAAGAACGCGCTGTGCCACTTCGCCCGCCTGCTCGCCACGCGGCCGGATCTGCAGCAGCAGCTTCGCGACGACCCCGGCATCGCGCGCGAGGCGGTGGAGGAACTGCTGCGCCGCTTCGGCGGCACCAATCCCACCCGCCGCATCAAGGCCGACGGCGTCTTCCGCGGCGTACCGGTGCGGCGTGGCGACGGCGTGCTGTTCTGCCTGCCGAGCGTGGGCATGGATCCGAAGAACGTCGAGCGCCCGACCGAGATCGACTTCAAGCGCGAATGGAAGCCGCACCTGGCTTTCGGAGCCGGCCCGCACCGCTGCGCCGGCTCGCACCTGGCACGGATGGAACTGCGGATCTTCCTCCAGGAGTGGATGCAGCGCATTCCGACCTTCCGCATCAAGCCGGGTACGCATCCGCAGTTCCGGCCGAACATGGTCAACGGCGTCGGCAGCCTGCACCTGACCTGGAAAGCCTGACCGGCCGCCGCCGGATTGGAGGAAAGCGCCGTGGATGTCTTCGAAGCGATGGATACCTGCATTGCGATGCGGTACCTCAAGCCCGATCCGGTGCCGCGCGCTGATCTCGAGCGGCTGGTGCACTACGCCACGCGCGCATCGAGCCCGTCGAACAGCCAGTTCTGGAGTTTCATCGTCGTCACCGACCCGGAGGTGAGGAAACGCCTGGGCCAGGCCGTGCTGTCGATGACAGAGTCTCTGCGCGCGATGGCCGGTACGGATGCAGTGGACGCATCGAGGTCGAAAATGTACGCGGGCGCAATGCACCTGATCGAAAACTTCGCCCGCGTGCCGGCCTGGATCGTCTGCTGCGGCCGCCACGCATACCCGGCCGAGAATCCGCTCGAGTCGATGCTGTACGGTGCGGTCTACCCGGCGGCGCAGAACCTGATCGTCGCCGCCCGCGCCATGGGCCTGGGGACCACCTTCACCACCCTGCAGATGATGGCCGAGCCGCAGTTTCGCGAAATCCTGCGCATCCCCGAAGGCGTGCGGCCGGTGGTCACGGTGGCCGTCGGCTACCCCGAGCGCGCCTTCCGGAAAAACACGCGCAAGCCACTCGCCGAAGTCCTGCACTGGAACGGCTGGTAACGAAAAAGGGGACATTCACCATTTCCGCTGGATGCGGAAATGGTGAATGTCCCCTTTTTTTCGGGTTACCAGGTGCCGCCGTCGCAGCGCACCAGCGCACCGGTGACGTAGCTGGATTTCGGGCTCGCCAGGAACAGCGCCGAGGTCACCACCTCCGGCGGCAGGCCGTTGCGGCCAAGCGCGTTTGCGCCTTTTTCCCGCTGTTCGGGCGTCCAGGCCTTGGCGATGTCGGTGAGGAATGGCCCGGCCGACAGCGTATTCACGCGCACGCGCGGCCCGTACTCGTGTGCGAGCGAGACCGTCATCGCATTCAACGCCGCCTTGGATGAGCCGTACGGCACCACTTCCGGCAGCGGCATCAGCCCGCCGGTGGAGGATACGTTGATGATGACGCCGCCTCCGGCGTCGTACATGCGCTTGCCAATCTGGCTGGCGAGGCGGAACGGACCCTTGAAGTTCAAGTTAAACACCGAGTCGAACAGCGCCTCGGTGACCTCGTGGCTCGGCATGCGCGGGCTCATGCCGGCGTTGTTGACGAGGATGTCGACGCGGCCGAATTCGCCGTAGGCCGCCTCGATGAGGCGGTCGCAGTCGGCCCACCTGCCCACGTGCGTACCGACGGCGAGCGCGCGCCGCCCCAGTGCCCGCACCTCGCCGGCCACCTGCTCGCAGTTGTCGAGCTTGCGGCTGGCGACGATCACGTCCGCGCCGTGCGCCGCGAATGCCTTGACCATCTCGTAGCCCAGCCCCCGGCTGCCGCCGGTGACCAGAGCAACCAGGCCGGTGAGGTCGAACAACGGATCGATCATGATTCATCTCCTCGATGGGTGTAGCGAAAGGGCGCCCGGCGAGACGGACGACGACGCCGAACGGGCGGCACGGATTCTACGTCATCGCCGCAGCCGGCGTTTCACTGCGACGGCGCCGGGCCGAGCGGCGCGGCGCCCGGCACGTGCGGGCGATGCCCGTCGGCGGCGCACCGCAAAGGCCGGCTGCTCGCGCAGCGTCATCGAAATCGAAATCGGCGACAATGCCGCGGATGAACCCGCTTCGCTCGACACCGCGCCGGCGGCGCGTGGCCGCGTTCGCCGCGATAGTCCTGTCGCTGGCGGCCGCGACCTCGCTGGTCCACGCGCAGGCGGCGCCGAGCGTGCATCCGAATGCCGGCGTGCAGGGCGATGGCGCCGCGGCGCACGCGGGCCCTACCGATTCCGGCCTGGCCTACTGGCTCGATCGCGCCGGGCGTGCCGACCCCGAGGCGTTGTACCGCCTCGGGGTGGCCACCGAGATCGGTGCCGGCATGGCGCGCGATCCGGTCGCGGCGCGGCGCTGGTACGAGCGTGCCGCGATCGCCGGTCGCGCCGATGCCGCGCTCAGCCTGGGCAACATGCTGCTCGAAGGGCGTGGCGGCAGCGCGGACCCGGCCACGGCGCGGCGCTGGTACGAGCGCGCCGCCCGCGGCGGCAATGCCGCCGCGCAGACGAACCTCGGCTATCTCCATGCCACCGGTACCGGCGTGGCGCGCGACTACGGCGCGGCGCGCCGGTGGTACGCGGCCGCCGCGGAACAGGGCAACGCGCGCGCACAGTACAACCTCGGCGTGCTGCACGCGCTTGGCCAGGGCGTGGACGCCGATCCAGCGGCAGGCGTCGCGTGGTATCGCAGGGCGGCCGATGCCGGGCTTGCGGATGCGCAATTCGCGCTCGGCATCGCGTTGCGCGACGGGTTGGGAACGGCGGTGGACGAGGCACAGGCCGTACGCTGGCTCACCGCCGCGGCCGAGCAGGATCACGCACAGGCGCAGTATGCGCTTGGCGAGCTCCACGGCCAGGGTCGCGGCGTCGCGCAGGACTACCGCAAGGCGGCGGCGTGGTATTCGCTCGCGGCATTGAACGGCGTGCCGGCCGCGCACCTGATGCTGTGCCTTCAGTTCGGCACCGGGCGTGGCGTCGACGCGGATGTGGTCAAGGCCTACGCGTGGTGCGACGTCGCCACCGATGGCGGCGATCCGGACGCAATGACCGCGCGCGATCTGATCGCCAGGGACATGAATGCCGAGCAGCTATCGCTGGCCGCCAACGTTGCCGCCATCCTGCGCGACCGGATCGCCGCTGCCCGGTCCTTGGGCGAACGGTAGGACTATCAGGCGGCGGCGCGCTGGGGCCGCAGGGCGAGCAATGCCTCGGCGACCTGCACTTCGGTTTCAGCCAGCAGCGCCGGCACGGTGTCCACGTCCAGATCCGTGACCAGGATGGCCAGGGGTTCGATGTCCGGCACGGTGTCCGGGTCGCCCTCGCGCCAGGCCGCGCCGGCGGCCAGCACCGCGGCGATATGCACGATCGCGGCGTCCAGGCTGAAGCGCTCACCCTGCACCGGCGCGGTGTGCCCGCCGATTGCGTCGCACAAGGCGGGCGGAAGCTGCCAGCGCCCCAGCAGCGCCGCGCCGACCGCCGCGTAGTCCAGCCCGAACCGTTCGCGCTCCACCGCATGCAGGGGCCGGCTCCCGGCCCGCGACGATGCCAGCACCGCCCGCATCTCCTCCGGCAGCCGGTGGCACAGCAGCAGGTGGCCGATGGCGTGCAACAAGCCGGCGACGAACAGCCCCTCGGCCTGGATCGATCGCAGCTTGCGACCGAGGGTTCGCGCCAGGACCGCCGTGTGAACGCTGTACCGCCAGAACGCCTCGGCGTCCACGAGATCGCCGCCGAGCCGGTGCGCCGCGCCCAGCGTGGACACGGCCAGCGCCAGATTGTGAATTTCTGTAGCGCCGAGCAAATGCACCGCCTTGGTCACGGTGTCGACCCGCCCCGCGCAACCGAAAATCGGTGCGTTGGCCACGCGCAGCAGGCGCGCGGTGAGCGCCGGGTCGGTCGCGATCACACCGGCAATCGATCCCGTGCTTGCACGCGGATCGTTGACGAGATCGCGGATGCGCAAATACGCTTGGGGCAGAGGGATGAGGCGCAGGCCGCCGTCCACGATTTCGTCGAGATTCAGCATCGGGGCTTCCACGGGCTGGGGTCGGCATCGGGCGTAGCGGCGGGAGGGATCCGAACTTGAAAGATCATTTCGAGCAATCCGGCACAACCCTGGCGCCGGGAGCGGCAATTCCGTGACGGAACACACACCGGCGATCGATCTGCCGACGATCTACGCGCGTGCCCAGGCCGGCGACGCCAACGCGCAGGTTCTGCTCGCGCGCAACTTCCGCAACGGCTGGGGGGTAGGCCGGGATCCGGCAGCCGCCTTCGACTGGTACCGCCGTGCCGCCGAGGGCGGCGATGCCGGCGCGATGTACGCTTTGGCGCAGATGTACGACGCCGGCGAGGGCGTGCCGGCCGAGCCGGCCACCGCCATCGCCTGGCTCGCCAAGGCGGCGCACGCGGGCCACCCGCCTTCCCAGGCGCTGTACGCGTGGTGGCTGCACCAGGGCCACAACGCCGAGCCCGATCTGGAGGCCGCCGTGCACTGGTACCGGCGTGCGGCCGAAGGCGGCGACGCGGCCGCGCGGTTCAACCTCGGCTACATGTACGCCCAGGGCATCGGCCTGGCGCGGGACGAGGCCCAGGCGCTCTCGTGGTACCGCAAGTCCGCCGAGCAGGGCTATGCCAAGGCCCAGCTCAACCTCGGCGTGTTCTACGCCACCACCGGCAAGACCGTGCAGGACGAGGCCGAAGCGGTGCGCTGGTATCGTGCCGCCGCGCTGCAGAACTACGCCAAGGCGCAGTTCAACCTCGGCGTGATGTACGCCGCCGGCCGCGGCGTGCCTCAGGATGACGCCACCGCGGCGGAGTGGATCTCCAAGGCCGCCACCCAGGGCTACGCCGCTGCCCAGTACAGCCTGGCGGTGATGTACGAGAAGGGCATGGGGGTCGAGCGCGACCTGACTACCGCCCGCGGTTGGCTGCGGCTGGCGGCCGAGCAGGGCTATGCGCGCGCGCAGTTCGCCCTCGCCCAGCGCCTGCTGGAACAGCGCGAGGACCCGGACGCGCGCGGCCGTGCGATCGAGTGGCTCGACAAGGCCGCCCGCAAGGGCTACCTCAAGGCCCAGTACCGCCTCGGCCGGGTACTCTGCAAGGTGCGCGGCTACCAGGACGACGACGCGCGCACCTGGCTCGAGCACGCCGCGCGCCGCGGCCACGTCCGCGCCCGCTACCACGTGGGCGTGGCCTACACCAAGGGCGAACGCACCGAGCGCGACTACGCCCGGGCCTACGCCTGGCTGGCGCTCGCCGCGCAGGAGGGCGACATGGACGCCCGGCGCGCCGTGGCCAAGCTCCGGCCGGCGCTGTCGGAGGAGGTCCACGCGCGCGCACGGCGGATCCAGCAGGACATCGAGGCCGGGCGGCGCTGAACGCGAACCGGGCGGCCGCCCCGGCCGGGGGCGCAAGCATTCCAGGGTGTGAAGCGCCGCGGTAGAACCGGTTCGGTGCCGTGACCGCCGCGATGCCCGGCGATGGCCACACCCGCCGCCCTCGGCTAGAATGCCGGCCCTCGACGGCGGGCCCCTCCCGCCCGCATGCAACGCCTCCGGAGAGGTGGCAGAGTGGTCGAATGCGGCTGACTCGAAATCAGTTGTACGCGCGAGCGTACCGGGGGTTCGAATCCCTCCCTCTCCGCCAAATAAAACGGGCCCCGTAAGGGGCCTGTTTTGTTTGGCGCAGTGGCGAGGACTTGATGAGGTCCCCACGGTTCGACAAACTCGCTGTAAGTCGCCACTTGGTTTGCGATCGCTCGACACTTGGTTTGCGATCCGGGTAAATCGCCCCTCCAACGCCCGTTTGCCGCCCCCTTTTCGACCGTTTCACCCCGCCTAGAACGACTGGATGACCAGCTCCGGCGAGGGCTTCTGGCCCCGGACCGAGCCGCCGACGGTGTAGGCCACCTTCACCTGCCGCATCCGGAGCCCCTTGAAGGCCGCCCGGACCACCGGGCAGTCGTTCAGGGAGACCAGTGCCTTCCCATTGAGCGCCCGGATGGCGTCCGCCAATCGGTGGTAGTCGCCCTCCTCGAACCGAGCGTGGTACCCCGCCATGCCGAAGTAGGGAGGGTCCACGTAGAACAGCGTATCGGGGCGGTCGTACCGGGCCAAGCACTCGTCCCAGGGCAGGTTCTCGATGGAGGCCCGGGAGAGCCGCAGGTGCGCCTCGCTCAGGTCTTCCTCCATGCGCAGCAGGTTGAGCCGTGGCTTCGAAGTGGTGGCCGTCCCGAACGTCCTGCCCTCGGCCTTGCCGCCGAAGCAGAGCTTCTGCATGTAGAAGAACCGGGCGGCCCGCTGGACGTCGGTCAATGCCTCCGGTGGGGTCGCCTGCGCCCACTCGAACATCTGCCGGCTCACCAGCGCCCACTTGAACTGCCAAATGAACTCTTCGAGGTGGTTCTTCACCACCCGGTAGAGGTTCACCAGCTCGCCGTCCAGGTCGTTCAGTACCTCGACGTGCGAGGGCTCTTTCATGAAGAACAGGGCCGCGCCGCCGGCGAACGGTTCGACGTAGCACTGGTGCGGCGGGAACAACGGCAAGATCCGGTCGGCAAGCCGCCGCTTGCCACCCTGCCAAGGGGAAAAGGGCTTCGCCATTGCGAGCCTCCACGAGGTTGCTGGTGGACGTGGTAGGCTTCCCGAGCCCCGCGGGGCGGGGAAGCCTTGGCTGGCTCACAGGCACGTTCTGTGG
>JBFXBD010000013.1:0-115897 GCA_050183625.1 Gammaproteobacteria bacterium
GACGGTGCCACGACGATGGCGCCTTCGGAAGCCACCCGCCCGGACTTCTTCTCGGCCTTGATTGCCCCCTGCTTGCGCAGCCAGTCGGCGGCGGCGTCGAGGCTGCCGCCGTTCTCCACCAGCGCCTTCTTGCATTCCATCATGCCCGCGCCGGTGCGTTCGCGAAGTTCCTTGACGAGTCCCGCGGTGATTTCCATCGCTGTGTGCTCTCCCGGTTCCCGCTGCGATCAGGCGGCGCCTGCGCCGCCGGCACCACTCTCGCCGCCCGCGCTCTCGTCGCTTTCCTCGGTGGCGTCCGCGGCAATCGCCGCGACGCGACGGGGGGGCTTCTTCTGCGCCACGCGTGCCGCCGGAGCCGGCTTCTTGCGGGGCGGCTTGCGACCGGCACCGGGGCGACGCCGCTCGTCGCCGGGGGCACCGACCAGATCGCCGGATTCGTTCATTTCGATGAACTCGTCGCCCGCGGCGGCCGCGGCTTCGAGGATGGTCGAGCGGGCATCGAGGATGGCGTCCGCGACGGCCGTCGCGTAGAGGTTGATCGCGCGGATTGCGTCGTCGTTGCCCGGAATCATGTAGTCGATGCCGTCCGGGGTATTGTTGGTGTCGACGACTCCGACGACCGGCACGCCCAGGCGGCGGGCCTCGGCAATCGCGTTCTTCTCGTAGCCCACGTCGATGACGAACAGCGCATCGGGCAGGCCGTCCATGCCCTTGATGCCGCCGAGGCTGCGTTCCAGGCGCATCTTGTCGCGGTTGAAGCGCTGGACGTCCTTCTTGCTCATGCGTTCCAGGCCACCGGACTGCTCATGCGCCTCGAGCTCGCGGTAGTGCTTGATGGACTGCCGCACGGTACGGTAGTTGGTCAGCATGCCGCCGAGCCAGCGCCGGTTCACATACGGCATGCCGCAGCGTTCCGCCTCGCGCTGGACGATTTCCTGCGCCGAACGCTTGGTTCCCACGAACAGGATCGTTCCGCGCCGGGCCGCCATCGCGCCCAGGAAATTCAGCGCGTCGACGAACAGCGGAAGGGTGTGTTCGAGGTTGATGATGTGGATTTTGTTGCGTTCCCCGTAGATGTAGGGGGCCATCTTGGGGTGCCAGAAACGGGTCTGGTGTCCGAAATGCACGCCAGCTTCGAGCATCTGGCGCATGGTGACCGCTGCCATGTTCACTCCTCACGGACGGAGCCGGGCCGTGGCGCGAGCGGTCGCGTGCAACCGCCGGCACTGCCGGAGCCGGACTCCAGTCGGGTTTAGCCGCCACGTTTCGCGTACGTCGACCCCGCCGCTCAGCGGATGGGGCACCCGGACGTACGACCGTGAAACGTGTGTGTATTTTGCCCGCGACCGGCTTCGATGGCCGCCACGGACGATCGCGCCGCGGGCGGGTTTGCCTCGCGGGCGGGCGCTTTATACCATAGCCTGCTTTTCGCAACAATGCGCACGAGCGCCCCGTTCCCGCACCAGCAATGCCGGTCACTATCAAGAACGCAGAGGAAATCGCCAGGATGCGCGTCGCCGGGGCCCTGGCGGCGGACGTCCTGGTCATGATCGCCCCGCATGTCCGGCCCGGGGTGACGACCGACGAAATCGACCGGATCTGCCACGATTACATCGTCGGGGTGCAGGAGGCCGTGTGCGCCCCGCTCGGCTACCACGGCTTCCCGAAGTCGATCTGCACCTCCGTCAACCACGTGGTCTGCCACGGCATTCCGAACGAACGCCCGCTCAAGGACGGCGACATCGTCAACGTCGACATCACCGTCATCAAGGATGGCTACCACGGCGATACCAGCGCCATGTTCCTGGTCGGGGAGACTTCGATCCGGGCCCGGCGCCTGACCGAGGTCACCTACGAATGCCTGCGCCGGGCGATCGAGGTCGTCAGGCCCGGGGCGCGGATTGGCGATATCGGTGCGGTGATCCAGCGCCACGCCGAGAGCTGCGGGTTTTCCGTAGTGCGGGAATATTGCGGCCACGGCATCGGCACCGGCTTCCACGAGGATCCGCAGATCCTGCACTACGGCACCGCCGGAACCGGCATGACGCTCGAGCCCTGCATGACCTTCACCATCGAGCCGATGGTGAACGCGGGCAAGCGCAATGTGAAACTGCTGCCGGACAACTGGACCGTCGTCACCCGCGATCGCAGCCTGTCGGCGCAGTGGGAACACACCGTGCTGGTCACCGGCGACGGTCACGAGGTTCTCACCCGCCGACCGGACGAATCGTTCTGACGGCCGTGGCCGCCTCCCACCCGAGCCTCGATCCGGAAACCTTCCGCGCCGCGATTGCCGTGCTGCCGGTCCAGGCGGCCCCGTTGCGGACCGCGCTCGAGGAAGCCGGCGAACGAATCGACCAGGGCTTCGAGGCGGGCGTGCCGATCCAGGCCCTGGTCCGCCTGCGCGCCGGCATCGTCGACGCGGTGCTGGTACGCCTGTGGACGGCGTTCGAACTCGATTCCGAGGGCCTGGCGCTTGCGGCGGTCGGCGGCTACGGGCGCGGCGAACTGCACCCGTACTCGGACATCGACATCACCGTACTGCTCGATCGCGCCGCCGACGCCGCCGTCGCCGAGCGGTTGCGGCGCTTCGTGACCTGCCTGTTCGACCTGCGCATGAAGATCGGCCACAGCGTGCGCACGCTCGCCGAATGCCGTACCGAGGCCGCGGCGGATATCACCGTGACCACCGCGCTGATGGAGTCCCGCCGCCTGGCCGGTGACGTACGCGTGTTCGACGCCATGCGTGCCGCGACCGCACCGGACCGCATCTGGCCCGCCGACCGCTTCTTCGCCGCCAAGCGCGACGAGCAGGCGGCGCGCCACCACAAGTTCGACGACACCGCCCAGAATCTGGAACCGCACGTGAAGGAAGGCCCGGGCGGGCTGCGCGACATCCAGACCGTGAACTGGGTGGCACACCGGCACTACGGCGGCGAGTCGCTCGCGGCCCTGGTCGACCAGGGCTTTCTCACCCGCGAGGAGTACGAGACGCTGCGTCGAGCGCAATTGTTCCTGTGGCGGGTGCGCTATGCCCTGCACCTGACGACCCGTCGCGCCGAGGATCGGCTGTTGTTCGACAGCCAGCGGCGGGTGGCGGAGTTGTTCGGGTATTCGGATCAGGGCCGGCCGAACCACGCCGTCGAGCAATTCATGAAAAGCTACTACCGGACGGCGAACGACGTCAGCCGCTTGTCCGAGATGCTGCTCGAGCTGTTCCAGGAGGCGATCGTGGACGCGGGCAAGCGCGCCCGGGTTCGGCCGCTGAACAACCGCTTCCAGACCCGCAACAACTACATCGAGGTGCGCGATCCGCGCGTGTTCAAGCACTACCCCTGGGCGTTGCTGGAGGTGTTCCTGCTCCTGCAGCACAATCCCGGCATCGAGGGCGTGCGCGCGAGCACCATCCGCCTGATCCGCGATCATCGCCATCTGATCGACGACAAGCTCCGGCACGACCTGCGCGCGCGCAGCCTGTTCCTGGAAATCCTGCGCCAGCCGCGCCGGGTGGGCTTCGAACTCATCCGCATGCACCGCTACGGCGTGCTCGGCGCGTACCTGCCGATCATCGAGGCGGTAACCGGACTGATGCAGTTCGACCTGTTCCACGTCTATACCGTGGATCAGCACACCCTGACCGTGGTGTGGAACCTGCGCCGGTTCTGGGTTCCGACGGGCGGCGAGCCGGCGCTGTGCCTGGAGGTCGCCGGGCAGATCCCCAAGCCCGAGCTGCTGTACGTCGCCGGGCTGTTCCACGACGTCGCCAAGGGGCGCGGCGGGGATCACTCCGAACTCGGCGAGCAGGAGTCGATCGCGTTCTGCCGCAATCACCAGCTTCCCGAGTGGGACACGCACCTGGTCGCGTGGCTGGTGCGCCACCACCTGGACATGTCGACCACCGCGCAGCGCAAGGACATCTCCGACCCGCGCGTCGTCAACGACTTCGCCGGCTTCGTCGGCGACGTGACGCGCCTGAACTACCTGTACCTGCTCACGTGCGCCGACATCCTCGGCACCAACCCCAGGCTCTGGACGAGCTGGAAGGACTCGCTGCTGCGCGAGCTGTACTACGGCACGCTGCGCGCACTGCGGCGCGGGCTGGAGAATCCCATCGGCCGCGCCGAGCACATCGCGCAGACCAAGGCCGAGGCACGCGCCGCGCTCGCGGGCGCCAGCCTGGAGCCGGAGTCGGTCGAACGACTCTGGTCGGGCCTGCCCGACGACTACTTCCTGCGCCACTCGCCCGAGGAGATCCTCTGGCACGCGCAGAACATCCTGGCCTGCCCGGCCGACCGGCTGCCGCTGGTGCTGCTGCGCGAGGCCACCGGCCGCGGCGGCACGGCGATTTTCATCTACATGCCGGATCGCGACTACCTGTTCGCGACCATGACCCGCACGCTCGATCAGCAGGGGCTCGACATCCTCGACGCCCGCATCATCACTTCGCGCGACGGGTTCACGCTCGATACCTACTTCGTGCTCGAGGCCGACAGCGGGGAGATGATCGGCGACGCCAAGCGCGCCGCGGAGATCGTCCAGGCCCTGCACAAGGCGCTGACCCAGGCCGAAGCGGCTCCGGCGACTGTGAACCGGCGCACGGACCGCAAGGTCAAGGCGTTCCGGATCCCGACCGTGGTCAGCTTCGACCAGGACGAGGCCGGGCATCGCACCCGCATGGAAGTGGTGACCTCCGACCGTCCGGGAGTCCTGGCGCGCATCGGCATGGCATTGCAGTTCTGCGGCGTGCGTTTGCAGAACGCGCGCATCGCCACCTACGGTGAGCGCGTCGAGGACATCTTCTACCTCACCACGCGCGACAACGAGCCGATCTCCGACCCGCTCAAGTTCGAATGCCTGCGCGAGTCGATCTGCGGCGCGCTGTCGGCACCGGATGGCTGATGACTGCGCGATCGGCGCCGGCGTCGCGGGACGAACTGCTCCGGCGGGCGCACGCGCTTGCCGGGCTCGGGCTCGGCGAAATCGCGGCGCAGGTCGGCGCGGCCGTCCCGGCCGACCGCAGGCGTGCCAAGGGCTGGGCGGGCGCGCTCGTGGAGGCGGCGCTGGGCGCACCGGGCGGATCGCGGCCCGAGCCGGATTTCGTTCACCTGGGCGTGGAACTCAAGACCGTCCCGGTCGGCACGGACGGACGGCCTCTGGAATCCACCCACGTCTGCACCGCGCCGCTCACCGGTACCGAGGGCGCGTCCTGGGAGACCTCGCTGGTGCGGCGCAAGCTGGCGTGCGTGCTGTGGGTTCCGGTCCTCGCGCCGCGCGGCGTGGCGCCGGCCGCGATCCGCGTCGGCGCCCCGCTGCTGTGGGCGCCGGATCCGGACCAGGCGCGTGCCCTGCGCTGCGACTGGGAGGAACTGATGGAGTTCATCGCGCTCGGGCGCGTCGACGAGATCACCGGCGACATCGGCATGGTCCTGCAGCTGCGACCGAAGGCGGCCAACGGCCGCTCGGCCACCGCCGCGCACGACGCCGCCGGCAACGCCGTCGCCGTCCTGCCGCGCGGCTTCTACCTTCGTGCCAGGTTCACGGCTGAAATCCTGGCCACCGGCCGGCGATGAATACCGCAACCCCTGCGCCGCATCGCCTGTGCGTGGCGCCGATGCTCGACTGGACCACGCCGGCGTGCCGGTACTTCCTGCGCCTCATCTGCCGGCGCGCGTTCCTGTACACCGAGATGATCGCCAGCGCGGCGCTGACCCACGGCGACGCGACACGCCTGCTCGCGTTCCACCCGCACGAGCACCCGGTGGCGGCGCAGTTCGGCGGCAGCGATCCGGCCGAGCTGGCGCGCTGCGCCGCGCAGGCCGCGGCGCTCGGCTACGACGAGGTGAACCTGAACGTCGGCTGCCCCAGCGACCGCGTGCAATCGGGCCGTTTCGGCGCCTGCCTCATGGCCGAGCCGGCACTGGTCGCCCGCTGCGTGGCCGCGATGCGCCAGGCGGGAGTGCCGGTGACGGTCAAGACCCGCCTGGGCATCGACGACCTGGACAGCTACGACTTTCTCGCCGAGTTCATCGGCACGGTGCGCGCGGCCGGCTGTGCCACCTTCGTGCTGCACGCGCGCAAGGCGTACCTGTCCGGCCTGTCGCCGCGCGAGAACCGCGAAGTTCCGCCGCTGATGTACGAGCGCGTGCACCGCGTAAAGCGGGAGTTTCCGGACCTGGAGATCGTCCTGAACGGCGGCATCACGACGCTCGATGAGGCACGGCGCCAGCTTGTGAACGTCGACGGGGTGATGATCGGGCGTGAAGCCTACCGCAACCCGTGGCTGCTCGCACAGGCAGACCGGGACCTGTTCGACGCGACCGCGCCGATCCCCACCCGGCTCGACGTACTCGATGCCTACCGCCCGTACCTGGAACAGCGCCTGCGCGAAGGCGCACGCCTGCCGGAGTTGACCCGGCATCTGCTCGGACTGTTCCAGGGCCAACCGGGCGCGCGCGCCTGGCGCCGCCACCTGTCGACGCAGGCGCCGCGCGCCGGCAGCGACGCCGGCATCATCGACGCGGCGCTGCGCGAGATGCAGCGGCGCCCGGCCGCCTGATCGCCCGCCCGCATCCGCACGACCGCGACCACGGCCGGCTGCAACGTCCGCCACGGATGCCCTGCCGGCTGGCAGCGGCGGCCGTCCGGGCCCGAATCAGTGCGGCCGGCCGCTCAAACGGGTCATGGACCGCGCACTCCCGGGCTCCGCACCCGCGCGCCGATCCGCGACAGGTTCGCCTTCCGTCGCGCCCACGCCGATCGCCAGGGCCCACCATCCCACCGCCGTCCACCACGCCGAGTAGAACGCCATGTGCGCATTGAACGGAAACCACGCGACCGCCACGGCCAGAAGCCCGGCGGCACCGGCGAGCGTTCCCGGGCCGATGGCGCGCAGCCTGCGCAGCAGGATTACCCAGAACACCGCCGCTCCGGCCAGTCCCAGGGTTCCGGTTTCCACGCCGATCTCCAACGCCATGAGATGGGGATGGGTCTGGCCGCGGCCGAAGGTCGCGAGCCAGAAGTCGTCGGGCGGAGCGTACTGGCGATAGACGTAGCGATAGCCGCGCGGACCGATGCCGTTGAGCCAGTGCGCCTGGAACATGCGCGCGCCGGTCCGCCACAGGGACAGGCGGTAGGAACTGGCGCGATCCATCGCGGCGAACTCCCCGCTCGCCAGGCCCGCGGTCCAGGCCAGGCGGCCGCGCAGCGCCGGCGACTGCGCGACCAGCACGACTGCCAGCAGCACTGCGACCGCCATGCCCCAGGCAAGGCGCCCACGCCCGACGGTCGACCCGGAACGCACCAGCAGCCAGCACCAGCCGCCGGCGGCCAGGGCGATCATGATCCAGGCCGAGCGCTTTAGCGACAGCGCGAGCACCGTCCCGAGCGCGACCAGCGCGACCGCGACCGCAGCCGTTCGCCAGCCCGGCGGCAGGCGGCGCACGGCCGCGAACGCGAACGGTGCAAGCGCCGCGAGTACCAGTCCGAGCCTCTGGCGCGGTTCGAACATTCCTTTGAGCACCCCGCCCTGCCATGGATATCCGAGCAGGTTGCGGCCGGTCGCGGCCTGGATCAGTGCATCCGCGCACAGGATGCCGAGCACGATCGCGATGCCGGTGACGACGATCGCCGCCGCGCGCGGACGGCGCAGGACGAACACGATGCCGGCCGCGGCTGGAAGGAACAGCAGGTACGGCAATGCGGTCGCGCGCGAACGCTGTGGATTGACCGCGTCCGGCAGCGCCAGCAACATCGGCAGCCAGAGCGCGGCGAACAGGATCGCGAGCGTGCGCAGCGCGGGATCGCGCGCGAGCCGGCGCGGATCGCGCGCGAACGCGATGCAGCCGGAGATCGCCAGCAATGCCAGAGGCACGTGCAGCAGGTTCCCGAACGGCAGCAGCGCCGGGACCGCGACCACGAGCGCGCAGCCCGACAGGGTGCCCGCGTCGAGCCGCGCCGATGCCTCAGGCATCGCGCTCGCCGTGCGCGAGCAGTGCAAGGATGTGCGGTTGGGCCTGCGGGAGCGATTCGACGATCCGGTATGCCGCGCGCGCCGCCGCGACCGTCGGCGCGACCAGATCCGGCACCATGAACGTGCGCATCCCCGCCGCCGACGCCGACAGCACGCCGGCCTCGGAGTCCTCCAACGCGAGGCACTCTGCCGCCGCCACGTCCAGTTCCGAGGCGGCACGCAGGTAGATGTCCGGTGCCGGCTTGCCGCAATGCACCCGATCCCCGGTGACGAACGCACGAAAGCGGGTACGGATCCCGGCGGCGGCGAGCGAGAAGCCGGCCCGGTCGGAATGCGTCGAGGTGGCCACGGCGAGCGGGACGTCGAGCGCTTCGAGTTCCGCGAGCAGCGCCGGCAACCCGGCCTTCACCGGGATGCCCTCGCGCTCGACGATCCCGCGCCAGTGCGCCTGCCAGCGACCGCGGAAGGCATCGATCGGGAACCCGGTGCCGAAGTTCGCCCGCAGCACGGCCTCGATATCGGCCGCCGCCCGGCCGATCAGGGAGGCGTACAACTCGTCCGTGAACCGGCAATCGAACTCGGTCGCGGCCAGTTGCGAGGCACGCCGGTAAATCGGCTCGGTGTCGAGCATCAGCCCGTCCATGTCGAAGACGACGGCCCGGAAGCGCGCGCGGCTCATGCCGGCAGCGCCCGCCGCGACGCATCGCCGCCGGCCGGCCCGGGCGGCAGCAGGCGATCGAGCAGCGCGCCGGCGTCGGTGTCGACCTGCAGCAGCGCGCGATGGGCCGGGCGCAGGAATCCGCGGTCCACCATCGTATCCAGGAGATCGATCAACCGGTCGTAGAAGCCGTCCACGTTGACCAGGCCGGTGGGGCGGGCGCGGATGCCCAGTTGCGTCCAGGTCAACACCTCGAACAGCTCATCGAGGGTCCCGTATCCCCCCGGCAGCACGATGCAGGCGTGGCTGTGCTCGATCATGATCGCCTTGCGTTCCAGGAGCGTGTCCACCACCCGCAGTTCGGAGAGGCCGTCGTGGACGATTTCGCGCCGGAACAGATTGCGGGGGATGACCCCCAGCACCTGCCCGCCCATCTCCAGCGCCGTGTCGGCACAGATCCCCATCAGCCCGATCCGCCCGCCGCCGTAGACCAGGCGATGGCCGCGCACGGCAACCGCCCTGCCGAGCGCCTGTGCGGCCTGCGCGAACTGCGGCAGGTCGCCGGCGTTGGAACCGCAGAACACGCACACGCTCTTCATGGCGCGGCACAGCGGCCGGGGCGGACCCGGTACCGGCACGGCGGCGGCGCAGGACCGCGCTGACGTTCGGCGCTGGGCGCCATGAGCGGTTTCATCGGCCCGGCATTCTATCGAATTGCGCGGGCGGCGCGGCGCAACCCGGCGCGGATGTAGAATCCCCGCATGGAGCAGACCCGCAGCCTTTGCATCGTCACCGGAGCCAACGGTTTCGTCGGCGCGCACGCGGTCCGGCGGCTGCGTGCACACGCCGACGTCCTGGCGGTCGACCAGTTCTGGGGCGCAGAGCCCCGCGCCGAGGAACCGCGGGTCAGCATCGACCTGACACGTCCGTTGCCCGATGCGCCCGAACTGCGGGCCGCGACGGTGGTGCATGCAGCCGGCCTGGTGGATGCGCCGGATCCGCGAGCATTGTGGGACGCGAACGTGGCTGCCGTGTTCAATGTGCTCGACTGGGCGGTCCGGCACGAGGCGCGCCAGGTCGTGCTGATCTCGTGCGCGGACGTCTATCCGCTGCGCGAAGGTGCGCGCCAGCGCGAGCACGACCCGACCGCACCGCGCGATTTCGCCGGCCATTCCCGCGCCCTCGCCGAACAACTCGCCGAGCGAATGCACCGGCTGCACGCGCTGCCGCTGACCATCCTGCGCCTGTTCCATCCCTACGGACCCGGCCAGACCGCCGGGCTGGCCGCCGGGCTGGCCCATGCGTCCGCCAGCGGGACGCCGTTTTGCAGCGCACTGCGCGCCGGTGCCCGGATCGGCGTCGTCCACGTCGAGGACGCGGCCGAGGCGATCGACGCGGCGGTGCGATCGGCGGCCGGGCTGCGTACTTTGAACGTTTGCGCCGACACGCCGCTCACCGTGGCTGATTTCGCCGCCCTGGTTGCCATGCCCGGGCAGGCTCCGGCGCGCATCGACGACGCTGCCGCTGCCGCGGGCGATCTGGCCGGGGAGAATGAAGCGATCAGGTCCGCGCTGGGCTGGCACGCCCGGCAACCGCCAATGGGCACCGGCGAGTCCGGCTGACGCATGCGGCGCAGGCCCGGGGCCACCGGCGGATCAGCGCGGGCGGTCGTACCCGGCGATGATTTGTGCGCGGCGGAAACATCCAAGCGCGTGATCGTTGACCATGCCTGTGGCCTGCATGTGGGCGTAGACGATGGTGCTGCCGACGAAGCGGAAACCGCGGCGCTTCAAATCGCGGCTGAGTGCGTCGGATTCCTCCCTGCGCGCGCGGTAGTCGGCGAGCACGCGCGGCCGGTTGACCTTCGGGCGGCCACCGACGAAGCGCCAGATGTAGGCGTCGAAGCTGCCGAACTCGCGCTGCACTTCGAGAAAGCGCGCGGCGTTCTCGATCGCGGAGCGGATCTTGAGCCGGTTGCGGACCAGTCCGGGGTCTTGCAGCATGCGAGCCATCTCGACGGCGCCGTAGCCGGCCACGGTGGCGGGGTCGAACCCGGCAAACGCGGCGCGGTAGTTGGCGCGCTTGCGCAACACCGTATACCAGGACAGGCCCGCCTGCGCCCCTTCCAGCGTGAGGTACTCGAAGATCGCGCGGTCGTCGTGAACCGGTACGCCCCATTCCTCATCGTGGTAGGCGACGTAATCGGGCTTGGCCGGATCCACCCAGGGGCAGCGGCGCGGCGTGGTGCGGTCCTTCGTCATCGGCTCTGCTCCGCGAAGCTGGCACGCCAGACTAGGCGCGCGGCCGCCGGCGCGCAACCGCACATGCACCGGGCCTGATCGCGTGTTCGCCTACCAGCACGGATATCACGCCGGCAACTTCGCCGACGTGCTCAAGCACGCGGCCATCGCCGCAATCGCGGCGCACCTGGCCGCCAAGGACAAGCCGTTCTTCTACCTTGACACGCACGCGGGCGCAGGTCGCTACCGGCTGGACGGCCCCCAGGCCGCGCGCCTGGGCGAGTTCAGGCATGGCATCGTGCCGGTCCTGGCCGCGCGCGACGCACCCGAGGCGCTGCAGCCCTTCCTGAGCGCGGTGGCGGCGCTGAATCCGGACGGCATGCTGCGCGACTACCCCGGCTCGCCGCTGGTGGTCCGGCATTTCATGCGGGCGAGGGATCGGATGTCGCTGCACGAGCTGCACCCGGCGGAGTTCGCGGCCCTGCGGCGCGCGCTCGGCGAGGACGCCCGCGCGCGCCTCGCGCGCGAGGACGGACTGGCGGCGATCGCCTCGGAACTGCCCCCGCGCGAACGCCGAGGGCTCGTCCTCGTCGATCCGGCCTACGAGGCGAACGCCGACTATCGCGAGGTTCCACGCGCCATCGAACGCGGCCTGCGGCGCTTCGCCACCGGCATATTCGTGCTCTGGTACCCCCAGCTCGGCCGGCGCGCGAACGCCGGGCTGGCACGCGCCGTACTCGACCTGCACGAGCACGCCTTGCATGCCGAACTCGCGGTGCGCGCACCGCACCTGCCCGGCCTGACCGGCTGCGGTCTGGTGGTGCTCAATCCGCCCTGGACGTTGCAGGCGCAGCTTGCACAGCTGCTGCCGTGGCTGGCGCGGTGCCTGGCACCGGAGGAAGGCCGCTGGCGCCTGGCACCGCCGCGCGGCTGAGCGCGCGGCTGCATCCGACCGATCCGGCGAGCGGCGCGTATGCGCAGGATCCGCGGGCGGCGAGCGCCGCCCGCATGCGATTATCTGCGGTGGTAGACCTCGGAGCCCTGGTCCTTGAACTCGCGCGCCTTCTCCTGCATGCCTGCGGCCAGCGCCTCGGTCTCCTGGATGCCGTGCCCGGCGGCGTAGTCGCGTACGTCCTGGGTGATCTTCATCGAACAGAACTGCGGGCCGCACATCGAACAGAAGTGCGCCAGCTTGTGGCCATCCTTGGGAAGGGTCGCATCGTGGAACTCACGCGCCGTGTCCGGATCCAGCGACAGGTTGAACTGATCCTGCCAGCGGAATTCGAACCGGGCCTTGGACAATGCGTCGTCGCGACGCTGGGCGGCCGGATGCCCCTTGGCGAGGTCGGCCGCGTGCGCGGCGATCTTGTACGCCACGATGCCGTCCTTGACGTCCTTCTTGTCCGGCAATCCCAGGTGCTCCTTGGGCGTCACGTAGCACAGCATGGCCGTGCCGTACCAGCCGATCATCGCCGCGCCAATCGCCGAGGTGATGTGGTCGTATCCGGGAGCGATGTCGGTGGTGAGCGGGCCGAGGGTGTAGAAGGGCGCCTCGCTGCACTCGTCCAGCTCACGCCGCATGTTTTCCTCGATGAGGTGCATGGGCACGTGGCCGGGCCCTTCGATCATCACCTGTACGTCGTGACGCCACGCGATGCGGGTGAGTTCCCCGAGCGTGCGCAGTTCCGCGAACTGCGCGTCGTCGTTGGCGTCGGCGATCGAGCCCGGGCGCAGGCCGTCGCCGAGCGAGAACGCCACATCGTAGGCACGCATGATCTCGCAGATTTCCTCGAAGTGCGTGTAGAGGAAGTTCTCGCGATGGTGTGCCAGGCACCACTTGGCCATGATCGATCCGCCGCGCGAGACGATGCCGGTGACCCGGCTCGCGGTGAGCGGGATGAAGGGCAGGCGCACGCCGGCGTGAATCGTGAAATAGTCCACGCCCTGCTCGGCCTGCTCGATGAGGGTGTCGCGGAACATCTCCCAGGTGAGATCCTCGGCCTTGCCGCCGACCTTCTCCAGCGCCTGGTAGATGGGCACGGTTCCGATCGGCACCGGCGAGTTGCGGATGATCCATTCCCGGGTTTCGTGGATGTTCTTGCCGGTGGAGAGGTCCATGACCGTGTCGGCACCCCAGCGGATTGCCCAGGTCATCTTCTCGACCTCCTCCGCGATCGAGGAGGTGACCGCGGAGTTTCCGATGTTGGCATTGATCTTCACCAGGAAATTGCGGCCGATGATCATCGGCTCGGTCTCGGGGTGGTTGACGTTGGCCGGAATGATTGCACGCCCCGCCGCGACCTCCTCGCGCACGAATTCCGGCGTCACCTGCGCGGGCAGGCGCGCACCGAACGGCCGGCCAGCCCGCTGCCGCGCCTGCTCGCCGGTGCGCAGGAGGTTTTCGCGGATGGCGACGAACTCCATCTCCGGAGTGACGATGCCGCGGCGCGCGTAGTGCATCTGCGTCACGTTGGCACCCTGCCGCGCTCGATGCGGCAGGCGCGTGGCGGGAAAGCGCAGCCCGCGCAGGCGGTCGTCATCATGGCGCCGGCGCCCGAATTCGGACGTCAGGCAGTCCAGCGCCCGGGTGTCGCCACGTTCCTCTATCCATGCCGCGCGCAGCGCGGGCAGGCCGGCACGGATGTCGATTCGCGCCTGCGGATCGGTGTAGGGCCCGGACGTGTCGTAGACCACGATCGGCGGGTTGGCCTGCGGCCCGGTGCGGCTGGCGGTGGCGGCCTGCGAGATCTCGCGCATCGGCACGCGCAGATCGGCGCGCGAACCCTCGACATGTATCTTGCGCGAGTTCGGCAGCGGCTGGACGGCCGCCTCGTCCACACGCGCGGACTGGCTGAGCAGGGAGTCGGCGATTGCACTCATATCAACACCTCGGCATGACGGGGGCGCAGCGGTGCGCGCGGCGCGGGAACGCGGTTGCGGCGGGGGGGAAAACGGATATGGTGCACTTCACGCTTCCCTCCGCCGGCATGATCCGGGTCAGGTTCGAAGGGTATCTCTCAGCCCATCACGGCGCGCCTGGCTGGCAACGGCGCGGCGGCGGGCACCCCTAGCTGGTTCTGCGAACCGCACTATACAATAGCCCCGGTCCCAATTGTCGGATTCGGCTTGAGAATCGAGTACTCATGAACCTGGAACTGGCCCGTGCGAACATGATCGAGCAGCAGATCCGCACTTGGGAGGTGCTCGATCCGCGGGTGCTCCAGGTCATGGCGGAGGTGCCGCGCGAACGGTTCGTCCCGGAACGGTTCCGCAATCTTGCGTTCGCCGACATCCAGGTGCCCATCGGCCACGACCAGGTCATGATGGCGCCCAAGGTCGAGGGCCGGCTGCTGCAGGCCCTTGCCGTCCGTCCCGGGGACCGCATCCTGGAGGTCGGCACCGGGTCCGGCTACGTCACCGCGCTGCTGGCGCGGCTGGGCTCGGAAGTCTGGAGCGTGGACATCCACGCGGACTTCGTCCGCGACGCGGGCAAGCAGCTCGCGGCGCTCGGCGTGAAGAACGTCCGCCTGGCCGCCGGCGATGCGGTCGCGGGCTGGCCCGCGCAGCCGCAATACGACGTCATCGCCATCACCGGTTCAGTCCTGGAACTTCCGGCGCGATTCCGCGAGCAGCTTGCACCCGGCGGCCGGCTGTTCGTCATCGAGGGCGCGGCGCCGGTCATGGAAGCACGGCTCGTCACCCGCGTGACCGACGTGGATTTCGCCGTCGAGGGCTTGTTCGAGACCGAACTGCCGCCGCTCGTCGGCGTCAAGCCGCCGTCGCGGTTCCGGTTCTGATCCGATGGATTCGATCACCGCCCCGCAGCTCCAGGCCCGAATCCAGCAGGGCGATGCGATGGTGATCATCGACGTGCGCGAGCCCTGGGAATACGAAATCTGCAACATCGTCGGTGCGCGCAACCTGCCCATGGAACGGATTCCCGAGGCGATACACGACCTGGATCCCACCGCGTGCACCGTGGTCGTGTGCCACCACGGCATGCGCAGCTGGCAGGTGGCCGCCTATCTGGAACGCGCCGGTTTCGCACAGGTCGCAAACCTGGAGGGCGGCGTGGACGCCTGGGCGCTCGAAGTCGACCCGCGGATGGCGCGCTACTGACATGGCGACGTTCGCGCACCCTTCCGTCAATCTATAACAACCGCTACCCGGACATTCAATGCCAAGCATCCGCCGTTTCGCCATGTACTTACTTCTCGCCGCCGCCTTACAGGCGGCGCGCGCCGAGAACCTGCTCGACATCGCCAATCTCGCCGCGACGCGCGACCCGCAATTCCGCAGCATCGAGGCCAGCTATCAGGCCGTCAAGGAACAGCGCGTCCAGGCGCGCGCGAATCTGATGCTGCCCCGGGTCGAAGCCGGCATGCACACCGAGTACAACGATCAGGACATCACCTCTTCGTTTTCGTTCGGCACCCTCGGCAATTCGGACTCGGCCAGTTTCAACAGCCGCGGCTGGTCGATCAATCTGCGCCAGCCGGTCTACCACTACGACCGCTGGATTGAACTCAAGCAGGCCGACAGCCGCATCGTGCAGGCGGACCTGTCCGTGTCGGCGGCCAGGCAGGATGTGATGATCCGCGCCTCGGAACGCTACTTCGAAGTGCTGGCGGCGCAGGACGATCTTGAGTTCGCGCGCGCGGAGAAGACGGCGCTGGCGCGCCAGCTCGAACAGGCGCAGCAGCGCTTCGAGGTCGGGCTGATTGCGATTACGGACGTCCAGGAAGCCCAGGCCGGCTACGACGCAGCCGTGGCGCAGGAGATCCTGGCGCAGAATTCTCTCGACAATGCCTTCGACGCGCTGAGCGAGCTGACCGGCCAGGCACACAACGCGGTCACGCCGCTGGGCGAGGCCATGCCGCTCGCCACGCCCGAACCGGCGGTGCTCGAGCAATGGACCGAGACCGCGTTGAAGCAGAACCTGAAGCTGCGCCAGGCGATCGCGGCGGCCGACACCGCCGAACAGGAAATCACGCGCCAGCGCGCAGGACATCACCCGTCCCTTGACGTCGTCGGCTCGCGCGGCGATCAACGCACCGGCGGCCGGTTCGGCCAGACGGACACCGATGCAGCGGTGATTGGCCTGGAACTGACGGTGCCGATTTACGCGGGCGGCCAGATCGTCTCCCGGACCCGCGAGGCCGAGCACCGGCATCGGGCCGCGTTGGAGGATTTGGAACGCGAGCGGCGCGCCGCCGAACGTACGACGCGAACCGCGTATCTGGGCATCATCTCGGGCGTGAGCCGGGTCAAGGCGCTCGCGCAGGCCGTGGTCTCCGCGCAGACCGCGGTCACGGCGACCGCGGCCGGTTTCGAGGTCGGCACCCGCACCAGCGTCGACGTGGTCACCGCCGAGCGCGAGCTGTTTCGTTCCAAGCGCGACTACGCCCGGGCGCGCTACGACTATATACTGAACACGCTGCGGCTCAAGCAGGCTGCCGGAACACTCGCCACGCAGGACGTGGCTACCGTGAATTCCTGGTTGGCGCCGCGCTGAAGACGGTCCGGGGGCCGGCGGGGCCCCGACTCCGGTCGCGCGCGCAGGTGCCGCGCCGGCGGCTTTCGCAACGACAATCATCGACGCCCGGCACACGGCGCTGCCGCGGCGTTGCTCACCGTGGGGGAACGCTGGCCATGTCGCTCGTGAACGTCGAACAATCCCAGCTCGTCATCATCGACGTCCAGGACAAGCTGGGCGCGGCGATGCCGTCGAAGGTCATCAATCGAGTCATCAACAACACCACCCTGTTGCTGCGCGTGGCTGGCCTGCTGAACGTCCCGGTCGTGGTGACGGAGCAGTACCCGGCGGGCCTGGGGGCCACCATCGCCGACGTCGCCGCGACCATTCCGGCGACGGCGGTGCGGCTGGAGAAGACGTCGTTCTCGGCCACCGGCTGCGAACCCTTCAACGCGCAGGTCCGAACGAACACGCGTTCGCAGGTGATCATTGCCGGCATGGAGGCGCACGTGTGCGTGCTGCAGACGGCCGTGCGCCTGCGCGAAGCCGGTTACGAACCGCTCGTGGTCGAGGACGCGATCTGTTCGCGCAAGCTCGAAAACTACCAGAACGCGCTGGAACGCATCCGCCAGAACTCGATCACCATCGTAAGCACGGAGTCGATCGTGTTCGAATGGCTCGCGGACAAGAACAACCCGCAGTTCAGGGCGGTGTCGGGTCTGCTGCGCTGACGGCCAGGAGCGGGCCGAGCGCCCGCATGACGCGTTCGATGGCGCCGCGGTTCGCTTCCACGGCCGCCCGGCCGGCTTCGCCGGCCCGCGCGCGGTCGCTGGCATTGCCGAGCAGTTGCGTCGCCGCTTGCCCGAGTTCCGCGGCATCGTTGACGATGCGTGCAGCACCGGCCTGGACCAGCAGGGCCGCCACCGCCGGAAAATTGAACAGGTGCGGACCGGTGAGCACGGGTACTCCGAGCGCCGCGGGTTCGAGCATGTTGTGCCCGCCCACCGGCACGAGGCTGCCGCCGACGAACGCGACGTCGGCCAGCGCATAGAACAGCACCAGTTCCCCGAGCGTATCGGCAATCAACACTTCGGCACGGGCTGCGCTGGTCCCGGAACTGCGCGTGACCGCGGACAGCGCGCGCGCGCGGCAAAGTTCGGCCACGGCACGGGCGCGCTGGGGATGGCGCGGCGCCAGGATGAGAAGCGCCCCAGGGTGCGCGGTGCGCACGGTCCGGAACGCTTCCAGCACCGGGACGTCCTCGCCTTCGTGGGTACTGGCCGCAATCAGCACCGGCCGATCCACGCCCAGGGTTCTGCGCAGCGGCTGCGCCTGCTCGCGCACGCTCGGCGCCAACCGCACGTCGAACTTGACGCTGCCCGAGACGATGGTGCGGGCCGGATCCGCGCCGAGTGCGGCCAGCCGTGCGGCATCGTCGCCCGTCTGCGCAGCCACCAGCGAGACGCAGCGCAATGTCTGCGCGACCAGCCCCGGGACCCGGCGATAGCCCGCGTACGAACCAGACGACATCCGCGCATTCACCAGGGCGACCGGAATTGCCCGTGCGGCGCAGGCCGCGAACAGATTCGGCCAGATCTCAGTCTCCATCACCACGAGCGCTCGCGGCCGCGCGCCATCCAGAAAGCGACCGACCGCCCCCGGAAGATCGAAGGGGAAGTACCGATGCTCCACGCCCGGGCCCAGATCCCGCATCGCCGCTGCGGCACCGGTCGGGGTCGTGGTCGTGACCAGCAGCGGGCAACCGGAATGCGCCGCGCGCAGCCGTTCGACCAGCGGGCGCGCCGCCTGCACCTCGCCGACCGATACCGCATGGATCCATACGAGCTTTCCTGCCGCTCGCGGTGGCGGCGCGATGCCGAAACGGTCGCGCCACCCACGCAGATACCCCCGATCGCGGATTCCAAGCCAGGCGAGCCGCGCCAGTGCGAGCGGCGCGATGACGTACAACAGCGCGGAGTAGATCAGCCGCAACGCCCGGGGCCGGCGTCGAGCCAGTCCAGATAACCGCGCACACCGGCAGCGACGTCGCGGAATTCGCCGGCCCAGCCGGCGGACCTCAGGCGCGCGAGATCCGCCTGCGTGTGGCTCTGGTAGGCGTTGCGCAGATCCGAGGGAAACGGAACGTACTGCACGGTTCCACGCCCGTGCCAGTCGATGACCGCACGCGCGACTTCGTTGAACGACTGCGCACGCCCCGTGCCTACGTTGTAGATCCCGCTCGCACGGCCGCCGCTGCCGAACCAGGCGGTCACCGCGACCGCGTCCTCGACGTGGATGAAATCGCGGCGCTGCTCGCCGTCGGCATACCCGTCGGTCCCCTCGAACAGGCGCACGGTCGCGGTCTCGCGCAACTGCCTGTGGAAGTGAAACGCCACGCTCGCCATGCGTCCCTTGTGCGTTTCGCCCGGTCCGTAGACGTTGAAATACCGCAGGCCGACGATCTGGCTGCGCGCGGCGGGAAGGCGCCGTCGTACGTACTGATCGAACAACAGCTTGGAGTAGCCGTACACGTTCACGGGATGCTCGCAGGCGGGTTCCTCGCGGAACTGGAGCCCGGTACCGTAGACGGCGGCACTGGAAGCGTACACGAGCGGGATCTGGCGTTCGATACAGTGCTCCAGCAGGCGCCGCGATGCGGCGTAGTTGGCCTGGAGCATGTAGCGGCCGTCGCGCTCGGTGGTGTCGGAACACGCTCCGAGGTGGTAGACGCGCTCGAGGTCCGTCCCGACCGGCCTCGCCGCTTCGAGCCAGGCGCCGAATTCGTCCTTGTCCAGATAGTCGGCAATCGCGCAGTCGACCAGGTTGCGGAACTTGGCGCCGTCGGTGAGATCGTCGACGACCACGATGTCCTCGCGCCCTTGCGCATTCAGCGCGCGCACGAGGTTCGAGCCGATGAAGCCCGCGCCGCCGGTGACGACGATCAAGACGCGTGGCTCCCGCGGCGCACGTGCGCTGCCGAGTCGATGAGTCTGCCGGAGCTACCGTGTCGCAGTTCTGACATTGGCCGGGAGGGAATACCTGAATCGTACAAAAGGCGCGGAAGGCGAAGTAATATTACCACATGGCCGACACGCGTCCGTTCACGCGCCGGGCTTGGACCGCCGCGCTCTGGTTCGGCTGGGCCCTGGTCCACGCCGTGACCGCGCACGGTGCGGAACTGCCCGCGCCCTTCAGCGCCGCCTACGCGATGCGGGTGAACGGCGTGCCCGTCGGCCGCATGCTGCGGGAGCTGAGGTCCGATGGCGGGGATCGGAACGTATTCCGGTCCGAAACGGTCACCACCGGGCTGGCCGCCATGCTCGGCGCGCCGCGGATCGTCGAGGAAAGCCGGTGGCGGCGCGAAGGACGCAACGCGCGCCCGATCGCCTACCGGTACGAACAGACCGGCAGGAAGAAGTCACGCAAGGTCCTGATCGACTTCGACTGGGCCCGAAACCTGGCAACCAACAGCCTGAACGGCCAGGAGTGGCGCATGGACCTCGTCCCCGGCGTACTGGACAAGCTCCTGTACCAGATCGTCCTCATGCGGGACCTGCGCGAGGGGTTGAAGAGCATGCAGTACGAAATCGCCGATGGCGGCCGGATCAAGACCTTCCGTTTCGAAGTGGTCGGGCAGGAGCGCATCGGCACCGCGCTTGGCGAGATGGACACGCTGCGGATCACGCGCGTGCGCAACGACGATTTCCGGCAGACCACGCTGTGGTGCGCACCCGCGCTCGGCTACGCGCCCGTTCGGGTGGATGCGCGCGAGAAGGACGGCAGCCTCACCAATGCCGAGATCGAGTCCTCGGCCGGGCTCGGGCCGCAGTGAAGCGGGGGGCTACGACTTCTTATCGTCGAGCTTCTGCGCCAGGCGCTGCGGCGGAAGGTAGCCGCCGAGTTCCCGACCGTCGACGCTGAACACCGCCGGCGTACCCTGGATGCCGAGCGCCTCGCCGAGCTTGTACTGGGCCGCGACCGGATTGCTGCATTTGGCGGCGGCGAGATCCTTTCCGGACTTGGCGTCGGTGAGCGCCTGGCGCCGATCAGCCGCGCACCAGACCGACACCGCCTTGCCATAGCTTTCCGATCCGATTCCTGCGCGCGGATACGCGAGATAGCGTACCGCGATGCCCTCGGCGTTGATCTGCGCAATCTGCTGGTGCAGCTTCCTGCAGTAGCCGCAGTCGATGTCCGTGAACACGTACACGACATGCCGCGGATTGGGAGGGGCGAACTCGATTGCGCCCTGGACGTGCTGCAATGCGGCGGCGCGGGCCTGCTCCCGGCGTTCCTCGCTGACGTTCTTCTTCGCCTTCAGATCGACGAGGTCCCCATTGAGGAGGAAGTGGCCGTCCTCGGACATGTAGTACAGGCGGGCACCGAGCGCGACTTCATACAGCCCGGCGACGGGAGTCGCCACGACCGAGGTGACCTCGGCGTCCGGGACGAGATCCCGAAGCGCGGTCGTGAGGCGTGACTTGAGGTCGTCGGCCGCGTTCGCGCGGCCGGCCGCGGCGAACAGCACCGCGAACACGAGCAACAGCGTTCTCATTGGACTCTCCATGGCGGTGCGGTCCGAAGCCGCAGGATTTCGATACATTCATCGGATCCTATCAGACCGCGTGTTCAATCGTGCGTTCCGGAACCGCGCCCGGGTTCTCGGACCGGCGCGCGCCGCGAACGGGCCGTTACCGTGCCGGCTGCGTTTATCCCTATAATCGCGCCGGAACCGTCCGCACCGCGAACGGGACAAGCTCGACCAAGGGACGACGCAGAGCGCAACCATGTCAGACTTCACGCGCCCGAACCTGGAAGGCCAGACGCTCGGCAAGTACCAGGTGATCAAGGAGATCGGGCGCGGCAGCATGGGCACGGTCTACCTCGGCCACGACCCCTTCATCGACCGCCCCGTCGCGATCAAGGTGGCGCCGCAACTGCCGCCGGAGCTCAACGCCGATCCGGACATGTACCGCCGGATCTTCTTCAACGAGGCCCACACCGCGGGCCTGCTCAAGCACCCCAACATCACCGCGATCTTCGATGCAGGCTCCGAGGGCAGCACCTACTACATCGTCATGGAGTACGTGCACGGCGGACGCACGCTGGACTGGTACTGCCGCCCCGAAAACCTGCTGCCGATCAAGGACGTGCTGTCGGTGGTGTTCGCCTGCGCCAGCGCCCTGGAATTCGCGCACAGGAAGGGCGTCATCCACCGCGACGTCAAGCCGCGCAATATCCTGGTGACGGCCGATCGGCAGGTGAAACTCACGGATTTCGGCATCGCGGTGATGCAGGACGCCACCGGTGCCGTGCTGCAGGCCGGTTCGCCGCTGTACATGGCGCCCGAGCAGGTCCGTCACGAACCCGCGACCACGCAGACCGACCTGTTCGCGCTCGGCGTGGTCCTGTACGAGTCTCTCACCGGCGCCCATCCCTTCGCCGGCAGCAACCTCGACGCCATCAACCACAAGATCCTGAACGTCAAGCCCGCCCCGATCGCCACGCTGCGCGCCGAAGCACCGGCGATGTTGCAGCGGGTGGTGGACCGGGCGCTCGCCAAGGATCCGGCGCAACGTTATCGAAGCGCGATCGACATGGCAGGGGATCTGACACTCGGCTTCGACTTCCTGCGTTCGGACGACATCACGCTCACGCAGCAGGAAAAATTCGATTCCGCGCGCGCGTTGCGGTTCTTCGCCCAGTTCAACGACGCCGAAATCTGGGAGCTGATCAACGCCAGTGCCTGGCAACGCCTGCACGACGGGCGCACGATCGTCACCGAGGGCGAACTCGACAAGTCCTTCTACATCATCGTGGCCGGGGCGGTCGAGGTGCGCAAATCCGGTCAGTTCGTCGACCTGCTGCGTACCGGAGACTGTTTCGGCGAAATGGGCTACGTTTCGGGGCGCCCGCGCTCGGCGACGATTACCGCCCGTGGCGACGTCACGGTCATGAAACTGCAGGCACCACTGGTCGAGCGAGCCTCCCTCACGACGCAATTGCGCTTCCACAAGCTGTTCCTGAACGCACTGGTCGAGCGCCTGGAACGCGCCACCGAGCGCATCGCCACCGGACGTGTCGCCGGCGAGGACGACGTACGAAATGCCTGAGAACCGGCACACCCGTCGCGGGAGCGCCGGTTGAAGCGCGAGCCCGCCCAGCCTCCCGGAGAGCACCGGCTGCGGCTGGAGTGGGTGCTGGAACGGCTGCGCGCCGACGGCCTGATCGGCGAACAGCAGATCGCCCAGCTACCGCCCGCAGGGGCCCGCAGGCGCGCGGACCCGCGCCATCCGCTCGTCGTCGTCGCCGACCAGGGCTGGCACAGCGCCACCCGCCCCAGCTACCCGCTGACGCTCGAGCGCCTGACACGCTGGCTCGCGGATGCCTGCGGCCTGCCCTACGTACGTATCGATCCGCTGAAAATCGATGTCGAGGCGGTCACAAAACTGGTATCGCAGGCCTACGCGACCCGGTTCCACTTCCTGCCGATCGAGGTCAACGACACGAGCGTCACGATCGCCACCGCCGAGCCTGACCTGCGCGACTGGGAGCGTGAGATCGCCCGCATCCTCAAGCGGCGCATCGAGCGCGTGGTGGCCAACCCCAGGGACATCGAGCGCTATCGCACCGAGTTGTACGGCGTGAGCCGGTCCATCTCCGGAGCATCGAAATCCAGCGCGGATCCACTTTCGAAGGTACAGAACTTCGAAAGCCTGACCGAACTGGGCAAGGTCGGCGAACCCGACGCCAATGACCAGCACATCGTCCATCTCGTCGACTGGCTCCTGCAATACGCGTTCGAGCAACGTGCGAGCGACATCCACATCGAGCCACGCCGCGAGCAGGGCAACATCCGCTTTCGCATCGACGGCATGCTGCACCTGGTCAACCAGCTCCCAGGGCCGGTGATCGCGGCGATTTCCAGCCGTTTGAAATCCCTCGGGCGCATGGACGTCGCCGACAAGCGCCGTCCGCAGGACGGACGGATCCGCACCAAGACCCCCGCGGGCGAGGAGATCGAACTGCGCCTGTCGACCATGCCGACCACCTTCGGCGAAAAGCTCGTGATGCGGATCTTCGATCCGAGCGTACTGTCGCGCAGCTTCGCCGAGCTCGGGTTCACCGACCACGACCTGTCGCTGTGGAACGCGATGGTCTCGCGCCCGCACGGCGTCGTGCTGGTGACCGGCCCGACGGGATCGGGCAAGACCACTTCGCTGTACTGCGCCCTCAAGCAGCTCGCGCGGCCGGAAATCAACGTCTGCAGCGTCGAGGATCCGATCGAGATGGTCGAGCCGCAATTCAACCAGATGCAGGTCCAGCCGCAAATCGGGCTGGATTTCGCCGCCGGCGTACGTACGCTGATGCGGCAGGATCCGGACATCATCATGGTCGGCGAAATCCGGGATCGCGAGACCGCAGGCATGGCGATCCAGGCGGCGCTCACCGGACACCTGGTGCTTTCGACGTTGCATACGAACGACGCACCCTCGGCGATTACGCGCCTGGTCGACATCGGCGTGCAACCGTTCCTGATCGCCGCGACGCTGCTCGGCGTGGTCGCGCAACGACTGGTGCGGACCCTTTGCCCGCATTGCAAGACGACCGGAGCGACGGATCCGGCCACCTGGAGGCTGCTGGCGACTCCCGCCGAGTTGGCGATGCCCGCAAACGTCTGCCTGCCCGCGGGCTGCGACGAGTGCCGGCATACCGGCTACCTGGGCCGGATCGGCCTGTTCGAGATCCTCGCCCTGGCCGGGCCGGTGCGCGATCTGGTGCGCCCCGAGGTGGATGCGTCCACCCTGCGCCGCGCCGCGCTCGCGGCCGGCATGCGTCCGCTGCGGCTGTCGGGCGCGCATCGCGTCGCCGCGGGGATGACGACGCCCGAGGAAATCTTCAACGCGGTGCCGGCCGGCGACGACAGCGGCCCAGCCGGTTGAATCGCTGCTGCCGCGCGTACCGCCCACGTACGCGATTCGACCGCTCCCGTCAGCCCCTTGGATGATGTTCCGCGTGCAGTTGCTTCAGGCGCGCACGGGCGACATGCGTATAAATCTGCGTGGTGGAGATGTCCCGGTGGCCGAGCAGGAGCTGCACGACGCGCAGGTCGGCACCGTGATTGATGAGGTGGGTCGCGAATGCGTGCCGCAGCGTGTGGGGGGACAGGTGCGTCTTGATCCCGGCCCGGACGGCGTAACGCCGGATGGCGTACCAGAACGCCTGGCGGGTGAGCGGCTCGCCGCGGCGGCTGACGAACAGGTACTCGCTCGTGGCGCCCCGCAGCAGATCCGGCCGTGCCTGGCGCTGGTAGCGGTCAATCCAATCCATCGCCTCCTCGCCCAGCGGCACCAGGCGCTCCTTGTCGCCCTTGCCGACCACCCGCAGCAACCCCTGGTTGAGATTCAACCGACCGGTGCGCAGGCCGACCAGCTCCGAAACGCGCAGTCCGGTGGCGTAGAGCGTTTCGAGCATGGCGCGATCGCGCAACCCGAGCGGGTTTTCCAGCGAAGGCGCTGCAAGCAGCGCTTCGACCTGGGCTTCGTTGACGGAGGCAGGAAGCGGCCGTCCGATGCGCGGGGATTCGATGGTGGCGGTCGGGTCGGCGATGACGAGGCGCTCGCGGACCAGATACTGATACAGGCGCCGCAGCGTCGACAGCCGGCGCGCCGCGCTGCGGGCCGCCAGGGCAGCCTGTGTGGCGATGAATCCGAGGATGTCCGCCGGACCCGCGGCCGTCAGCGTCGTGCCGGTGCGGGCCAGATGGACACAAAAGCCGAACAGGTCGCTCCTGTAGGCATCCAGGGTGTTGCGCGCCAGCCCCCGCTCCATCCATAACGCATCGATGAAGCGTTCGATCAGGTCCGCGTCGGCGCCCTGCGCGCCAGGTTCGGGCTGTGACCCGACGCGTTCGCCCACGCGACCGTTCGACTATTCCTGGGCCTGCTTCTTGATCTTCTCGCGGATGCGTGCAGCCTTGCCGCGCAGATCGCGCATGTAGTACAGCTTGGCGCGGCGGACATCGCCGCGGCGCTTGACGGCGATTTCCTGGATGAGGGGACTGTGCGTCTGGAAGACGCGCTCCACGCCCTCGCCGTGGGAAATCTTGCGGACCGTGAAGGAGGAATTGAAGCCGCGATTGCGCTTGGCGATGACGACGCCTTCGAACGCCTGCAGACGCTCGCGATCGCCTTCCTTCACTCTCACCTGCACGACCACGGTATCGCCCGGGGCGAACTCCGGAACGTCCGACTTCAACTGCGCGGTTTCGACTTGATCAATCAGCTTGCTCATCGTGGTCGTGCCTCAATTGCGATTCGTTGCCCGACGCGGCGCAGGCGCCCTCGGCCGATACGGCAGCGTCCAACAGCATGCGATCGGCGCGCTCGAGCGTGCGGCCGGCGAACAGGTCGGGCCGCCGCCGCCAGGTGCGATACAGGGCCTGCTGGCGCCGCCAGCGTGCGATGGCGCCATGGTCGCCGGATAACAGTACCGGCGGCACGCTGCGGCCGTCGACGGTTTCGGGGCGCGTATAGTGCGGATAATCGAGCAACCCGTCAACAAAAGAATCCGCCTGCGCGGAACGATCATCCCCCAGTGCGCCGGGCAGCAGCCGCGTCACCGCATCGATGACCACCATTGCGGCCAGTTCCCCACCCGACAGCACGTAATCGCCGATTGAAAGCTCGGCATCCACACAGGACTCGACGACCCGTTCGTCGATTCCTTCGTAGCGGCCACACAGCAGAATGAACGCCGGGGCCGAGGCCAGTGCCCGCACCCGGGCCTGGTCGAGCCGCGGCCCCTGCGGCGAGAGATGGATCACCGGGGCACCGGGGAGGGACGCGCGCGCCGCATCGATCGCCTGCCTGATCGGCTCGTAGAGCATGACCATTCCGGGCCCACCCCCGTACGGAGCGTCGTCCACCGTGCGGTGGCGATCGCGGGCGAAGGTACGTGGATCCCAGGTCGAGAGCGATATCAGGCCACGCTCGGCGGCGCGACCGACCACGCCGTGGGAGATGACCGCGCGGACTAGGTCCCCCAGCAGGGTCACCACGCCGATCCGCAACGGCGGGACGAAAGTGGCGGCCTCAGTCATCGGGATGCCAATCCGCGCGGATGCGCCGTTCCGGCAGGTCGAGTTCGAGAATGTAGCGCCCGGGCAGGTATGGGATCATCCGCTCGCGCAGGCCGGCGCGGACGACCAGAACGTCGGTCCCGCTGACTTCGATCAGCCGCTCGACGACACCCAGGTCGATGCCTTCGGCATTGACGACCTGCATGCCGACGAGATCGGACCAATATATCTGTCCCGGTCCGGCGGGCGGCAGGGCGTCTCGCGGGATCGTGATCAGCGCACCCGCGAGGCGGGCGGCGTCGTCCCTGTCGCCGCAGCCGTCGAATTCGGCGATGAATCCGTCGCCGTGGCGGCGCAGGGAGAGGACATGTACGCTCGTCCTGGCGCCGGAGCGATCCAGCACCCAGTCGCGGTAGGCTTGGAGGTTCTCGACCGGGCGGGTGAAGGATTGAACCCGAACCTCACCGCGAACTCCGTAGGCAGCGCCGACGCGACCGATGACGACCCGCGCCGGTTCGGTTTCAACCATGGCCCAGGGCCCGGTACCGCTGCCGCGCTGCGACCGCCGCGCCGGCCCGGCAAGGCCGCGGCTCAGGCGGCCTGCTGCTTGATCAGCTTGGCGACGCGTTCAGAGGGGACGGCGCCGCGGCCGATCCAGAAATTGACCCGCTCCATGTCCACGCTCAGGCGGGTTTCGTTGGCGGCGGCCTTCGGGTTGAAGTAACCGATCCGCTCGACATGCGTTCCGTCGCGCTTGGCGCGCCGATCGGTGACGACGATGTGGTAAAACGGACGCTTCTTCGCGCCGCCACGGCTCAGACGGATGACGACCATGCAATTGCTCTCGATCCAGCGGGTTTGTCTCGGTGCCGCAGGCCTGCGCACGCTGCCGTGCGCTTGCGGCGAACGCGGCATTCTACGGGAAACCACTCGCCCGGCACAACGCCGGCTCGACGGTTGCGGCCGATGAACGCGACCGCCGAGGCTGGGGCCAAGCGCGCGGTGCGGGAGCGAATTCGCGCGCGGCGCGACGCGGTTGCGGCGCAAACCATAGCGGCCTGGTCCGACGCGGTGGAACGCAGGCTCATGGCACACCCCGCGGTACTCGGTGCCGCCGCGGTATTCTGCTACGTCTCGGTAGGCAACGAGGTCGCAACTCGCTCGGTCATCGACCGGCTGGTCGCCTCCGGCTGCCGGGTGTCGATTCCGAACGTGCTGGGCCGCGAGCGCATGGAAGCCTGCGAATTCCGGGGCTGGGATGCCTTGGTCCCCGGCCGGCTGGGGATCCCGAGCCCGAATCACGATGAGCCGTTCGATGCGCCGATCGATCTAGCGCTGGTACCCGGTCTGGCCTTTACCACCGGGGGGACGCGCCTGGGCTACGGAGCGGGCTATTACGATCGCTGGTTCGAATGTCATCCCCGCACCCGGCGTGTAGCGCTGGCGTTCGAACTGGCGATTGTCCCGAATCTGCCGGTCCAGGCTCACGATGTGCCCATGCACGCAATCGTGACCGAGGAACGATTGATCGCGATCGCACCGCCTGCGTGACGCTTCGCGGCGTCAAGGCGCCGGCGCGGTACCGGTCAAGTCCCGCAGGCGTTGCTCCGGATAATCCGGATAGCGCGCACGAAAAGCCTCCAGCTCGCGTTGCGCGGCGACCGGGTCGCCTACTGCGTATAGACGTCGGATACGTTCCAACCAGGCATCCCGGGCTGCCTTGGCGTCGCCAGGCTCGGCCGATTGCGCCAGCCGGGCGGCACGAGCAACGCCCGGGCTCGCGTCGATACGCGGGCCGACGGCTCCAGCGGGAGCTGCCGGAAGCCTCTTGATCTCCGCTGGAAGGGGAACGTCGTCGACCTGGTAGCGGCCGGGCACCGAATCGTCGAAATCCGGCGAACGCTCGCGCGTTGCGACGGGCGCAGCCATCTTCGCTTCATCCCGTCCCGGTGCGGTCGCATCCGGTACCGGCGCCGGCGACACGCGCGTCACCTGCCTGCCGGCGCCGTTCGCTCGCGGGGCCGAAACCGGCTCGGGTCGGCCGGACGACGCCCTTTCAGCCGATTCCGCCGACGACTTCTGGTCGTCAATCCTGGTTGCGTCCGCTTCGAGCTTGCGCGCGGGTACTTCCGGGGCGCGTACCATTTCAATCGCGCCCTGCGTCGCGGCCGGTGCGGGCTGGTACCGCGGTCCGGGCACTGTCCGCAGTTGCAGCAGCACGGACAGGCCAAGCACGACGACGGCGGCCGAGGCCAGGTGCAGTACCCAGACCGGGCGATGTCGCCGGCCTCGGGACGCGGCGAGAATTCGAGAATCCAGCGCCGGAGGCGGCAGCTCTCCGGCGCCGGCGCGATAGGCGCGCACCAGTTCGGAATCGTCGCGATCGATGCCTGTCATGGCTCGTCTCCCGCGCCGCCGAGCGCCGCGCGCAGCTTCGCCAGGGCATATCGAAGGCGGCTCTTGGCCGTCTCGCGGTTGACGCCGGTGACGGCGGCGATGTCGTCGATTGCCATGTCGCCCTCCGCGCGCAGCAGGAACGCCTCGCGCTGCGCCTGCGGAAGCCCATCGACCGCCTCCCGGATCCGAGCGACGGCACGCGCGCTGGCGACTTGGGTGTCGGGTTGGTCGGCAGCCGGCGCAGGCAGCACGGCAAGCACGGAATCACCTTCGGGATCGTCGAGATCCGGGTGCGTTCCGCGACGCCGGTGGTGGTCGATCATGCGGTTGTGCGCAAGCGTGTACATCCAGGTCGTGAACCGCGCGGTCGGGCGGTAGTTGCCTCGCGCACCGATGATGCGAGTCCACACGTCCTGGTAGAGCTCCTCGGCCAGGGCGCGATTGGCGCAGGTACGCAGGAAATACCGGTACAGGGCACCCCTGTGCCGCCGGTAGAGCAGCTCGAACGCGGCGTCGTCGCCGCGTACGTAGCGCATCATCAGCTCTTCGTCGGCAGGCTCGGCGGCTTGCATTGCCGCGACAGTTTAGAGCCGAAACGGCACCGGTCCACGGATATGAACGCAGCGCCTGCGGCCCCGGGGTCGAGGCGGCGCCCATTGCGGGCGCCGCCGGGACGGCCGATCAGCGGCGGGCGGATCCGGAACTGGATTCCTTGCCCGAGGTGTTCACCGCCTTCATGCTCAGGCGGATACGGCCCTGCTTGTCGATCTCGAGCACCTTGACGCGAACGTTCTCGCCTTCGGAGAGCTTGTCGGACACGCGCTCCAGGCGCTCTTCGGAGATTTGCGAGATGTGCACCAGGCCGTCCTTGCCGGGCAGGATATTCACGAAGGCGCCGAAGTCCATCAGCTTGACGACCCGGCCCTCGTAGATCATGCCGACTTCGACATCGGCCGTGATCTGCTCGATGCGCCTGCGCGCCTCGGCACCTGCGGCGAGATCGACCGACGCGACCTTGACGGTACCGTCGTCGGAGATGTCGATGACGGTACCCGTCTCGTCGGTAATCGAACGGATGACCGAACCGCCCTTGCCGATGACGTCCCGGATCTTCTCCGGATCGATCTTGAAGGTGACGATGCGCGGCGCGTAAGCCGACATCTCCTGGCGCGGCGCGGTGATGACCTTGCCCATCTCGCCCAGGATGTGCATGCGCCCGGCGCTCGCCTGCGACAGTGCCACCTGCATGATTTCGCGCGTGATGCCGCCGATCTTGATGTCCATCTGCAGCGCGGTCACGCCCTTGGCGGTGCCCGCCACCTTGAAATCCATGTCGCCGAGATGATCCTCGTCGCCCATGATGTCGGACAGTACGACGAACTTGTCCCCTTCCTTGATGAGACCCATGGCGATGCCGGCAACCGGCGCCGAAATCGGCACGCCCGCGTCCATGAGCGACAGGCAGGTGCCGCATACCGAAGCCATCGAGCTGGATCCGTTCGACTCGGTGATCTCGGACACGACTCGGATCACGTAGGGGAACGCGTCCGCCTTGGGCATGACCGCCATCACCCCGCGTTTGGCGAGCCGGCCGTGGCCGATCTCCCGCCGCTTCGGGCTGCCGATGCGGCCAACCTCGCCCACGCTGTACGGGGGGAAGTTGTAGTGCAGCATGAAGCGGTCCAGGCGTTCGCCCTCGATTGCGTCGATGATCTGCGCGTCGCGCTCGGTACCCAGCGCGGTGACCACCAGCGCCTGGGTCTCGCCGCGTGTGAACAGGGCAGAGCCGTGGGTGCGCGGCAGCACTCCGACTTCGACTGAGATCGGTCGGATGTCGGTCGGACCCCGGCCATCGATGCGCGCGCGCCCGGCGATGATCGTGCCGCGTACGGTATCGTATTCCAGCTTCTCGATTGCCGCGCCGACTGCGTCCGCGTTCCAGCGCGGGGACTCGCCGCCCGCGAGCGCGGCGAGCGTCTGCTCGCGCAGGACCTTGATCCGATCGCGGCGCTTCAACTTGTCGACGATGCCGTAGGCGGCGGCCAGATCGGCACCGATACGCGCAGCGACTTCCGATTCCAGGTCGGTCAGGGCCGCCGGCGGCTGCCACTCCCAGCGCTGCGCCCCGGCCTCGGCCGCAAGCTCCTTGATGGCCTTGATGATGGTCTGGAACTGCTCGTGGCCAAACATCACGGCGCCGAGCATGATTTCCTCGGACAGTTCCCGCGCCTCGGATTCGACCATCAGAACCGAGGTCTCCGTGCCGGCGACGACCAGGTCCAGTTCGGAGGTTTCCAGTTCCTTGAAGCTCGGGTTCAACAGGTACTCGCCGTTGCGGTAGCCCACGCGCGCGGCGCCCACCGGGCCATCGAACGGAATTCCGGAGACCGCCAACGCTGCCGAGGCACCAATCAAGGCCGGGATGTCCGGATCGGCGGTCGGATCCAGGGACATCACCGTTGCGACGATCTGCACCTCGTTGCGGAAGCCTTCCGGGAACAGCGGCCGCAGCGGACGGTCGATGAGGCGGGAGGTGAGGGTCTCCTTCTCCGTCGGGCGACCTTCGCGCTTGAAGAAGCCACCGGGGATCTTGCCGGCCGCGTAGGTGCGTTCCTGATAGTCGACGGTAAGCGGGAAGAAGTCACGCTTGGGATCGGCATTCCGATTGCCGACCACCGTGACGAGGACGACGGTCTCGCCCAGGCTCACGATAACCGCGCCACTCGCCTGGCGGGCGACCTTGCCCGTCTCCAGGACCATCGTCTGACTGCCGTACTGGAATGATTTCTTGACTGGACTCATATCTGCTGCCGTGTAGACCGCCCTGACGGGCGGTGGCCCGGAACCGGGCCAGGAGTAGGATGGCCTGACCGCGCCGCGCGCGGGCGAGCCGCCGGAACTTACTTGCGCAGCCCGAGCCTGCCGATGACCTCGGTGTAGCGCTCAGGGTTGGAGTGGCGCAGATAGTCCAGCAACTTGCGCCGTTTGTTCACCATCTTGAGCAGGCCCTGGCGGGAGTTGACGTCGTGGTTGTGGGCCTTGAAATGGCCACCGAGGCTTTCGATACGCGCCGACAGTAGCGCGATCTGGACTTCGGGAGAGCCGGTGTCGGACTGCGTGCGCTGGTACTCCTTGACGACGCTGCCCTTTTGCTGCGCGGTAAGAGCCATCAAAAACTCCTGATTTCTTTCATGTGTCTTGAGTTAACGGCGTATTCTAACCGTCCCGGCGCCGCCCGAACAAGGAAATCGGCGTACCCGGGCTGGGTCAGGTCGGATGCAGCAGGCGCCGTGGCGCGACCCGGCCATCGTCGATGACCTCGCCCACGCCCAGAAACCGCCTGTCCGGCGCGTAAAGGCGGACCAGACCGTCGCGGGGGGCCTTCGGCACGAGCACGGCCTGGCCCTTGCCGACGTAGAAGGCGCTGTCCGCGTCGAGGACCAGGGCCGGAACGTGTCCGAGTGCCGCATCGGCGGGGAGCAACAGGGCGTCGACGGCCGCCAGGCCCTCGTCCCGTGCCAGCGCTTCCAGCCACTCCAGTGACACGGACGACTCGATTGCGAACGGCCCGACGAGCGTACGCCGCAACTGCGCCACCGATCCTCCGCAACCGAGCGCCGCACCGACGTCCTCGGCCAGGGTGCGGACGTACGTTCCCTTTGAGCATCTCACCCTTACCTTCGCGAGTGCACCGTCCAGCTCCAGGAGGCGAAACTCGTCGATGCGCACCTTGCGCGGTTCGCGCTCCACGGTCTGGCCGGCGTAGGCGAGCTTGTAGAGCGGCGTGCCGCCCTGCTTGATTGCCGAATGCATTGGCGGGATCTGCTCGATTTCCCCGCAGAACGCTTCCAGCACGGCCTGGATCCTGGGAGCGTCGATACCCTCCACCGGCCTGCGCTCGAGGACTTCGCCCTTGGCGTCGCCCGTGGTCGTGCGTACGCCGAGGAGGAAGGTGGCGGTGTAGCACTTGGCGGCATCCAGCAGATAGCCCGACATCTTCGTCGCCTCGCCCAGGCAGATTGGCAGCAGGCCGCTCGCCGGCACGTCCAGGCTCCCGGTATGTCCGGCCTTGCGTGCCCGATACAGTCGCTTGACGCGCTGCAGGCTATCGTTCGAGCTGATTCCGACCGGCTTGTCGAGCAGCAGGATGCCGCTGATATCGCGCTGATCGCGCCGCGGGCGTCCCACGATCGCCGCCTAGCGCCCGCGCCGCGGTGCACGTCGGCCTGGCTGCTCCGGCTTGCGCAGCAGTTCGGTCAGGTGCGCGGCACGCTCGGCGCTGTCGTCATAGCTGAAGACCAGGCGCGGTACGTAGCGCAGCCGAAGCCCCCGGGCAAGGTGCCGGCGACAGCGGCCGACCTCCTCTTCCAGGACCTGCATCATGCGCTCACGGCCGGACGACGCTCCCAACTGCGAGACATACACGCGCGCAAAACGCAGATCCGGCGTGACCTCGACCCCGGCGATGCTGAGCAGGCCCAGGGCGTTGTCCTGCGCAATCGTCTGCAGCAGCGGAGCGAGATCGCGATGGATGGCCTCGGCGATGCGTTCGGCACGGCTGAATTCATGCGGCATCGCGTATCTCCCGCCCGCTGCGCGCACGTGCACGCACGGCGCGCCTGGGAGCCGATAGGAAGGGAACTGCTCGCACGGCCGTCCTCAGGCGGTACGCGCTATCTCGACGCGCTCGAAGACCTCGATCTGATCGCCGGCCTGAACGTCGTTGTAGTTCTTCACGCCGATGCCGCACTCGGTGCCGGCCTTGACCTCCGCGACGTCGTCCTTGAACCGCCGCAGCGACTCCAGGGCGCCTTCGAAGATGACGACGTTGTTGCGCAGGACGCGGATCGGGTTGTTGCGCTTGATCGTGCCTTCCATCACGAGGCAGCCGGCGATTGCGCCGAACTTCGAGGAACGGAACACGTCGCGAACCTGGGCGACGCCGACGATCTGCTCGCGGATCTCCGGCTTGAGCATGCCGGAGACAGCGGACTTGATGTCGTCGATGACGTCGTAGATGACGCTGTAGTAGCGCAAACTGACGCCGCTCTCGTCGACCAGTCGCCGCGCGCCCGAATCGGCGCGGACGTTGAAGCCGATGAGGCTGGCGCGCGAAGCCAGCGCGAGGTTGACGTCGGACTCGGTGATCCCGCCGATGCCGCTGGCGACCACGTTGACCTTGACCTCGGGCCGGGACAGCTTGGCGATCGAGTCGGCGAGTGCCTCGGCCGAGCCCTGCACATCGGCCTTGATGAGCAGGTTCAGGCTGGTGACATCGCCTTCCTGGAGCTGCGAGAACGCATTCTCCAGCTTGCTGGCCTGCTGGCGAGCGAGCTTGGCCTCGCGCGTCTTGGCGATACGGTGCTCGGCGATCTCGCGCGCCTTGCGCTCGTCGGCGACCACCACGGCCTCCTCGCCGGCGTTCGGTGCGTTGGACAGGCCCAGTACTTCCACCGGGACGGATGGGCCGGCCTCGGAGAGCTGGCGCCCATGCTCGTCGATCAACGCACGGATGCGGCCGAACTCCTGCCCGGCGAGCAGAACATCGCCCTTGCGCAGCGTGCCCCGCTGGACAAGCACGGTAGCGACAGGCCCGCGGCCACGATCGATGCGCGATTCGATGACCACGCCGGCGGCCGGGCCGTCGCCGGCGGCCTTGAGTTCGAGCACCTCGGCCTGCAATGCGATCGACTCGAGCAGGTTGTCCACGCCGTCGCCGGTCTTGGCGGAAACATTGACGAACATGGTGTCGCCGCCCCATTCCTCGGGAACGACGCCGCGCTGGGTGAGCTCCTGGCGCACGCGGTCCGGCTCCGCGCCCGGCTTGTCGATCTTGTTGACCGCGACGATCATCGGCACCTTGGCGGCCTGGGCGTGCTTGACCGCCTCTTCCGTCTGCGGCATGACGCCGTCATCCGCGGCGACCACCAGGATGACGATGTCCGTGATCTTGGCGCCGCGGGCTCGCATCGCCGTGAACGCCTCGTGGCCCGGGGTGTCCAGGAAAGTGAGATCACCCTTGGCGGTGGCGACGCGGTAGGCTCCGATATGCTGCGTGATGCCGCCGGCCTCGCCCGCGGCGACCTTGGTACGGCGGATGTAGTCCAGCAGCGATGTCTTGCCGTGGTCGACGTGCCCCATGACGGTGACGACGGCCGAGCGCGGCGCGGCCGCGGCATCCTGTGCCGCCGACTCGAGCAGCTGCTCCTCGATGGCGTTGGCCCGCACGGGCCTGGCCTTGTGCCCCATCTGCTCCACGACGATCACGGCCGTTTCCTGATCGATCGGCTGGTTGATCGTGGCCATCGTCCCCAGCGTCATCAGGGTGCGGATCACTTCCGCCGCCTTGACCGACATGCGCTGGGCGAGCTCGGCGACCGTGAGGGTCTCCGGAATACTGACTTCGCGCACCAGGCGCTCGGTGGGACGTTCGAATCCATGCTTGCTCGGCGCGGACGTCACGACGCGACGCGGCAGCGGCGCCTTCTTGCGGCGCTTGCCGGACTTGTCCGACGCGACGTGCAACTCGCGCCGTGCGTGCCGGTTGCGATCGTCGTCCGCCGCGGCGGGCTTCGCGTCGTGCGTGGCCGCCGCGCGTTCCTTTTCCGCCCGCGCGCGCTGACCTGCAGCCTCGGCCTCGGCGCGTGCGCGTTCGGCGGCGGCTTCGGCTTCAGCCTGTGCCCGCGCCTGCGCCTCCAGGAGCTCGCGCTGCTCGCGCTCGGCGGCTTCGCGGGCGGCATTCTCCTGCTCCAGGCGCTCGCGCTCGGCGGCTTCCTCGCGCTCGCGGGCCTCCCGGCTTTCGCGTTCGACCGCCTCCTCGGCGGCGCGCTTCTGTGCTTCCTCCTCGGCGACGACGCTGCGCTTGATGTAGGTGCGCTTCTTGCGAAACTCGACGCTGACGGTCTTGGCCGCGGCCGGCTTGGCGACACCCGGGCGCACCCGCAGTCGGCTGCGATCCACGGGGACGGTCAATTCGCTGACGGTCTTGCGCTTCAAGGTGATCTGGCGCGGCTCGGTGGCATCGTCGCGCCCGTGCAGGCGCCGCAGGTAGGCCAGCAACTGGCTCTTCTCGCGATCGTTGATCGAGTCGGTTGCGGTCTTCTCCGGCAGCCCCGCCTCGCCGAGCTGGGTGAGCAGCCGTTCGACGGAAATGCCGACGACCGCGGCGAACTCGGATACGGTGACTTCAGCCATCGGCCCGACCTCCGGTGTTGTCCACTGCGGTCGCATCGGCGAACCACGGGGCGCGCGCCGTCATGATCAGATCGGCGGCGCGCTGCGCGTCGATCTCCTCGATTGCGATCAGTTCATCCACCGACTGCTCGGCCAGATCCTCGCGCGTGACGATGCCGTTGGCAGCGAGCGTGTAGGCGAGATTCTCGTCCATGCCCTCCATTTCCAGCAGGTCGGGTGCGGGCTGCGCACCTCCGAACTTCTCCTCGGACTTGATGGCGCGAGTGAGCAGCAGGTCGCGCGCACGCTGGCGCAGTTCGTCGACGAGCCCCTCGTCGAACTCCTCGATGTCCATTATTTCGTTTTCGGGGACATAGGCGACCTCCTCGATGCTCGTGAAGCCTTCCTGCACCAGGATGTTCGCAATCTCGTCGTCGACGTCGAGCTGTTCCTTGAACATCGTCTGCAACGCCTGCGACTCGGCCTCGCCCTTCTCGGCGGCTGCGGTCTCGCTCATCACGTTCAGCGCCCAACCGGAGAGCTGGCTGGCCAGCCGCACATTCTGGCCGTTGCGCCCAATCGCCTGCGAGAGCTGCTCCTCGACCACCGCGACGTCCATGCTGTGGGTGTCCTCGTCGACGAGAATCGACACCACGTCCGCCGGCGACATCGCGTTGATTACGAACTGCGCCGGATTCTCGTCCCATAGAATGATGTCGACGCGTTCCCCCGCCAGCTCGTTGGAAACCGCCTGCACCCGCGAGCCGCGCATGCCCACGCACGCGCCGACCGGGTCCAGTCGTATGTCGCGGCTGCGCACCGCGATCTTCGCGCGCAGGCCGGGATCGCGCGCCGCACCCTTGACCTCAATCAGGCCTTCCCCGATCTCGGGCACTTCGAGCTTGAACAATTCCACCAGCATTTCAGTACAGGTGCGGCTCATGAAGAGCTGCGGGCCACGCTTCTCGCTGCGTACCTCGCGCAGGTAGGCTCGCAGCCGATCGCCGGGGCGCACGGCCTCGCGCGGAATCATTTCGTCGCGCGCCACCATCGCCTCGGTGTTGCCGCCCAGGTCCAGGTACACGTTGCCTCGCTCGATGCGCTTGACCACGCCCATCAGCAGCTCGCCCACGCGCGGCTTGTAGGCCTCGACGATCTGCGCGCGCTCGGCCTCTCGAACCTTCTGGACGATGACCTGCTTTGCGGTCTGCGCGGCGATGCGGCCGAAATCGGCCGGAACGACCGACTCCTCCACGAACTGCCCGAGTTCGATTTCCGGCTGGCGCTGGCGGGCGTCGTCGAACGCGATCTGGCGGGCCGGAAATGGCAATTCGCCCGGCTCCAGGTTGGCCATGATCTCGACGAGCGCAGGATTGGTCTCATCGACGGGAGGCAGCGCCTGCGGATCGACGACCTCCCAGCGGCGGAATGCCTGGTAGTCGCCGGTGGAGCGATCGATGCTCACCCGCACTTCGATGTCGTCCCTGTAGCGCTTCTTGGTCGCGGTGGCGAGCGCCGCTTCCAGGGCCTCGAAGATGATCTCCTTGCTCACGCCCTTCTCATTGGAGACGGCATCGACGATGTTCAGCATGTCTTTGTTCATTTTTGCCCTGCTCTCCTGCCTCGCCCGCCGCGTGCCGCGCCCGCCGGCGCCGGCGGGTCATCGCTCAGCCGCGCGCGCTCGATGGCCGCGTATGGCACGTGCAGCTCGGTCCCGTCCTCGTCGATGATGATCTCGGCGCCCGCGCGCCCGCACAACCGGCCGCGCAGGCGTCGCCGGCCCTGCCACGGCTGCGCCAGGCTGATCCGAACCTGCGCGCCGGCGAAACGGTCGAAGTGTTCGGGACGGAACAACGGCCGGTCCAGCCCCGGAGACGAAACCTCCAGGGTGAACGGGCCGCGGATCGGATCCTCCACGTCGAGGACCGCGCCCACCTGCCGGCTGACGCGTTCGCAATCGGCAAGCTGGATGCCGGCGGCGCCGTCGATATAGATCCGAAGAACCGTCTGACCCGACTGGGTCAATTGCTCGATGCCGACGAGCTCGTACCCGAGCCCGACGATCGTCGGCTCGAGAAGCGTTTCCAGCTTGGTCGGCCCTGCGCGCATCTGTTCCCGGACACCCAAAACAAAAAGCCCCGAACTCGGGGCTTTTTCCTTCCTCGACGCTGCTCCTGGTAGCGGGGGCAGGATTTGAACCTGCGACCTTCGGGTTATGAGCCCGACGAGCTGCCAGACTGCTCCACCCCGCAATCGCTAGACGCGCAATATTAATGACGCATGCCGCGCATTGCAAGCCGCTCCGCGCGGCGGATTACGCCGCCGCGCGGACGAAGCGCGCGTCCCGGCCTTTCACTAGAATGGGGTGGCGGGCACCTGGACGCCAGGCCGCCTCGAGGTATTCCTGCATGGACATTCGCCAGCCCGCGGTCGCGGGGCAGTTTTACCCGGCCGATCCGGGCACCCTGCGCCGGGTCGTACGCCAATGCCTGGAGGGCGCCAGGCCGGCGGCACCCGCCCGCGTCTTGGTTGCGCCGCATGCCGGCTACGTCTATTCCGGCGCGGTAGCGGCCTGTGCCTATGCGACGCTCGCAGCCGCGCGCGGCTCCATAAATAGAGTCTTGTTGCTCGGCCCTTGCCATCGTACATACATCACCGGCCTGGCGCTGCCAGCCGCCGAAGCATTCCGGACTCCGCTGGGCGATGTCGCGCTGGACAGGCCGGGAATGCAGGTGGTGGCGGCATGCCGCCAGGTCTGCGTATCGCAAGCCGCCCACGCCCTGGAACACAGCCTCGAGGTTCAACTGCCGTTCCTGCAGGAAGCCCTGGGCGACTTCTCGCTCGTCCCGCTGGCGGTCGGTGCCGCCACCCCGGCCGAAGTCGCGGGCGTCATCGCGCTGCTATGGGATGCTCCCGGTACCCTGACCGTCATCAGCACCGACCTCAGCCACTACCACGACTATGCAACCGCACGCCGTATCGATGCCCGCACCACCCGCGCCATCGAATCGTTCGATACTGCCGCAATCGGTCCGGAGCAGGCGTGCGGTTATGTACCGTTGAACGGCCTGCTTACGCTGGCGCAGGACCGTTGCATGAAGGTAACCACGCTTTGCGTGGCCAATTCGGGGGATACCGCCGGGCCGCGCGACCGGGTCGTGGGCTATGGGGCGTGGGCGGTTTGCTGACGCCGGGCGTGTGACGGCCGCGGATCAGCGGCAGGTTCCCACGGATTGCGGGCCGCAAATGCGGCCGTCGGTCCAATAGGCGTGGTCCAGACGTGCACCGCCCAGACGGACCCCGGGGAGCAGCGCGCCGCGTAAGTCCGCATAGGACAGGTCCGCCCCGCTCAGATCCGCATCGGCCAGGTCGGCCGCCTGCAAGGTCGCGCCGCGCATCCGGGCCCCCGTCAACACCGCGCCATCGAGCCTGGCGCGCGTCAATTCCGCATATGAAAGATCCGCCGCATCCAGGCGCGCCCGGGTCAGTACGGCGCCGCTGCCGCGGACGCTGTGCAGGACCGCACCGCGAAGATCCGCGCCCGCCAGCGAACGGTCTCCGACCGCGCATCCATCCCAGCGGACCCCGGGCGCTGCAGCGGTGCCGCAGTCCGCGCGGGGGGACTGAACTTCGTTGCGCAGGGTCAGGGCGACCGCGACGACGACTCCGATGACGGCGATGATCGCGATCGTCGGCGCGAGCAGGTTCTCGCGCCGCGGCGCGAGCGATTCCAACACCCGTCGGCGACGTTGGCGCCGGGCGACGATATCTTCCGGCTCGGGGCGGCGGCGATCATTCGCCCTGCGTTCCACCGCCGCCCCGGCGGCAGCGGGTTGCCGCCGATCGGCACCACTGCGTTCATCGAGCGCGGCAACCGCGGCGGCACTGGTTCCGGCCACAGCCTCAGCCGGACCCGTGGCGAAAGACGGCTCGCTCGCCATCGTCACCCAATGCTCGCGGTCGTGGCTGATTTCGTCCGTGAGTGCCAACCTGCCGAGCATCAGGTTTCGACGCAATGCAACCGTCGGATAGGGACCTTTGACGGTCGAACCGCGGCGCACGAACCACAGGCGTGCCTGGGTTACCGGAGACCGTTCGGCGCTCATGAGGAATGATCCATTGCTCGTACCGCCGGTACAGGGTCGGGGCAGTGCATCACGTACAAATTGTGTGCCAGCGGCGTGCCGGTCCGAACCCCACCTCACGGTAACGGCGCGGCCTGGAAGTATCGATCAGACTCCCGCTGCGCGGCCGCCGCGCCCCCCGCGTCACCCTTGCCGGTGCGCGCCTGGGCGATCACCGCCCAATTGCCGCCGAGCAAGCGCGTATTGCCGGCCGCCAGACTGATCGATTTCTGTGCCATCGACACGGCCTGATCCCACATCCGTTGCTGCAGTCGCAGCACGGCGAGCCGATGCCAAAGCCACGGGTTGGTCGGTTCGATGTGAAGTGCACGCTCCAACGTCGCACCGGCACCGGCCGCATTTCCACTGGCGGCCTGGGTTCGGGCCTGCGCAAGCAACGCAACCACCGCGGCGCTGGCCTGTGGCGCCGCCGCGCGCGGCGGCGGCATTGCCCGCGGAGTCTGCGGTGCAATCGGCACCGCAGTTTGCGGCACAGGCAGCGGCGCCGGTTCCACGGTCACCGCGGCTGGTTGCGGCGGCGAAACCGGCACTGGCGTCGCCGGCCTCGGTGTTCCCGCACACCCGCCGACGACTGCGATTGCGAGCGCCGCCGGTAAAGCGCGGCGTATCAATGCTGCGGGAGAACGCTGGCATCCTGGGTCGTGCATGGTTCGTATTCCTGCGGCGGTGCACCGGCAACGAAGGGAACTCGCTGCGCATTCTCGCATCCCGGCTCGGTCCCGCGGCCGGTGTTGCCGTCGATCCAATACCACTCGATGTCCTCGGGCGGCTCCGGCTCGGCGGCGGTCGGCGCCGCCCGGGTCATGAATTCGATCCAGATTGGCAGTGCTCCGGTCGCCCCGGTCAGACCCACGGGACGGTTGTCGTCGCGTCCCACCCACACCACCGCGAGCAGGTTCCCCGCGAAGCCCGCGAACCAAGCGTCGCGCAAGTCGTTGGTGGTGCCGGTCTTTCCGCCGAGCGGCTCCATGCCTGCCAGTGCCTCGCCGGCCGCGCGCGCGGTGCCTTGCTGCGCCACCCGTCCGAGCAGGTAGCGCAGCAGCCAGGCGTGTGCTGGCGCTACGGTCGATTCGATGCGGATGTCGTAGCGCGCCAGCGGCTTGCCGGCGGCGGTCGTCACCTCCCGAATCGGCCGGAAATCGGACCGGAACCCACCGTTGGCGATGGTCTGGTAGAAACGCGCGACGTCGATGACGCTCTGCTCAATCGCTCCAAGGAACAACGATGGATACCGCGGAACGCGGGTCGCGAACCCGAGGTCCGAGAGCGCCGCCAGCACCGCGTCGTAGCCGACATCCAGCCCGAGCCGGATCGTGGCGAGGTTGAGCGAGTATGCGATGGCGTCCCGCAGCTGCACGCGACCGTGAACCCGGCGGTCGTAATTGTGCGGTTGCCACAGCCGGCCGCTGCCGTCGCGCATGGAAATCGGCGCGTCCTCCAACGCGGTGACCACCGAGTACCTGTGCGGCTCCCGCAACGCGGCGAGATAGACCGCCGGTTTGACCAGCGAGCCGATCGGTCGGCGCGCTGCGGTAACGCGGTTGTAGCCCGCGAAACGCGCCTCGCGACCGCCGACGATCGCCAGTACCTCGGCCGTGCCGATGTCGGTCACCAGCATCGCACCCTGGAGCTTTCGCACGCGGCTGCCCGGCCGCGCCTCGATTCCCGCCAAACCTGCGGCGAGCCGGCGCTCGGCGATTTCCTGAAGTCGCGGATCCAGCGTGGTGAAGATCCGCAGCCCTTCGGTTCGCAGATCCTCATCGCGATAGTCGCGTACGAGTACCGCGCGCAGGTAATCCAGGAACGCCGGATACGCGGTGCGAGGCGCACGCGCAGCCAGGCCGAGTGGCCGCCGAGCCGCATGTGCGGCGTCCGCGGCCGATAGCCTCCCCTGTTCGACCATGAGCCGCAGGACCAGATTGCGCCGCGCCAGGCAGCGCTGCGGATGCGACCGCGGGTCGTAGGCCGTCGGGCCCGGCACCATCGCCACCAGCGTGGCCACCTGCTCGACCGGCAATTCGTCAATCGGCCGGCCGAAGTAGAACCGCGCGGCCAGCCCGAAGCCGTGGATGGCACGGTCGCCATCCTGACCCAGGAAGATTTCGTTGACATAGGCCTCCAGGATTTCGTCCTTGCCGAAACGGCGCTCCAGCAGCAACGCGAGCAGTGCATCGTTGAACTTGCGCCGGAGGGTGCGCTCCTCGGTGAGGAAGAAGTTCTTGGCGAGTTGCTGCGTCAGCGTGCTGCCCCCCTGCACCAGGCGCAGGTGACGCAGGTTGACCAGCATCGCGCGGGCAATCGCGAGCGGATCGATACCCGGGTGGGAATAGAACCGCCGATCCTCCGCCGACAGCAGCGCATCGACCAGGCTCTGCGGGATCTCCGATCGCCGCAACAGAATCCGATCCTCGCGATCGTGCGGCACGATCTGCGCAATCTCGACCGGATCCAGCCGCACCAGCGGCGGATTGGGGCCACCGTCGCGTGCGCCGACCCGCGTCACGACCTCGCCTTCGAAATCGAGCTGGACGAAACGCCCGGCCTGCGCGCCGTCCCAGAACTGAAATCCTCGCGTGTGGACCGCGACCGTGCCGCCGGCGACTGCATACTCGCCGGGCCCGGACACGCTCTGTACCCTCCTGTATCCCAAACGCGCGAGTTCCGCGGCGAGCGCCCCGGTCTGGATGCGGCGGCCCTCGTACAGTTCCAGCGGGCGGGCGTACACCCGCGCCGGCAACGCCCAGCGCGCCCCGGCGAAGCGCGCGGTAGCGATGCGATCCAGCCAAAGGCAGTAGCCGAGCAGAACCGCCACTGCGATGACGCAGGCATAGAAGATCAGCCAGGCACGCGCGGTTCTGGTCGCCATGGGTTCGTCACTTTCGGTTGCCGGGTCCCGCCGCAAGACGACGCCGGCGGCGCACACCCCGCACCCGATGAAAAAAAATGCCCCGGAGTTCGGGGCATTGATTCGCTATTTCGGGCTCCGATCCCGGAGCTCCGGCGGCGCTTCATCTCCGCGCCTCGCAGTTCCCGTGAAACTTGCCTGAAGCGGCTGATCTCCCGGGAAAAGCCTTGATTCTCGGTGAAGTCACGCTAGCCGGGACGGTCAGACCCCGGCTAGCGTGCGACGTCGAATCAGCTACTTTTTCGCAGCACGCTTTTTCGACGCTTTTTTCTTGGCGACCTTTTTCTTGGCGACCTTCTTCTTGGTCACCTTCTTCTTGGAAGCCGCCTTCTTGCCACGCTTCTTAGCTGCCATGATCTGACCCCCTTAACGAGTTGGTTAAACGGAACTTACGTACAACGCTGACTTATATACATCAGAAATACGTTGTATGCAATGGAATCATAACAGAAATTTTTGGAATAGTGATCATGATGCGCCAGCGCGCCCGCCGACGCAGGCGGATCGATGCGTTCAAACGCGTTCAAACGCTCGAAGAAGTCGTGCCGCGCAATGCCGCGAAGATGCGATCCCGCACCGATTCCACACTGCCCTGGCCCGCCACGCAGGCGTATTTCACGCCCGCTGCATTCTGATAGTGATGCACCAGAGGCTCGGTCTGCTCGTGGTACACCGCGAGGCGGTTGCGTACGGTTTCCTCGCGGTCGTCGTCGCGCTGTACCAGCGGTTCTCCGGTGACGTCGTCGCGACCCGCGACCTTGGGCGGATTGAACTCGACGTGGTAGGTCCGCCCCGAAGCCGAGTGGATCCGGCGCCCTGACATGCGCCGGACGATTTCCTCGTCGTCGACGCGGATTTCCACGACCGTGTCCACTGCCACGCCGCTGGCGGCAAGGCCTTGCGCCTGCGGAATCGTGCGCGGAAACCCGTCGAACAGAAAGCCGCGCGCGCAGTCGGGCTGCAGGATGCGCTCGGCGACCAGCCCCAGGATGATGTCGTCGGACACGAGCTTGCCGGCATCCATCACTTTCTTGGCTTCCAACCCGAGCGCGGTCCCCGCGGCCACCGCCGCGCGCAGCATGTCGCCGGTGGAAATCTTCGGGATGGAGAACTCGCGGCAGATGAAATCGGCCTGCGTGCCTTTGCCTGCGCCCGGACCGCCGAGCAGGATGATCTTCATGGTCGTTCCTCTTGAAAACCGTGGTCGATATGGGATGTGGTAGGGTACGCGAACTCGGCCGGTTCGTCGCCCGCGGCAATGTCGCGACGGCCGGGGGAGGTCCGCATGAAGTTCCAGCTCGACGCCGGCACTGGCCGGTATGGCATCACCGGTTATGGCCCGGAAGGCGTCCGCGTCAATGACCGGGTATACCGATCCAGCGTCATCGTCATGCCGGATCGGCTGGTGGTGGACTGGCCCCCGCGCAGCGTGCCGGATCTCACCCGCGCGCACATGGATGCAATAGCCGCGCTCGAGCCGGACGTGGTCCTGCTCGGTACCGGTCAGACGCTGAAATTTCCGGAGCCGTCCCTGCTCGTGGCGCTGCAGGGCAACGGCGTGGGCATCGAATGCATGGACACCGGTGCCGCCTGCCGCGTGTTTGCGGTGCTCGCGGCCGAAGGACGACGCGTAGCCTGTGCCATCCTCTCGAATCGGGCGCCCGGCGACAGGTCAGGTTTCGGAGAAGATCCCCTCTCCTGAGAATCCTTCGCGCTCCAGGATCTGGCGCAGGCGCGCGAGCGCCTCCAACTGGATCTGCCGTACCCGCTCGCGGGTCACGCCGATCGCCTGCCCGACCTCCTCCAGGGTCGCGCTCTCGAAACCGTTCAAGCCGAACCGCCGCTCGACTACGGCGCGCTGCTTGTCGGTCAATTGCCCGAGCCAGCTTTCCAGGTGCCGTTGCATATCGTCACCCTGCAGAAGCAGCACCGGATCCGGATTCTGCTCGTCGGGAATCGAATCAAGCAGGGGCCGATCGGTGTCGCGCTCGGCGAATCCGTCCACCGAGGCGATCCGCTCGTGCAGGCCGAGCAACCGGTTCACCTCGTCGATCGGCTTGTGCAGCCTTCGCGCGATTTCATCCGCGCTCGGCTCGTGGTCCTGGATCTGAGCGAGCTGGCGCGCCGCGCGCAGGTAGACGTTGATTTCCTTCACGACGTGGATCGGCAGCCGGATTGTCCGCGTCTGGTTCATCAATGCGCGCTCAATCGTCTGTCGGATCCACCAGGTCGCGTAGGTCGAAAACCGGAACCCGCGTCCAGGATCGAACTTCTCCACGGCACGTATGAGACCGAGATTGCCCTCTTCGATGAGGTCGAGCAGCGCCAGACCGCGATTGATGTAGCGACGCGCGATCTTCACCACCAGCCGCAGATTGCTGGCGATCATGATCTTGCGCGGCGACGTCTCGCGCTGTGCGGGCTTGGGGGCCTGCCAGCGCGGCGTATTGCAGATTGCGCAGCCGCCGTCGCAGAGGCGGTCGCCGGCCAGCGAAAGTTGGGCGAAGTGCACTTCCTCGGCCGCGGTCAGCAGCGGGGAAAAACCGATCTCCCCCAGGTACAGGCGTGTCGCGTCGGGGTCTCCGTCGCTGATTTCCGCGCCGGGCGCCGGGGCCGCGCGGCCGGCGTGACCGTCGCGTTCCTCATTGGAGGACGGATCGCATGTGCCGTCTGCGTCGACGTCGATCAACGGCTCCTGAAGCCCGACGGCATCGGCATCGGCATCGTCGTCCGGCGTACCTCGACCCGGCCCCGGACCCGTGATCATCGCGCCTGCACCGGCGCCGGCTCAGGCCTTGGGCAGGAAATCGAGTGGCGGAACCGGCTTGCCATTTCGACGTATCTCGAAGTGCAGGATGACTTCCTTGGCGCCGGAGTCACCCATTTCGGCGATCTTCTGGCCGGCCGTCACCACGGTGCCTTCGCCAACGAGCAGCTTGTCGTTGTGTGCGTAGGCCGAGAGGAAAGTGTCGTTGTGCTTGATGATGATAAGCTTGCCGTATCCGATGAGTCCACTGCCGCTGTACACCACCTGCCCGCCGGCAGCGGCATAAATCGCCTGCCCGCGCCGGCCGAGGATCTCCAACGCGGCCTGGCCGACTCCGGCCGCGCGCACGGTCCCGCGTGCCGGCCATTGCCAGGCGATCCCTGCCTCCGACCTGCGCGCGGCGCTCGTTTCGGCGCTCGCCGCGGGCGCGGTTGTCGCTGCCGCAGGCGACGCGGGCGTCGCGACAACGTCCTGCGGCGGCGCGCTTGGCGTGCCCCCGGACGGAATGCGGGGCGTGGATGGGCGTGCGGCGGGCGGCGATGCAATCGTTGGCTGTGCGGGTACCGCCGCCCTGGTCGCAGGCACGGCCGCGACGGCGGCAGGCTGCTGGTCGTACCCGGGGGGTGGTGGCCGCAGCAGGATCTGTTGCCCGGGAAAGATCCGGTACGGTGCGCGGATGCCGTTCCACCGCGCCACCTGCCGGTAATCCAGCCCGAAGCGGAATGCGATGGAAAATAAAGTGTCTCCGGCCTTGACTTCATGGTAGCCGGGCGGGCGACCCGGTGCCGGTGCGCGCATCGCGGCTGCCTGCCCGCTTCCCGGATGATGGGAAATCACCGGTGCCGCACTGTCGCTGGCGCAGGATTGCAGCAGGGCCGCCAGCGTCACGGACGCGGCGATCCGGGCGCAGCGGGTTACGCGGCGACTGATCAGGCGACGCCTTCCAGCAACGGCACGAAGCTGACCCGGTCGAGCGGGTGCTCCGAAAAACCGTCGGCGGTCCGTGTGACGAGCAGGAGCTGCTGCTGCCCGGCCGCCCCCACCGGGATCACCATGCGGCCACCCAGGGCAAGCTGGTCGCACAGATCCGGCGGCACCCGGGTCGGCGCCGCACTGACGACGATGGCGTCGAAAGGGGCGTACTTGGGCCAGCCCTTCATGCCATCGCCGTGACGCACGCTGACGTTGCGAACGCGCAGGGCATACAACCGCTCGCGCAGGGCCGAAGCCAGGGCCGCGATGCGTTCGACCGAGTACACCCGGCCGGCGAGCTGGGCGAGGATGGCAGTCTGGTAGCCGCAACCGCCGCCGACTTCCAGCACCCGGCCGAGGGTACCGCCCTCGGCCACGGCGGCGGTCATCAGCGCCACGACGTAGGGCTGGGAGATGGTCTGGCCGTGACCGATGGGCAGGGCGCTGTTCTCATACGCACGGCTGGCCAGCGCCTCGTCGACGAACAGGTGCCGGGGAGTGCTGGCGACCAGATCCAGGACACGCTCGGAGCCGATGCCCATCTCGCGCAGTTGCGCGACCAGCCGGTCGCGCGCGCGCTGCGAGGTCATGCCGATTCCGCGATGGTCAGCGCTCATCCACCTGCAGGCCATCAATCAACCGTGCAACCGATTCCATCGCCGCGTAGCGGGTCAGGTCCACCTGCAGCGGCGTCACCGAAACGCAGCCGCGCCGCACGGCGTCGAAATCGGTGCCGGGGCCCTCGTCCACGAGCGGGCCCGGCGGGCCGATCCAATAGACCGGGCGGCCGCGAGGGTCGGCGGATCTTATCACCGATTCGGACGGATGCCGCCGGCCGAGGCGGGTGGTCTCGTAGCCGGCGAGCTCATCGAACGGCAGGTCGGGCACGTTGACGTTCAGGATGGTGTCCGCAGGCAGCGGGGGCTGCCTGTGCATCGCCCGGATGAGATCCACGACCACGCGAGCCGCGGTACCGTAGTGCATCGGATCGTCGCCGAGCAGCGAAACCGCAATCGACGGAAAGCCCAGGAACCGGCCTTCCATCGCGGCCGCCACCGTCCCGGAGTACAGCACGTCGTCGCCGAGATTCTCGCCGGTATTGATCCCCGAGACCACCATGTCCGGCCGCCGATCGAGCAACCCGCACACCGCCAGGTGAACGCAGTCCGTCGGCGTGCCGTTGACGACGTGGTAACCGTTCTCAGCGCGGTTGACCCGGATTGGAACGTCCAGGGTCAGCGAGTTGCTGGCGCCGCTGCGGTTTCGATCCGGCGCCACCACGATCACCTCGCCCAGGACGGCGAGCGCAGCGGCCATGCAGGCGATCCCGGGGGCCCGGTAGCCGTCATCGTTGGAGAGCAGGAACAACATGCTCGCTTGGGCCGGCACCCAGGGGTCCGTCAGCGCGGCCCGAGCAGCAGGAACTCGATCAGGGCCTTCTGCGCGTGCAGGCGGTTCTCGGCCTCGTCCCACACCACGCTGCGCTGATGCTCCAGGACCTCGGCGCTGACTTCCTCGCCGCGATGCGCCGGCAGGCAATGCATGAACAGGGCATCCGGTGCGGCACGGGCGAACAGCGCCGCATCGACCTGATAGGCCCCGAATGCCGCGCGCCGGGCGGCGGATTCCTCCTCCTGGCCCATGCTCGCCCAGACGTCGGTGACTACCAGATCCGCACCGGCGACCGCCGACTGCGGATCCGAGCCCACGTCCACGTGCGCACCGGCTTCGGCGACCAGCCCGGCGTCCGGCATGTAGCCCGGCGGGCAGGCGACCCGAAGCGTGAACCCATGCACGCGGGCGGCCTCGATGTATGAGTTGCACATGTTGTTGCCGTCACCCACCCACGCCACCACGCGGCCGGAAAGCGAACCGCGCAGTTCCTCGAACGTGAGGATGTCGGCGAGCACCTGGCAGGGGTGGTGCAAATCGGTCAGGCCGTTGATCACCGGTACGCGCGAATAGCGCGCGAGGGTCTGGATCTTCTCGTGTTCGAAGGTCCGCACCATGATGATGTCGACCATGCGCGACAGCACGCGCGCCATGTCCTCGATCGGTTCGCCGCGGCCGAGCTGGGTGTCGCGCGGGGACAGGAATATCGCGCTGCCCCCGAAATCGCTCATCGCCACTTCGAACGACACGCGGGTGCGCGTCGAGGACTTCTCGAAGATCATGCCCATCACGCGGTTGCGCAGCGGCTCGTAGGCAGGTTCCGAACGTCGCGACGCCTTCAGTACGCGCGCGCGCCTGAGCAGGTACTGCAGTTCGCCCGCGCCGAGATCCGCGATCCGCAGGAAATGGCGCGCGCTCATCGACGCGGCCCTTCGCCGGCGGCAAAACCACGCACCAGGGCACCGACCTTCGCCACGATCTGATCGGCCTCGGCGTCGGTCAACGTCAGCGGCGGCAGCAGCCGGATGACCCGGTCCGCGGTGACGTTGATGAGAATCCCCGACTCGATGCCGCGCTGGACCAGTTCCCCGCACGGCTCGGCGAGCTCGATGCCTATCATGCAACCCTTGCCCCGCACCTCGCGCACGATGTTGTGGCCCTCCAGCAGTTCCCTCAAGCCGGCCATCATCCGCGCGCCGAGCGCGGCGGCGCGCGCGGCGACGTCGTCGCGTTCCATGATCCCCAGCACCGTGAGCGCGGCGCGGCAGGCGAGCAGGTTTCCGCCGAAGGTCGATCCATGCTTGCCGGGGACGAACAACCCGGCGGCCGTGCCGCGCGCCAGGCAGGCACCAATCGGCACACCATTGCCCAGGGCCTTGGCCAGCGTCATGACGTCCGGCGCGGCATCCTCGTGCTGCCACGCGAACCACGCACCGGTACGGCACATTCCGGTCTGCACCTCGTCCAGCATCATGAGCCACCCGCGCGCATCGCACAGCGCGCGCAGTTCGCTCAGGTACCCTGCCGGCGGCATCTGCACGCCGCCCTCGCCCTGGATCGGCTCGACCAGCACCGCAACCGCATTGCGCTGCCGATCCCCGGCCGCCGCGATGGCGGCGATGTCGCCGAACGGCACGTGCACGAACCCGGGCATGAGCGGCTCGAATCCGGCCTGCACCTTCGCATTGCCCGTGGCGGCCAGGGTGCCCAGCGTGCGGCCGTGGAAACTGCCCTGGGCGCATATCACCACGGGCGTGTCGACGCTGCGCGCGTGTGCATGCAGGCGCGCGATCTTCAGGGCCGCCTCGTTGGCTTCCGCGCCGGAATTGCAGAAGAACACCCGATCCATGCGCGCCACCCGGCACAGCGCTGCCGCCAGATCGGCCTGCAAGGGGATCTCGTACAGGTTCGAGGTGTGGATGAGGGTGGCGGCCTGGTCGGCGAGCGCGGCGCCGACTTCCGCATTGGCATGCCCAAGCGCGCAAACCGCGATGCCGCTGAGGGCATCGAGGTAGCGGCGGCCCGCACCGTCCTCCAGCCAGGCTCCGCTGCCGCGCACGAATTGCACCGGCAGGCGCGCGTAGTTGCGCATCAGGGCATCGGTCATCGAAATGTCGTCCGCTGGTTGTGCCCGGCCCAAAAAGCAGAGCCCGGCCTTGCGGCCGGGCTCGGGTCACTGCGCCGGTTGATTCGCTTGGTGGTTCCTGGTGCGCTGGTCCGTGCTCCGCGGTGATCGTCGCACCTGCCCGGTCGCGCGCAGTCGTGCGCCCCACCGGTTGCCGACCGCGATCGCTCGCGCCGGGCGCCCGCGACGTCCCGCCGCGGGCAGGTACATTTGATTCGTCCAGGATTGTTATCTAATTTTGTAGGGCATTCAAGAGACGGGGGCACGAGCGTGGATGCGGTGGAATTGAGCCTGTTTGCGGCGCGCACCGCTTCGATCTGCGACGAGATGGGTGCGGTACTGCGGCATGCCGCGTTCTCCCCGAACATCAAGGACCGGCTGGACTACTCGTGCGCGGTGTTCGACCGTCACGGACGGATGATCGCACAGGCCGCGCACATCCCGGTGCACCTGGGCAGCATGGCGCATGCGATGCAGGGCATCGTCGCGGCGACCGACTGGCATCCCGGGGACGTCCTGATACTGAACGATCCATACCTGGGTGGGACACACCTGCCGGACGTCACGCTGGTCGCACCGGTATTTGCGGCCGGCAGGATCTGCGCATTCGTCGCCGCTCGGGCGCATCACGCCGACATCGGCTGCCCGACACCCGGATCGATGCCGCTCGCGCGCCGCCTGGACGAGGAAGGCGTGGTGATCCCGCCGAGCCTGCTGGTGCGCGCCGGCGTGCCCGACGAACGCTGGTTCGCGGCCCTGCTCGGGCACATGCGCGACCCCGCGCTGTCGCGTGGGGATTTCTCCGCGCAGGCGGGCGCGGTCTCGCGCGGCGTGGAACGGGTCGCGGCGCTCGCGGCGGCCACCGGATCGGGCGGATTCGATCGCGCCGCGGACGCGCTGCAGGACTATGGCGAGACGCTCGCCCGCAGCCTGTTCGCCGGCCTGCCGCGCGGAACGTATTCGTATACGGACCTGCTCGACGGCGACGGCTTCGACGCGCTCGACATCCCGATCCGGGTACAGGTCCGCCTGGACACCGACGGCGCGCAAGTGGATTTCGGCGGCACCGCCGCGCAGGTGCCGGGCAACGTCAACTGCCCGCTGTCGGTGACGGCCGCGGCCGTGTACTACGTATTCTTCTGCCTCATGCCGCCGGGCACGCCGCTGTGCGCGGGCAGCCTGCGGCCGGTATCGATCGCCGCGCCTGCGGGCACCCTCGTCAACGCTCGCCCGCCGGCGGCGGTGGCGGCCGGCAATGTCGAGACCAGCACGCGCATCGTCGACGCGCTGCTCGGCGCGCTCTGGCAGGCCATCCCGGCGCGGATCCCCGCCGCGAGCCACGGCAGCATGAACAACCTGGCCATGGGCGGCGAACGCTGGTCCTACTACGAGACCATCGGCGGCGGCATGGGCGCGCACGCGGCGGCCGCGGGCCAGGACGCGGTGCAGACCCACATGACCAATACCCGCAATACGCCAATCGAAGTCCTCGAGGCAGACTTTCCGCTACGCGTGGTCCGCTACGCCATCCGTCGAGGCAGCGGCGGCAGCGGCCGGCACCGGGGCGGCGACGGCATCGTGCGCGAGTACGAGTTCCGCGCCGACGCGACCGTCACAGTCCTGGGCGAACGCCGGCGGCACGGGCCCTGGGGCACCGCGGGCGGCTCGGCCGGCGCACCGGCGCGCACGCTGCTGAACGGCGCCGCGCTGCCCGCCAAGATCGGCTTCGACGTGCGGGCGGGCGATCGGCTGCGGATCGAGACCGCCGGCGGCGGCGGCTGGGGCTCCGCGGACGCGTAGCCCCAAGGTAAAAACCCTTGAATTTCTCGGGTTTTTAATCGGCGCCGCGCTTTCGCGGCGCTCCTCGCGCGCGTAGACTGGGGGGCATCGAAACGCCCGAGGGAATCAGCAATGGATCCGATCGTCGAACGCATCAATGACGCCATACGCAGCCACCCGATCGTGATGTTCATGAAGGGGTCGCCTGAATTTCCACAATGCGGATTCTCGATGCGCGCCGCCGAGGCGTTGCGGGCATGCGGCGTGGATTTCGCCTACGTCGACATCCTCGCCGAACCCGATGTCAGGCGCACGCTGCCGCAGGTCTCCAACTGGCCGACCTTCCCGCAGATTTTCATCGGCGGCGAGCTGATCGGCGGCTGCGACATCGTCATGGATCTCTATCAGAGCGGTGAGCTCCAGAAGCTGACCCGCGCTGCGGTGGAAGGCGCGACAACCGCCTGACGGGTACCGCGCCGCCGGCACGAAGCGCGCGCGGCGCGGCCGTCAGCCGCCCCCACCCTCGGCCTGCGCCCACAGGCAACGCCCGCCGCTGGCCTTGGCGATGGCCGTCAGGCGCGCGGCGTGCGCCTGCGCCTCGGCCTCGCTGGCCTGGACGACCCTGAGCTGCGGCCAGGCCGCGCGGTGTTCGGCGCGCTGCACCAGCGCTTCCTGGGACGCCGTCTGCGCGTCCAGAAGCAGGGTCGCCTGGCCGCCGGTCATGGCCAGGTACACGTCGGCGAGAATCTCCGCGTCCAGCAGCGCACCGTGCAGGGTGCGCGCGGAGTTGTCGATCTGGTAGCGCTTGCACAGCGCATCCAGGCTGTTGCGCTGCCCCGGGTGCATGAGGCGCGCCATCTCCAGCGTGTCGCATACCGAACAGTGGTCGCCGAAGCGTCCCAGCGCGCCGCCCATGCGCTCGAGCTCGGCATCGAGGAATCCGACATCGAACGGCGCATTGTGGATCACTACCTCGGCACCGCGCACGAACTCGAGCAGCTCGGCGGCGACTTCGGCGAAGCGCGGTTTGTCGGCCAGGAATTCGTCGGTCAGGCCATGGACCTGCAATGCGCCATCGTCCACGGCGCGCTCCGGATTCAGATAGCGATGGAAAGTGCGCCCGGTGCGCCGCCGGCTCACCATCTCGATGCCGCCGATCTCGATGATGCGATGCCCGGACTGGTGCTCCAGGCCGGTGGTTTCGGTATCGATGACGACCTGCCGCATGCGCGTCACTCCAGGGTGTCGATCGCGGACGTCGCCAGCGCGTCGGCGATCTCGTTCTCGGGATGGCCCGCGTGACCGCGGACCCATTGCAACTCCAATGCGTGCAGGACCTTGAGCGCATCGAGCTCGCGCCACAGATCGACGTTCTTCACCGGCTTGCCGTCCGCGGTCTTCCAGCCCTTGCGCTTCCAGCCCGGCAGCCAGTCGACCAGGCCATTGCGCACGTACTGCGAATCGGTCACCACGCGCACGCGGCTCGGGCGCTTGAGCGCCTGCAGCGCCCGGATGACCGCGGTGAGTTCCATTCGGTTGTTGGTGGTGTGCGGTTCGGCTCCCGACAGCCGGCGCTCGTGCGCGCCCCATCGCAGCAGCACGCCCCAGCCTCCGGGCCCCGGATTGCCACGGCAGGCGCCGTCGGTGAAGGCCTCGACGAGGCCTCGTTCTTCCACAGCGGCGTCGGTCACGGCTGCGGCGACATGCCCGGTTCGGCCCGGCGCGTGGATGGCTCGGCAATTCCGGCGGCGATCAAGCTTCGCCGCATCTTCCATTGCATCTTCACCGGTGTCATCGACACCAGGCGCTTCTTGGCAATCACGCAGTAGACACCCCCGAAGTATGGCCACCAATGGCCGCCGAGCTTCTCGACGAAAGCAAGTCTGCGAAGCAGACCCGGATGCCGAAGCGGCGGCCGGAAAAACAATGCGTGCACACGGACGATGTCGAAGCCGAGCAATCGCAGCCAGTCCTTGACACGACCCAGGCGAAAGAAACTCCCGCACCACGGCGGCTCGCCGCGCCAACCGAGAAAGAGCCGCCACAATCCGAACAGGCTCCACGGATTGAATCCGAACAACAACACATGACCCTCGGCGATCAGCACCCGTTCGACCTCGCGCAGCACCTGATGCGGATCCTCCTCGAACTCCAGCACGTGCGGCAGCACGACCACGTCGACGCTGTCGGCGGCGAACGGCAGCGCCGAAGCATCGCAGAACAGCACCGCGCTGCACGCACCTGCGCCCTGCGGCCGATCGACCTCCACGACCGCGCGATGGGAGATGCGGGAACTGGCGAGCAGATCGGCATCGGGCAGCGTGCCGAGCTGGATCAGGTGGTAACCGAACAGGTTCGGCAGCGCCTGGACGCTGCGCGACTGCTCGGCCTGCACGAGCACGCTTCCGGGTGCGGATGCGAGCCATGCATGGAGGCGCTGGCGCAACGATCGCAACTCCGTGTGGGCGCTCATCGCGACACCACCGGGACGATGTGTCGCCTTCGTGCCTTCGAATCGGTCCGCCACGTGTTCACCATGCGACTACTGTAGCGGCTCGCGGCAGCATGCGCCAACAAGTGAAGGCCATGATCGCGCGAGCATTTTTTCTTGACGCGCCGGAACGTGGTCCCTACAGTTGCCCGCCATGCCTGGGGGGAAACACCACGCACGCTGGGTACTGTTGTCGCTCGCGATACTCGCGAGCGGCTGCGTCGGCCCGTTCGTACGCAACGAAAAGCCCGCGCGCGTCGAAGAGCATTCCGCCGCGCCCGCGGCCGGAACACACGCTGCAGCTGAGATTGCAATCGACACGACGGGTAGCGCGGTCGAGGCGGCGAGCGACGCCGGCGGCGATCTCTGGGCTCGTATCGCCGCCGGTTTCAGACTCGAGCCCCGTCGCAACGCGGACATCCAGCGCGAACTGCACTGGTTCGTTCAGCACCCGAAGTTCCTCGAACGAGTCTCCGAGCGCGCGCATCCATTCCTGTATCACGTCGTCACCGAAGTGCAGAGCCGCGGCATGCCGACCGAAGTCGCGCTGCTGCCGATCATCGAAAGCGCGTACGAGGCTCGCGCTTATTCGCCCAGTCACGCTGCAGGCATGTGGCAGTTCATGGCCGGCACGGCGCGGCGGTTCGGCCTGCGTGTCGACGGCTGGTACGACGGCCGCCGCGACGCGATCGCCTCCACGCGTGCGGCGCTGGACTACCTGCAGTTGCTGCACGATCGCTTCGGCGACTGGGAACTGGCGTTCGCCGCCTACAATTGCGGCGAGTTGGCCATCGATCGCGCGCGCGATCGAAACGCCAAGCGCGGGCGGCCGATCGACTTCTGGTCGCTGGAACTGCCGGCGGAAACGCGCGGCTTCGTGCCGCGCCTGCTGGCGATCGCGGAAGTGATCCGCGATCCGACCACGCACCGGGTCAGATTGCGCGATATCGCCGATGCCCCGGCGGTCATTCCGGTGGACGCGCTGCACCAGATCGACCTGCGCGAAGCCGCGCTCATGGCCGGTATCGGCCTCGACGATCTTCGCGCCCTGAATCCCGCATACCTGCGCAGCGCCACCCCGCCGGACGGGCCGCATGCCTTGCTGGTACCGCTCGACAAGGCAGCCGCATTCCAGATCGCCCTGGCGCAGCGCCCGGAGAATCCGCCGCCGCCATGGGTTGCCCATCGGGTCGCCCGCGGCGAAACGCTGCAGTCGCTGGCGGCGCGCCACGGCGTCCATGCGGTGGACCTGCGCGAGGCGAACGGCCTGAAGCCAGGCACCAGGCTGCACGCCGGCATGCGCATCCTGGTACCCGCGCACGGCGCCCCGTCGTCCAACGCGCCGGCCACGGCCGCGGTGGCCGAAGCCGCGACGGCGCCGGACCAAGGTCCCGCTCGCGGCGAACGCGGCACCCACACCGTACGTCGCGGCGACAATCTCTGGGACATCGCCCGCAAGTACGGCGTGAAGCTCGACGACCTGCGGCGCTGGAACCGTCTGCCCGGCAGCCCGGTGCTGGCACTCGGACAAAAGCTGATCGTGGCTGGCGACGACGGCGCCGAAGCGGCGCCGGCCAGGCCGGTCGCCAGGGCGCGTACCGGCGCCGGGCAGCAGGTCTACAAGGTGCGCATGGGAGACTCGCTATGGTCGATCGCGCGCCGATTCGATGTCCGCGTCGACGACCTGCGGCGCTGGAATGCGCTGCCGCGCAAGGCCCACCTGCAGCCGGGGCAGGAGATCAGGATCATGGTCGCGGTCGCGGACGACGCGTTCCGGATCTGACCTTCCCACCCGCTCCGGTGCCGCGCCATTGAATCCGGTGCTGCGGGCCGCACGCACCGTCGTACGGCTCCTCGTGCGCGCGTTGTTCCGGGTGCGAATACTGGGGCTGCAGCACTACCACGCCGCCGGCGATCGCGTCCTCATCGTCGCCAACCACGTCTCCCTGCTCGACGGCGCGCTGCTGTGGCTGTTCCTTCCCGAGCCACCGCTGTTCGCGGTCGACACGCGCATCGCGGCGCACCCGCTGTTCCGGCCGCTGCTGGCCTGCGCGCAGACCGTGCGCCTCGACCCGACCAACGCGATGTCGACCAAGGCCCTGGTGAAGTTTCTCCGGCAGGACCGCCGCGCGGCCATTTTTCCGGAGGGGCGCATCACCGTCACCGGCGCGCTGATGAAGATCTACGAAGGCGCGGCGATGGTGGCCGAGCGCGCCCAGGCCGCCATCCTGCCGGTGGGGATCGAGGGCGCGCAGTACAGCCCGTTCTCGTACCTTCGCGGCCAGGTGCGGATCCGCTGGTTTCCGCGCATCACGTTGCGCGTGCACCCGCCGGTGCGGCTCGCCCTCGACGGTACGCTCTCCGGCCGCGCGCGTCGCGCCGCGGCAGCGCGCGCGTTGGCCGCGATCATGCACTCGGTCGCGTTCGACAACGCCTTCGGCCGCGGCACCGTGTTCGCGGCGCTGATCGACGCGCTGCGGCGCCATGGCGCAGGTCGGATCGCGGCCGAGGACATGGAACGCCGGCCGGCAACGCTGCGATCGATCGTGCTGCGCGCGTTCGCCCTCGGCGGCGTCCTCGGGCGCGCAACGCGGCCCGGCGAGCACGTCGGCCTGCTGCTGCCGAACCTCGTCGTCACCATCGTCGCGTTCTTCGCCCTGCACACGCGCGGCCGCATCCCGGCGATGCTGAACTTCGCATCCGGCCCCAAGGCGCTGGCGATCGCGTGCGAGACCGCGGGCATCCGTACCGTGTACACCTCGCGCCGGTTCGTCCAGGCCGCGCGGCTCGAGGGCGCCGTCGAGGCAATCGGCGCAAGCGCGCAGGTGGTGTTCCTCGAGGACCTGCGGACTTCCGCACGTTGGGTCGACCGGCTCGCGGGAGTCGCCGGAGCGATCGCACCGCGGACGATGTACCGACTGCTCGCATCCGGCGCGGACCCGGACGCCACCGCCGTCGTGCTGTTCACTTCCGGCTCGGAGGGCGTGCCCAAGGGCGTGGCGCTGTCGCACGCGAATCTGCTCGCGAACCGGGCCCAGATCCGGGTACACGTGGATCTGTCGGCGCGCGACGTGGTGTTCAACTGCATGCCGGTGTTCCACTCCTTCGGCCTGACCGGCGGTACCCTGCTGCCGCTGCTCGACGGCGCCAGGGTGTTCCTGTACCCGACGCCACTGCACTACCGCCTGATCCCCGAGCTTTGCTACGAGCTGAACGCTACGGTGCTGTTCGGCTCCAACACTTTCCTGGCCGGTTATGCGCGCACGGCGAACCCGTACGATTTCCGCGCCATGCGCTACGTGGTCGCGGGCGCGGAGAAACTCCAGGACGACACCCGCCGCGCGTGGTACGAGAAATTCGGCATCCGCGTGCTGGAGGGCTACGGCGCCACGGAGGCCAGCCCGGTGATCGCGGTCAACACGCCGATGGCCGCCCGCAGCGGCAGCGTAGGTCGGCTGCTCACCGGAATCGAGCACTATCTGGCGCCGGTCGAGGGCATCGAGGATGCCGGGCGCCTGGTGATCCGCGGGCCGAACGTGATGCGAGGCTACCTCTTCCACGGCAACGACGGCATCGTGCCGCCGGCGACCGACCGCGGCCCGGGCTGGTACGACACCGGCGACGTGGTCCGGATCGACGCAGAAGGGTTCATCACCATCGTCGGGCGCGGCAAGCGCTTCGCCAAGGTCGGCGGAGAGATGATCTCGCTGACCGCCGTCGAGGAACTCGCCGCGACCGTCTGGCAGGGCAGGCCGCACGCGGCGGTTTCGTTTCAGGACAGCCGGCGCGGTGAACAGATCGTGCTGGTGACCGCGCAGCCCGGCGCGACACGCAGGGCGCTCGCGGACGCGGCCCGCGCGCATGGCGACAACGAACTGTTGGTGCCGCGGCATGTGATCGTGGTGCCGCAGGTGCCGGTGCTGGGGACGGGCAAGTTCGACTACCGCGCGGTCGCCGACCTCGCCGCGCGCACGCTCGCGTCCGGCACGAGGCCATGATCGCGACACCCGGCGTCATCGAACTCGCCGACGGCGGGCCACGGGTCCGACGCGTGATGCATGTAGAGCACGGCCACGTCGGCAACCTGAAACTCATCGGCGGCCGCTGGAAGTTCAAGGCGGTGGGCTACGGCGCCGATGGCGCCGTTCATCCCGGCGGCGGGCCGTTCACGCATCGTCACGATGCGATCGTCGATGCGCCGGATGCCGCCCTCGTGGAACGGGCCCTGCTCGGCTGAATACGGGGCGCGATACTGCCGGTACGACGGCAGCATCGCGCCCGGCCCTGCCGGACGTTGACGCGCTCGATCAGGAATAGACCGCGTACACCGTCTTCATGTGCAGGAACTCCTCCAGCCCGTAGCGCCCGCCGAGGCGGCCGAAGCCGCTGGCCTTCACGCCGCCGAAGGGCAGGTTCGGCGACATCGGCGTGGGGGTGTTGATGTACACCGACCCGGCGACGAGCCGGCTGGCCAGGCGGTGCGCACGCGCCAGGTCGCGCGTGATGACGTAGGCGCCCAGGCCGAACTGGGTGTCGTTGCCGATGGCGATCGCCTGTTCCTCGGACTCGAAGCGGATGACGCCGGTGACCGGACCGAACACCTCCTCGCGCGCCAGGCTGCTGGCGTAGTCCAGGTTGGCGAACACGGTCGGCTCGATGTAGAAGCCTTCGGCGAGCGCCCCGCCGGCGCGCTTGCCGCCCACGACCACCGTGCCCGAGGATTCGCTGCGCGCGCGCTCGATGATGCCGACGATGCGCTCGCACGAAGCGCGCGAGATCACCGGGCCGATCATGGTGGACGGATCCTGCGGATCGCCCAGCTTCCAGGCCTTGATGTTCGCCACCATGCGCTCGAGGAAGGCGTCGTAGACCTTCGCATGCACCAGCGGGCGGGTCGGGTTCACGCAACCCTGGCCGGCCAGGGCGAGGATGCCGACGCTGCAGACCTGCGCGGCGATGTCGAGATCGGCGTCCTCGCACACCAGCACCGCCGACTTGCCGCCCAGTTCCATCGTCGTGGGCTTGAGGTGCTGGGCCGCCACCGACATCACCTGCCGCGCGACCGCCAGGCCGCCGGTGAAGGAAATCTTGCCGACCGCCGGGTGCGCGACCAGCGCGTTGCCGGCCTCGGCGTCGCCGGGTACCACGTTCAGCGTGCCGGGCGGCAGCCCCGCCTCCAGCGCCAGTTCGCCCAGGCGCAGCGCGCCGAACGGCGTCAATGTCGGCGGCTTGAGCACCACGGCGTTGCCGGCCGCGAGCGGCGGGATGACGGTCATCGACATGGCGATGAGCGGCATGTTCCAGGGGATGATGACGCCGACGACGCCGATCGGCTCCGGGCGCACGTACCCCAGGCCGGAAACGTTGAGCGGCTCGGACATGACGCCGTCGACCTTGTCGGCCCAGCCCGCGTAGTAACGCATCCAGTGCTGCGCCAGATCCATGCCGCCGCCCATGAACACCGGCACGCCGCTCTCGCGCGCGGCCAGGCGCGTGAACTGCTCGCCGTTCTCCCTGACCTTGTCGGCCAGGCGCAGCAGCGCGTCACGGCGCGCGGCCGCGCCCATCGCCGCCCACGCCCGCTGGCCCTCGACCGCGCTGACCGCGGCGCGTTCGATCTCGGGGGCGCCGCCGACGTGAACGGTGGCCTGCGGCTTGCCGTCCCCGGGATACACGTGCGGCACCTCGCCGACGGAGGTCTTCGCCAGCCACTCACCGGCGACCAGGGGACGATTGCGGTTGAAATCCGATTGCACGATAGCGGCCACGGCGTGGACTCCCTGCGTTCCCGGCGCGGCGGCGCCACGGCCGGGTGAATGGATGGATTCGATCGAACACGGATGCCGGCCGGAACCGGCGTTGTGCGGCCGGAGTGTAGCCGATCCCGGTCCACCGCCAAACGCGCGGCTCAGTCCCCGGCCGGCCGGTCCTTCCCGCCGCCGGCCTTCTCGCGCGTCAGCGGCACGAAGCGCACCGGCAGGATCCGGCGCCGGGTCACCGTTCCGTCCGCCGCCTTCTGCACCAGGATCAGCTCCTGGCCCAGGAAGGTGTCGCCGGTGGGGATAATCATGCGGCCGCCGGCCTTCAACTGCCCGACGAGCGGCGGCGGCACCTCGCGCGCGCCGGCGGTGACGATGATGGCGTCGAAGGGCGCGTGCTCGGGCAGGCCGCGATAGCCGTCGCCGGCGCGCACGGTGACGTTTACATAGCCGAGCGCCTGCAACGTCTGCCGCGCGCGATCCGCCAGCGGGGCAACGATTTCGATCGTGTAGACGTGCGCGACCAGCTCGGCCAGTACCGCGGCCTGGTACCCCGACCCGGTGCCGACTTCCAGTACCCGGTCGGACTTGCCCGGCTCCAGGATCTGGGTCATCAGCGCGACGATGTAGGGCTGGGAGATGGTCTGGTCATGGCCGATCGGCAGCGGGTGGTTCTCCCAGGCCTGGTCGCGGTAGCGCTCGGGCACGAAGGCATCGCGCGGCACCCGCCGCAACGCGCCGGCCACGGCGTCGGACAGGGCCGGCAGGCCGGTCAGATCGGCCGTGTCAGCGAAATCGGCGCGGATCTCCTCGATCAGTCGGGTGCTGGCTTGCATGCGTTCGTTCTCCGATGCGGTGACGGCGGCCGCAATGACGCACCCGGCAGCCGCCGCGACCATGCGACTCAGGCGCCGCAGGCTCATGGCCGCCGTGACGCCGCCGGGGGCGTCCCGGACGAAGCCAGCGCGTGCGCGAAGCGCGTCGTCTCCGGCAGCCGGTAATGGGGTGCGCAGGCCAGGACGATCCGGCGCGCGCCGGCCAGATCCATGCGGTGGCCGATCGATACGTACACCGGCGCAACGTCCGAGCGCGTGCGCAGCGCGACGCCCACGGTCTGGTCGCGATCGCGCAGTGCGCGCCAGGCGCCCCGCCGCGCGGGCAGCGTTGCATGCGTGCCCACCAGAAGGCTCTTGGCGACGCCGATCGCCGGCCGGTCGAGCAGCACGCCGAGGTGGCAGGCGATGCCGAACCGGCGCGGATGCGCCAGTCCCTGGCCGTCGCAGATCAGCAGATCCGGCAGGCGTCGCAACCGCCGCAGCGCCGCAAGTACCGCCGGCAGTTCGCGGAAGGACAGCAGGCCCGGTACATACGGGAAGCGGGTCGGGCAGCGCGCCAGCGCCCAGTCGAGTGGGACCAGGCCCGGGAAGGACAGCACCACGACCGCCGCGCGCGTCACCGCACCGGCGTCCTCGAATCCGACGTCGATCCCCGCCACCGTGGCGATGCTTTCCGGGCCGCGGCGCGCGATCACCCGCCCGCGCAGCGACTCCTGGATCGCGATCGCACGCCGCGGCGACACAGCCCAGCGGTGCCGGTGCGCGAGCGTGAGCGACGGCGGGGTCACGTACGTGCCGGCGCCGCGCGAACGGTCCGCGGCGGGCGGCGCGGGGGGCGCGCGTGTATCATCTGCGCGGACATCCGCCCTGGAGAACGCTCTTGGATCGCCTCAAGGCCCGCATCCGCGACATCCCCGACTTCCCCAAGCCCGGGATCGTGTTCAAGGACATCACCCCGCTGGTCAAGGATCCGGCCACGCTGCGGCTCGCCGTGCACGAACTGGTGCATCCGTTCTTCGGCGAACGCATCACCGCCGTGGCGGGCATGGAGGCGCGCGGCTTCATCTTCGGCACGCTGGCCGCGTGGGCATTGGGCACGGGGTTCGTACCGCTGCGCAAGCCGGGCAAGCTGCCCTACGACGTGCATGAAATCTCCTACGACCTCGAATACGGCTCGGCGGCGCTGGAAGTTCACGTCGACGCCTTCGAGCCGGGCGATCGCGTGCTGCTGGTCGACGATCTCATCGCCACCGGCGGCACCGCCGCCGCGAGCTGCGCGCTGATCGAGCGCCTGGGCGCGGAGATCGCCGGTTGCGCCTTCGTCGTCGAACTGGACTTCCTCGGCGGCCGGGCGAAGCTCGGCGATCGCCGCGTGCATTCCCTGATCCATTATTGACGCATCGCGCCCCCCGGTGGCCGTGATTTCGGTCAACCGGGCACGCATCGCCGCCCCATGTGCCTCATCCTGCTTGCCTACCGTGCCCATCCGCGCTTCCGGCTGGTGATTGCCGCCAACCGGGACGAATACCACGCGCGCGCGGCGCACCCGGCTGCTTTCTGGGACGATGCGCCCGCGGTGCTCGCCGGCCGCGACGCGGTCGCCGGCGGCACCTGGCTGGGGGTGACGCGCGGCGGACGCTTCGCCGGCGTCACCAACGTACGCAGCGCCGCACCCCCGCGTTCGGAGGCCGCCTCGCGCGGCCACCTGGTCTCGGACTTCCTGCGTGGCAGCGTCGCGGCGGGCGAATACCTGCGCGTTCTGGCCGCCGACGGGCAGCGCTACAACGGTTTCAACCTGCTCGCCGACGACGGCCGGGCGCTGTGGTACTACTCCAACCGTGACGAGCGCCCGCCGCATGAACTGGCGCCGGGGATCTACGGGCTCTCCAACGGCACCCTGGACGAGGACTGGCCCAAGGTGAGGGTCGGCAAGGCCGGACTGGCCGCGGCGCTGCACGCGGGGCGCGATCCGGATCACGAGGCGCTGCTGGCGCTGCTCGCCAATCGCGACATCGCCCCGGACCACCTGCTGCCGGACACCGGCATCGATCCGGTCCGCGAGCGCGTCCTGTCCTCGGCCTTCATCCTGGGCGGCGAGTACGGCACGCGCTGCTCCACCGCGATCACCATCGACCATCGCGGCCGCACCGATTTCGTCGAACGCCGCTTCGACAGCACCGGCCTCGCCACCGGCACCACCCGCCACGGCTTCTAGCCCCTTTCCCGGTGTTCCCGGTGCCAGGCACCGGAATTTTTCCGGTGCCTGGCACCGGCGCCGATCCGATGGCGGTTAGAATGGACAGTCGAGGCCCAAGGACTGCGCATGACCGCCCTGGTATCCATCCGCAACGTCAGCAAGACCTACCACTCCGGCCTGCGGGCCCTGAACTCGATCGATCTCGACATCCGTCAGGGGGAGATCTTCGCCCTGCTCGGTCCGAACGGCGCCGGCAAGACCACGCTGATCAGCATCGTCTGCGGCATCGTCACGCCCACTACCGGGACGGTTGTCGCCGGCGGCCACGACATCCAGCGCGAATACCGGCAGGCGCGGATGAAGATCGGCCTGGTGCCCCAGGAACTCAGCTCGGATCGCTTCGAGACCGTCTGGAACACCGTGAGCTTCAGCCGCGGCCTGTACGCGCGGCCGCCGAATCGCGCCTACCTGGAGAAGGTGCTGCGCGACCTCACCCTCTGGAACAAGCGCCACGAACAGCTCCAGGCGCTGTCCGGCGGGATGAAGCGCCGGGTGATGATCGCCAAGGCGCTGGCGCACGAGCCGAGCATCCTGTTCCTGGACGAGCCCACCGCGGGCGTGGACGTGGATCTGCGCCGCGACATGTGGGCGATGGTACGGCGCCTGCGTGACGAAGGCGTCACCATCATCCTCACCACGCACTACATCGACGAGGCCGAGGAGATGGCCGATCGGGTCGGCGTCATCAACCGCGGCGAGCTGATCCTGGTCGAGGACAAGGCGGCGCTGATGCGCAAGCTCGGCAGCAAGCGGCTGATGCTGCACCTGCAGGAACCGCTGGCGTCGATACCGGCGGATCTGGCGGAATGGCACCTGGCGCTTGCCGACGACGGCCACCAGCTCGTGTACGAATTCGACGTAAATGCCGAACGCAAGGGCATCGCCGCATTGCTCCAGCGGCTGGGTGCGCTGGGGATCGGATTCAAGGATCTCAACACCGAGCAGAGCTCGCTGGAGGACATCTTCGTGAACCTGGTCCGGCACGACGAGGGGCAGCGCAAGTGAGCGCACCGGCATTCAATCACCACGGCGTCTGGGCGATCTACAAGTCCGAGATGGGGCGCTTCACGCGCACCATCTGGCAGAGCCTGGCCACGCCGGTCATCACCACCTCCCTGTACTTCGTGGTGTTCGGATCGGCGATCGGCTCGCGCATGGGCGCGGTCGAAGGGGTGAGCTACGGCGCCTTCATCGTCCCGGGCCTCATCATGCTGACGATGTTCACCGAAAGCATCTTCAACGCCGCGTTCGGGATCTATTTCCCGAAGTTCACCGGCACGATCTACGAGGTGCTGTCGGCGCCGATCTCGCACCTGGAGATCGTGCTCGCCTATGTCGGCGCGGCGGCGACGAAATCGATCGTGCTCGGGATGGTCATCCTGGGCACCGCCTCGCTGTTCGTGCCGCTCACCATCAACCACCCCGTGGCAATGATTGCGTTCCTGGTGCTGATCGCGGCCACCTTCTGCCTGTTCGGGTTCATCATCGGCATCTGTTCGAACAATTTCGAGCAGATGCAGGTGGTCCCGATGCTGGTGGTGACGCCGCTGACGTTCCTGGGCGGGGCGTTCTACTCGGTGGACATGCTGCCGGAGGGCTGGCGCACCGTGGCCCTGTTCAACCCGGTGGTGTACCTCATCTCCGGCTACCGCTGGACCTTCTTCGGCACCGCCGACGTGGACGTGGAGATCAGCCTCGCCGCGACGCTGATGTTCTTCTTCGTCTGCCTGGCGGTGGTCGGCTGGATTTTCCGGACCGGCTATCGCCTCAAGAACTGACCCGCACGCGGCCGATGTCCACCGGCTGCCGGCGCGCGCCCCAGCGCCCCGGCGCCGCCTCGAACACCCCGGCGCAGGCGTAGCCGCAGGCCTTGCAGCGGCCGTAGGCGTCCAGGTTCCAGTCCGACAGTTCGTACCAGTCCCGGCCGACGAGCATTTCGCCGCAGTGGTGGCACCAGGTGCTCTGCCCGCCCTTGTCATGGACGTTGCCGGTGTAGCAGTAGCGCACGCCGTTGCGCACCGCGATTTCGCGCGCGCGGGCGAGCGTCGCCGCCTGGGTCCGCTGCTTGCCGAGCATCTTCCAGTCCGGGTGAAAGGCGGTGAAGTGCAGCGGTACGTCCGGGCCGAGTTCGGTCGCCACCCATCGCGACAGGGCCTCGATCTCCGCGTTCGAGTCGTTCTCGTCCGGGATGAGCAGCGTGGTGATTTCGAACCAGACCCTGGTCTCGTGCCTGAGGTACAGCAGGGTGTCGAGCACCGGCGCCAGGTGCCCGCCGGTCACCTTGTGATAGAAGCGCTCGGTGAAGGCCTTCAGATCCACGTTCGCGGCGTCCATGTGCGCGTAGAACTCGCGCCGCGGTGCGTCGCACATGTAGCCGGCGGTCACCGCCACCGAGCGCACGCCGCGGGCGCGGCAGGCGATCGCGGTGTCGATCGCGTACTCCATGAAGATGACCGGATCGTTGTAGGTGTAGGCGACGCTGCGGCAGCCAAGCGACTGCGCAGCGGCCGCGATCTGCTCCGGCGAGGCGCGGGCCGCGAGCGTGTCGGTCTCGCGCGACTTGCTGATGTCCCAGTTCTGGCAGAACTTGCAGGCCAGGTTGCAGCCGGCGGTGCCGAAGGACAGCACCGGCGTGCCCGGCAGGAAGTGGTTCAGAGGCTTCTTCTCGATCGGATCGACGCAGTAGCCGCTGGAACGGCCGTAGCTGGTCAGCACCAGCGCGTCGCCGTGGTTAGCGCGCACGAAGCACAACCCGGCCTGGCCCTCGTGCATCCGGCACGCGCGCGGGCAGACATCGCACTGCACGCGGCCGTCCTCCAGGCGGTGCCAGTGGCGGGTGGGAAAGCGGTCCCCAGCCGGGGGGGAATCAGCCGGATACTGCATCGTGGCCTGTCGCCGCCCGCCGCTGCGGGCCCTTGTCTGGTGTTTCTGAGCCATCATATTGGGGTGAGCCGGCCCGGCATCAAGCCCAGGAGACCGCCATGCCCTACCCCGCCGCCGATCGCGCCGCCCTGCTCGACCTCGCCCGCGGCGCCATCGCACACGGCCTGCACGCCGCCACGCCTCCTGCCGTGGACGTCGCCGCCTGCGCGCCGGCCCTGCGCGACATCCGCGCCAGCTTCGTCACCATCGAAATCGAATCGCAGTTGCGCGGGTGCATCGGCACCTTGGAGGCACACCGCCCGCTCGCGGTGGACGTGGCCCACAACGCCCACGCCGCGGGCTTTCGCGATCCGCGCTTCGCGCCGCTGTCCGCGCCCGAGTTCGAGCGCATCGAGCTGCACATCTCGGTGCTCACGCCGCCGGAGCCGCTGCCGGTCGCGGACGAGGCCGATCTCCTCGCCAGCCTGCGCCGCGGCATCGACGGCCTGATCCTGGAGGACGGCCGGCACCGCGCCACCTTCCTGCCGGCGGTGTGGGATTCGCTGCCCGACCGGCGCGAGTTCCTCGCCCACCTCAAGCGCAAGGCCGGGCTGCCCCCGAACCACTGGTCGCGCTCGATCCGCTTCCTGCGCTACGAAGCCGAGGTCATCGACTAGAGAAGCCACCGAAGCTTTCGTAATCCGAAGCGTTCCCGCTAATCACAATCACCGTCGCAACCGCAAGCTACGTAATACCTTATCAGGAAAGAACGGCAGCCATGGCGATTGGCCGAGTGATGGAATGAAGCCCGTTGACCGACACTTGAAAATCGTCAACGATTCCTGCGCGGAAACCCCGAAAAGATTGGCGTCGCGCAGATGTCGATTCCGGACTATCAGTCGATCATGCTCCCCCTGCTGAGATTGGCAGGCGACGGTGGAGTACATACGTTCCGCGGGACTGTGGAGGCCTTGTCTCAGGAGTTCAAGCTGACCGAAGCAGAACGCAAGGAGCTACTGCCAAGCGGCAAGCAACCGACCTTCGCCAATCGCGTCGGCTGGGCACGCACCTACATGGCCAAGGCGGGTCTGCTCGAATCGCCGCGCAGGGGCCTGTTCAAGATCACGGAACGCGGACTGGAAGTCCTGCGCGGTCACCCGGACGACATCGACGTATCTTTTCTAGAGCAATTCGAAGATTTCGTCCGGTTCCGGGAACTGCGGCACGAACGTCCCGCCAACCAGGACGAAGACGGGGAACAGACTACAGCCAAGGCCGTCGAAACCAGCATCGAGACGCCGGAAGAAGTCCTCGAATCGGCCTATGCAGCGCTCAGGCAGGGACTCGCGGCAGACGTTCTCGACACCGTGAGCCGGTGCTCGCCTGAATTCTTCGAGCGTCTCGTCGTGGATCTGTTGGTGCGCATGGGATATGGAGGTTCGAGGACGGAAGCCGGCCAAGCCATCGGCCGCTCAGGTGACGAAGGTATCGACGGGATCATCAAGGAAGACCGCCTGGGACTCGACATCATCTACATCCAGGCCAAGCGGTGGGAGGGGGTTGTTGGACGGCCGGAGCTTCAGAAGTTCGCAGGCGCGTTACAAGGTCAGAGGGCCCGAAAAGGGATATTCCTGACAACTTCGTCATTTTCCCGCGAGGCAACGGATTTTGTCCGGCAGATCGATAGCAAGATCATCCTGATCGACGGTCAACGCCTGGCCAACCTCATGATCGAGCACGGCGTAGGCGTAACGACGGAAGCAACCTACGAACTCAAACGTATCGACACGGACTATTTCTCGGAGGAGTAAACGCCAACGGCCGCAAGTGCAACAGGTGCGGACAGCGCGATCAGTCCACCCGCCTGAAGTCCTTCGCCCGCGCCGCCACCAGCGCATACGCCGCCTTGCGCGGCAGCCAGCGGCCCAGCAGGGCCACCAGCCGGTTCACCCGGCCGCAGATGTGCACCGGTTCGCCGCGCTCGACGGCGGCGATGCCCTGGGCCACCACCGGCCCGGCCTGCATCCAGGCGATCCGCGGCAGGCGCGAGACCTGGGCGCGCATGCCGTTCACGTCGTGGAACTCCGAGTACGTGAAGCCGGGGCAGAGCGCGCAGACGTGCACGCCGTGCCCGACCAGTTCGAAGTGCAGTCCCTCCGACCAGCGGATCAGCGCCGACTTGATCGGCGCGTAGAGGGTGTGGCCGGCGGTGCCGGGCATGTGCCCGGCGAGCGAGGAGACGTTGACGATGCGGCCCCAGCGCCGGGCGATCATGTCCGGCGCGAACAGGTGCGCGAGTTCGGCGGCGGCGCAGAACATCACCTGCAGGCTGCGTGCGTGCGCGGACCAATCGTTGCCGAGAAACGAACCGGGCAGGCCGAAGCCGGCGTTGTTCACCAGGATGTCGACGTGCAGCCCGCGCATCTGGACCGCGCGGCGGATGAGGCCCGGCGTCTCGGGATCGGCCAGATCGGCCGCCAGCACCTCGCAGCGCACGCCGTGCTCGCCGCGCAGGCTCTCGGCCAGCGCGCGCAGCCGATCCTCGCGCCGCGCCGTGAGCAGCAGGTTCGCGCCGCGCGCGGCATAGGCGCGCGCGAACGCCTGGCCGATGCCGGACGACGCGCCGGTGACGAGCGCGGTGCGGCCCGCGTAGGTGTCAAGGCGTGTATCGGTCGCGGTCATCGGCGCAGTATAGCGGGCGGCGCCTGGATCGCACCGGCGCCTTTCGCTATCGTGCAAGCCGATGCCGAACGAACCGATCGTCCAGGCCCGCGGGCTCGTGCGGCGCTATCCGGCCGCGGATCGCACGGTGGCGGTGCTGGCCGGCGTGGATCTGGACATCCACGCCGGCGAGTGCGTGGTCATCATCGGCCGCAGCGGATCGGGCAAGTCGACCCTGCTGAACCTGCTCGGCGCGATGGACCGCCCGGATGCAGGCACGCTGCGCGTGGCTGGGGTCGATCTGCACGTGCTGGACGAGGAAGCGCGCACCGCGTTCCGCCGCCGGCACGTGGGCTTCGTATTCCAGTCCTTCAATCTCATACCCACGCTCACGGTCGCCGAGAACCTGCGCCTGCCGCTGGAACTCAACGGTATGCGCGAGGGCGCCGGCGCGCGCGTGCAGGAATGCCTGGAGAGCCTCGCGCTGGCGGACAAGGCCGGGCGATTCCCGGATCAACTCTCCGGCGGCGAGCAGCAGCGGGTGGCGATCGCGCGCGCGCTGATCCACCGCCCCGCGCTGGTGATCGCCGACGAGCCCACCGGCAATCTCGACATCGATACCGGCCGCCAGGTGATCGCGCTGCTCGACACCCTCACCCGCGGCGCCGGCCACACCCTGGTGATGGCCACGCACAGCCGCGAGGTGATCGGCATCGCGGATCGGCTCGTCTCCATCGCCGGCGGCGCGCTGGTGGAGGCGCCGCGTTGAACCTGCTGGCGCGCGCCAGCCTGCGCCACGCACGCCGCCACCCGCTGCAGGTCGCCTGCGCCTGGCTCGGCATCGCCCTGGGAGTGGCGGTGGTGACCGCGATCGATCTCACCGAGGCGAGCGCGCGGCGCGCCTTCGCGGTCGCGACCGAAGCGGTCGCGGGCCGGACCACGCACCGGATCCAGGGCGGGCCGGCGGGCGTGGATGAACATGCCTACGCCCGCCTGCAACTCGCCGGCACGGAGGCGCTCGCCGCGCCGATCATCGAGGCCGCGGTGCGGATCGATGGCAAGGACGCGGGCATGGTCACGCTGCTCGGCCTGGACCCGATCGCCGCGGCCCCCCTGCGCGGCGCCGACGGCATCGGCGCCGACGATCCGCGCTGGCGCCGGCTCATGACCGAGCCCGGCACGGCCTGGGTCTCGGCCGCGCTCGCACGCCGGCTGGGCCTGCAGGCGGGCGGCGGTCTCGGCATCGTCACTGCGCACGGACCCGCCGCGCTGCGGATCGTCGGCGTGATCCAGGACCGGAATGCCGGCGCCGGCGCGGAACTGATCGTGACCGACATCGCCACCGCCCAGGAACTCCTGGCAATGCCCGGCCGCATCAGCCGCATCGACTTGTCCGCCAGCGACGCGCAGGCACGCGCCGCGCTCGCCGCCGCCGCGGACCCGGCGCTGACGCTCGTCGACGCGCCGGCGCGCAGCACGGCGCTGTTCGCGCTCACCGATGCGTTCTACACCCACCTGCGCGCGCTCAGCCTGCTCGCCCTGCTGGTGGGCGTGTTCCTGGTCTACAACGCGCAGTCGTTCATGGTGCTGCAGCGCCGCGCGCAGTTCGCGATGCTGCGTGCGCTCGGTACCGGCCGGCGCGCCATCGTCGCGGTGGTGCTGGCCGAGAGCGCACTGATCGGAATCGCCGGCGCTGTCGCCGGGCTCGTGCTCGGCGAGGCGCTCGCCCGCGAGTTGCTGGCGCTGGTCACGCGCACGGTCAACGATCTGTACTTTCCGCTGGCGTCCACGCCGGTGCACCTGGAGTGGCGCCATGCGGCGACCGCCGCCGCGCTCGGCATCGCCGGGGCGATGGCGGCGGGCGCCCTGCCCGCGATCGATGCCACGCGCGGCGCACCCCGCGCGGTGATCGCACGCAGCAACCTGGAAGTCCGCAGCCTGCGCCGGCGCTTCGGCCTGCTCGGCGCCGGCGCGCTGCTCGGCGCGCTCGGCATCGCCCTGCTGGCGGCGCCGGGCGGCGGACTCACGATCGCCTTCCTCGGCCTGGGTGCATGCGCCACCGGTGCCGCACTTGCCGTGCCGGCCGCGCTGATCGCATTGACGCACGGGTTGCTCGCGGTGCTGCCCGCGCGCGCCGACTTCGCGTTGCGCATGGGCGTGCGCGGGGTCGCGGCCGCGCTCAGCCGCACCGGTGTCGCCACCGCCGCGCTCATGCTCGCGGTGGCGGCGACGATCGGCATCGGGCTGATGGTGTCGAGCTTCCGCATCGCGGTCGGCGACTGGTTGCGCACCGCGTTGCGCGCCGACTGGTACCTGGGCTCGACCGCCGCCGCCCCCGCGCTCACACGCGCCCAGCACGATCGGATCGCCGCCCTGCCGGGCGTGGTCGCGACCAGCACGATGCACCGCGTCACGCTGCCCGACGCCGGCGCCGGCATCGAGTTGTACGCCTACGAGCTTCCGCAGCGCGGGCGCGCGGGCTTCGTACTGCTGGCGGCAGACGACGAGGCCACGCTCTGGCACCGCTTCGAGACCGCGGATGTCGTCATGGTGACCGAACCGTTCGCCTGGCGCCGCGCCCTGGCGCCCGGTGATCGGCTGCGGCTGCCCACCGATGCCGGGCCGCGCGCATTCATGATCGGCGCGGTGTACCGCGACTATGCTTCCGATCGCGGCCACGTCGCCATGAGCCGGGCCACCTTCGAGCGCCACTGGCGCGACGACCGGCTCACCGGCATCGGCCTGTACACCGCGCCCGGCGTCGATCCCGCGCGGCTGCGCGCCGGCATCGTGGATATCGTCGGCACGCGCGTGCCGGTCACGCTGGTTTCCAACCGCGAAATCCTGGAGCGATCGATCGAGGTCTTCGACCGCACCTTCCTCGTAACCGACGTGCTGCGCCTGCTGGCGGGGGTCATCGCCTTTGCCGGCGTGCTCGGCGCGCTGACCTCGATCGAGCTGGAACGAAGCCGCGAACTGGCGATGATGCGGGCGCTGGGCTGCGCCCGCGGCGCGCTGCTGCGCATGGTGCTCACCGAGACCGCCGTCATCGGCCTGGCCGCCGGCCTGCTGGCGATCCCGGCCGGCATCGGCCTGGCGGCGGCGCTGGTATATGTCATCAACCGGCGCTCGTTCGGCTGGAGCATGCAACTGGCGCTGGATCCGTGGCTGATCGCATCCGGCCTGGCGCTGGCGCTGGGCGCGGCGCTGCTCGCGGCCCTCTACCCGGCCCGGCGGATGGCGCGCGCGGTTCCCGCCGCGATGCTGCGCGGCGAATGACGCCGCTGCGCCTGCTGGCCGCCGCGGCGGCAATCGCCCTGGCCGCGGCAACCGCGATCGCGCTGCGCAGCCAGCCGCCGCCCCCGGTTCCGAACCCGGCCAACGCCGTCGCCCGCGCCCTGCGTGCGGGCGCGACCGACGCGGGCTTCGCGCGCGCCCGCGCGCCGCGCGCGTTCGCGTTCCCGGACGACCACGGCCCGCACCCGGACTTCCGCACCGAGTGGTGGTATTTCACCGGCAACCTGCAAGCCGCGGACGGGCGCCGCTTCGGCTACCAGCTCACGCTGTTCCGCATCGCCCTCGCGGCGCGCGAACCGCCGCCCGGCAACCCCTGGCGGACGCGGCAGATGTGGATGGGTCACTTCGCGCTCACGGACGCTGCGCAAGGAGGATTCCACGCCGCCGAGCGCTTCGCGCGCGAGGCGCTCGGCATCGCCGGCGCGGTCGCCGCCGGCCCGCAACTGCGGTTGCGCGACTGGCGGATCGCGTTCGACCCTGTGCCGCAGGGCGCTACGTCGATCCGGCTGCGCGCACGCGACGGCGCGCACGCGATCGCACTGGACCTGCGCACGACCCGGCCGGTGGTCGCCCATGGCGATCGCGGCCTGAGCGTGAAGAGCGACGACCCCGGCAATGCGTCCTACTATTACTCGATCCCGCGCCTGGAAACGCGCGGCAGCGTCACGACCGCGGGCGAGACCCACGCGGTGTCCGGCACGAGCTGGCTCGACCGCGAATGGAGCAGCGGCGCGCTCGGCCGCGAGCAGTCGGGCTGGGACTGGCTCGCGCTGCACCTGGACGACGGTCGCGATCTGATGCTCTACCGGCTGCGGCGTGCCGACGGCGGCACCGACCCGCACAGCGCCGGCACGATGGTGCTCGCCGACGGAACCGCCCTCCCCCTGCGTGCCGGCGACTTCGACCTGCGGCCGACCGGACACTGGACCAGCCCGGCCAGCGGCGCGCGCTATCCGCTGCGCTGGGATCTCGCCATCGCCTCGCAGGGTATCCGCCTGGGAATCGAGCCGCTCGTCGAGCGCCAGGAACTGAACCTCGCGCTGCGCTACTGGGAGGGCGCGGTGAGCGCGCGCGGCACGCACGCCGGCCGCCCGCTGCGCGCCCGCGGCTACCTGGAACTCACCGGCTACTGACGCCGGCGCCCTCAGGCACCGTGGTGAACGAGGTCGAACGGGGACATGGCGAAGCGCTGCGCCGCGTGCACGCCGGCATCGTCGCGTACGTCGTCATGCAGCCATTGCGCGTGCTCGACGAGCAGCGCCAGCGCGAAGGTGCGCCCGAGCGTGAGCGCCCAGCGGCGCGCGCCGGCCTGGCGCACCGTCGGTACCGTGGCGTGCTGCATCCAGCGCTGCGCGCCGTCCAGCGAGCGCCGGCAGGCCCGCCCGAGCGCGGCGAGGCGCGGTTCGCGCACCGTGTCCACCGCCCGGCGCACCCGCCCCTGCAACGCCGCCACGCCGGCGTCGGCGTCGGCGCGCAGCAGCGCATCGAGCGCCAGCACATTGGTGGTGCCCTCCCAGATCGGGAACACGTGCACGTCGCGCAGCAGCGCCGGCAGCCCGGTGTCCTCCACATATCCCGCGCCGCCGAAGCATTCGATCGCCTCGGTCACCGCCGCGACCGCCTGCCGCGCGGTGGTGAGCTTGACGATCGGCGTGGCCAGGCGCAGCAGCGCCCGCACCTCGGCATCGGCTTCGCCCGCCTCGGCCCGGCCGGTGAGCGCGGCGAGTTCCAGCGCCAGCAGCGTCGCGGCGTCGGTCTCGGCGCCGATCCCGGCGAGCGTGTCCGCGTGCAGCGGCAGTTCCTGGATCCGGTGGCCGAAGGCATGCCGCACGCCGGCATAGGCGCGCGCCAGGGCCAGCGCACGACGCATGGACGAGGCCGCGGTCAGGCTGTTCCACAGGCGCGTAATCGCCAGCATCGGCTCGATGGCGCGCGTGCCCCCGGCGGTCCCACAAACCGCGTGTGCCAACGCACCGTCCAGCGTCAACTCGGCCGTAGGCAGCTTGCGGGTGCCGAGCTTGTCCTTCAGGCGTTCGATACGGATACCGTTCAGGGCGCCCGCGGCGTCGCGGGTCCGGACCATGAACAGCGCCAGGCCGCTGCCGCCCGGGCCGTTGCCCACCGGGCGCGCGAGCGCGAGCGCCATGTCGGCATGCGCCGCCGATGCGAACCACTTGCGCCCATGCAGGCGCCAGGCGCCGTCGGCCGCCGGTTCGGCGCGGGTGGTCGCGGCGCCGACGTCCGAGCCGCCGGCGATCTCCGTCATCCACTGGCCGCTGATCCAGGCCTGCGCCGGCTCGCGGCTCGTCAGCCGGGCGATCGGCTCGGCAAAGCGATCCCCGGCGCCGGCGTCCAGCAGCGTGCGCACCGCGCCATCGGACATCGCCAGCGGGCAGGTATAAAGGTCGGACGGCGGATGCAGCAGGTAGATCAGCCCCGCCTGGACGACGCGCGCGTGGCGCCCGTAGCGCCGTTCGTAGGGCAGCCCGACCAGCCCGTAGCCTGCCGCGACCGCCGCCACGCGCGTCCAGTGCGGGGTGATCTCGATGCGATCCGTGCGCGCACCCCAGGGATCCCACTGCACCAGGCGCGGCTCAGCGTCGCGATCGGCGGCCTGGGACGGATGCAACTGCGCCGCAACGAGCCCACCGAGGGATTCGAAGTCCGGCGTCGCCGCTTCCAGCACATCAGCGGGCAGCAGGCGCCGCAGGCACTCGCGCAGGGTGCGATCTTCGCGATAGGGATGCGCCGGGATGGGCGGCGGCAGGCTGTCCGTTCCGATCATGGGATCGACCTCGCGCATCCCGCGCCGTGGCGGACGCCTCAGCGCACCTCGGCCAACCCGCCCGGAACCCCGAGCGGGGACAACAGCACCTGGCAAAGGTGATTGCGGCGGGCGCGGAATGCCGCCGCCGAGGCCAGCAGCCAGAAACGCCACATGCGCCGGAAGCGCTCGCCGTACTTCGAACCGAGTTCCGGCCACGCGGCGTCGAAGCGCCGGCACCACTCCATCAACGTCCGATCGTAGTCCGGACCGAAGCCGTGCCAGTCCTCGACGACGAAACGGCCCTCGATCGCGGTGGCGATCTGCGCCATCGACGGGATTTGCGAATTGGGAAAGATGTGGCGCTCGATGAAGGGATCATTCGCGCGCCTGGAACGCATCGATACGATGCTGTGGGCGAGGAACAGACCGTCGTCCGCGAGCAGGCGGCGCGCGGCGTCGAAATAACGCCCGTAGTTGCGGTGCCCGACGTGTTCGAGCATGCCCAGCGACCAGATCCGATCGAAGCGCCCCTCGACGGCGCGATAGTCCTGGAGCCGGATCTCCACCGGCAGGCCGGCGCAGCGATCCGCCGCGATCCGGGCCTGGTTGGCCGACACGGTGACGCCCACCGCCTGCACGCCGTAGCGCTCGGCCGCGAACTGCAGTGCGCCGCCCCAGCCGCAGCCGATGTCCAGCACGCGCATGCCGGGAGCCAGGCGCAGCTTGCGGCACACCAGATCGAGCTTGGCTTCCTGCGCTTCGTCCAGCGTGCGGGCGTCGCGCCAGTACGCGCAGCTGTAGATCATCCGCCGATCGAGCATCCGTGAGTACAGGTCGTCGCCGATGTCGTAGTGGCGCGCGCCGACCGCGAAGGCGCGCCGTCCGGACTGCGGATTGATGAGCCAGGACAGCAGCGCCGCGAAGGTACGCCGCAGTTGCGACAGGCGCCGATCCACCCCCGCGCGCAGGATGCGGTAGAGCATTTCGTCGAGCCGATCGCAATCCCATTGCCGATCGATGTAGGCCTCGGCCACGCCGAGCGTGCCGTGCGCCAGCGCGGCCTGCAACCGCGCCCGATCCGCCACGTGCGGATCCCATGGATTGCTGCCGTTCAGCGCCACGCCGGTACCGGCAAGCAGCGTGTCGACATCGAGGTGGGCATTGAGCGACATGTGCCTCCTCCGGCGCCACCGGGAAACCCGGCGCAGGGGGAAATCCTAGCACCGCGGCAGGCCGCGGAACGCCCGGGGGCGCGCCCGGACCGATCCGGATCAACCCGGAAAGCTCAACTCATCAGCCGGTAGCAGGGCCGGTAGGCATTGCCCGGCAGCTTCATGCGGCCCTGGGCCGCGAATGCGGCGAGGAGGCGATCGAGCGGCTTCATGATGGCCGCGTCCCCGTGCACCAGGTAGGGGCCGTGGCGCTCGACGGCGCGGATGCCGGCGTCCTTGACGTTGCCGGCGACGATGCCGGTGAACACGCGGCGCAGGGCGACGGCACGCTCGTGCGGCGCCTGCTCGAGCGACAGCACCGTGGACGCCATCTCCGCGTGCGAGGCCTGGAAAGGTACCTGGAAGGCATGATCCACCGCCAGGCGCCAGGAGAAGAACTCCGCGTCGTTGTGGATCTGCCGGTGCAGGTGCGCGGCGTGCGCACCGGTCGTCACCGCCTGCGCCACCGCGCGCGGATCGCCGACGACGAGCCGCAGCCGTTGCACCGCGGCATCGCCCAGTGCCAGGCGCACGAAGCCCAGCAGCTCGTGGAAATAGTCCGCGCTGACGGGCGGGCCGGTCAGCACGACCGGCAGGTGGACCTCGCGATTGCGCGGGTGCATGAGCACGCCCGCCAGGTACAGGAGCTCCTCCGCGGTGCCGGCCCCACCCGGGAAGATCACGATCGCGTGCGCGATGCGCACGAATGCCTCCAGGCGCTTTTCCATGTCCGGCAGGATGACGAGATCGTTGACGATCGGGTTCGGCGCCTCGGCGGCGATGATGCCCGGCTCGGTCACGCCGATGTAGCGCCCGTCGGCGATGCGCTGCTTGGCGTGGCCGATCGTCGCGCCTTTCATCGGCCCCTTCATCGCCCCGGGGCCGCAGCCGGTGCAGATGTCGCAGCCGCGCAGCCCGAGCTCGTAGCCGACCTCCTTGGTGTAGTCGTATTCCTCGCGCGGGATCGAGTGCCCGCCCCAGCACACCACGATCGAACGCCCCGGGCGCAGGCGCAGGACGCCGGCGTTGCGCAGGATATTGAACACCGCGTCCGTGATGCCGGCCGAGGTGGACAGGTCGCTGCGCCCGGCGTGCAGGATCTGGTCGTGGGCGTAGAGGATGTCGCGCAGGACCGCGAACAGGTGCTCGCGGATGCCGCGGATCATCGTTCCGTCGACGAACGCCTGCGCCGGCGCGCGCGCGATCTCCACCCGCAGCCCGCGCTGCTGGCTGGTCAGGCGGATGTCGAAATCGCGATAGAGGTCGTAGACCGAGCGGGCGTCGTCGACATAGGCGCCGCTGTTGAGCACCGCGAGCGCACAGCGACGGAACAACTCGTGCAACTCGCCGTCGCCGCGGTCGCACAGGGCGGCGACTTCGCGCTGCGAGAGCACTTCCAGCGCGCCTTCGGCGCCAATGACCGCGTCGACGCGCTCCTCGTGCGCCCGCGGCTGCGGATCGGTGGGGAAGCGTTCGTCCATCGCGCCGCGGGATTGGCGCGCCCGGCTCAGGCCGCGCCGAGCGAGCCGATGAAGTCCGCCCAGGCGGCCGTGCCGCCTTCGATGTGCTCGATCAGCACGCCGGCGAGGAACTCGTCGCCGTGATCGGAGATGTAGCGGACCTGCCCTTCGATGGCGATGGCGCCGGCATCGGGGACGTCGACTGCGGCGTGGAACCGCTCCTCGCGCAGCGCCTGCCGGAAACGCGGCAGATCGGCGATGGGGATGGCGATCTGCAGGCCACTGGCCGAGACGTTGGTGGTCCAGGCGTCGAAGTTGCCGATCGTCAGGTGCAGGCGCCGGTGGATGCGCCTGCCGGCGCGTCGTTCCGTGGACATGGCGGCAAGTATAGTCGCTGGCATCGGGGAACTCACGGCGCGACCGCGTGCGGTCGCGGATCGAAGCATCGACCGCGATTGTGATAACTTGAGCGCGGGAGCCCCGCCACCTGCATGATCGTCGAAAAGCCGCCGCTGGATCGCCCGCTCGAGGAACTGCTCGGGCTCGCGCGCGCCGGCCGCTTGTCCGCCGCCGCGATCGCGCAGGACGGCAACGATCGCCAGCGCCGCCACGGCCAGGCGCTCGGCGCCTACGTGCATCGGGACGAGACCGCCATCGCGGCCCAGGCCCGGGCCGCGGACGCGGCGTTCGCCGTGGGCGCCGACTGTGGGCCGCTGCAGGGCATGCCGGTCTCGCTGAAGGATCTCTACGGGCTGGAGGGCTGGCCGATCTACGCCGGCAGCCCGCGCCGCCTGCCGCCGGAATTCGAGCGCGACGGCGACATCGCCGGCGCATTGCGGCGCCAGCTCGCCGTGTTCACCGGCAAGACCCACACGGTCGAATTCGCCTTCGGCGGCCTGGGCACCAACCCGCACTGGCCGGTGCCGCGCAACCCCTGGGACGCGGTCGAGCACCGGGTGCCGGGCGGATCGAGCGCCGGCGCCGGCATCAGCCTGCACGTGGACGCCGTGCTCGCCCTGGGCACCGACACCGCCGGCTCGGCGCGCATTCCGGCGTCGATGACCGGCACCGTCGGCATGAAGACCAGCTACGGGCGCTGGCCGATGAGCGGCATCGTGCCTCTCGCGCCGAGCCTGGACAGCGCGGGCCTGCTGGCCCGCAGTGCCGCGGATGCGCGCTGCGCCTTCCACATCGTCGACGCTGCACTGGCCGACGGCCAGCCGCCTGCGGCGCTCGAGGACATGCCGATGTCCGGGTTGCGGCTGGCCGTGTGCGACGAGGTGTTCTGGGACGACTGCTCGCCGGGCGTCGCCGAGGCGGTGACGCGCGCGCTCGACGAACTGGTCGCGGCGGGCGCTCGCCTCATCCGTATCGATTTTCCCGAACTGGGGCCGATGCTGGAGCTGTTCCACGCCGGCCATCTCACCGCCACCGAGCTCGACGAATTCCTGAATTCCGCGCTGCCGCAGTGGCTGCCGACGCTGGATCCGAGGGTGGCGATGCGCATCGGCGACGCGGGCGCGCTGCCGGCGCGCGAGTACCTCGGCCGCAAGCGGCGGCTCGCGCGGCTGGCGGCCACGACCGCGCTGCGCCTGGAGCGCATTGATGCCCTGGTCATGCCGACCGTGCCGATCACCCCGCCGGCGCTGGCCGCGCTCGAAGACATCGACGAATACCGCCGCCTCAATACGCTCGCGCTGCGCAATACCTGCTGCGCGAATCTGCTCGGACTGTGCGCGGCCAGCCTGCCGGTGGGCCTGGATGCCGCCGCGATGCCGGTGGGCATGCAGATCGTGGCGCGCGGCGGCACGGACGCCACGCTGATGGCCATCGCCGCGGCCTGCGAGCGCGTGCTCGGCGAGCCGGTCGAGCGCATCGGCCGCCCGCCGATGCTACGCTGAACGCGGCGCTCTGAACCAATCACCCAAGGGGACTCATATGCGTGAACTGGCGGGCCGGACGGCCTTCGTCACCGGCGGCGCGAGCGGCATCGGGCTCGGCATGGCGGGCGCGTTCGCGGCTGCGGGCATGAAGGTCGCGGTCACGGACGTGGACGCGGGTGCGCTGGCGCAGGCCGAGGCGGCACTTGCCGCGCACCGTGGCGCGGTGCTGTGCCTGCGCCTGGACGTGGCCGATCGCGACGCCTGGCGCACGGCGGCCGACCGCGTCGAGCGCGACCTGGGCCCGGTGCAGGTCCTGTGCAACAACGCCGGCGTCACCAACTACAACCCGGTGATCGAACTCGATCCCCAAGCCTGGGACTGGGTGCTGTCGATCAACACGACCGGCGTGTTCAACGGCGTGCACACCTTCCTGCCGCGGATGATCGCGCTCGGCGCCGGCGGCCATATCGTCAACACGGCCTCGATGGCCGGGCTGACCGTCCACCGCAGTCCTTCGTTCAGCGCCTATGCGGCATCCAAGTATGCGGTGGTCGGGTTCTCCGAGTCGATCCGCACCGATCTCGCCGGGCGCGGCATCGGCGTGTCCGTGCTGTGCCCGGGCATGGTGCGCACGAAGATCGGCGAGAACTCCGAACGCCTGTCGCCGCAGGCGACGCGCACCGAGGCGCAGGGCGCGTATTTCGAGCGCATGAAGCAGAACAAGCGTGCCCTGCCCGAGGAAGTGTGGCGCACGCCGGAGGAAGTCGGGGAACTGGTGCTGGAAGCGATCCGCAACGACGAGTTCTACATCATCACCCACCCCGAGTCGCGCGAGCGGGTCGCGGCCCGCGGCGAGGAACTGCTGCAGGCCTTCGATCGGGCCACCGCGCGGCGCTCCGGGCGCGGATGACCCCGGCGGCCGGGCCGGCGCGGCGCGTGCCGCGATGAGCGCGGCCGCGCCCGCCGGCGGGCGCATGGAGGTCCTGCGCAACCGCAACTTCGCCCGCTTCCTCGCCGCGCGCTTCGCCGCCACCCTCGCCCTGCAGATGCAGAGCGTGGCGGTGGGCTGGCAGGTCTACGAGATCACCGGCAGCCTGCTCGATCTCGGGCTCATCGGCCTGGCGCAGTTCCTGCCGTTCGTGGCCCTTGCACTGCCGGCCGGCCAGCTCGCCGACCGCCTCGACCGCCGCCGGCTGCTCATCGCCTGCTACGCGATCGATGCCTGCTGCGCGCTCGCGCTGCTCGCCTTCCACCTCACAGGCCTGCGCGTGGCCTGGCCGATCTTCGTCGTCATGGCGGTATTCGGCGCCGCGCGCGCCTTCACCATGCCGGTGGCGCAGGCAATGACTCCGAATCTCGTGCCGCCGGAACTGTTCCCGCGCGCCGTGGCGGTGAACGGCCTGGCATTCCAGATTGCGATGATCACCGGCCCGGCCGTGGCCGGCCAGGTCTACCGGCTCGGCGCGGGCGTGGTGTATTCCAGCATCGCGTTGCTCATCGGCGTGTCGGTCATCCTGCTGGCGAGCGTGCGCTACCGGCAGGACCTCGGCGATCGCGCCCCGATCGGCTGGAGTTCGCTCCTGGAGGGGCTGCGCTTCGTGCGCTCGCGGCCGATCGTGCTCGGGGCGATCTCCCTGGATCTGTTCGCGGTGCTGTTCGGCGGCGCCACCGCGCTGCTGCCGGCGTACGCGCGCGATGTCCTGCACGTGGGCGTGGACGGCTTCGGCTGGCTGCGGACCGCGCCCGGGATCGGCGCGATGCTGACCGGGCTGGCGCTGAGCTACCACCCGCTGAACCACCACGTCGGGCGCTGGATGTTCGGCGGCGTGGCCATCTACGGCGTGGCGACGATCGTGTTCGGCCTGTCCACCGACTATGCGCTGTCGCTGGCGGCGTTGATGGCGCTCGGCGCCGGCGACATGGTGAGCGTGTACGTGCGCCACCTGCTGGTACAGCTGGAGACGCCGGACGCGATCCGCGGGCGCGTGAGCGCGGTGAACTCGATGTTCATCGGCGCCTCGAACGAACTGGGCGAGTTCGAGTCCGGCATCGTCGCCGCCTGGATCGGACTGGTGCCCGCGGTCGTGGTCGGCGGTGCCGCCACGCTGCTGGTGGTCGCGGCGTGGGTGAAGCTGTTTCCGGTGCTCGCGCGCATGGACGCCTTCCCGGCTCCGAACCGCGCGCCCGCCGCCCCGTCCTGACACCCTCGCAAACTCCGTCCCGGATTTTCGAGATTTCACCGAAGCTCGCGAGATGACCCGGTCGATCGGTCAGGGCCGAGGACCGGGAGTCTCGGGCGGCGGCCTGCGATCGCAAGCGGGCCATGGATGGCATAGCGCAGCGATCGCGGCAGCGGAGCAGGCCAGGGATGGCCTGCGCAGCGGTAGCCGACCGAGACTCCCGGTCCTCGGCCCGGAAACGAAGCCGACCTGTGCCAGCGCCGCCGCGCGCCGGGCGCGTCAGGCGTGGGCGCCGAGCAGGAGCCTGCGCACGTCGCCGCCGGCGCGCTGCAGGCTCACCAGGACGTAGGCCGCGGTGAACACGCTGCCGAGCATCAGGCAGCCGACCGCGCACAGGGCGCCGACGAGCTTGGACTTCTCGCGCCAGACCACCCACCACATCGCGAACAGGATGTGGATCAGGAAATCGACGTTGAACTGCGCGCGCCAGGTGTCGCCCGCCATGTCGCCGAAGAACAGATCCGTCCCGTCCATGCCATGCGCGGCGATCACCCGCCACGACACCGCGACCATCACCAGCCAGCTCAGCGCCAGGAACACCCTGAAAGCGTTGATCATCCCCCACCTCCCACTTTGTTGGATCCAATTGCCATTGCGGCGCGTTCAGACATACAGCGGATAGCCGCCGGTCACGCCAAGCGTCTCGCCGGTGACGAACGAGGCTTCGTCCGAGCACAGGTAGAGCATTGCCTTGACGATGTCGTCCATCCGGCCGATGCGATGGACGAGCTGGTTGACGTTCACGAAACGCTCGACCAGATCCTTGGGCAGGTCGATCATCGCGTTCTCGGTGGCCATGAGCCCGGGCGCGATGGCGTTGACGCGGATCCGGTCCGGGGCGAACTCGGTGGCGAACGCGGTGGTGAGCCCGCGCACAGCGAGCTTGGAAACGCCGTAGGGGCTGGTCGGCTGCCGGCCGGCGATCGAGGAGATGTTCAGGATCGCTCCTCCCCCGCGCGCCGCCATCGACGGCCGGCAGGCGACGCAGCAGTTGACGATGCCGATCACGTTGACCTCGAACAGGGCCCGGATCTCGGCGCGCGGCAGCGCCGTGAACGGCTGGTTGTACTTCATCAGGTGTTTGCCGGCATTGTTGATGAGCACGTCCACGCCGCCGAACCGCGCGGCCGCGGCGGCGACGGCGGCGTCCACCTGCCGTTCGTCGGCCACGTCGCAGGCGACCGCCAGCGCCCCGCCGCCGGTACTGGCCAGTTCGGCGGCCAGCAGCTCGGCCGCCGGCAGATCGATGTCGGCGATCACGACCGCCGCGCCCTCGGCCGCGAGCGCGCGCGCAAACGCGCGACCGAACCCGATCGCACCACCGGTGATGAATGCCACCTTGCCCTGAAAGCGCATGATCTCCTCCTCCCTCCGTGCGGCGCCGGCCGCGTCAATCGCCCGCCCGAATCAAGGCGGCGGCCTTCTCCGCGATCATCACGGTCGGCGCGTGGGTGTTTGCCGACACGATTGCCGGCATGATCGAAGCATCCGCGATCCGCAGGCGCCCGACCCCGCGCACGCGCAGGCGCGGATCCACCACCGCGCGCTCGTCGGCGCCCATGCGGCATGAGCCGACCGCATGGTAGGCGGTGCCGCCCGCCGCGCGCACGTAGGCCATGAGCTGTTCGTCGGTCACGGCACCGGCGCCGGGCCCCAGTTCCTCGGCGCGGATGTCGTCGAACGCGCGCTGCGCGAGTATCTTCCTGCACATTTTCAGGCCCGCCAGCACGATGTCCCGATCGCGCGGGTCGGCGAGGTAGTTGGCGACGATCGACGGCGGCGCGGCCGGATCGGCCGCGCCCAGGTGCACGTGGCCGCGGCTGTACGGCCGGCATTGGTTGAAGCCGAACGACATGCCGGGGCGCGAATCGGTGCTCACCTTGACGTTGCCGGCGGCGTCAGTGCCCACGTGGTAGCTCATCGGCGAGGCGAAGAACTGGATGTCGGCCGCACCGCCGCCGGCACCGACGCGCGCGAAGCCGGTGATCTGCGTCGGCGTGCCGGCGAGCAGCCCACCGCGCGTGGCCAGGTAGCGCAGCCCGTGCCAGAGGACCCGCAGGCCGCGCGTGTGTTCGTTCCAGGTGACGATGCCGGACAGGCGCTGCTGCATGAGGACGACCAGATGGTCCTGGAGGTTCTCTCCGACCTCCGGCGCGTCGTGGCGCACTTCGATGCCGAGCCGGGCGAGCCGATCCGCCGCGCCGACGCCCGAGCGTTCCAGCAGCAGCGGCGAGCCGATCGTGCCCGCGCTCAGGATCACCTCCGCGCTCGCCCGCACCCGCACCGCACGGCCGGCGCTGCGTATGGCCAGGCCCGCGGCAACCCCGTTTTCGATTTCAATGCGGTCGACCTCGGCGCCGGTCAGCACGCGCAGGTTCGCGCGCCGGCGCGCCGGCGCCAGGTAGGCGACCGCCGCGCTCTGGCGCCGGCCGCGCCAGAGATTGAGCTGCAACCGCGACATCCCCAGCGGCACCTCGACATTGTGGTCCTCCTGCACCGGCAGGCCGGCCTGTGCCGCCGCCTCCAGCAGCCGCCGGCTCACGGGATGCAGGCCGGGGTTCTGCTCGATCTTCACCGGGCCGCCGCGACCGCGGCCGGCGCCGCCGCCAGCGTAGTTCTCCGCTCCCTCGAAGTACCCGCGCACCGATCCCCAGTCCCAGCCCGCGCAACCGGCTGCCGCCCAGGCGTCGTAGTCGGCGCGGTGGCCGCGCACCCAGGCCAGGCCATTGATGGAACTGCAGCCGCCGAGCACGCGCCCGCGCGCATAGTGGATATGGCGGCCGTCCAGGTGCGGCTCGGGGCCCTGCGTGTAGCACCAGTCGAAGCGCGGATCGCCCATCGTGCGCGCGAATCCCACCGGCGCGTGCAGCAGCGGGTGCCGATCCTCGCCGCCGGCTTCAATCAGCAGTACGCGCGTGCCCGGATCCTCGGACAGCCGCGCCGCGAGCACGCAGCCGGCCGAGCCGGCGCCGACGATGACGTAGTCGGCCTCGATGATGTCGTCGGGAACATTCATGCGGATTTCTCCAGGCACTCGCGGCGGCGCGCAGGCGGCGGTGCGAACAGGATGGCGGCCGCCGCGGCCAGCACCAGCAGCGCCAGGACATGGAACGCACCGGCGTAGCTGCCGCCGCGGTCCGAACTCCAGCCCGCGGCCACCGGCGCAACCGCGCTGAACGCGGTGGTGATCGGCGCCAGCAAGCCGAAGATCGAGGCGTACGCGCGCGCGCCGAAGTACTTGGCGACGATGACGAACTGGCTCAGCAGGCTCGCGCCGTAGCCGCCGCCGAACAGCACCGCGGCGGCATACATGCGCAACGGGGTGCCCGCGTGCGCCAGCAGCGCGATACCGGCGCACATGGCCACCAGCGCGCCGCACCACAGGATTCGCGTCGGGATCCGATCGCCCACGAACCCCGACAACAGGCGCGTCGCGAGGCTGCTCAGGGTGAACACCGACACGGCCGCCGCCGCACTCGCGCGCGAATGGCCCAGGTCCGTCAGGTGCGGCACGGCATGCGCGAGGAACACGAAGAAGGCGCAGACGTAGGCGACGCTGCAGCCGATGACGATCCACAGCGCGCGGGCACGGATCGCCTCGGCGAAGGACCAGTCGTCGGGTGGAGCCGATGCAGCGGGTCCCTGCGGCAGGCCGTCGGCGCTCTGGCCCAGATCCTCGGGACGATTGCGCACGAACGCAGCCGCCGCGGCCAGGCTCAGGATCGCCATCGCCCCGATCGCGATCCAGCCCGCGCGCCAGTCGCCGTGCGCGGACTCGATGGCACGCGACACCGCCGGCGCGCCGATCACCCCGCCCAGCCCGCTGGCCGTCATGGCAATCCCGGTGGCGAGCGCGGCGCGGCGCCGGAACCAGGCGGCGAGCGCGGCCTGTACGGTCAGCACCCCGCCCATGCCGGTGCCCAGGGCCACGATCACGCCAAAGGCGAACAGCGCCTGCCACGCGCTCTGCACCCAGAAGGCCATCAGCGCGGCACCGCTCATGACCGCGGCGCTGCCCAGCGCGAGCGTGAAGCGCGCGCCACGGCGGTTGATCAGCACGGCGATGATCGGTGCCGCGACCCCGTTCGTGATCGCCAGCAGCGAGAACATCATGCCCAGCGTCCTGCGGTCCAGCCCGAGCGCCGCGCCCATGTAGGCGTTGATGACGCCGGCGCCGTAGCTCACCAGCCCGCTGTTGATCGCGACGCAGAACCCGAGCACCGCGAGCAGCTTCCAGCCGTAGAAACCCGGATCGGCACCGTCCGCGGCCCGCGTGTCTGGCGTCATGTCTCCCCCCGCGGCCGATGATAGCCGCTCGCGGCCCGGCCCGCACCGGTGGCGGGCGGCGCGCCGGTCTGGCAACATCCAGGCACCGGTTTGCCCCTCCCAACGACAGAACTGAGGACATCGCAGATGGCGCGCATGAACATCAAGCTGCAACCGTACCGGATCGGTGCGATGGTTGACCTGCCCGGGATCGCGGGGCTGAGCGACGCCTACGTCGACGCGCTGCGGTTCGCATTCGAGGAAGCCTTCGAAAAGCGCATCATCGACCGCCCGGTCGAAGTCGTGGTGCGCGAGTACGCCGGACAACCGTGGACCGACGCCCGGACCAACGTCGAGGTGATGCGCGCGCTGGTCGAGCAGGAAAACGTGCTCGGGATCGCCGGGCCGATGACCACCGACAACAGCCTGGCCGTGCTCGGTGAAGTCGAGCGCCTCGGCGTGCCGACCATCACGATCTGCGGTACGCAGTTGTTCGTCGGCCGCTACGCCTTCAACCTTTCCAATGGCGGCATGGGCGACGAGCCGGCGGTAATCGGCGCCTGGCTGCGCGCGAACGGCCTGCGCCGCGCCGCGATCATCAAGGACGCACCGAGCCAGATCGGCGAGGAATACTGCCAGTATTTCCGCTATACCGCCCAGGTCGAGGACCTGCTGGTGGTCAGCGAACTCGGCGTGTCGCCGGAAGCCGAGCAGGACGATGTCACCGCCGCGCTGAAGAAGCTGCGCGAGTCGAACCCTGACGCACTGGTCTACTTCGGCCTGGGCCTGCTGCCGGGCCGCATCAGCGACGGCCTGAAGGCGCTCGGCTGGGAGCCGCCGCGGATCATGTGTACCGCATTCTGCGGCGCGACCTACAACGCCGACTTCCACCGCGGCTGCATCGGCTGGGTCGGCGTGGATCAGTTCGACGAGCGCAACGAGGTGCTCAAGGGCGTGGTCGATCGGTTCCGCAAGGCGAAGAACCGCGACGTGGCCTGGAACTCGGCCACGAGCTGCGGCTACGACACCGGCCGTGCCTTCGCGCTGGGCCTGGCGCGCATGCGCATCACCTCGCGCGATGCGCTGCGCGACGCCATGGAGACGATCCGCTTCATGCCGGCCGCCACCGGCGCGCCGGGCACGGTGATCACCTTCGGGCCGCAGGATCACCGCGGCTTCAAGGGGCTGGGTTACCTCGTGCTGCGCAAGGCCCACGGCCAGGGCACCGAGCTGGTGGGCGTGGCACCGATCTGATCGGCGCCCGCGCCGGCACCGCACGGTGCGCGGCCGGCGCCGATTCGCTACAGTCACACCCGCGGATCATCACCGATCGAGGATTGCCATGACCACCGATTCACCCGTGCTCACCGAACGCCGCGGCGATGTCACCATCGTCACGCTCAACTCGCCGGCGCGCCGCAACGCATTGTCGATGCCGATGCGCTTCGAGCTGGTGCGCGTGCTGCGCGAGATCCATGCGGATGCCGGCTGCAGGGCAATCGTGGTCCAGGGCGCGGCCGGGCATTTCTGCGCCGGCTCCGATCTCGCCGAGGACATGGCCAACACCGCCCCCGAGGGTTTGAACGAGCGGCGCGCGCGCATGGTGCCGTGCCACGACTACCTGCGCCTGCTCTGCGCCGGGCCCAAGCCGGTGGTGGCTGCCGTGACCGGTGCCGCGGCGGGCATCGGCATGGCCACGGCACTGGCCTGCGACTTCGTCGTCGCGGACGAGACCGCGAAGTTCGTCGCCGCGTTCGGGCGGGTCGGCTACATCCCGGACGGCGGTTTGCTGTGGTCGCTGACGCAGCGCGTGGGCCTGGCGACCGGGCGCGACCTGATGCTGACCGCGCGCACCGTCGATTCCGCCGAGGCGTCCCGCATCGGCCTGGTCGATCAACTCGTACCGGCCGGGCAGGCGCTGCACGCGGCGCTGGAGAAGACGCGCAGCTACGCCGGCATCGCCCCGCTGGCGATGCGGGAGATGAAGTCGCTGCTCGCGCGGCCGCCGCAGACCATGGAACAGGCGTTCCAGATGGAACTCGACATCCAGTCGGCGCTCGGCATGACCGAGGACTGCAGGGAAGCCAAGCGCGCGTTCCTGGAGAAGCGCCCGCCGGTGTTCAAGGCCCGCTGATCCGCCCTCGCCCGGCCGTCATTGCGAGGCCGAACCGGGGCATCCCCGGCCGATTGCGGCAACGAACCGCCCCTACGTCGTCGCGAGCGCAGCGAAGCGACCCACGTGGCCTCGATGCCGCCGGCAGCGCGTGGATTGCTTCGTCGCTTCGCTCCTCGCAATGACGAGGTGCGGTTCATCGATGGGCCGGCGCGGAATCAGTAGGACTTGGGCTGGCCGAGTTCGTGCTCGGCGATGAAGCTCAGGATGAGCTGCTGGCTCACCGGTGCCAGCCGGGCGATGAAGCTCTCGCGCAGGTAGCGCTCGACGTGGAACTCCTTGGCGTAGCCCATGCCGCCGTGGGTCATCACCGCGGTCTCGCAGGCACGGTAGCCGGCCTCTGCGGCGAGGTACTTGGCGGCGTTCGCCTGCGAACCGCACTCGGCACCGCGGTCGTATAGATCCGCGGCCATGAAGGTCATGAGGTTGGCCGCCTCCAGTTCGCACCAGCACTTCGCCAGCGGGTGCTGGATGCCCTGGTTCTGGCCGATGGGCCGGTCGAACACCTCCCGCTCGCGCGCGTAGCGGGCCGCGCGCGTAAGCGCCGCGCGGCCCAGGCCCACGGCCTCGGCTGCGAGCAGCACGCGCTCAGGGTTCATGCCGTGCAGGATGGTCTTGAAGCCGTTGCCCTCGGCGCCGATCCGGTCCGACTCCGGGATCTCCAGCCCGTCGATGAACAGCATGTTCGAGTCCACCGCCTTGCGACCCATCTTCGGGATCTCGCGCACCTCGATCCGGCGCCGGTCGAAGTCGGTGTAGAACAGCGTCAGTCCGTCGGTCTTGCGCCGCACGTCCTCCAGCCGCGTGGTGCGCGCGAGCAGCAGCATCTTGTCGGCGACCTGGGCGGTGGAGGTCCAGATCTTGCGGCCGCGGACGACGTACCGGTCGCCCTGGCGCTCGGCGAAGGTCTTCAGGCGCGTGGTGTTCAGGCCCGCGTCGGGCTCGGTCACCGCGAAGCAGGCCTTTTCCCGGCCCGCGATCATCGGCGGCAGCATGCGCCGCTTCTGCTCCTCGCTGCCGAACACCACCACGGGATTCAACCCGAACATGTTCAGGTGCACCGCCGACGCACCGCTCATGCCGGCGCCGGACTCGGCCACTGCCTGCATGACGATCGCGGCCTCGACGATGCCCAGGCCGGCGCCACCGAACTCCACCGGCATCGCCACCCCGAGCCAGCCGGCCGCCGCCAGCGCGGCATGGAAATCGTCCGGGAAGCCGCCCTCCTGATCCCGGCGATACCAGTAGTCGTCGCCGAACTGCGCGCACAGCCTGGCCACGGCGTCGCGGATCTGCTGTTGCTCGGGGGAGAAGGTGAATTGCATGCAGGACAGGCTCCGATCCGTGACGGGCCGCGTCAAAGCCGGGCGAGCAGGCGCCGCGCGAGCGTCAGGTGCGGGCGATCGATCATGCGGCCCTCGATCCCGACCACGCCGGCGTCCGGCTGTGCATCGAAGGCCTCCACGACCCTGCGTGCCCAGGCCACCTCGTCAGGGTTCGGGGTGAATGCCTCGTTGATGACCGGCACCTGGTCCGGATGGATGGCCATCTTGCCGCTGAACCCCGCGCGGCGTGCGTCGATGCACTCGGCACGCAGGCCCGCGCCGTTGCGGTAATCGGTGAATACCGTGTCGATCGCCTCGACCTCGGCGGCGCCCGCGCCCAGCAGGCACAGGGCCCGGGCCAGGCGGAACACGTCCTCGAAACGGCCGTCGGCGCCGCGATTGGCGGCGCCGAGCACCGCGGCGAGGTCCTCCGCGCCCCAGGTCAGCGCCGCGAGCCGCGCCGTGATCGCCTTGTAGCCGCCCAGGTGGAACACCGCGCCGGGCACCTCGGTGCCGATGGCGACGATGCAGATCGCGCGATCGTCCATCCCGCTGGCCGCCTCGAGCGCCGAGAGGTAGTGATCCGCGGTGCGTACCTGGTCCGGATCGCACTTGGGCAGCATGATGCCGTCCGGCCGGCCCGGCACCACCGCGGCCAGATCCGCCAGCGCCAGCCCCGAGGCGAGCGGATTGATGCGCACGAAGTAGCGCTGGCCTTCGCGGCGCGGGCCGCCGGCCAGGAACATGCGCACCGCCGTGCGCGCCTCGGCCTTGCGCGACGGCGCAATCGAATCCTCCAGGTCCAGCACCAGCGCGTCGGCGCCGCTGTCCAGCGCCCGGTCCAGCTTGCGGTCGCTGTCGCCGGGAACGAAGAGCCAGCTTCGCATGGTCAGGCTCCCGCGCCCGGACGGCAGCGCATGAAGGCCGAGCGCCGGCAGGAAGCGACCAGTTCCCCGCGCTGGTTGTAGGCCTGGTGTTCGAACTCCACCACGCCCGCGTCCGGGCGCGAGTTGCTGCGGCGGACGGCCTGCACCACGGTGCGCGCGCGCAGGGTGTCGCCATGGAACACCGGCTTGGGAAAGCGCACGTCGGTCATGCCGAGGTTGGCAATGGTGGTGCCCAGGGTGGTGTCCGCCACCGAGATGCCGATCATCAGCCCGAGCGTGAACAGGCTGTTCACCAGCCGCTGGCCGAACTCGGTCTTCCTGGCGAACTCCTCGTCCAGGTGCAGCGGCTGCGGGTTGTGGGTGAGCGCGCTGAAGAGCACGTTGTCCATCTCGGTGACGGTGCGGGTGATGGCGTGGTCGAACGCCTGCCCGACTTGAAACTCCTCGAAATACAGCCCGGCCATGTCCCGCCCTCCCGCGGCGTCAATGCAATCCGAAATCCCAGGGGCTCCCGCGCGCGTAGTCGCGCAGGATATTGCGGCCGACGCGCTCGATGTGCACCTCGTCCGGTCCGTCGACGATGCGGTAGATGCGCGCCATCCGGTACATGTACTCCAGCGGCGTGAGATCGCTCACGCCAAGCGCCCCGTGCACCTGCAGCGCGCGGTCGATCACGTCGTGCAGCATGCGCGAGCACTGCACCTTCACCGCGCTCACCTCCACGCGCGCTTCCTCGCCGCGCCCGAGCCGGGCCGCGGCATCCAGCACCAGCATGCGGGCGGACTGGAGCTGGACGTAGCTGTCGTACACGTGCTGCTGCATGAGCTGGCGGGTGGCCAGCGGCGTGCCGCCGGCGAGCTTGCGCTCGTTGATGCGCGCGCACATGAGGTCGAAGGCGCGCTGCGCCTGGCCGAGCCAGCGCATGCAGTTGGTGATCCGCGCCGGCCCCAGGCGGACCTGGAACAGTTCGAAGCCCTCGCCCCGCCGCCCGAGCAGGTTGGCAGCCGGTACGCGGACGTCCGCGTACTCGAACTCCGGATGATCCGAGCGCGGCAGGCCCATCACCTTGAGATCGCGCACGATGCGCAGGCCCGGCGTCCCCGCCGGCACCAGGATCATGCTGAACGCCTGGTGCGCGGGCGTACCCTCGGGCTCGGTGCGGCACATCACGCAGATCCACTGCGCCTTGCTGCCGTGGCTCACGTACCACTTGCGGCCGTTGATGACCCAATGGTCGCCGTCGAGCACGGCGGTGGTCTGGATGCTGGTCGGATCCGAACTCGCCGCGCCCGGCTCGGTGACCGAGAAGGCCACGAAGAGGTCGCCCGCGGCCAGCGGCCCGACCAGCGCCGCGCGCTGGGCCGGCGTCGCGGCGCGATCCAGCATCAGGCAGGTCTGCAGCGAGTAGCTGCCGAACACGTCCATCGCCGCGTCCGAGCGCCCGATCACCTCGTAGACGTAGGCGTTCTCCAGCCACGACAGGCCGCCGCCGCCCATGGACACCGGGTGGCCCATGGCGAACAGCCCCTGCGCCTTGGCCCGGCCGATGAGTTCCTTCTCCAGCCGCTCGCCTTCGGGCGTGCCGCCGAGCAGCAGCCGCTCGTTCGGGTAGATGTGCTCGTCCATGAAGGCGAGCAGGCGCGCGCGCAGCGGCAGCAGGGATTCGGGTATCGAGTAGCTCATGCGCGCCAGTGTAGCGGAAAGATCCGAATGCGGCGGGTTGGCGAACGCCACCGCCGCGGCGACAATGCCGGGGCGCGCTCCGCGCCAGCCGACCGGATCCCCGACCGCCGTGACCAGAAAGCCCTCCGCGACCCCCGCACAGGCGATTGCCGACGTTCGCAACGGCCTGCACAAGCGCGGCTACATCGCCAGCGACAACATCGCCACCGTCGTCTTCCTCGCCCGTGCACTGGCCAAGCCGGTGCTGATCGAGGGCCCGCCCGGCGTCGGCAAGACCGAGCTCGCCAACGCCACCTCGGGCATGCTCGGCAAGCCGCTCATCCGCCTGCAATGCTACGAGGGCCTCGACGAAGCCAAGGCGCTGTACGAATGGAAGTACGGCAAGCAGCTCCTGTACACGCAGGTCCTCAAGGAAAAGCTCGGCGACCTGATGCAGGGCGCAAAAGGCCTCAAGGAGTCCATCGCCCGCCTGCACGAGTTCGACGACACCTTCTTCAACGAGGAATTCCTCGAACCCAGGCCGCTGCTCAAGGCGCTGTGGGCGCCGGGCGGCGCGGTGCTGCTCATCGACGAGATCGACAAGTCCGACCAGGAGTTCGAAGCCTTCCTGCTCGAACTGCTGCAGGACTACCAGATCTCGATCCCGGAAATCGGCACGGTGAAGGCGAAGGTGCCGCCGCTGGTGTTCCTGACCTCCAACAACACCCGAGAAATCGGCGACGCCCTCAAGCGCCGCTGCCTGCACCTGTACATTCCGTTCCCGGACGCCGCCCTGGAACAGCGCATCATCGAGACGCGGGTGCCGGAACTGGAAGCCTCGCTGCGCCGGCGCCTGGTCGGCTTCGTCCAGGCCCTGCGCGGGCAGGACCTCAAGAAGGTACCGGCGGTCAGCGAGACCATCGACTGGGCGCGCACCCTGCTGCTGCTGCACGCCAACGATCTCGACCCGGCGCTGGTGCGCTCGACGCTGAACGTGCTGCTGAAGTTCCAGGACGACATCGAGGCCCTGGACGCCGAGGTGCCCAACCTGCTGGTCGAGGCCGCGAAACTCGCATGACCCAGGTATTGTCGAACTTCATCCGCGCTCTGCGTGCCGCGGACGTGCGCGTCTCCACTGCCGAGAGCATCGATGCCGCCGCGGTGCTGGAGATCGTCGGGTTCGACGACCGTACCCTGGTACGCGACGCGCTGTCGCAGGCGCTCGCCAAGTCGATCGACGACAAGCAGCGCTTCGACGAGTGCTTCGAGCGCTACTTCCGCTTCGAGGATGTGCAGTCCACCCGTAGCCGGGACGGCGAAGCAGCGCAGGACGACGAAGGCACCGCGCCGATGCGCGCCGCCGAAGAGGGCAGCGCCGCCGGCACGGGCTCGGCCGCGGGCGGCGGCAGCGGCGAGAGCCTGGTCTCAATTCTCGAACGCGGCGACGATGCCGCCCTGCAACAGCGGATCGCCGCCGCGGCGGTCCAGGTGCAGCTTGCGAACATCCGCTTCTTCACCCAGCGCGGCATCTACCTGCGGCGGATCCTCGAGCACATCGGCCTGCAGGAGCTGGAGGACGCGATCGACGCCCTGTCGCGCCGGCGCGCCGACGCCGCGCGTGCGGCACGGCTGGAAGAGCTGCGTGCGCGATTGATCGAACAGGTCGGCGGCGTGGTCGAGCGGCAGATGCTCATGTACACCGCCAACGCCGGCCAGCGGTTGCGCGAGGAAATACTGCAGAAGACCGCACTCACGCGCCTGGAGCACCGGGACTTCCGCGTGATGCAGGCGCTGATCCGCAAGCTCGCCAAGCGCCTGGTCGCGCTGCATTCGCGCCGCCGCCACGTCGCGCGTCGCGGCAAGCTCGACGTGCGCCACACCATCCGCCGCAACATCGAGTACGACGGGCTGCTGTTCGAGACGGTGTGGAAGAAGGTGCGGGTCGATCGTCCCAAGGTGATCGCCGTGTGCGATGTCTCCGGCTCGGTGGCCAAGGTCGCGCGCTTCCTGCTGTTGTTCCTGTACAGCGTCACCGAGGTGATCCCGAAGGTGCGCGCCTTCGCATTTTCCGGCCGGCTCGGCGAAGTCACCGACCTGTTCGCACGCTCGGACGTGGAGGAGGCGATCGAGCGCACGCTGCACGACTGGGGACACGGCTCCACCGACTACGGCGCCGCCTTCGCCGAGCTGGAGCGGCTCGCGGGCGACGAGGTCGATCACCGCACCACGGTGCTGATCCTGGGCGACGCGCGCTCCAACTACGGCGATCCGGGCGACGCCGCGCTGCGGCGCATCCACGAGCGCGCGCGCCGCGTCATCTGGCTCAATCCCGAACCACGCACGCTCTGGAACTATGGCGACTCGGTGATGCGCAAGCTCGGCGCCAGCTGCGATCGGGTCGAAGCCTGCCGCTCCGTGACGCACCTGGAGCGCATCGTCAGCGAGATCGCCCGCACCGCCATCTGAAAAAGGGGACATTCATCATTTCCATGGGAATGATGAATGTCCCCTTTTTCAGCGCCGTTCAACCGAACAGGCGCCGGGAGGCGATGCGCGCGCCTTCGACGAGTGCGCCGAGCTTGGCCCAGGCGACTAGCGGATCGACCCGATGCGCCGATACCCCGGCGATGGTCTCGAAGCCGCAGTCGACGCCGGCGACGACGTTCTCGCGCCCGATCACGCCCGCCAGGCGCACGATGCGCTCCGCGACCGCCTCGGGGTGTTCGATGATATTGGTCGTGTTGTCGACCACGCCGGCGATGATGACCTTGCCCGCGGGCAGCGGTACCTGTTCCCAGACCCGCCACTCGTGCGCGTGGCGGCCATTGGCGCCCACCAGTGTCATTCCGGCCGGATGCGCGGCGAGCAGCAGGTCGACGATCCGCACCAGATCCGGATCGCGGTGGTGCGGCGCCTCGTCCGCGCCGCAGCATACATGGATGCGGATCCGTTCGGCGGGCAGTCCGCGGGTCGCGTAGTTCAGCAGATCGACGTTCTCGGCGATTTCGCGCCGGTGCGCCGGCAGGTCGCAGGCCTGGACGCGGGGATGGATCCCCAGGTCCGGACAATCGACCTGCAGCACCACGCCGGCATCGACGATGGCGCGGTACTCCTCGCGCATCGCATCGCACAGTGCATGGAGATAATCACGGCGATCCGGATAGTGCTCGTTCGGCGCCAGCTTCATCATGCCCGGCGAAATCGCCGTGAGGAACAGGCCGGCGTGCGGCCGGCCCTGTACCGCGGCCTTCAGGCGCGCGATGTCCTCGGCCACCGCGGCCGCGCCCCGGTAGGCGATCGGGCCGGTGCAGGCGTGGCGCCGCACCGCGCCGCCGCGGGTGGCGTAGTGGCGGGCGTAGAACTCCGGGAAATCCGCCGCTTCCGCGGCGATCGCCGCGGCGCCGTTGCCCGGCACCTCGCGCGGCTCGAAGCCGCTCAGGCGCTCGACGTGGTAGGCCATGTACGAGAACTTGCCCTGCTCGCCGTCGTTGACGACGTCCAGGCCGAGTTCGCACTGGCGCGCAACCGCGGCACGCACCGCGGCGTCCGCGGCGGTGCCGAGAACGCCTTCCTGCACGGGCTCGCCGCGCTGGCGGGCATCGAGCAGGTCGGACAGGGCAGCAGGCCGCGGCAGGCTGCCGACGTGGGTGCACAGGGTGCGGTGCGTGCTGAGTTGCATGACTCATGCCTCGGTGGGCACCGTGCGATACTGCACCCCGACACTATAATCAGAGTGCCCGCGATGAAGCATGCGATTTTCGAACATCTCGTGGCCGTGCAGATCGGCACCGGCGTGGCCTGCGACCTGCCCGGGATGGTGCTGGCCGACAACGGCTGCCGGGTACTGAAGATCGAGCCCCCGGGCGGCGATCCGCTGCGTACGTCGATGCCCGCCGCATTCCTGACCTGGAACCGCGGCAAGCAAAGCGTGGTCGCGGATCTGCGCGATTCGCACGGCGCGGCGAGGGTCGCCGATCTGATCGCCCACGCGGACGTCGTGATCGAGACCCTCGGCCCGGGCGTCGCCGACCGGCGCGGCGTCGGCGCCGCGGCGATGCGCGCCCGCAATCCGGCGCTGGTGTACTGCTCGGTGAAGGGCTTCGGCTCGACCGGCCGCTACGCGCACCTGAAGGCCTGGGAGGGCGTCATCGCCGCCAAGGCCGGCGGCTTCGGCCCCAACCTCGGCCCCGGCCATCGCGAGGGCCCGATATTCTTCGGCATGCCGCGGGCGTCGGTCGGCGCGGCGCACCATGCCCTGCAGGGGATCGCGGCGGCGCTCGCGGTGCGCGAGAGCACCGGCCGCGGGCAGTTCCTGGAGACGACGCTGTTCCAGGGCCTGATGACCTACGACTACTTCGGCACCGCGGTGCACCAGCTCGTGCAGCGCAATCCGCGGCGCTACGGCACGCGGCGTACGCCGGCCGGGGTCATGGGCCTGCTGTGCTCGGCCGATGGCCGCTGGGTGGTGCCCACCAACCGGCTGAAGAAGGAATACGACGCACTGCTGCGCGCAGTGGAGATGACCCACACCCAGGACGACCCGCGCTGGCGCATGCACGCCGCGCACGGCGAGCCGCCGACCACCGGCGATCCGGCACGCGACCGCGAACTGTGGGAAATGGTGATCGAGCGCTTCCGCGGCGCACCGCTGTCGCACTGGAGGCCGCGCATGGATGCCGAAGACGATCTGGCCGCCGAATGGGCGCGTACCTGCGAGCAGGGGCTGGACCACCCGCAAGTCGTGCACAACGGCCACGTGGTGCAGATCGACGATCCGCGCGTGGGCCGGATGCGCCAGGTCGGCCCGATCGCGCTGTTCACGGCGACGCCGTCCCGGATCGACCGGCCGGCGCCCGCACTGGACGAGCACGGCCCGTTGCAGGATCTCGCCACCCGCGCGCTCCCGCGCGACACCGGCCGGCCTGCGCCCGCGCACCCGCTGGCCGGCATCACCATCGTGGAACTCGGCCACCACTACGCCATGCCGTACGCGATCACGCTGGTGGCGGCGCTCGGTGCGCGCGTGATCAAGGTCGAGCCGCCCGAGGGCGATCACATGCGCGACATCGTCGCCATTCCCGAGGCCGGCGGCCACAAGGTGATGGACGGCAAGCACAGCGTCATCGCGGACGCGCGCACGCCGCAGGGCCGCGAGGTCATCTACGATCTGGTGCGCCGCGCCGACGTGTTCGCGCTCGGCCTGCGCCAGCCGGCAGCGGATCGCATGCAGATGAACGAGGCGGCGATCCGCCGGATCAACCCGGACATCGTCTACTTCAGCGCCACCGGCTACGGCGATGGCGGCCCGTTCGCCGGCAAGGCGATGCACGCCGGCACCGCCGCTGCGGCGGTCGGCGCGATCGCGCGGCAGGCACCGGCCTGGCTCGAACCGGCACGCGCGGCGGGCGCATCGCGCGAGGCGCTTGCCGCGATTGCGGCACGCTTCGGCGGCGGCGCCAACAACGGCGACGCGGCCGCGGCCGCCAGCGCGGCCACCGCGCTGGTGCTGGCAATCCTCGCGCGGCGCCGGTTCGGTGGCGGCCAGTACGTGCGCACGTCGATGCTGGTCGGCAATGCGTACTCGTACTCGGACGATTTCAACGCGTACGCGGGCAAGCCGGCGGCGATCGCGCCGGACGAGGACCAGCTTGGATTCGACGCGACGTACCGACTCTACCGTGCTGCCGAGGGCTGGGTGTTCCTGGCCCTGCCCACCGCGCGCGAATGGGCTGCGTTCTGTACCCTGGCGGCGCCGGCGCTCGGCACGGACCCGCGCTTCGCGGATGCCGCCGCGCGCCAGCGCAACGATGCCGTCCTCGCGCGCGAACTCGATGCGCTGTTCGCGGGGCGCACCGCGGCGCAGTGGGAATCCTCGCTCGCACCCGCCGGCATCGGCTGCGTCGCGGTCGCGCCCGGCACCGCGTCGGCATTCGCGTGCGAAGATCCGGTGGTGCGCGACGAAGGGCTGGTGGTGCAGGTCGAGCACCCGATCTTCGGCAGCATCCTGCGGCACGGCCTGCCGCAGCGGTTCTCGGAGACGCCCGCGAGCCTGGGTACCGGCTGCTGGGCCGGCGAGCATACCGACGCGGTGCTCGGCTGGCTGGGCTACGACGCCGAAAGGATTGCCGTGCTGCGCGCCAGCGGCGCGTGCGCGCCGCGCCGGGAACGGGTCGCGCCGTAATCGCGGTACGCGATTGCCGCGCTCAGGCCCAGCCCTGGGCGAGCGGTACCAGGTGATGGAAGGTGGCGACGCGGTCGACGAACAGCCAGCCGCCGTCCTCGCGCCGCAGCGTGTCGTCGTAGCGTGCCGAGCCGATCAGGCTGCGGCCGGCGCTCACGGTGCGCAGTTCCAGCGAAATCGTCGCGTTGGCGCAGTCGCCGTCGATCTCGATCACGAAATTGTGCAGCATCGGCAGCGCCGAGTGCGGCGCCATCGCGCCGAGGTACGCGCGCAGCGCATCGCGGCCGCGCAGCACGAGCGGCGCCGCCCCGGGGATGTGCGTGGTGAGCGATCCGTCCTCGACGAACAGCCGCGCGATTGCCTCGCCGTCCGAACGCGCGGCGGCGTGCGCGTAGCGCGCGGCCAGTTCCTCGATCGCGGCTCGGTCGGTTAGCAGGCGCACCTGGTGATCGAGCGTCATCTCAGGTCTCGATGTAGCGGCGAAGGTAGGCAGCCTCGCGGCGGGCGATCTGGCTCGCGCGCTCGTCCGGCGTCACCGTCTTCACCCCGGCGGGCAGGGCCTGGTCCAGATCCCGGAGCTTGACCCGCCGGCACGCGATTTCCGGCGCCGGGGCCTGCGGATCGGGCGGCAGCCCCTGCCAGCGGTGCAGCGCCAGTACCTCGTGCAGGCCCGCGGTGTCCACCCAGTTGTGCACGCCCGGATCCTCGTGCGCGACGACGAACGTGAAGCGACCGTCGGCATCGGCCGCCATCTGCGCGTCGGTCAAACTGCTCTGGCGCTTCCAGGGCTCGATGCTGCGGTACCAGACGTCGTGCACGACGAAATTGCGGTAGGCGGCACCGGCCGCGTTCGCGGTGACGACCACGGCTTCGTCGTCGCCGATGGTGAACACGCCCTGGCTACCGACCTGCGAGCGCAGGCCGCCCACGCCGCCGCTGTTGCGCGGCACGCGCATGGTGTTGAGCGGCACGCCGTAGGACAGGCGTTCGAACCAATACACGAGGTAGACGTCCTCGACCATGTGCCGGGCGGCGAACTGCGCCATCTCGTCGATGCCAGGCGCGGTACGCGCCGGTGGATCCAGGCGTGCGATCCGCAGCGCGTTCGGGGTCTGCCGCTCCCAGTCGCTGCATGAGTCGCGCACGAACAGGTACAGCGCGCCGGGCTTGGACTGGATGTGATTCACGCGGCCGGCCGCGGGACGATCGTCGACCGTGATCGTGAAGCTGCCGTCCGGGGCCGTGTGCAAGTCGCGGCCTTCCAGCGACGACAGCGTCACCGAGGTCGCGGTGTTGCCCACGAGCGTATACGTGACGTTCGCGATGCCGCCCGCCATGCGCCGGCCCTGGAGTTCGTAGCGGGCGCCGGCGGCAATCGGGATCAGGCGGTAGGTGTTGTCCGGATTGTCCCCGCCCCACCGCGAGCCCGGCACGGCGCGCCCGAGCCAGCGCCAGGGCGGCGTGTAGACGCGCGCGACCCGCGGCCGATCCGGATCCGCCAGCGCGGCCTTGAGCGCGTAGTTGTAGACGTATTCGTCCAGCATCGGCTCGAACAACGGCCACTGTGCGCCGGAAGCTTGTTCCATCACGCTGCGCCACAACATGCCGGCCTGCTCGCGCGCACGCGCGACGTCCGGGTGCGCAAGCAGGCGCACCGCGACGTCCTCGACCTCGCGCTGGTCGACATTGGCGATCGGATTGCCTGCAGAGAGCCAGTAGCCGTCCAGCGGCAGCGCCGTATCGCCGGCCTGTACCGCGGGTAACGCGGCCCCGGCAGCCAGGGCCGTCATCGCGCCCAGCACTTCGCGCCTGGAAAAGGTCTCCGTCATCGCTGCGTTCCTCCCGCCGCCATGGTTGCGCGGCCGCGGGGCGGCATGCAAGCGCGCGCCGGGCCACGGAAGCGGCGGCGCATACGTGGCCGTATGCCCGGCAGGATGGTCGCGGCCGCCCACGGTGCCGTGCTTATCCACACGGACTGTCGAAATTCGCTGCGGGGTCGCCTGCCTTTTTGATTACCATGACCGGCTTTAAGGACCCATGGACAGGCGTCCCACGGAGAGAAGCACTTGCGTTATCTGGAATCCAGGGCCCAGAGCAGCGAAATCCTGCGCCTGGTGCTCCCCGCCATGGCGCGGCACGAGGCCGCCTACCATCCGCTCAGCTACACGATCTGGTACGAGTACGTTGCCGGGTTGAATCCGGATCTCAAGCGCGTCCTGGACCAGTATCAGGACGATAAACGCGCGCTCTCAGACGCCGACGTGTTCCGGCTGCACGCCCTGCACGTCGAGTCGCGCAACGTCGAGGCTTCCGAACGCATCGAGGCCACCCTGCGCCGGGTGCTGGACGAGATGGTGCACTCCACGGCGGCTGCCGGCGCGCAGGCCGACGAGTATGGCCGCTCGCTCGACAGCTACGGTTCCCAGCTGCGGCAGATCCGCGACCCTGCCGCGCTGCAGGAGATCGTCTCGGCACTCTCGCGCGACACCCGCCTGATGCACGACTCCGTCGGGCAGTTGCAGCAGCAACTCGAAGCGAGCCGGCGCGAGACCGAGGATCTGCGGCTGCGCCTGGAGCGCGTGCAGAGCGAGATGCTCACCGACCCGCTCACCGGGCTGGCGAACCGGCGCGGGTTCGCGCAGGCGATCGAGGCCATCGAGGCCGGCAACGGCCAGACGCTCGCCGGCTGCTGCCTGCTGATGCTGGACATCGATCACTTCAAGCGCATCAACGACACCTACGGCCACCTGCTCGGGGACCGCGTCATCCGCGCCGTGGCGCAGGTGCTGCGGCAGTCGATCAAGGGCGGCGATGTCTCCACGCGCCTGGGCGGGGAGGAGTTCGCCATCCTGCTGCCGCGAACGCCGCTTGACGGTGCCGCCGCGCTCGCCGAGCGGATCCGCACCACCGTCGAGGGGCTGCGCATCCGCCGCACCGACGCCAACACCTACATCGATCGCTTCACCATCTCCATCGGCGTGGCCGCGCACCGCCCGGACGAAGGCCTGGAAAGCTTCATGGATCGCGGCGACCGCGCGCTGTACCGCTCCAAGAACGGCGGCCGCAACCGCGTCAGCGTGGATCGACACCCGGCGCCCTGACGCCGGAAGCCGCTGCATGCCGGCGCCCGGCGCCGGAGCCGGCCCCGGGATTGTTTCCCGGGAACGCCGGCAGCCGCCGCGGCCGGTTCAGCAGCGGCGGCGGCGCAGCGCCGCGAGCGCCACTGCCAGCGGGACGAGCCCGGCGGGCAGCGGGACCGGCTCCGGAACCACCGCGGCGATGAAGCGCAGTTCGCCGCTCACCGTCCAGTTCTGCTGGCTGAAACCTGCCAGCGGATTGATGGTGATTTCGGCGATGAAGAGTTCCAGCGCGGTGACGTCGATCCCGGCCAGATCCGGACCGGGCCAGGGGAAGGGCGTCGCGATGCGCTGTGATTCGAGATCGATCATGCCGCGGCCGCCGCCTTCGACTCCGATCGCATCGTGGCGAAAATCGTCGTCCACGCCGTCGGTCGCGCGCGCGACGAATGCGTCGAATTGCGGATCGTCGGCCACGCCCTCCAGGCGCACGGTGCGCCCGGCATCCGCCTCACTGAAGACGAAGTCTTCGAAGACCACCGTGCCGATGTCGCTGGTGCCGCCCGGTCCGATCGAGTAGAGGAACTGCAGCCGCAACGCCGACGAAGGCGTGGCCGTCGCCGACAGCGGCAGTTCGTAGGCCTCCGAAAAGGCCACCGTGCCGACCACCGCGGCCTGAGCCGCGCCGCCGCATCCCAATGCGCCGGCCAGCAACCAGCACTTCAACGTCGACGCCCGCATCCCTTCTTTCCCCTTGTCATATCGGTATCGCCCGAACCGTATCACAATCGTCGCCGCGCGCGCCTGCACCCCGCGGCGCGCGGCACCACAATCGTGAACCGGTTCCCGCACGCGCCGCACGCACCCGATTCGCGCTACCATGCCCGGCAGTGTCCACAGCGGGGACAATCGCGCCATGACCGAGCACACCGGCGGTGCCGAGCCGCGAATGATCGATGTCTGGGATCTGCCGACGCGCCTGTTCCACTGGACACTGACCGCATGCGTCGCGGTGTCGCTCGCGACCGGCTTCACCGGCGGCAACGCAATGGTCTGGCACATGCGATCGGGCTACGCGATCCTGGCCCTGGTGCTGTTCCGCATCGCCTGGGGCTTCACCGGCAGCCGCACCGCGCGCTTCTCCGACTTCGTGCGCGGCCCGCGTGCCGTGCTTGAATTCGCCCGCGATCTGCGCGCGCGCCGCGCCGCGCCGACCCTGGGGCACAACCCCCTGGGCGGGTGGATGATCCTGGCGCTGCTGGCGATTCTGGCTTTCCAGGCCGGCTCCGGCCTGTTCGCCAACGACGACATCGCCACCGAGGGCCCGCTCTACGGCCTGGTCGACAAGCGCACCTCGGATAGGATCACCGGCCTGCACGAAACCAGCGCACTGGTGCTGTGCGCGCTGGTCGCCGTGCATCTGGCCGCGGTGGCCTGGCACCGAGTGGCGCGCGGGGAGGACCTCGTCCGCCCGATGCTCACCGGGGCCAAGCCGCTGCCGCCCGGCGCGCCGGCACCGGCCATGCGCCCGGCCCGCACCTGGGCCGCGGCGATCCTGCTCGCCATCGCCGCGCTGGCGGTGCGCGTACTCGTCACTACGTCGCAATAGAAGGGAGCTTCGAGAATGATCCGCAAACTACTGCTCGCTACCGTCGTTTCCGCCGGCTGCACCGGGGCGATTGCGGCCGACATGAAAGCCGAGGACGCCATCCGCGCGCGGCAGTCGATCATGCGCGTGGTCGGCATCAACTTCGCACCCCTGGCGGGCATGGCGCAGGGCAAGATCCCGTTCGACCGCAACGCCTTCGCCGCCAACGCACTGCGGCTGGAGTCGGTGTGGGCGATGGAGCCGCAGCGCTACTTCGTGCCCGGCAGCGACAAGGCGGTGAGCGGCTCGAAGATCGCCGGCTTCACCGATGCCCGGCCCGCGGCGTGGTCGAAGCCGGCCGATTTCAAGGCGGCGTTCGACAAGAACGGCAAGGCCATCCAGGCCCTCGCCGCAGCCGCGCGCGGCGGGGATCAGGCGGCGATGAGCGCCGCGGTCGGCGAGGTGGGCAAGGCCTGCAAGGGCTGCCACGACGACTTCCGCGAAAAGCAATGACGCCGCCGGCCTGAGCCGGCGGCCGACCGGACCGCCGGCTCAGGTGGCAGCGGCTGCGCCGTAGCGCGCCGCGAGCGCCTGCGCACGGGCGATGCCGCCGCGGGTCGGTGCCGGCGGGTCCACGGGTACGACCGGCAGCGGCAGTCCGCGGCGCTCGAGTTCCCGGGCCAACCGCCCCATCAGTCCCTCGCGGGTCGCCGGGCTCGGCGCCCAGAGTTCCGAGGTGTCGATCACCGTCGGCAGGTCCGGCAGGATGCGCTGGACGTGCAGGCGCGCACCGCCCGCGATCGGGCTCACATCGCCGACGAACGTGGCCTGCCCCTGGAAGCACAGGGACGCCTTGCCGGCAATCCGCCACGGCGCACCCGCGGCGATGGAGAGGTCGAAGCCGGCGTCGCAGCCGGTGGCCGACTCGCATCGGAACGGGATCGGATAGCCCTCGTCATCGACGAGGGTCACGTGGCCGGGCAGGCCGAGCGCGAGGATTTCCCGCGCGCGTTCGCGCCAGTCGCGCGTCTTCCAGGCCGGGGCGGCGGTCGGCGGCGCCGGCGGCGCCGGGTCCGACTGCGGAAACACCGTGCCGGCGGGTGCGTCCCAGCAGCCCGGCGGCCCGCCGAGCGCGCCGGCGTCCGGCCACCAGAGGATCCGCACCGGGTGGGCCTGGATGAACGTACGCACCCAGTACCAGATCGCCTCGCGCACGATCGGCCACGGCGTCTGGCCGGCGTAGGACGACAGGTACGCAATGGTCTCGGCGAGGTAGCGTTCCAGGTTCGCCTGCGGGTCGCGATCACGCACCGCGGCGCGGGCCGCGATGCACACCACGGGCTCGCCCGGCCCGCCTTCGATGAACAGCCCGACCTTGGGATTGCGGCGCGCGCGCTCGGCCTTCGTCGGGTAGGCCAGGCCGGTGGCGACATCGATGCTCGCGCCATCGTGGTCGGTGAAGCAGAACAGCGGGGTGTCCAACGGCACGCCGGCGCCGGTCATGGTGCCGAATTCCGTGAACGCCGCGCTGCGCAGCATGCGCACGACGGCCTCGGGCAGATCATCGAAGGGCTTGTCGCTCACGTGCCTCCCCCTGTGCCGGACCGTGGTGAAGCGGCGCCGGGGCCGGCTCCGGCATGCGCTGTGCTCCGCTCGCCGCGGGGCCGCCCGAAGTGTACACCACCGTCCACGCCTGCCCGACCCCGCCCCCTCGCCTCCGGATCGGGGCGCCCCCCGGCGCAATTGCAGTTCCGGCGCGTGGCTGCCGATAGCAGTGCCGGATACGGCGTCACCCGCAGGCACGGCACGCCGGTTGCTACGTGACCGCCAGGACTTCTCCAACGCCCACGGCCTGGGCAGCGACCGCGTCCGTGCGGCGTCCGGCCGCTGCATACAGGCATCGACCGCCAGATGAACGCACCGATCACAACACAAGCGCATACCGGCAGTGCGCCGAATGTGCCGCTTTCCGTGCAGATCGACGCCGAGCGCCTCAAGCTCGCCTACCTCAATGCGCCGTCGGCATTCGTGGGCGTGGCCATGGTCAGCACCCTGGTCGCAGCCGCCCTCTGGCAGGCGATCCCGGGAGCGCTGGTCGCCGCCTGGTGGGGCTACGTCGCATTGATCACCGCCGGAAGGGCGGCACTGGTGTCAGGATTCCGCCGCGCGCCGGAGCCCGGCGACGTCGCGTCGTGGCGGCGCCGGTTCGCGTTCGCGACCTACGCCTCGGCGCTCGGCTGGGCGGCGGCCGCCGCCGCGGTGGCGGTCCTGGATCGGCCCGAGTACCGCACCATCGTGATCCTGGCGCTCGCCGGCGTCACCGCCGGCGCGGTTTCCGCGTATGCGCCGCTGCCCGCGCTGGCGCGCGGCTTCCAGGTGCTCGTGCTCGTCCCGCTCGCGGTCGCCCTGGCCAGCGGCGGGGCGACGACCGATTTCGTCCTGGCCGGGCTGATGGTCGCCTACCTGCTCACCATGCTCGGGCTCATCGGCCGCAACGGGCAGACGATACGCGAATCGCTCGAGTACCGGTACGCGAACGACGAGCTGGCGGCGGCGCTGCTGGCGTCCAAGAACGAAGCCGACTCGCTCAACCGCTCGCTTCGCAGGCAGGTCGAGCAGCTCCAGCGCACCGAGAAGGAACTCACCGCGGCGCGCGACCAGGCGCAGCTCGCGGCACGCGCCAAGAGCGAGTTCCTGGCCAACATGAGCCATGAGATCCGCACGCCGATGAACGGCGTGCTCGGCATGACCGAGCTGCTGCTCGCCACCGAGATGACCAACAAGCAGCGCAACCTGGCGGTCACCGTGCGCCGCTCCGCCGAGGCACTGCTCGGCATCATCAACGACGTGCTGGATTTCTCGAAGATCGAGGCCGGCAAGCTGCAATTGCAGTCGCTGGTGTTCGACGGCCAGCGCCTGATCGAGGACATCGGCGCCCAGTTCGCCGAACGCGCCCACCGCAGCGGCATCGATCTCGTCTGCGTCTGGCCGGTGCCCGCGCACAGCGTCCTGCGCGGGGATCCGGACCGGTTGCGCCAGGTTCTCAACAACCTGGTGGGCAACGCGTTGAAGTTTACCGAGCGCGGCGAGGTGGTGCTGTCGGCATCGGTCGAAAGCGAGGATGCCGGGCACGCCACGCTGCGCTTCGAGGTGCGCGACACCGGCGTCGGCATCCGCGACGAGCACCAGGCGCGGATCTTCGATTCCTTCACCCAGGCCGACGGCTCGACCACGCGCCAGTTCGGCGGCACCGGGCTGGGCCTGGCCATCTGCCGCCAGATCGTCCAGCTCATGGGCGGGCAAATCGGCGTACAGAGCCGCTTCGGTGCGGGCTCGACCTTCTGGTTCACCTGCACGCTGGCCAAGGAACGGGTCGACGCGCTGCCGCGCGAAGGCAATTGGGATCCGGCCGTGCTCGCGGGCAGGCGCGCGATGATCGCCCTGGAGGCCGGCGCCGGCTGCGATCTGCTGCGCAACCAGATGCGCGGGTGGAAGATGGAGTGCACGGTCGCCGATGGCGTAGACAAGGCGCTTGCGGCGCTGGACGCCGCGCAGGCGCGCGGCGCCGGCTTCGACTTCCTGATCCTGGACCACAGGATCGGCGGTACCCGCGCCACGGACATCGCGCGCCAGGTGCGCGCGAACGCGCGCCTGAAGGGAATGAAGATCGTCATGCTCACCACGGTCGGCAACCTGGAGGATACCGGCCAGTGGCTGGTCGCCGGCATCGACCGCTACCTGACCAAGCCGGTGCGCAGCCAGGAGCTGCTCGAGGCGCTCGTCGGCGAGGTCGCCGGCACGCGCTCCGCGCGCACCGGCCGGGAGCCGGCCGCGACCGTGCCGACGCGCTTCCACGGCCACGTTCTGGTGGTGGAGGACAATCCGGTCAACAGCGAGGTCGCCCGCAGCCAGTTGCTCGCGCTGGGCTGCCGCGTGCAACTCGCGGTCAACGGCGCCGAAGCGGTGGACGCAATCGCCAACGCGCCGCTCGACCAGACCCGCGACCCGTACGATTTGATCCTCATGGACTGCCAGATGCCGGTGATGGACGGCTTCGACGCCACCGCGCGGATCCGCACCTGGGAGCGTGGCGAGTCCGACCGCCGCCTGCCGATCATCGCGCTCACCGCCAACGCCATGGAGGGCGACCGGGACCGCTGCCTGACTGCCGGCATGGACGACTACCTCTCCAAGCCGTTCACCCGCGCGCAGCTCGCCGCCATCCTGGACCGCTGGCTGCCGCTGTCCGCCAAGGACGCGCCCGCGCCAGCGGGCACACAGGCGCCCGCGCAGCCCGCCAGGCCCCCGGCACCGGCGGCCGTGCCGGCGATCGACCAGGGCGCCATCGACCGCATCCGCGGCCTGCAGGTCGAGGGCGAACCGGATCTGGTCGTGCGCATCGTCGGCATGTACCTGGACAAGTCCCCGCAGCTCGCGCAGGAAATCCGCGCCGCGGTGACCGCCGGCGACGCCGAGCGCCTGCGCCACGCCGCGCATTCTCTCAAGTCCAGCAGCGCCAGCCTGGGTGCGACCGCGCTCGCCAAGCGCTGTGCGGAGCTGGAGAGCATGGCGCGCGGCGGCAAGGTCGAGTCGGCCGCGGCACAGCTCGATGTCTTCGACTACGAATTCGACGGCGCCGTGGAAGCACTCGAAGCCGTACGCCAGCGCGCCTGCGCCTGACCGCCATGTCCAACCACGACGGAACCTCGCCAGCCATGTCCGACACGAACCCCGGTGCCCACGTCTTCCTGGTCGACGACGATGCGGTGATGCTCGCGCTCACCGGCGCCGCGCTGGAGAAGATGGGCTGCCGCGTCAGCTCGGCATCCGACGGTGCCGAGTGCCTGGAGCGCTACGCGGAACTGAAGCCGGACATCGTTCTGCTCGACGTGATGATGCCCGGCGTCGACGGATTCACCGCCTGCCGGCGCCTGAGGGCCGAACCCGGCGGGGAATTCGTGCCGGTGCTGATGATGACCGGGCTGGAGGACAGCGCCTCCATCGACGAGGCCTACCGCGCCGGCGCCACCGACTTCGTCACCAAGCCGATCAACTACACCCTGCTCGGCCACCGCCTGCAGTACATGCTGCGCGCCAAGCGCACCGCGGACGAACTGCGCGCGAGCGAAATGCGCCTCGGCCAGGCGCAGCGGATAGCACGGCTGGGCTACTGGGAGGCCGAAGCCGACGGCCGGCTCCTGCGCTGGAACTTGCAGACCCACGAAATCTTCGCGCTGGCACCCGACACCGAGGTGAACACGTTCGCCGATCTCGTGGAGCGGATCCGGTGCGAGAACGCGCGCGCCATCCTCGACGCCTTCACCGCCACCGCGCGCGACCACGTGCCCCTGTCGTTCGAGTGCCGCACCGTGGAGGCCGGCGGCGAGCTGCGCGACCTGCACGTGGAAGGGGTGCCGCAGATCGGCACGGACGCACGGGTGCGGATCTTCGGCACCGTCCAGGACGTCACCGAGCGCCGGCGCGCCGAGCGTCACATCCAGCACCTTTCCTACTACGACGGCGTCACCGGCCTGCCGAACCGCGCGTTGCTGCGCCGGGAACTGGGCAAGGCGCTGAACCATGCGCAACGCCGCCGGCGCGGGGTCGCCGTGCTGGCGCTCGACGTCGACCACTTCCAACGCGTGAACGACACCTTCGGCTTCGAGGGCGGCAACACGCTGTTGCGCGCGATCGCCGAACGCATCTCGGCCTGCATCCGGGGCGGCGACGACATGCTGCGGGCGGGTACCGAGGCCACCCCGGCGCACTCGCTCGCGCGCTTCGGCGGCGACGAATTCGTCATCATGCTCGCGGACGTGCGCAAGGCCGAGGAAGCCGCCGGCGTGGCCGCGCGCATCCGCGCGGCGATGGATGCGCCGTTCGACGTCGCCGGCAACGAGGTGTTCGTGCGCCTGTCGATCGGCATCAGCGTCTATCCGGAGGACGGCCAGGCGCAGGACGATCTCATCGCGCACGCGGACGCCGCGCTGGCGCACGCCAAGCGCCAGGGCCGGGATTGCTACCAGTTCTACACCGCCTCGATGAACGCCCGCGCCTTCCAGCGCCTGGCGCTCGAGACCAGCCTGCGCAAGGCGTTGCAGGCCGGCCAGTTCGAACTGTTCTACCAGCCCAAGCTGCGGGCCCGGGACCTGATGCCCACCGGCGCCGAGGCGCTGATCCGCTGGAACCACCCGGACCTCGGCCGGGTCTCGCCCGGCGAATTCATCCCGGTGGCCGAGGAGATCGGCCTCATCGTGCCGATGGGCGAATGGGTGCTGGCCTCGGCCTGCGAGCAGGTCCGGCGCTGGCAGTCACAGGGCCTGGCGAACCTGCGCTGCGCCGTGAATCTCTCCGCGGCGCAGTTCCGGCAGCCGGATCTCGCCGAGCGCATCGGCGCCATCATTCGCGAGGCCGGAATCGATCCGGCGCTCATCGAACTGGAGCTGACCGAGTCGCTGGTGATGGAGGACGCACGCACCGCGGTGCGCGTGCTGGAGGATCTCAAGACGCTCGGGCTGACGCTGGCGATCGACGACTTCGGCACCGGCTATTCCTCGCTCAGCTACCTGCGCAAGCTGCCGATCGACGTGCTCAAGATCGACCAGTCCTTCGTGCGCGAACTGGACCGGGACGATTTCACCATCGTCGCCACCATCATCGAGATGGCGCGCGGCCTGCAACTCAAGGTGGTCGCCGAAGGCGTGGAATCGCAGACCCAGGCGGAGTTCCTGCGCCGGCGCGGCTGCGACGAACTTCAGGGCTATCTGTTCAGCGCGCCGGTGCCGGCGGCCGAATTCGCGCGCTGGCTGCTAAACCACCGCCCGGCGCAAGGCGCGATCACCGCGGCCTGAGGCTGCAACCCGGTCGGCTGCGCGCACGGCATCGCAAATCAAGTCCGGGTCGCCGAGAGAATGCCGGTGACATGAGAATCGGCGCAGAGGAAGGGCGAATCCAAACAGTCGCCGCAGCCGTATAGAGACCGTACTACGGCATCCTGGCCGGGCATTCAGCTCATGACATTGATACTGCTGACTGCGGTCTGCTTCCTCGCTTACTCGAACGGCGCAAATGATAATTTCAAAGGCGTGGCGTCGTTGCTCGGCAGCAAGGCCGCGAGCTATCGCACAGCCATCGCGTGGGCGACCTCGACCACCTTTGCCGGTTCAATCGCGGCGATTGCGCTGGCAGAAAGCCTGCTCAAGCGGTTTTCGGGCAAGGGGCTCGTGCCCGACGCGGTGATTGGTTCGGAGCTCTTTCTGCTGGCCGTGGCGATTGGCGCCGGACTGGCGGTGATCCTCGCCACGGTAACCGGATTCCCTGTTTCCACGACCCATGCCCTGACCGGAGCGATGCTCGGGGGCGGCTGGGTTGCTGTCGGCACGCAAGTCGATCTCAGCGTCCTGGGCCGCACCTTTATGCTGCCGCTGCTGCTGAGCCCGTTCGTCGCGATCGTCTTGGGCGCTACGCTGTTCTTGCTGCTGCGTTGCTGGCGCCTGCGGCTCGGCGTTACCAAGGAGTGGTGTATCTGTATCGGCCAGGAGCAGCGCGTCGTGCCGATACCGCAGCCGACCACGATCCTGACGATGCAATCGGTGATGCCGACGCTGTCGTTCTGCGCGGCGGAGCAGAGCACTTGCAGCGAGCGTTATGCGGGGCGGCTGCTGGGAATCAACTGCCAGCGGGCGATGGATGCGGCACACTTCCTCAGCGCCGGCATCGTGAGCTTCGCGCGCGGTCTTAACGATACGCCGAAAATGGCCGCGTTGCTCTTGGTAATGCCCGCAACGGATGCTCGGTGGAGTCTGGTAGCCGTCGCAGTTGCGATCGCCATCGGCGGGCTTTTGAGCGCGCGCTCCGTTGCGGAGACCATGAGCCATAGGATAACGCGCATGAACCACGGCCAGGGATTGTCCGCCAATCTGGCCACCGGCTGCCTGGTCGTGGCTGCGAGCCTGGCAGGGATGCCGGTATCCACCACCCATGTTTCCGTCGGCGCACTATTCGGCATCGGCTTGACCAGCCGGCAGGCCAATCTGCTCGTCATTCGCAATATCGCATTGTCGTGGGTGATTACGTTGCCGTGCGCCGCCGGACTGGGCGCGGCGGTGTACGCATGCACGCAGAAATAATCGGCAGAGGGCACACACGCCAACGCCATCTGGGAACGATCGGGAACAATTGCAGCTTCTCCGTTCAGACACTGCATTGCGCGCTCTCGACAGCGCTGCCCGACACCGGCCGCCAGCCTCGGCCCTCAGCCCGTGCGCCGGCCCGCGTCCCAGGCGCCGGGGTCGGGCCGCGTCGTCAGCGCGTGGTACGCGGACATCGTGCACGGCCACTGCGTGACGATGCGGCCGCTGGCGGCGCGGTAGTAGTCGCGCGTCCCGGTCTGCCAGACCTGCACCGCCTGCAGATCGCGCTGCAGTTGCGCGTCGTACGCGGCCAGTGCCGCCGGGCGCACGTCGAGCCAGTCCAGGGCTTCCTCGCCCATGCGCGCGAGCCGGCGCAGGATGTATTCGACCTGACACTCGATCATGAACAGGATCGAGCCGTTGTTGGTGTTCGGCCCGTAGAGCATGAACAGGTTCGGGAATGCGGGAACGGCAATGCCGAGGTAGGCCTGTGCACCGTCCGACCAGGCGTCGCGCAGGCGCAGGCCGCCGCGCCCGATCACGTCCATCACCGAAGCAAAGCGCGTGGTGGCGAAGCCGGTCGCCAGGACGATCGTGTCTACCTGGCGCTCGCGGCCGTCGGCGGTGCGGATGCCGCCGTGCGTCACGCGCGCGATCGGCTCCGTCACCAGTTCGACGTTGTCGCGGTTGAAGGCCGGGAACCAGTCGTTGGACACCAGCGCGCGCTTGCTGCCGAAGGGGTAGTCCGGCGTCAGCCGCGCGCGCACGCCGGCATCGGCGACCAACGCGGCATTTTCCCTTCCCCAGGTCTCCGACTGCTGCCGGTGCGCCGGATCGGCGAAGGTGATGAGCGCCTCCAGCCAGTCCCAGGCCTCGCGCCGCGCCGCCAGGATCGGCGCCGGATCCCGGCCGAAGCGCGCAAGCTCCGACGCGCTGTAGGGCGCATCCTGCTTGGCCAGCACCCAGTTCGGCGTGCGCTGGAACACGTGCAGGCGCTGCACCCGCGGGGCGATGGCGGGCACGACCTGCACGGCGCTGGCGGCGCTGCCGATCACCGCCACCCGCTCTTCGCCCAGGTCGTGGCCGTGCGCCCAGCGCGCGGAGTGGAACAGCGCACCGCCGAATTCGTGCAGGCCGTCGATGTCCGGCCACTGCGGGTCGCCGAACATGCCGACCGCGCTGACCAGGATCTCGAACTCGTGGCTGGCGCCGTTGCCCGTCGTCAGCGTCCACAGCGCGCGCGCCTCGTCCCAGCGCGCCGCGATGACGGGCGTGGACAGGCGCACGTGCGGCAGCAGGCCGTGGCGCGCGGCGCAGTCCTGAAGGTAGGCACGTATTTCCGGCTGCGGCGCATAGGGGCGCGACCAGTCGCAGCGGATGTCGAACGAGAACTGGTACAGCGCCGAGGGGATGTCGCAGGCGGCGCCCGGGTAGCTGTTGTGGTGCCAGGTGCCGCCGATCGCTTCGGCGCGTTCGAAGATCGTGAAGTCCAGGCCGGCGCGCCGCAGCGCGATTCCCATGCAGATCCCCGCCGGGCCCGCGCCGACGATGGCGGTACGCTTGCGCATCGCTCCAGCGGTGCCGTCAGCTATCGCTCTTGAGATAGGCGCCGAACAGCTGGGTGAACTCGTCCTGGTCGACGTTCACGTCCTCGACCGCGATGGTCAGGCGCTTGTCCACCTGCGAACGCAGGACGTCGTGCACCGACTGCAGCACCGGCAGCGGCAGCGTCGCCATCTTGAGATCGCACACCGCCAGGCCAGTGGCGTTGCGCAGGGTCGGCAGCGGAATGAGCGTGACCACCGGTAGGAGGTAGTGTTCGAGCATCAGGTGGAAGCCGCGGTACCAGCTGCCCTCGAAGTCGATCAGGGAGCCGCCCTCCTTGCCCTTGACCGCCTTGAGCAGCCCGGCGCGGGTGGCGCTGAGATCGGTCGGGATCTGGCAGTGCTTCGTGCCCAGGAAGGAGAGGGTCTCCCATTCCCGGCCGGGCAGATCGCACACGGCGCCGACGATGCCGGCCTCGATGCTGGTGGCGACCTGGGCCGGGGCGAAGCCGGAAAGCAACTCCCGATCCTTGAGCACTGCCTTGCCCTTCTCCACGGCAAGCTGGCCGAGCAGCACGCGCTCGCCCGACACGTGCAGGATGAGCAGCTCGCCCAGGCCGCGCAGGAACAGGTTCGGAAGCAATTGGCCTGGAATCATGTCATTCTCCGGATCCGAAGCGGCAGCCGGTGCTGCCGGCCGGCCGCGACGCGCGGGCACGCTCCCGCACGATTATGGTCGCATTCGCCGCGGCCGACCACCGCCGCGCGGCGAAGCCTATACTTATCGGCCAGGAGGACTTCGCCATGAGTTTCGACCTCGTCATCCGCGGCGGCACCCTGGTGGACGGCACCGGGCTGCCCGCCTTCCGTGCCGACATCGCAGTCAACGCCGGCCGCATAGCAGCCGTCGGCCGCCTGCGCGCCGCGGGGCGCGAGGAGATCGATGCCACCGGCAAGGTGGTCTGCCCGGGGTTCATCGACGGCCACACCCACATGGATGCGCAGGTGATGTGGGATGCGCTGGGCACGAATTCCTGCTGGCAGGGCGTGACCACGGTGGTGATGGGCAACTGCGGCTTCAGCCTGGCCCCGGCGCGGCCGCACGAGCGCGCGTTCGTGGTGCGCAACCTGGAGCGCGCGGAGGACATCTCCGCGCAGGCCATGGCGGCCGGCATCGACTGGCAATGGGAGACCTACCCCGAATACCTCGACACGGTCGATCGCCGCCCCAAGGCGATCAACTACGCCGGCTACGTCGGCCATTCGGCGCTGCGCACCTGGGCCATGGGCGAGCGCGCGTTCACCGAGGCGGCCACCGACGCCGATCTGGCGGCCATGGCCGGCGAACTCGATCGTTCGCTGCGGGCCGGGGCGATGGGCTTCACCACCTCCCTGAGCAGCGCGCACCGCACTTCCGACGACCGCCCCGTGGCGTCCCGGCTCGCGAACTGGGACGAGGTCGCGCGCCTGGTCGCGGTGATGGGCGAAGCCGGCGCCGGGATATTCGAGATCGCGCAGGACAACGTCGAGGCCTGGAACGCCATGCGGCCGCACGTGGTCGACATCGCGCTCGCGACCGGCGTGCCGTGCATGTTCGGCGTCCTGGCGCGGCCGGAGACCTTCCGCGAGGATCTGCGCCAGATCGATGCCGTCACCGCGGCCGGTGGCCAGCTCATCGGCCAGACCGTGTGCAAGCCGACGATGACGATCGTCTCCTTCGCCAGCCAGCTTCCCTTCGACACCCTGCCGCACTGGCGCGAACTGCGCGCCCTGCCGCTGGAGCAACAGCAGGCGGCGCTGCGCGACCCGGCGTTGCGTCAGCGCCTCGTGCAGGCCACCGAGCACGGCGACTATCGCGAGGGCGTGGGGCCGGAGATGCGCCGGCCCGACTTCGCCCGCACGCTGGTGTTCGACAGCGTGCTGCCGCCGCACCGTACGGTGGCCGAAGTCGCCGTAGAACGCGGCGTGCACCCGGTGGAGGCGATGATCGATCTCGCACTGGCTTCCGGCATGCGCCAGTTGTTCGCGCAGTTGCTGTCCCAGAATGACGAGGACTGCATCCTGCAGGCGATGAGCCATCCGCGCACGCTGATGACCTTCTCGGACTCCGGAGCGCACGTCAGCCAGATCGCCGACGCTTCCATCCACACCTACCTGCTCGCCTACTGGGTGCGCAGGCGCCAGGCCTTTTCGCTCGAACACGCGATCCGCATGCTGACGCTGGCACCGGCGCGCGCGTTCGGCTTCCACGATCGCGGCCTGGTGCGCGAGGGACTGGCTGCCGATTTGATCGTCTTCGATCCGGATCGGATCGGGCCGCGGCTGCCGGAAGTGGTCCGGGACCTGCCCGGCGGGGCGATGCGCCTGACGCAGCGGGCCGACGGAATCGACGCCACCGTGGTCGGCGGCCAGGTGGTGTTGCGCGCGGGCGAGCACACCGGTGCGTATCCGGGCCGCCTGCTGCGCGGCCCGCTGGCGCGCTGAGGCGGATCAGGGCGCCTTGCCGTCCGCGACCAGGCGGACCAGATCCGTCTCGGTGAGGATGCCGACCAGCCGATCACCCTCCAGCACCGGCAGGCAGCCGATCCGGCGCTCGATCATGGTCCGCGCCGCCTCGGCGATCGGCGTCTGCGGCGTGGTGGTGTGGACTTCGCTCGACATCGCCTCCTTCACCGCGATCTGGCGCAGGATCCGGTCCTGGGCGATGGTGCCGTAGCCAAGCCCGCGTACCAGCGCGCTGCGGAACAGATCGCGCTGGCTCACCACCGCGCAGACCAGGCCGTCCTCGTCGATGACGGGCAGGTGGCGGATGCGCTCCTGGTGCATCAGCGCGTCGGCCATGTCGACCTGATCGTTGCGGCGCACCGTGCGCACCTGGGACTGCATTACGTCCCTCACCAGCAATGCCTGTTCGCTCACCATCCACCTCGGCACGTGCACGTGCATTCGATCGGGTCAGTGGAACATACGCGATGCGCGCGCGCCGCCGCAACGCCCCGCCCCGCTTTCCTTGATCGCGCGCATCCGGTCACCCGTTCCGCATGACCTGCCACGCCTGTTCCTGGATGGCGCCGGCCGGGCGCGGTTCAAGTTGCTTGCCGCGACTTGCGGAGTCTGCGGTCACCGGATGCAGCGCGTTTTGCGCTGCCCTTCGGCTTCGATCCGGCTCGGGAACCACGGGTATCTTGCCTCCTGCAAGATACCCGTGGCCCCCGACCCTGCGCCGAAGGCGCGGTGAGTCCACGTCAATTTGAACGCC